>NZ_FNSR01000001.1:0-618152 GCF_900104845.1 Paraburkholderia caballeronis | reverse complement strand
CAGGCTCAACACCATCCCGGCGACGAAGTACAGGCCGACGACCGCGAAGAAGCCACCGCCTTGCAGCAGCGACTGCGCGTAATCGGCGCTCGTTGCACGCTCGTACCAAGGCTGACCGGCCGTGGAGGCCGCTGCGGCTATTACCGCAGGTGACGCGGTCGCCGGCTGCGCCGCCGTTGTATTCGCCGCGGCGGACTGAAGCGCCACACCGCTCACGTGGTACACACGCTCCATCGGCGGATAACAGATGCCCGCGTCCGCGCAGCCTTGCGACGTGACCGCAAGATCGAACGGCCCCGCCGCCTGCTTCACCGGCACGCGGATCGTCAGGTCGCCGCGATAGGTCTCGACGTTCTTCTGGAACGTCTGGTCGAACTTCACATGACCGGCCGGCAGTTGCGGGTCGCCGAGCGTCGCGGTGCCGTTGCGCGTCGCGAACGCGAACCGCTCCCGGTACATGTAATAACCGTCCGCGATCTTGTAATGGACGTCGATCTCGCCCGGATTTTCGGTCGCACTGAAGCTGAATGCGGCGTCCGGCGGCAGGAAGTCGTCGTCGGCGCGCGCGGCGCCTGCGCCGAACAGGATTGGGAAAACGCCGAGGACTAGCAGCAGCGCGTGCAGCGCAGCGCGGACGCGCCGGTCAAAGCGGTTATACATGGATGGGACGTTGAGTTTCGGCATTGACCCACTGGCCATACGCGGTCGACGCGGTCACCTGCCACGACAGGATCTCCGGCGTGTCGTACGGATGGTGGGTCTGGATGAACTGCTCAAGATCGGCCGCGCGGGCAATGCTGGTCTTGAAGAGCACCTGGATCTCGTCCGCCGACTCGACCGTGCCCTGCCAGTGGTACTGCGAATGAACGGCACCGAGCTGCGTGACGCATGCGGCAACCCGCGCGGCGAGCGCATCCGACGCGAGCCGTTCCGCCGTATCGGCATCCGGCACGGTGGTCAGCATCAGGATCACATTGAGGGTCACCGCAAACTCCGCCAACTCGCGAACAGGGATGGCTATCGTACCACCGGCGCATCCCGCGTTCCGGACGCCCCGAATGCCGCGGATCGCGCCGGCTTGACACGCTTGCGCGCTCCGTGGCGAAACGTTCGGGCGCGTTCACGCGCAGAAAGCAAAAAAGCCAGGCATGCGCCTGGCTTTTCTGGATGCCGGGAAGCTTATTCGGCTTCCTGCACGTTTTCTTCCGCGACTTCCGGACGGTCGAGCAATTCGACCAGCGCCATCGGCGCGTTGTCGCCGACGCGGAAACCGAACTTCAGGATACGCAGGTAGCCACCCGGACGGTTCGCGAAACGCGGGCCGAGTACGTCGAACAGCTTCGTGACCGAGTCACGATCGCGCAGGCGGTTGAACGCCAGACGGCGATTCGCGAGCGACGGCTTCTTGCCGAGCGTGATCAGCGGCTCGACGACCTTGCGGAGTTCCTTCGCCTTCGGCAGCGTCGTCTTGATGACTTCGTGCTCGATCAGCGAGTTGGACATGTTACGGAGCATTGCCAGACGGTGGCTGCTCGTGCGGTTCAGTTTCCGCAGACCATGACGGTGACGCATTTCAGTTTCCTTGAATCAAAGTTTTGGTCCAGCTCTTCTATCGCTTCGTTGCTGCGCGAAGCACGGGCCGGTACTAGAAAAAGGCAAGACGCGGATTCTAAAGGAAAATCCGCGTCCGTGCCATCAGAGCTTACTTGTCGAGACCAGCCGGCGGCCAGTTTTCGAGCTTCATGCCGAGCGTGAGACCGCGCGATGCGAGCACTTCCTTGATCTCGTTGAGCGACTTGCGACCCAGGTTCGGGGTCTTCAGCAGCTCGTTCTCGGTGCGCTGGATCAGGTCGCCGATGTAGTAGATGTTCTCGGCCTTCAGGCAGTTCGCCGAACGAACCGTCAGTTCGAGATCATCGACCGGACGCAGCAGGATCGGATCGATCTGCGGCGCGCGCGACGGCACTTCCGCAGCCGCTTCCGTGCCTTCCAGCGCAGCGAACACCGACAGCTGATCGACCAGAATGCGAGCCGACTGGCGGATCGCTTCTTCCGGCGAGATCACGCCGTTCGTTTCGATGTTCATCACGAGCTTGTCGAGGTCGGTACGCTGCTCGACACGCGCGCTTTCGACTGCATAGCTCACGCGGCGAACCGGCGAGAACGACGCGTCCAGCACGATGCGGCCGATGATCTTGGCCGACTCGTCGCCGTAACGGCGCACGTTGCCCGGCACATAGCCGCGGCCCTTCTCGATCTTGATCTGCACGTCGAGCTTGCCGCCCTTCGACAGATGCGCGACCACGTGATCCGGGTTGATCACTTCACAGTCGTGTGCGAGTTCGATGTCACCGGCGGTGACGACGCCTTCGCCTTCCTTGCGCAGCGTGACCGTGACTTCGTCGCGGTTGTGCAGCTTGAAAACCACGCCCTTGAGGTTCAACAGCAGGTTGACCACATCCTCTTGCACACCATCGAGCGTCGAGTACTCGTGCACGACGCCTGCGATCGTCACTTCGGTCGGCGCATAGCCGATCATCGACGACAGCAGCACGCGCCGAAGCGCGTTACCCAAGGTGTGGCCGTAACCGCGTTCGAACGGTTCCATGACCACTTTCGCATGGTTCTCGCCAAGCGATTCCACAGCGATGATCTTGGGCTTCAACAAACTGGTTTGCATAGGTTTTCCTTTTCAATACCCTCGGCTCGTTACACCGATAAGGCTGACCGGTAACAACCTGAAAATAAACAGCCGAGGCCACCCGTTGCGCAATGCAAGCGGGCCACCCCGGCCGTCAATCCGATTACCGCGAATACAATTCGACGATCAGGCTTTCGTTGATGTCACCGGCGATGTCGCTGCGTTCAGGCATGCTCTTGAACGTGCCTTCGAACTTCTTCGCATCGACCGACACCCACACCGGGATACCGCCCTGTTCGGCGAGCGACAGCGCTTCGACGATACGGGCCTGCTTCTTCGCCTGTTCGCGCACGCCGACGACGTCACCCGCCTTCACCTGCAGCGACGGGATGTTCGCGACCTGGCCGTTCACCGTGATCGCCTTGTGGCTCACGAGCTGGCGCGCTTCAGCGCGGGTCGAGCCGAAGCCCATGCGATAGACGACGTTGTCGAGGCGCGATTCCAGCAGTTGCAGCAGGTTTTCGCCAGTGTTGCCCTTGCGGCGATCCGCTTCCGCGAAGTAACGGCGGAACTGGCGCTCCAGCACGCCGTAGATGCGCTTCACTTTTTGCTTTTCGCGCAGCTGCGTGCCATAGTCGGACGTACGCGCGCCCGACGTGCGACCGTGCTGGCCCGGCTTGCTGTCGAGCTTGCACTTGTCGGCGAGCGAGCGGCGCGCGCTCTTCAGGAACAGGTCGGTGCCTTCACGGCGGGACAGCTTGGCTTTGGGGCCGATATAACGTGCCACGTTGCTTTCCTTCGATAATTAATCACGCGAGTGCCGAAGCATCCGCGCTAGTCCGGACCCTTTGGGCCGAACGGTGGGCTTAGTCAATTCAATAATGCCAACAGCCCGTCGGCGCCTCGTCTACAACCTCGGCGGCAACAGGCTCAAGGCAAAAGCGGCGTCTTAGATGCGACGGCGCTTCGGCGGACGGCAACCGTTGTGCGGAACCGGCGTCACGTCGGAGATCGCGGTGATCTTGATGCCAAGACCATGCAGCGCGCGCACCGCCGATTCGCGACCCGGGCCGGGGCCCTTGATCCGCACTTCGAGGTTCTTCACGCCGTATTCCATCGCCACGCGGCCAGCCGATTCGGCTGCCACCTGGGCTGCGAACGGGGTCGATTTACGCGAGCCCTTGAAGCCCTGACCGCCCGACGTCGCCCATGCCAGTGCGTTGCCCTGGCGATCGGTGATCGTGATGATGGTGTTGTTGAACGACGCGTGAACGTGAACCACGCCCTCGGCGACGTTCTTCTTAACCTTCTTGCGAACGCGTTGCGCCGCGGTGTTGTTCGAAGCCTTAGCCATTACGTTTTCCTGTAACTGTCAGTTCCGCTTACTTCTTCAGCGATTGCGCTGCGCGGCGCGGACCCTTGCGCGTACGCGCATTGGTACGCGTACGCTGACCACGCATGGGCAAGCCCTTGCGATGGCGCACGCCGCGGTAGCAGCCGAGGTCCATCAGGCGCTTGATGTTCATCGTCACTTCACGGCGCAGATCGCCTTCGACGACAAACTTGCCCACTTCCTCACGCAGCTTTTCGAGATCCGCGTCGTTCAGGTCCTTGACCTTCTTGTCAAACGGCACACCAGCGGCGACGCAGATGTCGCGCGAACGCGTACGGCCAACACCGTAGATTGCCGTCAGGCCGATTTCGGTGTGCTGGTGGTTCGGGATGTTAACCCCTGCGATACGAGCCATTGTTTTTCCTCAAACAAAAAGCGCAAGCAAAAGCGCTGATCAGCCTTGACGTTGCTTGTGGCGCGGGTCCGAGCTGCAAATCACGCGCACGACGCCGTTGCGCTTGATGATCTTGCAATTGCGGCAAATGCGCTTAACCGATGCCATCACTTTCATGATATTACCCTTTTTTCAAATCACTTCGCCCGGAACACGATCCGCGCACGCGATAGATCGTAAGGCGTCAATTCAACCGTCACCTTGTCGCCCGGCAGGATGCGGATGTAGTGCATCCGCATCTTCCCGGAAATATGTCCCAACACGACATGGCCATTTTCCAGCTTCACCCGAAAGGTCGCGTTGGGGAGGTTTTCGATAACCTCACCTTGCATCTGGATTACATCGTCTTTGGCCATATGTCCTTTCAACGCATCGGGACGCCGCCGCCCTTGAAGTTGGCCTTCTTGAGCAGCGATTCATATTGTTGCGACATCACGTACGACTGCACCTGCGCCATGAAATCCATTGTGACGACGACAATGATCAGCAGCGACGTTCCACCAAAATAAAACGGCACGTTCCAGCGCAGCACCAAAAACTCCGGCAGCAGGCAGACGAACACGATATAGATCGCACCGGCCAGCGTGAGACGCGTGAGGATGCGGTCGATATAGCGGGCCGTCTGGTCGCCCGGCCGAATGCCAGGAACGAACGCGCCACTCTTCTTCAGGTTGTCGGCCGTTTCCCTGCTGTTGAACACCAGTGCGGTGTAGAAAAAGCAGAAGAACACGATCGCCAACGCGTACAGCAACACGTACACGGGCTGGCCCGGCTTCAATGCTTCGGCCACGTTGTGCAGCGTGTTCGCGAACCAGTTGGTTTGCGAACCCGAACTGAACCAGTTCAGGATGGTTGCCGGGAACAGGATGATCGACGATGCGAAGATCGGCGGAATCACGCCCGACATGTTCAGCTTCAGCGGCAGGTGCGACGACTGCCCGCCGTAAATCTTGTTTCCGACCTGACGCTTCGCGTAATTCACGAGAATCTTGCGCTGGCCGCGTTCGATGAACACCACCAGATACGTCACGGCTGCGATCAGCACGACGATGAAGATCGCCGACACCGGGCCCATCGAGCCGGTTTCCACCAGCGAGACCAACCCGCCGATCGCGTTCGGGAAACCCGCCGCAATCCCGCCGAAGATGATGATCGAGATGCCGTTGCCGAGGCCCCGTTCCGTGATCTGCTCACCCAGCCACATCAGGAACATCGTGCCCGTCACGAGCGTCACGACCGTCGTCAGGCGAAACACCATGCCCGGATCGATCACGAGCCCAGGCTGGTTTTCCAGCGCGACCGCAATGCCGAACGCCTGAAACGTCGCCAGCACCACCGTGAAGATCCGCGTGTACTGCGTAATCTTGCGCTGGCCGGCCTGCCCTTCCTTCTTCAGCGCCTCCAGCTGCGGCGAAACGATCGCCATCAACTGCAGGATGATCGACGCCGAAATGTACGGCATCACCCCCAGCGCGAAGATCGTGAACCGCGACAGTGCGCCACCCGAGAACATGTTGAACATGCCGAGGATGCCGCCTGCCTGGCTCTGGAAGAGCTTCGCGAGCTGGTCCGGGTCGATACCCGGCACCGGAATGTGCGCGCCGATCCGGTAGACGACCAGCGCCAGCAGCAGGAATATTGCACGCCGACGCAGGTCGCCGAACTTCGGAGCGTTGCGACCGGTTTTTGCGAGACTCGGGCTAGTAGCCAAGTAGCTTCTCCGATGCAGATGCTAGTGACGGCGGGCAAGCCCGCACGCACTTCTCACAATCACTCGGCAAAAGAACCGCCTGCTGCCTCGATCGCAGCACGCGCATTCTTCGTCGCACCCAGACCCTTCACGACGATCTTCCGCTTGATTTCGCCCGTCGAAATGATCTTCGCGCTCTTCGTCAGTTCGCCGACGAGGCCAGCCTGCTTCAGCGCCAGCAGATCGATTTCGTCGACCGGCAACTTGTCGAGGTCGCTGAGGCGCACTTCACCGACGAATTCCTTCGTGAGCGACGTGAAGCCGCGCTTCGGAAGACGACGTTGCAGCGGCATCTGACCGCCTTCGAAGCCGACCTTGTGAAAGCCGCCCGAACGCGATTTCTGACCCTTGTGGCCACGGCCAGCGGTCTTGCCGAGGCCGGAACCGATGCCGCGACCGACGCGACGCTTTGCGTGCTTCGCGCCTTCAGCCGGCTTCAGGTTATTCAATTCCATTATCAACTCCTTGCGTCCCTGGTCGGCCGGCTTAGCCGATGACCTTAACGAGGTACGAGACCTTGTTGATCATGCCACGCACAGCCGGCGTGTCCTGCAGCTCGGAGACCGAGTTCAGGCGGCGCAGGCCCAGACCGCGCACGGTGGCACGGTGCGATTCGCGGGTCCCGATCAGGCTCTTGACGAGCTGAACCTTGACAGTTTTTTCAGACATGGTGCCCACCTTAGCCCAGAATTTCTTCGACGGACTTGCCGCGCTTCGCGGCGATGTCGGCCGGCGTGGACTGCTTGCGCAGGCCGTCGAGCGTCGCACGAACGAGGTTGTACGGGTTCGTCGAACCGTGGCTCTTCGCGACGACGTTCTGCACGCCCATCACGTCGAACACGGCACGCATCGGGCCGCCGGCGATCACGCCGGTACCGTCCTTCGCCGGAGCGAGGAGGACCGTCGATGCGCCGTGCTTGCCGTGCACTTCGTGCTGCAGCGTGCCGTTCTTCAGCGGCACCTTGAACATGTTGCGGCGAGCCTGTTCCATTGCCTTCTGAACGGCAACCGGAACTTCCTTCGCCTTGCCCTTGCCCATGCCGACGCGGCCATCGCCGTCGCCAACCACGGTCAGTGCGGCGAAGCCGAGAATCCGGCCACCCTTCACGACCTTGGTCACGCGATTGACCGAGATCATCTTTTCACGAAGGCCGTCGTCGCGTTCGTCAGCCTGAACTTTCGCTTGCATCTTTGCCATGACGAATTCCTTCCCTTAGAACTTGAGCCCGGCTTCGCGCGCCGCATCAGCCAGCGCCTTCACGCGGCCGTGGTAGCGGAAACCCGAGCGGTCAAAGGCGACGGATTCGATGCCGGCGGCCTTGGCCTTTTCAGCAATGCGCTTGCCGATCAGCGTGGCTGCGGCGACGTTGCCGCCCTTGCCCGACTGGTCTGCGAGTTGCGCACGCACTTCGGCTTCGAGCGTCGACGCGCTGGCCAGCACCTTCGTGCCGCACGGCGAGAACACTTGCGCATAGATATGCGTGTTCGTGCGATGCACGGCGAGACGCGCGACCTGCAGCTCAGCGATCTTGATACGCGTCTGGCGAGCGCGGCGCAGGCGAGATTGAGTCTTATCCATGATTGCGCACCCTTACTTCTTCTTCGTTTCCTTGAGGATCACGACTTCGTCGGCGTAGCGCACACCCTTGCCCTTATAGGGCTCAGGCGGGCGGTAGCCGCGAACTTCCGCTGCTACCTGGCCGACTTGCTGCTTGTCGATCCCCTTGATCACGATTTCGGTTTGCGATGGGGTTTCAGCCTTTATGCCTTCCGGCATCTGGTGCACCACCGGGTGCGAGAAACCCAGCGACAGATTCAGCTTGTCGCCTTGCGCCTGTGCGCGATAACCGACGCCAACCAGCGTCAGCTTGCGCTCGAAACCCTTCGTCACGCCTTGCACCATGTTCGCGACCAGCGCGCGCATCGTGCCCGACATCGCATTTGCTTCGCGGCTTTCGTCAGCCGGCTCGAACTTCAGCGTGCCGTTGTCGTTCGCCACCTTCACCAGACGGTTGGCCGCCTGCGTGATCGAGCCCAGCGGGCCCTTCACCGTGATGCGTTCGTCGCTGATCGCCACTTCTGCGCCTTGGAGCGCGATCGGGCTCTTACCTACTCGGGACATGTTTCCTCTCCTTTCGGCCTTACGCGACGTAGCAGATGACTTCGCCGCCCACGCCGTTCGCGCGAGCCTTGCGGTCGGTCATCACACCCTTCGGCGTCGAAACGATCGCGACGCCGAGGCCGTTCATGACCTGCGGAATGTCGTTGCGGCCGCGGTACACGCGCAGACCCGGCTTCGACACGCGTTCGAGGCGCTCGATGACCGGACGGCCGGCGTAGTACTTCAACGCAATGTTGAGTTCCGACTTCGCACCTTCGGTCTTCACCGCGAAGTCGTCGATATAGCCTTCATCCTTCAGGACCTGCGCAATCGCAATCTTGACTTTCGACGAGGGCATAGTCACCGAAACTTTCTCGACCATCTGCGCATTGCGGATGCGAGTCAGCATATCGGCGATAGGATCACTCATGCTCATCTTATGTTTCTCCTATTACCAGCTCGCCTTGGTGACGCCAGGGATTTCGCCACGGAACGCGATTTCACGAATCTTGTTACGCGCGAGTCCGAACTTGCGGAACGTGCCACGCGGACGACCGGTGATCGCGCAGCGGTTACGCTTGCGGGTCGGGTTCGCGTTACGCGGCAGTTGTTGCAGTTCGAGACGAGCTGCGTAGCGCTCTTCTTCCGACTTGCTTTGGTCGTCGATGATCGCCTTCAGCGCCGTACGCTTCGGCGCGAACTTCGCTGCCAGCCGGGCGCGCTTCTTTTCACGTTCGATCAGTGCCAGTTTAGCCACGGTAACCTCAGTTTCTGAACGGGAACTTGAAGCTGGCGAGCAGTGCCTTGGCTTCATCGTCGGTCTTCGCGGTCGTCGTGATGCTGATATTCAGCCCACGCAGCGCGTCGATCTTGTCGTAGTCGATTTCGGGGAAAATGATCTGCTCTTTCACACCGATGTTGTAGTTGCCACGACCGTCGAATGCACGGCCCGACACGCCACGGAAGTCGCGCACCCGCGGGAGCGCAACCGTCACGAAACGGTCGAGAAATTCGTACATCGCCTGGCCGCGCAGCGTGACCATCGCGCCGATCGGATAACCCTGACGGATCTTGAAGCCAGCGATTGCCTTGCGCGCCTTCGTGATGACCGGCTTCTGGCCAGCAATCTTCGTCAGGTCGCCCACGGCGTTCTCGATTACCTTCTTGTCAGCAACCGCTTCGCCAAGGCCCATGTTCAGGGTGATCTTGGTGATACGCGGCACTTCCATGACCGACTTGTAACCGAACTTCTCGATCAGGCCCGGAACGACCTTCTCTTTGTAAAATTCTTGCAAACGTGCCATTTTTTACTCCGCAGCGTCAGGCGCTCAGGACAGCACCGGTCGTCTTCAGGAAACGAACCTTCTTGTCCCCTTCGACCTTGATGCCGACGCGCGACGGCTTGCCGTTCGCGTCAACCAGCGCGACGTTCGAAATGTTCAGCGGCATCGTCTTCGCTTCCACGCCGCCCGTCGTACCCTTCATCGGGTTCGGCTTCACATGCTTCTTTGCGATGTTGATGCCCTCGACGGTCACACGTTCATCGCCAACGGCCAGCACGACGCCGCGCTTGCCCTTGTCTTTGCCGGTGATGACGATGACTTCGTCACCCTTGCGAATCTTGTTCATCGCGACTCCCTTACAGCACTTCCGGCGCGAGCGAAACGATCTTCATGAACCGTTCGCTGCGCAGCTCACGCGTAACCGGCCCGAAGATACGGGTGCCGATCGGCTCAAGCTTGGTATTCAAAAGCACGGCGGCATTGCCATCGAACTTGATCAGCGAGCCGTCCTGGCGACGAACGCCCTTCGCGGTGCGAACCACGACGGCGTTATAGATTTCGCCCTTCTTCACGCGACCACGCGGCGTCGCTTCCTTGACGCTCACCTTGATGATGTCGCCGATGCTGGCGTAACGACGCTTCGAGCCGCCGAGCACCTTGATGCACATGACTTCACGCGCACCCGTGTTGTCGGCCACTTCAAGCCGAGTTTCGGTCTGGATCATGGTTTATCTTTCCCAACTTAATCCGGTTACGCCACCATGGCGCATCCGGTCAGTCTTGGTCCCGTCAGCCGCACTGCATTGCTCAGCTGCTTGGGTCAGAACAGCAGCGACGGCAAACGAAACCCGCCATCGCAATCCGGTGATTCCTACGGAGCCAGGCTGGCGCCCGATCCGCTTCCCCCACCAATTTCGCCCGCGACGGGGCTCCCGTAACGAGGGAAGACCGAGATTATAACAAATAATCCCGGTCTTGCAAGCGAAATCTACTGCGATTTCAACTACTTCTGTCGCTCGATCTGTCTTAGATCACGCGGGCAGCTTCAACAAGACGCGACACCGTCCAGGCCTTCGTCTTCGAAACGGGACGAGTTTCCTGGATTTCGACGAGGTCGCCCTCGTTGTAGGTGTTCGTTTCGTCGTGTGCGTGGTACTTCTTCGAGCGCACGACGTACTTGCCGTAGATCGGGTGCTTCACACGGTGCTCGACGAGCACGGTGACCGTCTTGTCCATCTTGTTGCTGACGACCTTGCCGACCAGCGTCCGCTTGAGCGAGGTTTTCACGCTATCGTTCATTTCTGGTTCGCCTTCTCAGTCAGGACGGTCCGCACACGTGCGATGTCGCGACGAACCTTCTTCAGCTGGCTCGTGTTCGTGAGCTGCTGGGTCGCGAGTTGCATGCGCAGGCCGAATTGCGCCTTCAAAAGGTCCGACAGCTCTTGGTTCAGCGCGGCCTTGTCTTTCTGGTGAAGTTCGGAAGCCTTCATCATTTGCTCCTTAGGCGCCGAGCTGACGAACGATGAAGGCCGTCTTCAGCGGCAGCTTCGCTGCAGCCAGACGGAACGCCTCACGCGCCAGTTCCTCGGTCACGCCATCCATTTCGTACAGCATCTTGCCCGGCTGAATCTCGGCGACGTAGTACTCCGGGTTACCCTTACCGTTACCCATACGCACTTCGGCCGGCTTTTGCGAGATCGGCTTGTCCGGGAAAATACGGATCCAGATACGGCCGCCGCGCTTGATGTGACGCGTCATGGCACGACGCGCCGCTTCGATTTGACGCGCGGTCAGACGGCCGCGACCGAGAGACTTCAGGCCAAATTCACCGAACGAAACTGCGTTGCCGCGCGTTGCGACGCCGGTGTTACGGCCCTTCTGCTCTTTGCGATACTTCCTGCGTTTCGGTTGCAGCATCGTTATTCTCCAGTCTTGCCGTCGCCGCCGGCAGCGCCACGGCGCGGACCGCCACGACGGGCACCCGGCGCACCTTCGCCATCACGGCGCGGACGACGGTCACCCGGACGCGCGTTACGGCGCGGACGCTTTTCCTCGGTGACTTCTTCCACCACCGGTGCGTCGTTGCGGCCGAGCGTATCGCCCTTGTAAACCCAAACCTTGACGCCGATGATGCCGTACGTCGTCTTCGCTTCCGACGTTGCGTAGTCGATGTCGGCACGCAGCGTATGAAGCGGCACGCGACCTTCGCGATACCACTCGGTACGTGCGATTTCGATACCGTTCAGACGGCCCGCGCTCATGATCTTGATGCCTTGGGCACCCAGACGCATCGCGTTCTGCATCGCGCGCTTCATCGCGCGGCGGAACATGATCCGGCGTTCGAGCTGCTGCGTGATCGAATCGGCGATCAGTTGCGCATCGGTTTCCGGCTTGCGGATTTCCTCGATGTTGACGTGGACCGGCACGCCCATGCGGCGTTGCAGTTCCGACTTCAACAGTTCGATGTCCTCGCCCTTCTTGCCGATCACGACACCCGGACGCGAGCTGTAAATCGTGATGCGCGCGTTCTTTGCCGGACGCTCGATCACGACACGACCCACCGAAGCGTTCTTCAGCTTCTTCTTCAGGTATTCACGAACACCGATGTCTTCCTTCAACATCGCCGCGAAATTGTTGTTGTTCGCGTACCAACGCGAAGCCCAATTGCGGCTGACGGCCAAACGGAAGCCAGTCGGATGAATTTTCTGTCCCATCGTATGACCCCTTAGTTCCCGACCGTCACAGTGATGTGACAGGATTGCTTCTCAATGCGGTTACCGCGGCCCTTTGCGCGCGCGGTGAAACGCTTGAGCGATGCAGCCTTGTCGACGTAGATGCTCTTGATGCGCAGCTCGTCAATATCGGCGCCTTCGTTGTGCTCGGCATTCGCGATCGCAGACAGCACGACCTTCTTCACGATGCCAGCCGCCTTCTTCGGCGAGAACGTCAGAACGTTCAGCGCCTTGTCGACCGGCAACCCGCGGATCTGGTCAGCCACAAGGCGCGTTTTCTGCGCCGAGATGCGGGCACCGCGATGAATTGCTTTCACTTCCATCTTGATAGCCCCTTATTTCTTGGCCTTCTTGTCGGCCGCGTGACCCTTGAACGTACGGGTCAATGCGAACTCGCCAAGCTTGTGGCCGACCATGTTTTCCGAGACGTACACCGGAACGTGTTGACGGCCGTTGTGAACGGCGATCGTCAGGCCGATGAAGTCCGGCAGGATCGTCGAACGACGCGACCAGGTCTTGATCGGTTTCTTGTCACGCGATGCTGCAGCCGCCTCAACCTTCTTCAGCAAATGGGCGTCGCAGAACGGACCTTTTTTAACAGAACGTGCCATTGCTGCTCCTTAACGCTTGTGACGGCGCTGGACGATCATGCTCGTCGTGCGCTTGTTGCTGCGGGTGCGGTAACCCTTCGTCGGCGTGCCCCACGGGCTCACCGGATCACGGCCTGCAGCGGTCTTGCCTTCGCCACCACCGTGCGGGTGGTCGACCGGGTTCATTGCAACGCCACGCACCGTCGGGCGGATGCCGCGCCAGCGGTTCGCGCCTGCCTTGCCGATCTGGCGCAGGCTGTGCTCTTCGTTGCCGACTTCACCGATCGTCGCGCGGCACTCGACGTGCACGCGGCGGATTTCGCCCGAGCGCAGACGAACCTGCGCGTACGTGCCTTCGCGAGCCAGCAGCATCGCCGACGTGCCAGCCGAACGCGCGATCTGCGCGCCCTTGCCCGGCAGCATTTCGATGCAGTGAATCGTCGTACCGACCGGGATGTTGCGGATCGGCAGCGTGTTGCCTGCACGAATCGGCGCTTCGGAGCCCGACATCAGTTGTTGACCCACCGTCAGGCCCTTCGGCGCGATGATGTAGCGGCGTTCGCCGTCTGCGTACAGAACCAGCGCAATGTTCGCGCTGCGGTTCGGGTCGTATTCGAGACGCTCGACCTTCGCCGGAATGCCGTCCTTCGTACGACGGAAATCGATCACACGGTAGTGTTGCTTGTGACCACCACCCTGGTGACGCGTCGTGATGTGACCGTTGTTGTTGCGGCCGGCCTTCGAGGATTGCTTTTCGAGCAGCGGCGCATACGGCGCACCCTTGTGCAGATCCTTGTTGACCACCTTCACCATCGCGCGGCGACCCGGCGAGGTCGGCTTAACTTTCACGATTGCCATGATTACTTGGCCTCCGCTTCAAAGTTGATTTCCTGGCCGGGCTTCAGGCAGACATACGCCTTCTTCACGTCTTTGCGGCGGCCCATGAAACGGCCGAAGCGCTTTTGCTTGCCCTTCAGGACCAGCACGTTGACGGAATCGACTTCCACCTTGAACAGCAGCTCGACAGCAGCCTTGACTTCCTGCTTGGTCGCGTCCGGCGCGACTTCGAACACCACTTGTTCGTTCTTGTCCGCCACCAGCGTCGCCTTTTCGGAGATCACCGGCGCGAGCAGGACCTGCATCAAACGATGATCGTTCTTGCGAATCTCGCTCATGACAGCAACTCCTCGATCTGGGCGACCGCAGCCTTCGTGATCAGAACTTTCTTGAAGTAGATCAGCGACAGCGGGTCGGCGTAACGCGGCTCAACGACCGCCACGTGGGCGAGGTTGCGCGACGCGAGATACAGGTTCTCGTCGACCGTGTCGGTGATGACCAGCACGGAATCGAGACCCATGGCCTTGAACTTTTCGGCCAGCAGCTTCGTCTTCGGCGCTTCGAGGGAGAGGTCCTCGACGACCGAGATGCGGCCTTCGCGGGCCAGCTGCGAGAAGATCGAGCAGAGGCCTGCGCGATGCATCTTCTTGTTGACCTTGTGCGCGAAGTTTTCTTCCGGCGAATTCGGGAAGATGCGACCACCGCCGCGCCACAACGGGCTCGACGACATACCGGCACGGGCACGGCCCGTACCCTTCTGGCGCCACGGCTTCTTGGTGGTGTGCTTGACCTGTTCGCGGTCCTTCTGCGCGCGGTTGCCGCTGCGCGCGTTCGCCTGATAAGCGACGACGATCTGGTGGATCAGGGCTTCGTTGTAGTCACGGCCGAACACGACGTCCGATGCGTTGACCCCAGCGCCTTCCTGGCCATTGGCATTCAGGAGCTTAAGTTCCATTATTGCGCTCCTTTCTTCACGCGCGCCTTCACGGCCGGCGTAACGAAAACCTTGCCGCCCTTCGCACCCGGAACGGCGCCCTTGACCAGCAGCAGCTTGCGCTCTGCGTCGATACGGGCGATTTCGAGGTTCTGCACCGTCACGGTTTCGTCGCCCATGTGACCGGTCATGCGCTTGCCCGGGAACACGCGACCCGGATCCTGCGCCATACCGATCGAGCCCGGCACGTTGTGCGAGCGCGAGTTACCGTGCGAAGCACGACCCGAAGCGAAGTTGTAACGCTTGATGGTACCGGCGTAGCCCTTACCGATCGACACGCCTTGCACGTCGACCTTCTGGCCCACTTGGAAGAGATCCACATCGACGACACCGCCAGCGGCCAGCGCGGCAGCCTTGTCTGCGTCGACACGGAATTCCTTGAGGATTTCACCAGCCTGAACACCGGCTTTGGCGAGATGACCTGCGAGCGGCTTCGTCACGCGCGAAGCACGGCGCGTACCGAACGCAACCTGAACGGCCGTGTAGCCGTCGGTTTCAACAGTCTTGATCTGCGTCACGCGGTTGTCGGACACGTCCAGCACGGTGACGGGAATCGAATCCCCTTCAGCCGTGAAGATACGGGTCATGCCAACCTTGCGACCTACGAGTCCAAGGCTCATCGTTTTCTCCATTCCCGACTGCGATTGGTCGGGGCTAATTTACAAAGTGCCGGCGTTTTCAGGTCCGCCCGGAGCCACAGGCCCCGAAAAGACACGCCGACTTTTTGCGCAAATGCGCGAAAAGACGCCGAGTATAACGCGCCTTTTCGTTTTCCGCAAGCAATCAATGACTTAGCGCCGCCCGCGACAGCGGCCGGCGCCGGAAAGCCTTATTGCAGCTTGATTTCGACGTCCACGCCGGCCGGCAGGTCCAGCTTCATCAGCGCATCGACGGTCTTGTCCGTCGGATCGACGATGTCCATCAGGCGCAGGTGGGTGCGGATTTCGAGCTGGTCGCGCGACGTCTTGTTCACGTGCGGCGAACGCAGGATGTCGAAACGCTGGATGCGGGTCGGCAGCGGCACCGGGCCACGGACGATCGCACCGGTCCGCTTCGCCGTGTCGACGATCTCGGCAGCCGACTGGTCGATCAGGCGATAGTCGAAAGCCTTCAGGCGAATACGGATTTTCTGGTTCTGCATGACGATTCCTTGAAAAGAGCGAGGCGGTGTTGCACCGCCGGATTAACTAAAGAACGTAGGACCGGACTCCCGCGAGGAGCGGATGCCCGGCCCCAGGTGTCGGCGGAAGTCAACGCTTTCGCGCCGACTCCTGCCCCATCCCGTTTCGGGACACTTCGACTTCTACAGCAAACCAGCGATTTTACTCGATGATCTTGGCGACGACACCTGCGCCGACGGTACGGCCGCCTTCGCGGATGGCGAAGCGCAGACCTTCTTCCATCGCGATCGGCGCGATCAGCTTCACCGTGATCGACACATTGTCGCCCGGCATCACCATTTCCTTGTCCTTCGGCAGCTCGATCGAGCCCGTCACGTCCGTCGTACGGAAGTAGAACTGCGGACGGTAGTTGTTGAAGAACGGCGTGTGGCGGCCGCCTTCGTCCTTGCTCAGCACGTACACTTCAGCCGTGAAGTGCGTGTGCGGCGTGATCGAACCCGGCTTGGCCAGCACCTGGCCGCGCTCCACGTCTTCACGCTTCGTGCCGCGCAGCAGGATACCGACGTTGTCGCCCGCCTGACCCTGGTCGAGCAGCTTGCGGAACATTTCCACGCCCGTGCAGGTCGTCTTCACCGTCGGCTTGATACCGACGATCTCGATTTCCTCGCCGACCTTGACCACGCCACGCTCGACGCGGCCCGTCACCACCGTGCCGCGACCCGAGATCGAGAACACGTCTTCCACCGGCATCAGGAACGCACCGTCCACCGCGCGCTCCGGCGTCGGGATGTACGTGTCCAGCGCGTCGGCCAGGTTCATGATCGCCACTTCACCCAGCTCGCCCGTGTCGCCTTCCAGCGCCAGCTTGGCCGAGCCCTTGATGATCGGCGTGTCGTCGCCCGGGAAGTCGTACTTCGACAGCAGTTCGCGCACTTCCATCTCGACCAGTTCGAGCAGTTCCGCGTCGTCCACCATGTCGCACTTGTTCAGGAACACGATGATGTACGGCACGCCGACCTGACGGGCCAGCAGGATGTGCTCGCGCGTCTGCGGCATCGGGCCGTCAGCGGCCGAGCACACCAGGATCGCGCCGTCCATCTGCGCGGCGCCCGTGATCATGTTCTTCACGTAGTCCGCGTGACCCGGGCAGTCGACGTGGGCGTAGTGACGGTTCGCCGTTTCGTACTCGACGTGCGCGGTGTTGATCGTGATGCCGCGCGCCTTTTCTTCCGGCGCCGCGTCGATCTGGTCGTACGCCTTCGCTTCGCCGCCGAACTTCTTCGTCAGCACCGTCGTGATCGCTGCCGTCAGCGTGGTCTTGCCGTGGTCAACGTGACCGATCGTGCCCACGTTCACGTGCGGCTTGGTCCGCTCAAATTTACCTTTAGCCATGTTTCTCTTCTTTCAAAAAAAGTTGACTCGATAACTGCCGACGGAGTTACTTCGATTTCGCGTTGATGATCGCGTCAGCCACGTTGCGCGGCGCTTCCGCGTAATGCTTGAATTCCATCGTGTACGTCGCGCGACCCTGGGTCAGCGAACGCAGCGACGTGGAATAACCGAACATTTCCGACAGCGGAACTTCGGCGCGCACGATCTTGCCGCCGCCGACCATGTCTTCCATGCCCTGGACGATGCCGCGACGACCCGACAGGTCGCCCATCACGTTGCCCATGTAGTCTTCCGGCGTTTCGACTTCGACGGCCATCATCGGTTCGAGGATCACCGGCTGCGCACGGCGCATCGCTTCCTTGAACGCCATCGAGCCGGCCATCCGGAACGCGTTTTCGTTCGAGTCCACGTCGTGGTACGAACCGAACGTCAGATGGACCTTCACGTCGACGACCGGGAAGCCCGCGAGCACACCCGCCTTCAGCGTGTCAGCGATACCCTTGTCCACCGCCGGGATGTATTCGCGCGGGATCACGCCGCCCTTGATCTCGTCAAGGAATTCGTAGCCCTTGCCCTGCTCGTTCGGCTCCAGCGTGATGACCGCGTGGCCATACTGGCCGCGACCACCCGACTGCTTGACGAACTTGCCTTCGACGTCCTTCGCAGTCGCGCGGATGGTTTCGCGATACGCAACCTGCGGCTTGCCGACGGTCGCTTCCACGCCAAATTCGCGCTTCATCCGGTCGACCAGAATTTCGAGGTGCAGTTCGCCCATGCCCGAAATAATGGTCTGGCCCGATTCCTCGTCCGTCTGGACGCGGAACGACGGGTCTTCCTGAGCAAGACGGTTCAGCGCAATACCCATCTTTTCCTGGTCGGGCTTCGTCTTCGGCTCGACGGCCTGCGAGATCACCGGCTCCGGGAAAATCATGCGTTCCAGCACGATCGGGTTCGCCGGGTCGCACAGCGTGTCGCCGGTGGTCGCATCCTTCAGACCCACCGCCGCCGCGATGTCGCCCGCACGCACTTCCTTGATTTCTTCGCGGTTGTTCGCGTGCATCTGCAGAATACGGCCGAGGCGTTCCTTCTTGCCCTTGGTCGAATTCAGCACGGTGTCGCCCGAGTTCACGGTGCCCGAATACGCGCGGAAGAAGATCAGCTGACCGACGAACGGATCGGTCATGATCTTGAACGCGAGCGCCGAGAACTTCTCGTCGTCAGCCGCACGGCGCTCAGCCACGTCGCCGTTTTCCAGCTCGCCCTTGACCGGCGGAATGTCGACCGGCGACGGCAGGAAGTCGATCACGGCGTCGAGCATGCGCTGCACGCCCTTGTTCTTGAACGCGGTGCCGCACAGCATCGGCTGGATTTCGCACGCAATCGTGCGGTCACGCAGCGCCTTGACGATTTCCTCTTCGGACAGCTCTTCGCCGCCGAGGTACTTTTCCATCAGCTCTTCGCTGGCTTCCGCCGCCGACTCGATCATCTTCTCGCGCCACTCGTTGCACATGTCAACGAGTTCGGCCGGGATGTCGACGTAGTCGAACTTCGTGCCTTGCGACGCTTCGTCCCAAATGATCGCCTTCATCTTCAACAGATCGACGACGCCCTTGAAGTTTTCTTCCGAACCGATCGGCACCACGACGGGCACCGGGTTCGCCTTCAGACGGGTCTTCAACTGGTCATAGACCTTGAAGAAGTTCGCACCGGTACGGTCCATCTTGTTGACGAACGCGAGACGCGGCACCTTGTACTTGTTCGCCTGGCGCCACACCGTTTCCGACTGCGGCTGCACGCCGCCGACTGCGCAGTAGACCATGCACGCGCCGTCGAGCACGCGCATCGAGCGCTCGACTTCGATCGTGAAGTCGACGTGGCCCGGGGTATCGATGATGTTGATCCGGTGTTCCGGATAGTTGCCGCCCATGCCCTTCCAGAAGGCGGTCGTCGCAGCGGACGTGATGGTGATGCCGCGCTCCTGCTCCTGCTCCATCCAGTCCATGGTTGCGGCGCCGTCGTGCACTTCACCAATCTTGTGGTTCACGCCGGTGTAGAACAGGATGCGCTCGGTCGTCGTCGTCTTGCCGGCGTCGATGTGGGCGCTGATACCGATGTTGCGGTAGCGCTCGATGGGAGTCTTGCGAGCCACTTTGATCCTCTATGGGGTTGGCGCGACGGGCAACAAACCCGACACGCCTGAACACAAACGGGCGAGGCGCTTTTGAAGCGCACCCGCCCGGAATTTCTTTCCGATTTTTTTGCTACCCGGGGGTCGGGATGCTTAGAAACGGAAATGCGAGAACGCCTTGTTCGCCTCGGCCATCCGGTGAACTTCGTCGCGCTTCTTCATCGCGCCGCCACGGCCTTCGGCCGCTTCGGAGAGTTCACCTGCAAGACGCAGGGCCATCGACTTCTCGCTGCGCTTCTTCGCGGCTTCACGCAGCCAACGCATCGCCAATGCCATACGACGCGACGGACGCACTTCCACCGGAACCTGATAGTTCGCCCCACCGACGCGGCGGCTCTTCACTTCGACCACCGGCTTGACGTTGTTGAGCGCGACAGTGAACACTTCCAGCGGGTCCTTGCCACCCTTGGTCTGGATCTGTTCAAAAGCGCCGTACACGATGCGCTCGGCAACCGACTTCTTGCCGGACAGCATCAGCACGTTCATGAACTTGGCTACATCTACGTTGCCGAACTTCGGATCCGGCAATACTTCCCGCTTGGGGACTTCGCGACGACGCGGCATCTTTCTTCCTTTAACTTTTCAGTTGGGGTGGGTTTGATCCCCTGCACCCCGCGGTCACCAACTAACCCGATTCATCCCGAGCTTCTCAACCCGGACTTACCAGCCTGGTCGGGTGACCACTTACTCGACAGCACCGGACGATTCCGGCACCACCGCCTTGCCGCCACACTGCTGGCGACACCCTTGAGACACTTACTTCGCAGCCTTCGCGCGCTTCGCGCCGTACTTCGAACGAGCCTGCTTACGATCCTTGACGCCCTGGGTATCCAGCGAGCCGCGAACCATGTGATAACGCACACCCGGCAAGTCCTTCACACGGCCGCCGCGGATCAGCACGACCGAGTGCTCCTGCAGGTTGTGGCCTTCACCGCCGATGTACGAGATCACTTCGAAACCGTTCGTCAGGCGAACCTTGGCGACCTTACGGAGTGCCGAGTTCGGCTTCTTCGGCGTCGTCGTGTACACGCGGGTGCACACGCCGCGACGCTGCGGGCAGTCCTGCAAGGCCGGGCTCTTGCTCTTCGTCGTTTCCGACGTGCGGCCTTTGCGAACCAGTTGATTGATGGTTGGCATTGTTTATTCCTGAAATTGAACAAAATCGACGCATTCGTTTCCGGGCAAAGCGGAAAACGCGCGTATCGAACTCCGACCCGGTTTGCGCTGCGCAGGCTCGCGTGCAACTTGATGTATTACCTGATGACGAGCGCAGTCGCCCCGAGAACCGGAACCTAGCATCATATTCCGAAAAGACCAAGTGAGTCAACAGGTTGCAGCGATTTCGGGCTGCGCGCGGGGTTTACTCGTCGCAGGCGACTTCGAGCAGTTCCTCGCCGAAGCGTTCGAGCTTGCGCGCGCCGATGCCGGGGATCTCGCGCAGGTCGTCGATCGTATCCGGACCGCTGCGCGCGATCTCCGCGAGCGTCGCATCGTGGAAGATCACGTAGGCCGGCACGCCTTCGCTCTTCGCGGTCTCGGTACGCCACAGCCGCAGCCGCTCCCAGCGCGCGCGCTGGCGCGGGCTCATACCGAGCGTCGGATCGGCACGCTCGCTCGTACGGCCCGACGCCTGGCGCGTACGGGTCGGCTTCACGTAGCGGCGCATCGTGACCTTCTGCTCGCCCTTCAGCACCGGCTTGCTCGCCTCGGTCAGCACCAGCGCGCCGAAGCCGTCGTGATCGACGCTCAGATAACCGAATGCGACCAGTTGACGGAAAATCGCGCGCCATTCCGGCTCGGACTGCGCCGAGCCGATCCCGAACGTGCTCAGTTGATCGTGGCCGCGCTGGATGATCTTTTCACTGCGGTTGCCGCGCAGGATGTCGATCAGATGGCCGGCGCCGAAGTTGAAGCCGCTCGCGCGCTGCGCGCGGAACACGCACGACAGCGCCATCTGCGCCTCGCGCGTCGCGTCCCACGTCGCCGGCGGTTCGAGGCAGTTGTCGCAGTTGCCGCACGGCTGGCTCGACTCGCCGAAATACGCGAGCAGCCGCACACGCCGGCACGACGCCGCTTCGCACAGCCCGAGCAGCGCATCGAGCTTGCCGGTCTGCACGCGCTTGTGCGCGTCGTCCGCGTCGGACTCCTCGATCATCTTGCGCTGCTGCACGACGTCGCCGAGACCGTACGCCATCCACGCGTTCGCCGGCATCCCGTCGCGGCCCGCGCGTCCGGTTTCCTGATAGTAGCCTTCGACGCTCTTCGGCAAATCGAGGTGCGCGACGAAGCGCACGTCCGGCTTGTCGATCCCCATCCCGAACGCGATCGTCGCGCACATCACGATGCCCTCCTCGCGCTGGAAGCTTTCCTGGTGCCGCTGACGCACCTCGAACTCCATCCCCGCGTGGTACGGCAGCGCCCGCACGCCCTGCCCCTTCAGCCACTCGGCCGTCTCCTCCACCTTGCGGCGCGACAGGCAGTACACGACGCCCGCGTCGGTCGTGCCGTCCGCGCGCGTGTGCTCGGCGCGGATGAAGTCGAGCAGTTGCGTGCGCGCGTTGTCTTTCTCGACGATCCGGTAGCGGATGTTCGGGCGGTCGAAGCTCGACACGAAGATCCGCGCGTCGTCGAGGGCGAGCCGATGCACGATCTCGTCGCGCGTGATCGCGTCGGCGGTCGCGGTCAGCGCGATCCGCGGCACGTTCGGGAACCGCTCGTGCAGCACCGAAAGCTGGATGTACTCGGGACGGAAGTCGTGGCCCCACTGCGATACGCAGTGCGCCTCGTCGATCGCGAAGAGACCGATCCGCGTGCGTTCGAGCAGATCGAGGAAACGCGGCGTCATCAGCCGCTCCGGCGCGACGTACAGCAGGTCGAGGTCGCCTTCGCGCAGCGCGCGCTCGGTCGCCGCGGCCTCGGCGCCGGACAGCGTCGAGTTCAGGTACGCGGCGCGCACGCCGACTTCGGTGAGCGCGGCAACCTGGTCCTGCATCAGCGCAATCAGCGGCGACACGACGATGCCGGCGCCCTGTCCGGCCTCGTGCCGCACGAGCGCCGGAATCTGGTAGCACAGAGACTTGCCGCCGCCGGTCGGCATCAGCACCAGCGAATCGCCGCCCGCCGCGACATGCTCGACGATCTCGGCCTGCTGCCCCCGGAACGCGGGATAACCGAAGACTTCGTTGAGAATTTCGAGCGAACGGGACATGAAGGAGGGGGCGAAAAGCGGGAGCGGTGGGCAGGATTTTACCAACCCCGACGCCGCGTGCCTGCGCCGCCTCGCAAAGATTGGCCGTTCGGCCGGATATTCGCGCGGGCATCGTTATGCCCGCGCCGGCGACCCGCCTACGCGGTCTGTCCGTTCTTGCGGCGCGCGATGCGGATCGCGCCGATGATCGAAACGAGCCCGACCGGCAGGAACACGAGCGAGCCGAGCGTGATCAGCACTGCGCCGATCGTGCGCTTCTTCGCGACCAGCATGATGAAGCCGACGATCAGGAACGCCCACACGATGAGAAACGTCGCGAAGAACATCGCCGCCTGCGACAGGTCGTGATGCAGCAGATACGAAAAAATGCCGAGCGACGCCAGCAGATTGAGAAACAAACCGGTCCCCACGACCCACATGATTGCTGCCTCCAGAACTCAGATAGATGCGCCGCCGCGCGGTGGCCATGCGGCGCCGGCGGGCGCGCTACGTTAGCACGCCTGCGGCATCCGGCGCATCGGCGGCGGCGCTGCCGCGGCATCGCGCCGCACGTCGGCCGCGCACCGGCACTCGCGCGGAACCGGCCGCATGCATGCGGAAAACAGGCGAAAAAAAAGCCGCCCGATGATGCCGGGCGGCTTCGACGACATTCACGAGAAGCGGCTTGCGCCGCTCCCGCTTATTCGTCGGTCGTGTGCGGCTGCTGCTGTTCGGCGGCCGGGGTTTCCGGCGTGCCGAACTCGAACGACTCTTCCGCTGCGATCTGGTCGAAACGCTCGCGATCCGCCAGTTCCTTGGTCTTGCGCGCCTTGTGGAACGCGAGGCCCGTACCGGCCGGAATCAGACGGCCGACGATCACGTTTTCCTTCAGGCCACGCAGATCGTCGCGCTTGCCCATGATCGCCGCCTCGGTCAGCACGCGGGTCGTTTCCTGGAACGACGCCGCCGAGATGAACGAGTCGGTCGACAGGGACGCCTTCGTGATACCGAGCAGCACGTTCTCGTAGGTCGCCGGACGCTTGTCGTCCGCGTTCATCCGGTCGTTCTCGTCGAGCATGTCCGACCGCTCGACCTGTTCGCCCGGGATGAAACGCGTATCGCCGTTGTCGGTGATCTGCACGCGGCGCAGCATCTGACGCACGATCACTTCAATGTGCTTGTCGTTGATCTTCACGCCCTGCAGACGGTACACGTCCTGCACTTCGTCCACGATGTAGCGCGACAGCGCCTCGACGCCCTGCAGACGCAGGATGTCGTGCGGATCGGCCGGGCCGTCCACGATCATTTCGCCCTTGTTGACGACCTGACCGTCGTGGACCAGCACCTGCTTTTCCTTCGCGATCAGGAACTCGTGCTGGTTGCCTTCGAGGTCCGTGATGACGAGACGCTGCTTGCCCTTCGTGTCCTTGCCGAACGACACCGTGCCGGTGACTTCCGCGAGGATGCCCGCATCCTTCGGCGAACGCGCTTCGAAGAGTTCCGCCACACGCGGCAGACCGCCGGTAATGTCGCGGGTCTTCTGCGATTCGGTCGGGATCCGTGCGAGCACTTCGCCGACCTGAACCTGCTGGCCGTCCTTCACGGTGATCAGCGCGCCGACCTGGAAGCCGATCTGCACTGCGTGCTCGGTGCCCGGGATCTTCACTTCGTCGCCGTTCGGGTCGAGCAGCTTCACCTGCGGACGCACGCTCTTCGATGCCTGCGAGCCGCGGCGCTTCACGTCGATCACGACGAGCGTCGAAAGCCCCGTCACGTCGTCGATCTGCTTCGCGACCGTCACGCCTTCCTCGACGTTCTCGAACTTCACCGTACCGCCGTACTCGGTGATGATCGGACGCGTCATCGGATCCCACGTCGCGAGCTGCGTGCCCGCCTTGATCTGCGCACCGTCGAGTTGCAGCAGCGTCGCGCCGTACGGCACCTTGTGACGCTCGCGCTCGCGGCCGTGATCGTCGGCGATGATCGCCTCGCCCGAACGCGAGATGACGATCTGCTCGCCCTTCGCGTTCGTCACGTAGCGCATCGTCGCCGTGAAGCGCACCGTGCCGTTCGACTTCGCTTCGACCGACGATGCCACCGCCGCACGCGATGCCGCGCCGCCGATGTGGAACGTCCGCATCGTCAGCTGCGTGCCCGGTTCGCCGATCGACTGCGCGGCGATCACGCCGACCGCTTCGCCGACGTTCACGCGCGAGCCGCGGCCGAGATCCCGGCCGTAGCAGGCCGCGCACAGCCCATAACGCGTTTCGCAGGTAAGCGGCGTGCGCACGCGCACTTCGTCGATGCCCAGACGCTCGATCTCTTCGACCGCGTCTTCGTCGAGCAGCGAGCCCGATTCGTACAGCGTTTCCTGGGTTTCCGGATTGACGACGTCCGCCACCGCGACGCGGCCGAGAATCCGGTCGCGCAGCGCCTCGACGACTTCACCGCCTTCGACGAGCGCCTTCATCGCCACACCCTGCGACGTGCCGCAATCGTCCTCGACGACGACGAGATCCTGCGTGACGTCGACGAGACGACGCGTCAGGTAACCCGAGTTCGCGGTCTTCAGTGCCGTATCAGCCAGACCCTTACGTGCGCCGTGGGTCGAGATGAAGTACTGCAGCACGTTCAGGCCTTCGCGGAAGTTCGCGGTAATCGGCGTTTCGATGATCGAGCCGTCCGGCTTCGCCATCAGGCCGCGCATCCCCGCCAGCTGACGGATCTGGACCGCGGAACCCCGCGCGCCCGAGTCGGCCATCATGTAGATCGAGTTGAACGATTCCTGGCGCGTTTCCTTGCCGTCGCGATCGACCACCGGTTCCGTCGCGAGCTGCTCCATCATCGCCTTGCCGACCGCTTCCGACGTCGCCGACCAGATGTCGACCACGTTGTTGTAGCGTTCCTGCGCGGTGACGAGACCCGACATGTACTGGCGGTCGTACTCCTTCACCTTCTTCGCGGCGTCGCCGACGATCGTTTCCTTCTGCGGCGGCACGAGCATGTCGTCCACGCAGATCGAGATGCCGGCGCGCGTCGCGAGACGGAAACCCGACTGCATCAGCTGGTCCGCGAAGATCACCGTTTCGCGCAGGCCGCACTTGCGGAATGCCGTGTTGATGAGGCGCGAAATTTCCTTCTTCTTCAGCGGCTTGTTCAGCACCGTGAACGGCAGGCCCGGCGGCAGGATTTCCGACAGGATCGCGCGGCCGACGGTCGTCGCGAACAGCGAGATCTTCGGCACGAACGCCGGCGCGCCTTCCGACTTGTCTTCGTTGTGGACCATTTCGGTGATCCGCACGTTGACGCGCGACGCCAGCTCGACTTCCTTGTTCTCGTACGCGCGGATCGCTTCCGACACGCCGGTGAAGGTCATGCCTTCGCCCTTCGCGTTGATCGCTTCACGCGTCGCGTAGTACAGGCCGAGCACGATATCCTGCGACGGCACGATCGACGGATCGCCGTTCGCCGGGAACAGCACGTTGTTCGACGCCAGCATCAGCGTGCGCGCTTCCATCTGCGCTTCGAGCGACAGCGGAACGTGGACGGCCATCTGGTCGCCGTCGAAGTCGGCGTTGAACGCCGCGCAGACGAGCGGGTGCAGCTGGATCGCCTTGCCTTCGATCAGCACCGGCTCGAACGCCTGAATGCCGAGACGGTGCAGCGTCGGTGCGCGGTTCAGCATCACCGGATGCTCGCGGATCACCTCTTCGAGGATGTCCCACACGACCGCCGTCTGGTTTTCGACTTCCTTCTTCGCGGCCTTGATCGTCGTCGCGACGCCCATCGTTTCCAGCTTGTGGAAGATGAACGGCTTGAACAGTTCGAGCGCCATCAGCTTCGGCAGACCGCACTGGTGCAGCTTCAGCGTCGGGCCGACCACGATGACCGAACGGCCCGAGTAGTCGACGCGCTTGCCCAGCAGGTTCTGACGGAAGCGGCCGCCCTTACCCTTGATCATGTCGGCGAGCGACTTCAGCGGACGCTTGTTCGCGCCCGTCATCGCCTTGCCGCGACGGCCGTTGTCGAGCAGCGAATCGACGGCTTCCTGGAGCATCCGCTTTTCGTTGCGGACGATGATCTCCGGCGCCTTCAGTTCGAGCAGACGCTTCAACCGGTTGTTACGGTTGATCACGCGGCGGTACAGGTCGTTCAGGTCCGACGTCGCGAAACGGCCGCCGTCGAGCGGCACGAGCGGACGCAGTTCCGGCGGCAGCACCGGCAGCACTTCGAGGATCATCCATTCCGGCTTGATGCCCGAACGCTGGAATGCCTCAAGCACCTTCAGACGCTTCGCGTACTTCTTGATCTTCGCTTCCGAGCCGGTGTTCTTCAGCTCGGTGCGCAGCGTCTCGACCTGCTCGTCGATGTTGATCGCGCGCAGCAGTTCGCGCACGCCTTCCGCGCCCATCTCGGCGCGGAATTCGTCACCGTATTCCTCGACCTTGTTGTAGTAATCCTCTTCGGTCATGATCTGCCGCGCCTTCAGCGGCGTCATGCCCGGATCGATCACCACGTACGCTTCGAAGTACAGCACGCGCTCGATGTCGCGCAGCGTCATGTCGAGCACCATGCCCAGACGCGACGGCAGCGACTTCAGGAACCAGATGTGCGCGACCGGCGAGGCCAGTTCGATGTGGCCCATCCGTTCGCGGCGCACCTTCGCGAGCGTCACTTCGACGCCGCACTTCTCGCAGATCACGCCGCGGTGCTTCAGGCGCTTGTACTTGCCGCACAGGCACTCGTAGTCCTTGATCGGCCCGAAGATCTTCGCGCAGAACAGGCCGTCCCGCTCCGGCTTGAACGTGCGGTAGTTGATGGTCTCCGGCTTCTTCACTTCACCGAACGACCACGAGCGGATCTTGTCCGGCGAGGCCAGACCGATCTTGATCGCGTCGAAAACTTCTTCTTGTTGGACTTGCTTGAATAGATCGAGCAGAGCTTTCATTGCCTTCTCTCCGTAGTCCGATTAGTTGCGGTCGAGGTCGATGTCGATACCGAGCGAGCGGATTTCCTTCACCAGCACGTTGAAGGACTCCGGCATGCCCGCATCGATGACGTGATCGCCCTTGACCAGGTTCTCGTACACCTTGGTCCGGCCAGTCACGTCGTCCGACTTCACCGTCAGCATTTCCTGCAGCACGTACGATGCGCCGTACGCTTCGAGCGCCCACACTTCCATTTCACCGAAACGCTGGCCGCCGAACTGCGCCTTGCCGCCCAGCGGTTGCTGCGTGACGAGCGAGTACGGGCCGGTCGAACGCGCGTGCATCTTGTCGTCGACCAGGTGATGCAGCTTCAGGTAGTGCATGTAGCCGACCGTCACGGTCCGCTCGAATGCCTCACCCGTGCGGCCGTCGAACAGACGCACCTGGTTCTTCGACTTCGTCATGCCGAGGTTGCGCGCGATGTCGTCCGGGAACGCGAGATCCAGCATCGCCGACATTTCCTCTTCGGTCGCGCCGTCGAACACCGGCGTCGCGAACGGCACGCCTTCGCGCAGGTTCTTCGCGAGTTCGATGATCTCGTCGTCCGAGAAGCTGTCCAGCTCTTCTGCGCGGCCCGACTCGTTGTAGATCTTCGTCAGGAACTTGCGCAGCTCTTCGATCTTCGCCTGGCGCTGCAGCATTTCGCCGATCCGCCAGCCGAGACCCTTCGCGGCCCAGCCGAGGTGAACTTCGAGCACCTGACCCACGTTCATCCGCGACGGCACGCCGAGCGGGTTCAGCACGACGTCGGCCGGACGGCCGTCGGCCATGTACGGCATGTCTTCGATCGGCACGATCTTCGACACGACACCCTTGTTGCCGTGACGGCCGGCCATCTTGTCGCCCGGCTGCAGGCGGCGCTTCACTGCGAGGTACACCTTGACCATCTTCAGCACGCCCGGCGGCAGTTCGTCGCCCTGCGTGAGCTTCTTGCGCTTCTCTTCGAACGCGAGGTCGAACTGGTGACGCTTCTGTTCGATCGAGTCCTTGATCGCTTCGAGCTGCGCCGCTGCTTCTTCGTCCGCGAGGCGGATGTCGAACCAATGGTAGTGATCGAGGTCCGCGAGGTACGCCTGCTCGATCTTCGCGCCCTTCGCGAGCTTCTTCGGGCCGCCGTTCGCGACCTTGCCTTCGAGCATCCGCGCGAGACGCTGGAACGCATCGCCTTCGACGATGCGCAGCTGGTCGTTCAGGTCGAGGCGATAACGCTTCAGTTCATCGTCGATGATCTGTTGCGCACGCTTGTCGCGCTGGATGCCTTCACGCGTGAACACCTGCACGTCGATCACGGTGCCGCTCATGCCCGACGGCACGCGCAGCGACGTGTCCTTCACGTCCGACGCCTTCTCGCCGAAGATCGCGCGCAGCAGCTTTTCTTCCGGCGTCAGCTGGGTTTCGCCCTTCGGCGTGACCTTGCCGACCAGCACGTCGCCCGCCTCGACTTCCGCGCCGATGTACACGATGCCCGACTCGTCGAGACGGCCAAGCTGCACTTCCGCGAGGTTCGAGATGTCGCGCGTGATTTCTTCCGGTCCGAGCTTCGTGTCGCGAGCGACCACGTTCAGCTCTTCGATGTGGATCGACGTGTAACGGTCGTCCGCCACGACCTTCTCCGAGATCAGGATCGAGTCTTCGAAGTTGTAGCCGTTCCACGGCATGAACGCGACCAGCATGTTCTGGCCGAGCGCCAGCTCGCCCAGGTCCGTCGATGCGCCGTCGGCCAGCACGTCGCCGCGCGAGACCTTGTCGCCGATCTTCACGATCGGACGCTGGTTGATGTTCGTGTTCTGGTTCGAACGCGTGTACTTGATGAGGTTGTAGATGTCGACGCCCACGTCGCCGGCCACCGCTTCCTCGTCGTTCACGCGGATCACGATACGGCCCGCGTCGACGTAGTCGACCACGCCGCCGCGGAACGCCTGAACCGTCGTACCCGAGTCGACCGCCACGGTACGCTCGATGCCCGTACCGACGACCGGCTTTTCCGGACGCAGACACGGCACCGCCTGACGCTGCATGTTCGAACCCATCAACGCGCGGTTCGCATCGTCGTGTTCGAGGAACGGAATCAGCGAAGCCGCCACCGACACGATCTGCGACGGCGCCACGTCCATGTACTGGATGCGGTCCGGCGTGACCATCAGCGTTTCGCCCGCTTCACGCGACGACACGAGTTCGTCGGTCAGCGTGCCGTCGTCGGCCACCGCCGCGTTCGCCTGCGCGATCACGTAGCGACCTTCCTCGATTGCCGACAGGTAGTCGATCTGGTCGGTCACCTTGCCGTCCGCGACCTTGCGGTACGGCGTTTCAAGGAAGCCGTACTCGTTCAGGTGCGCGTACAGCGCGAGCGAGTTGATCAGACCGATGTTCGGACCTTCCGGCGTTTCGATCGGACACACGCGGCCGTAGTGGGTCGGGTGCACGTCGCGGACTTCGAAGCCCGCGCGCTCGCGCGTCAGACCGCCCGGTCCCAGTGCGGAAACACGACGCTTGTGCGTGATTTCCGACAGCGGGTTGGTCTGGTCCATGAACTGCGACAGCTGCGACGAACCGAAGAACTCGCGGATCGCCGACGAAATCGGCTTCGAGTTGATCAGGTCGTGCGGCATCAGGTTTTCGCTTTCGGCCTGGCCGAGGCGTTCCTTCACCGCGCGCTCGACGCGCACGAGACCCGCGCGGAACTGGTTCTCCGCGAGTTCGCCGACGCAACGCACGCGACGGTTGCCGAGGTGGTCGATGTCGTCCACTTCGCCCTTGCCGTTGCGCAGTTCGACGAGGATCTTGATCGTCGCGAGGATGTCGTCGTCCTGCAGCGTCATCGGGCCGGTGATCTCGTCACGGCCGACGCGGCGGTTGAACTTCATGCGGCCGACCTTCGACAGGTCGTACGCGTCTTCGCTGTAGAACAGACGGTTGAACAGCGCCTCGACCGCTTCTTCGGTCGGCGGCTCGCCCGGACGCATCATCCGGTAGATCGCGATGCGCGCGGCCATGCGGTCGGCCGTTTCGTCGATGCGCAGCGTGGACGAGATGTACGGACCCTGGTCCAGATCGTTCGTGTAGAGCGTCTGGATGTCCTTGATCTTCGCCTCGCGCAGCTTTTCGAGCACGCTTTCGGTGATCTCGTCGTTCGCGTTTGCGATCACTTCGCCGGTGTCGCCGTCAACGACGTTCTTCGCGAGCACGCGGCCGAGCAGATAGTCTTCCGGAACCGAGATGAACGTGGTCTTCGCGTTTTCGAGGTCGCGGATGTGCTTCGCGTTGATCCGCTTGTCCTTCTGCACAATCACGTTGCCGTCGCGGTCCGTGATGTCGAAGCGCGCGACTTCGCCGCGCAGACGCTCGGGCACGAACTCCATCTGCGCGCCTTCCGGCATCAGCGTGAAGTTGTCGAACACGAAGAAGTTCGCGAGGATCTGTTCCGGCGTGAGGCCGATCGCCTTCAGCAGGATCGTGACCGGCATCTTGCGACGGCGGTCGACGCGGAAATACAGCACGTCCTTCGGATCGAATTCGAAGTCGAGCCACGAGCCGCGGTACGGAATGATCCGCGCGGAGAACAGCAGCTTGCCCGAGCTGTGCGTCTTGCCCTTGTCATGCTCGAAGAACACGCCCGGCGAACGGTGCAGCTGCGACACGATCACCCGCTCGGTGCCGTTGATCACGAACGAGCCGGTCGGCGTCATGAGCGGAATTTCACCCATGTACACTTCCTGCTCCTTCACTTCCTTGACGACCGGCTTGCTCGGCGACTCCTTGTCGAGCAGCACGAGGCGCACCTTCGCGCGCAACGCCGAGCAGTACGTGAGGCCACGCTGCTGGCATTCCTTGATGTTGAACGCCGGCGACGACAGCATGTAGCTGACGAACTCCAGGCGGGCAAAACCGTTATGGGAAACTATCGGGAAAACGGACGTGAACGCGGCCTGCAGACCTTCCGGTTTGCGTTGCGTGGCCAGCACATCGGCTTGCAGAAACGTGCTGAATGATTCAAGCTGGGTAGCCAGCAGGAAAGGAACCTGGTGAACGATGGGGCGCTTCGCAAAACTCTTGCGAATACGCTTCTTCTCGGTGAAGGAATATTGCATACGATCTCCGAATCACGGCGGGTAGGTCGGAGCAGGATTGCCCGATCGATACGACCCGAGTGTTCACCGACTGAGACCCGATGGCTTCGCGAGCCCTGGAAGCTTGGTGGTTGGCCGCTACCAACCGCTGGCTGACGGCAACGGATACCTGTCACAGGTGCTACTTCTCCGTTGCCCGACCAAACTTGCCTTCTGCAGTCGCATCAGAAGACAAAGAGAATCGCCATTCGATTGTTGCGAAAGACGGTTTTCTTTGGCTTCTGGGTCCCGTATTCGCGCGTCCGATCCTGAAAATCGGGCGAAAAAACACGGTTCCCACAAAGCACAAAAAGGCCGGCGGTGTAAAAACCGCCAGCCTTCGCACAGCGCGCTGAAACTTACTTGATTTCAGCCTTCGCGCCGGCTTCTTCCAGCTTCTTCTTCGCTTCTTCAGCAGCGGCCTTCGGCACCGCTTCCTTCACAGGCTTCGGTGCGCCGTCGACCAGATCCTTCGCTTCCTTCAGGCCGAGACCCGTCAGTTCACGAACGGCCTTGATGACCGACACCTTGTTCGCGCCGGTTTCGGTCAGCACGACGGTGAATTCGGTCTGCTCTTCAGCAGCAGCTGCACCGGCGCCGCCGGCTGCGGGGCCAGCAACTGCGACTGCAGCGGCCGACACGCCAAACTTTTCTTCGAACGCCTTGACCAGCTCGTTCAGTTCGAGAACCGACATCGAGCCAACGGCTTCGAGGATGTCTTCTTTTGCGATTGCCATTTGAAATACTCCTGGATTGAATTCGGAAACAGCCAGCGATCCCTCTCGCCCGCCTGTGTTCGTCGAAGCCGCTTACGCGGCCTCTTCTGCCTGCTTCTTTTCCGCCAGCGCGGCCAGAGCGCGCGCCAGACCGGAAACCGGAGCCTGCATGACGAACAACAGCTTGGAGAGCAGTTCCTCGCGGCTCGGGATGTTGGCAAGCGCTTGCACGCCAGCCTTGTCCATCACGTTGCCTTCGTAGGAACCGGCCTTGATGATCAACTTGTCATTGCTCTTGCTGAAGTCGTTGACGACCTTCGCAGCAGCAATGGCATCTTCCGAGATGCCGTAGATCAGAGGACCGGTCATCTGCTCAGCCAGCGGAGCAAACGGGGTACCTTCGACAGCGCGACGCGCCAGCGTGTTCTTCAACACGCGCAGGTACACCTGTTGCTCGCGCGCTTTCGCGCGCAGCTTGGTCAGATCGCCAACCGCGATTCCACGATACTCGGCCAGCACGATGGTCTGAGCCTTCGCGACCTGCGCGGAGACTTCAGCCACGACGGCCTGCTTACCTTCTTTGTTCAGTGGCACGGTTAACCTCCAGATTCGACACACCCTGCATCAAGCCGAGCGTGCCGCGTTCAACAACGGCGTCCGACCAGTCCGGAGTATTTCAGCCAACGGTCGCGGGCATCGCTACCTGCGGACGTCGGCTTCAGCACTTCAAAACCTTTTCGGGTTCGCCATCTGCGTTGGCTTGCATTAAGGAATCGCCCGACTGCTGCGGCCCCGCCAACGGTCTTTGACAACCGGTTGCGCGAAGCAGACTGCCTCCACACAACCGCCCAAAGCCCTTAATTCTCCGCGGCCGCCGTTGCCGGCGACCCCGGAGCAAAACTTGTTACTGCGCGGCGAGCGACGTTTGATCGACGCGAACGCCGACGCCCATCGTGCTCGACACGGCGATCTTGCGCAGGTACACGCCTTTGCTCGTCGCCGGCTTCGCCTTGTTCAGCGCGTCGACCAGCGCGTCGAGGTTCGTGCGCAGCGCTGCCGGCTCGAACGAAGCGCGACCGATCGTTGCGTGGATGATACCGGCCTTGTCGACGCGGAACTGCACCTGACCGGCCTTCGCGTTCTTCACTGCGGTCGCCACGTCCGGCGTCACGGTGCCGACCTTCGGGTTCGGCATCAGACCGCGCGGGCCGAGGATCTGACCGAGCGTACCGACGACGCGCATCGTGTCCGGCGAAGCGATCACGACGTCGAAGTTCAGATTGCCGCCCTTGATCTGTTCGGCGAGGTCTTCCATGCCGACGATTTCGGCGCCGGCGGCACGAGCCTGCTCGGCCTTCTCGCCTTGCGCGAACACCGCGACGCGCACCGACTTGCCGGTACCTGCGGGCAACACGACCGAGCCGCGAACGACCTGGTCCGACTTCTTCGCGTCGATGCCGAGCTGGACGGCGACGTCGATCGACTCGTCGAACTTGGCCGTCGCGCATCCCTTCACGAGCGCGATAGCGTCGCTGATCGGGTACAGCTTCTGACGATCAACCTTGGCTGCAAAAGCTTGCAGACGCTTCGAGACCTTGGCCATTTACACGCCCTCCACGGTGATGCCCATCGAACGGGCGCTGCCAGCGATCGTGCGGACCGCTGCGTCCATATCGGCTGCCGTGAGATCCGGCATCTTCGTTTTGGCGATTTCTTCAGCCTGCGCGCGGGTGATCTTGCCGACCTTGTCGGTGTGCGGCTTGCTCGAACCCTTGTCGACCTTCGCTGCCTTCTTGATCAGCACGGTCGCCGGCGGCGTCTTCAGTACGAACGTGAAGCTCTTGTCCGCGAATGCCGTGATCACGACCGGCACCGGCAGACCCGGCTCCATCGCTTGAGTCTGCGCGTTGAACGCCTTGCAGAACTCCATGATGTTCAGGCCGCGCTGGCCCAGTGCCGGACCGACCGGCGGCGACGGGTTGGCCTTACCTGCAGGAATCTGCAGCTTGATAAAGCCGATGATTTTCTTTGCCATGTTGAAAACCTCTCTGGAACGCGTGAGCGTTCGGGTGAGTAGTAGCGCGCCTTCGTCGCTGGGCCGACCACAGCCGCCCGGACTACCAACGCTCCTCTACGGCCATTACGCGGACCGTAAGCGCGAAAGACGAACCGCGCCCGGCGGGCGCGATCCGTGGAATCGGATTACAACTTTTCGACCTGGCCGAATTCGAGTTCGACCGGCGTAGCGCGACCGAAAATCGTAACGGACACCCGGACGCGCGATTTCTCGTAATTCACTTCTTCGACGCTGCCGTTGAAGTCCGTGAACGGACCGTCCTTCACGCGGACCATTTCGCCGACTTCGAACAGGGTCTTCGGGCGCGGCTTTTCCACGCCTTCCTGCATCTGCGACATGATCTTTTCGACTTCGCGCGGGGAAATCGGGCTCGGCCGATTACGCGCGCCACCGACGAAACCCGTGACCTTCGCGGTGTTCTTCACGAGGTGCCACGTTTCGTCCGTCATTTCCATTTCGACGAGCACGTAGCCCGGAAAAAAACGACGCTCAGTCACTGACTTGTGACCGCCCTTCACCTCGACCACCTCTTCGGTCGGCACGAGGATCTGACCAAATTTGTCCTGCATGCCGGCACGATCGATGCGCTCCTGAAGCGCACGTTGCACGCTCTTCTCCATCCCGGAGTAGGCGTGCACCACGTACCAGCGTTTTCCGCTCGGGGATGCCGGTGTATCGCTCATATCATTTCCAACCCAGAATCGCCGAGAAAATCACCCATTCAATGGACTTGTCGCTGAGCCAGAGAAAGATGGCCATCACCAGCACAAAACCGAAGACCACCAGCGTCGTCTGGGTGGCTTCCTTGCGAGTCGGCCAGACAACCTTGCGGACTTCCTTGTACGAGTCTTTGGCAAACGCGATGAAACTCTTGCCGGGCGCCGAGAGAAGACCGACCACCACACCCGCGATAACGCCGACAGCAAGCGCCGCACCGCGGACATACCACTCCTGGCTACCGAGCCAGTAAAACCCAGCGAACCCGGCCACCACCAACAATACACCCACTGCAAGCATCAGCTTGTCACCGGAAGTATTTACAGTTTCGACGGAAGGATTCGCCATAACACCTTAACGCATATCGCGCACAGCGCGAGAAGTTGGCAGGGGCAGAGGGAATCGAACCCCCAACCTTCGGTTTTGGAGACCGACGCTCTGCCAGTTGAGCTATACCCCTAAACCATTTGGGGCTGGCGGCACCGCCAACCCCGAAACTACCGATCAACGAGTCTGGCTGGCTTACTCGATGATCTTGGCGACGACACCTGCGCCGACGGTACGGCCGCCTTCGCGGATGGCGAAGCGCAGACCTTCTTCCATCGCGATCGGCGCGATCAGCTTCACCGTGATCGACACATTGTCGCCCGGCATCACCATTTCCTTGTCCTTCGGCAGCTCGATCGAGCCCGTCACGTCCGTCGTACGGAAGTAGAACTGCGGACGGTAGTTGTTGAAGAACGGCGTGTGGCGGCCGCCTTCGTCCTTGCTCAGCACGTACACTTCAGCCGTGAAGTGCGTGTGCGGCGTGATCGAACCCGGCTTGGCCAGCACCTGGCCGCGCTCCACGTCTTCACGCTTCGTGCCGCGCAGCAGGATACCGACGTTGTCGCCCGCCTGACCCTGGTCGAGCAGCTTGCGGAACATTTCCACGCCCGTGCAGGTCGTCTTCACCGTCGGCTTGATACCGACGATCTCGATTTCCTCGCCGACCTTGACCACGCCACGCTCGACGCGGCCCGTCACCACCGTGCCGCGACCCGAGATCGAGAACACGTCTTCCACCGGCATCAGGAACGCACCGTCCACCGCGCGCTCCGGCGTCGGGATGTACGTGTCCAGCGCGTCGGCCAGGTTCATGATCGCCACTTCACCCAGCTCGCCCGTGTCGCCTTCCAGCGCCAGCTTGGCCGAGCCCTTGATGATCGGCGTGTCGTCGCCCGGGAAGTCGTACTTCGACAGCAGTTCGCGCACTTCCATCTCGACCAGTTCGAGCAGTTCCGCGTCGTCCACCATGTCGCACTTGTTCAGGAACACGATGATGTACGGCACGCCGACCTGACGGGCCAGCAGGATGTGCTCGCGCGTCTGCGGCATCGGGCCGTCAGCGGCCGAGCACACCAGGATCGCGCCGTCCATCTGCGCGGCGCCCGTGATCATGTTCTTCACGTAGTCCGCGTGACCCGGGCAGTCGACGTGGGCGTAGTGACGGTTCGCCGTTTCGTACTCGACGTGCGCGGTGTTGATCGTGATGCCGCGCGCCTTTTCTTCCGGCGCCGCGTCGATCTGGTCGTACGCCTTCGCTTCGCCGCCGAACTTCTTCGTCAGCACCGTCGTGATCGCTGCCGTCAGCGTGGTCTTGCCGTGGTCAACGTGACCGATCGTGCCCACGTTCACGTGCGGCTTGGTCCGCTCAAATTTACCCTTGGCCATTTTCGACTCCTAAGAGGATTTTTCCGTACGTTGCGCGGGGCGCGCAAACTACCACTTTGATGGTGCCCATGGGCAGGATCGAACTGCCGACCTCTCCCTTACCAAGGGAGTGCTCTACCACTGAGCCACATGGGCGCTTACTTCTTCATATCGCTGGAGCGGGTGAAGGGAATCGAACCCTCGTCGTAAGCTTGGAAGGCTTCTGCTCTACCATTGAGCTACACCCGCAAGGATCTTCCGATTCCCGACTGACCGCTACTTCAGCTGAATTCTGGTGGAGGAGGTTGGATTCGAACCAACGTAGGCGTAAGCCAACAGATTTACAGTCTGCCCCCTTTAGCCACTCGGGCACCCCTCCGCAGAGAACTGACGATTATGGGGGAACATCGACCCGCTGTCAAGCAGTTTGCATCGAAATTCCCCGAGTACGCTCTCACTTATAGTGCAAGACCGTAAACGCCGAACCCCGACCCTCCGTTGGGTGGAGAGGCCGGGGTATCGGGGACAGCATGAGGAGCCTGACGATTACCTACTTTCACACGGGCAATCCGCACTATCATCGGCGTGGAGTCGTTTCACGGTCCTGTTCGGGATGGGAAGGGGTGGGACCGACTCGCTATGGTCATCAGGCATGACGGGTTGCTGCGTCGCGGTTTGGGGTCGCGCCACAGCCAATCTGGAAGAAGCGTAAAGAGTGGGGGTTGTGATGTTCTGCACAACACGTTCTCAACTTGCGGCGCATCCCGCTGGGGGATGGGTCCGGCCGGGTGCTGAGGCACCGGCCATGACCGACACACCTGTTATAGGATCAAGCCTTACGGGCAATTAGTATCAGTTAGCTTAACGCATTACTGCGCTTCCACACCTGACCTATCAACGTCCTGGTCTTGAACGACCCTTCAAGGGGCTCGAAGCCCCGGGGAAGTCTCATCTTGAGGCGAGTTTCCCGCTTAGATGCTTTCAGCGGTTATCTCTTCCGAACATAGCTACCCGGCGATGCCACTGGCGTGACAACCGGTACACCAGAGGTTCGTCCACTCCGGTCCTCTCGTACTAGGAGCAGGCCCCCTCAAACTTCCAGCGCCCACGGCAGATAGGGACCAAACTGTCTCACGACGTTTTAAACCCAGCTCACGTACCTCTTTAAATGGCGAACAGCCATACCCTTGGGACCGGCTACAGCCCCAGGATGAGATGAGCCGACATCGAGGTGCCAAACACCGCCGTCGATATGAACTCTTGGGCGGTATCAGCCTGTTATCCCCAGAGTACCTTTTATCCGTTGAGCGATGGCCCTTCCATACAGAACCACCGGATCACTATGACCTGCTTTCGCACCTGCTCGACTTGTCAGTCTCGCAGTCAAGCACGCTTATGCCATTGCACTATCAGCACGATTTCCGACCGTACCTAGCGTACCTTCGTACTCCTCCGTTACCCTTTGGGAGGAGACCGCCCCAGTCAAACTGCCTGCCATGCACTGTCCCCGATCCGGATAACGGACCAAGGTTAGAACCTCAAACAGATCAGGGTGGTATTTCAAGGACGGCTCCACGACAACTGGCGTTGCCGCTTCACAGCCTCCCACCTATCCTACACAAACCGGTTCAAAGTCCAATGCAAAGCTGCAGTAAAGGTTCATGGGGTCTTTCCGTCTAGCCGCGGGGAGATTGCATCATCACAAACACTTCAACTTCGCTGAGTCTCGGGAGGAGACAGTGTGGCCATCGTTACGCCATTCGTGCAGGTCGGAACTTACCCGACAAGGAATTTCGCTACCTTAGGACCGTTATAGTTACGGCCGCCGTTTACCGGGACTTCAATCAAGAGCTTGCACCCCATCATTTAATCTTCCGGCACCGGGCAGGCGTCACACCCTATACGTCCACTTTCGTGTTTGCAGAGTGCTGTGTTTTTATTAAACAGTCGCAGCCACCAGTTTATTGCAACCCCTTCACCCTCACGGCGCGAGCCGCTCAAGCTACAGGGGCGTACCTTATCCCGAAGTTACGGTACCAATTTGCCGAGTTCCTTCTCCCGAGTTCTCTCAAGCGCCTTAGAATACTCATCTCGCCCACCTGTGTCGGTTTGCGGTACGGTCACTGTGAAACTGAAGCTTAGAGGCTTTTCCTGGAACCCCTTCCGATTGCTTCGCTCCCGAAGGAGCTCGCGCCACACCCTTGAATTCCGTACCCGGATTTGCCAGGGTACCTTCTCCAATGCAGCGACCGGGACTTCCAACACCCGGACAACCTTCCGCGATCCGTCCCCCCATCGCATTTCACAATGGTGCAGAAATATTAATCTGCTTCCCATCAGCTACGCATTTCTGCCTCGCCTTAGGGGCCGACTCACCCTACGCCGATGAACGTTGCGTAGGAAACCTTGGGCTTACGGCGAGGGGGCCTTTCACCCCCTTTATCGCTACTCATGTCAGCATTCGCACTTCCGATACCTCCAGCACACTTTCCAGTGCACCTTCGCAGGCTTACGGAACGCTCTCCTACCATGCGTGCAAGCACGCATCCGCAGCTTCGGTAACTGGCTTAGCCCCGTTACATCTTCCGCGCAGGACGACTCGATCAGTGAGCTATTACGCTTTCTTTAAAGGGTGGCTGCTTCTAAGCCAACCTCCTGACTGTTTTTGCCTTCCCACTTCGTTTCCCACTTAGCCAATTTTAGGGACCTTAGCTGGCGGTCTGGGTTGTTTCCCTCTTGACACCGGACGTTAGCACCCGATGTCTGTCTCCCGTGATTGCACTCTTCGGTATTCGGAGTTTGCTATGGCGAAGTAATCCGCAATGGACCCTTCAACCATGACAGTGCTCTACCCCCGAAGGTGATACACGAGGCACTACCTAAATAGTTTTCGGAGAGAACCAGCTATTTCCAGGTTTGTTTAGCCTTTCACCCCTATCCACAGCTCATCCCCTAACTTTTCAACGTTAGTGGGTTCGGCCCTCCAGCACGTGTTACCGTGCCTTCAGCCTGGCCATGGATAGATCACCTGGTTTCGGGTCTACACCCAGCGACTGGACGCCCTGTTCGGACTCGCTTTCGCTACGCCTGCCCTATACGGTTAAGCTCGCCACTGAATGTAAGTCGCTGACCCATTATACAAAAGGTACGCCGTCACCCCTTGCGAGGCTCCGACTGTTTGTATGCATGCGGTTTCAGGATCTGTTTCACTCCCCTCCCGGGGTTCTTTTCGCCTTTCCCTCACGGTACTGGTTCACTATCGGTCGATCACGAGTATTTAGCCTTGGAGGATGGTCCCCCCATCTTCAGACAGGATTTCACGTGTCCCGCCCTACTTGTCGCATACCTAGTTCTTCCATGCCGTTTTCGTCTACAGGGCTATCACCTGCTATGGCCGCACTTTCCAGAGCGTTCGACTAACGGTACAGATAAAGAATGCAGGCTGATCCCATTTCGCTCGCCACTACTCTGGGAATCTCGGTTGATTTCTGTTCCTGCGGCTACTTAGATGTTTCAGTTCGCCGCGTTCGCTTCACATGGCCTATGTATTCAGCCATGGATACTCCATTCGGAGTGGGTTTCCCCATTCGGACATCTCCGGATCAAAGCTTGTTTGCCAGCTCCCCGGAGCTTTTCGCAGGCTACCGCGTCCTTCATCGCCTGTGATCGCCAAGGCATCCACCACATGCACTTGTTCGCTTGACCCTATAACGGGTGGGCCTCTTTCGAAGCCGCTCCGCTACAGGTTGAGTTTTAGCGTTGTGCCGTATTCCAATCCGTCTTGCGACGGCCTTGAGATACATCGATACAATCACAACCCTGATTCTCTACTCACACCCATCTCTAAGTGCTTTCGATGAATCTCTTTACTACTTCTTCCTGATTGTTAAAGAACGACAGCCGATAATCAGCTGACTGGCTCAGTCGCCAATGCGCAATACCCTGAACAGGACACTGTGCACTGATGACTGATGGACAGACCTTGGTGGAGGCAGACGGGATCGAACCGACGACCCCCTGCTTGCAAAGCAGGTGCTCTCCCAGCTGAGCTATGCCCCCCGTGTCTTGCGTACACACGCGGGAGACTGTGGCTCGCACCCTCCGGACCAGGATGGTGGGTCTGGCTGGATTCGAACCAGCGACCCCCGCCTTATCAAGACGGTGCTCTAACCGACTGAGCTACAGACCCCCGGGTCTGTCCTTCTCTCTACAGCCGACAAGTGTGAGCGCTCTGACACGTGAACCGCGCATAGCTCTGGAAAGGAGGTGATCCAGCCGCACCTTCCGATACGGCTACCTTGTTACGACTTCACCCCAGTCATGAATCCTGCCGTGGTGACCGTCCTCCTTGCGGTTAGACTAGCCACTTCTGGCAAAACCCACTCCCATGGTGTGACGGGCGGTGTGTACAAGACCCGGGAACGTATTCACCGCGGCATGCTGATCCGCGATTACTAGCGATTCCAGCTTCACGCAGTCGAGTTGCAGACTGCGATCCGGACTACGATCGGTTTTCTGGGATTGGCTCCCCCTCGCGGGTTGGCGACCCTCTGTTCCGACCATTGTATGACGTGTGAAGCCCTACCCATAAGGGCCATGAGGACTTGACGTCATCCCCACCTTCCTCCGGTTTGTCACCGGCAGTCTCCCTGGAGTGCTCTTGCGTAGCAACTAGGGACAAGGGTTGCGCTCGTTGCGGGACTTAACCCAACATCTCACGACACGAGCTGACGACAGCCATGCAGCACCTGTGTTACGGCTCCCTTTCGGGCACCCCCGGCTCTCACCAGGGTTCCGTACATGTCAAGGGTAGGTAAGGTTTTTCGCGTTGCATCGAATTAATCCACATCATCCACCGCTTGTGCGGGTCCCCGTCAATTCCTTTGAGTTTTAATCTTGCGACCGTACTCCCCAGGCGGTCAACTTCACGCGTTAGCTACGTTACTAAGGAAATGAATCCCCAACAACCAGTTGACATCGTTTAGGGCGTGGACTACCAGGGTATCTAATCCTGTTTGCTCCCCACGCTTTCGTGCATGAGCGTCAGTATTGGCCCAGGGGGCTGCCTTCGCCATCGGTGTTCCTCCACATCTCTACGCATTTCACTGCTACACGTGGAATTCCACCCCCCTCTGCCATACTCCAGCGATGCAGTCACCAATGCAGTTCCCAGGTTAAGCCCGGGGATTTCACATCGGTCTTACATCACCGCCTGCGCACGCTTTACGCCCAGTAATTCCGATTAACGCTCGCACCCTACGTATTACCGCGGCTGCTGGCACGTAGTTAGCCGGTGCTTATTCTTCCGGTACCGTCATCCACCCCCGGTATTAGCAGGGATGATTTCTTTCCGGACAAAAGTGCTTTACAACCCGAAGGCCTTCTTCACACACGCGGCATTGCTGGATCAGGGTTGCCCCCATTGTCCAAAATTCCCCACTGCTGCCTCCCGTAGGAGTCTGGGCCGTGTCTCAGTCCCAGTGTGGCTGGTCGTCCTCTCAGACCAGCTACGGATCGTCGGCTTGGTAGGCCTTTACCCCACCAACTACCTAATCCGCCATCGGCCGCCCCGTTAGCGCGAGGCCTTTCGGTCCCCCGCTTTCATCCACAGATCGTATGCGGTATTAATCCGGCTTTCGCCGGGCTATCCCCCACTAATGGACACGTTCCGATGTATTACTCACCCGTTCGCCACTCGCCGCCAGGGTTGCCCCCGCGCTGCCGTTCGACTTGCATGTGTAAGGCATGCCGCCAGCGTTCAATCTGAGCCAGGATCAAACTCTTCAGTTCAAACCTGTTACTGTCTTTCGGTTCCAGTGATCTCTCACCGGAGCCGGTCGCTCACTCAAAGTGCTGACAGATTCCACCCCCGTTTCTCAACGGGCGTGAAACCCACCTTTACTTTCGTGCGAGCGCCTTGCTGCTGATACTTTTGCTGCACCCCCTCCCGAAGGAGAGGATGTCGCGCAGTCCGCATCGAGCGCCCACACTTATCGGCTGTAAATTTTTAAAGATCGCGTCACACTCAACCCCGGAAAACCACTCACTACCCGGCGTTTCGTGCGTTGCTGCGTCAGCAGCAGAGAAACGAGATTATGAACAACCTTTCCCGCTTCGTCAACACCTTTTTTACCGCTACCCCTTCCGGATGTTGACCCCGCCACCGCATGTCAGGCCCCGCCCAACTTCGCAGCTCCCCGCCTCTCGCGGGGAGCCGAATAGTAGGACACCGGGCGGCACTCCGCAAGGGTTTCTCCGGATTTTTTCACAAAAGCGTCACGGGATTACTTTCCCGCCAGAGCAGCCACAGGCACGGCAGCGGCCATCGCCGCATACCCGGCGTCGCTCGGATGGATGTGATCCCCGCTGTCATACGCGCGGCGCAACCGCGTTGGATCGGCCGGATCGCGCAGCGCCGCATCGAAGTCCACCACGCCATCGAACGCACCCCCGCTCCGGATCCAGCGGTTCGCCGCCAGCCGGATCGCCTCCCGTTGCGGCGGCAGCGACGCCGGCGTCAGCGTCGCACCCAGAATCCGGATGCCGTGCGCATGCGCCTGTTCGATCACCCGCCGATATCCGGCGATCAGGTCGTCCGCCGTCACGGCGGTGTGCGGATAGTCGCAGTCGAGGCCCGCGCGCGGCGGCATCGCCTGAAAGTTGATGTCGTTGATGCCGATCAGCAGGATCGCGGTGCGCACGCCCGGCTGCGCCACGACATCCCGCCCGAAACGCCGCTCCAGCGCGTCTCCGTAGCACGGCGAGTCACTCAGCAGCCGGTTCCCGCTGATCCCCAGATCGATCACCGCGACATCCTCCCGCCCGGTCTCGCGCAACCGCCGCGCCAGCGCATCCGGCCAGCGACGGTTCGCATTCAACGTCGAGCGCATTCCGTCGGTGATCGAATCGCCGATCGCCGCCACGGCCGATCCCTCCCGCGCGCCCACCGACAACGCCGTCACCCACGCGTACTGGGTGAAGCGCCGTTCATATGCGCCGCCCGCCGGATCGGCGACATGGTTCCCCGGCGTCGACACGTAGTTCGTCTGGTTCGACACGCGGTGCCACCCGGCCATCGTTTGGTCCGGCCCCATGTACGAACTGATCGCGTACGGACGCCCCGCCGCCACATCCATCCGCACCGGATCGCTGTCGACCGTGGCGCCCACCGGCACCGACGCCTCCGCGCGACCGCCAAACGTCACGCGCACCTCACGACCGCCCTCTACCGCGGCACCGCCAGCGGACGGCGCGATCGCCAGTTCCCGGACCACGAGCGGACCGCGCCCGTATTCATTGCTCAGACGGATGCGAATCGCCTGCCCGTCGAGCGTCGGGTACACGACCTGGCGCACGGTCCGGCCGGCCACCTCGGGCGCGCGATATAGCGCGGGCAGATCGGCGCGCTGCGGAATCGGCTGGAGCGCGGTGGCCCATGCGGTAACCCAACGGGCCTGCTGCTCAGCAGCCGGCGCGGCGGCCGCGGCAACCGACGCGACCAGCGAAGCACAGACGGCGACGGCAAACGAACGAATCTTCATCGGCGAACGCTCAAAGAGGCAAAAGCGCCCATTTTGCCCGATCGGCCAGGCGTCCAACGTCGAGCGCCGCGTCGCAACGAACAAGCGGCCGGTCGCGAACCGGGCGAGTACCACCGGCGTCGCCCATTCCCAAGCCGCGGCAGAGACCCGGCCTGAGCCGCGAGCCGAACCCCCGCCTAAAACCAGCAGCCAACGACCACCCATACCAACCCCACCTTGCTCCACCTCAAAATTTTTATATACCGACCGGTCGGTTGATTTATACTGCGCACCATCACCCACTTCCCCCATCGAGAGCATTCGCCATGTACACGCAATCCCTCGACATTCCCGGCAACGTCGCCCCGCTCGACGCGGCCGACGCGTCCCCCGAGCAGGCCCGGTTCGACGCCGCGATCGCCGCCGACGGCAAGATCGAGCCGCAGGACTGGATGCCCGACGCTTACCGCAAGACGCTCGTGCGGCAGATCTCGCAGCACGCGCACTCGGAAGTCGTCGGCATGCTGCCCGAAGGCAACTGGATCACCCGCGCGCCGAGCCTGAAGCGCAAGGCGATCCTGCTCGCGAAAGTGCAGGACGAGGCGGGTCACGGTCTTTATCTGTACAGCGCGGCCGAGACGCTCGGCGTGTCGCGCGACCAGCTGATCGACGCGCTGCACGCGGGCAAAGCCAAGTATTCAAGCATCTTCAACTACCCGACGCCGACATGGGCGGACGTCGGCGTGATCGGCTGGCTCGTCGACGGCGCCGCGATCATGAACCAGATCCCGCTGTGCCGCTGCACGTACGGCCCCTACGCGCGCGCGATGATCCGCATCTGCAAGGAAGAGTCGTTCCACCAGCGCCAGGGCTTCGACGCGCTGCTCGCGATGATGCAGGGCACCGACGCGCAGCGCGAACTGGTCCAGCAATCGGTGAACCGCTGGTGGTGGCCGGTGCTGATGATGTTCGGCCCGAGCGACGCCGATTCGGTCCACAGCAACCAGTCCGCGAAATGGGGCATCAAGCGGATCACGAACGACGACCTGCGCCAGAAGTTCGTCGACGCGACCGTCGAGCAGGCGAAGGTGCTCGGCGTCACGCTGCCCGACCCGGACCTGAAGTGGAACGAGGAGCGCGGCCACTACGACTACGGCGCGATCGACTGGGACGAGTTCTGGCGCGTCGTCAACGGCGACGGCCCGTGCAACCGCGAGCGTCTCGGCACGCGCGTGAAGGCGCACGAAGAAGGCGCATGGGTGCGCGAAGCCGCGCTCGCCCATGCGGAAAAACAACGTCAGCGCGCGGCGAAGCTCGCCGCCTGACCACGGCCGCGAAGCCGGCACCCCGTACGTATCAGGTATCAGGAGATTCAGATGAACAAGGAATGGCCGATCTGGGAAGTGTTCGTGCGCAGCAAGCAGGGACTGGATCACAAGCATTGCGGCAGCCTGCACGCGGCCGACGCGTCGATGGCGCTGCGCATGGCGCGCGACGTCTACACGCGCCGCCAGGAAGGCGTCAGCATCTGGGTGGTGCCGTCGTCGGCGATCACCGCGTCCGATCCGAACGAGAAGGCGGAACTGTTCGAACCGGCCGGCGACAAGATCTATCGCCATCCGACGTTCTACACGCTGCCCGACGAAGTCAACCACATGTAAGGGCGCGCCGACATGACTCCCACGCCTGAACATCTCGCGTACGTGCTGCGTCTCGCGGACACCGCGCTGATCCTCGGCCAGCGCAACACCGAATGGTGCGGCCACGGTCCGGTGCTCGAAGAAGACATCGCGCTCGCGAACATGAGCCTCGACCTGATCGGCCAGGCGCGCCTGCTGTACACGCACGCGGCGACGCTCGACCGCACGCTGACCGGCCGCGAGCGCACCGAGGACGACTACGCGTACTTCCGCGCCGAACGCGAGTTCGCGAACTACACGCTCGCGGAACTGCCGCATTTCGGCCCGCTCGTCGGCACCACGCATTCGTCGAACGACTACGCGGTGACGATCGTTCGCAACTTCCTGTACGCGGCGCTGATGGCGCATCTGTGGACCGCGCTGCTGCGCTCCACCGATCCGCAGCTCGCGGCGATCGCCGAACGCTCGATCAAGGAAACGCGCTATCACGTGCATCACGCGCGCGAATGGCTGATCCGTTTCGGCGACGGCACCGACGAGTCGCACGACCGCGCGCAGGCCGCGCTCGACTGGCTGATGCCGTACACGCGCGAGTTCTTCGCTACTGACGCGGTCGAGACGGCCGTCGCCGAAGCCGGCATCGCGCCGCTGACGTCGGACCTCGAAGCCGCATGGCTCGCCGACGTGCAGGCCGCGCTCGACGAAGCGACGCTGACGCTGCCCGCGCCGGTGAAGCACGTGAGCACCGGCAAGCTCGGCGAGCATTCGGAGCACATGGGCTTCGTGCTCGCGGAAATGCAGAGCCTCGCGCGCCAGCATCCGGGCGCGCGCTGGTAACGCGGGGAACACGACGATGAACGCAACGATGACTGCAACTGCCGACGCCGCGATCGAGCGCGCGCGCGAAGTGCTGGAGCAGGTGCCCGATCCGGAGATTCCCGTCGTGTCGATCCGCGAACTCGGCATCCTGCGCGACGTGCGGCGCGCGGACGACGGCCAGCTCGAAGTGGTGATCACGCCGACCTATTCCGGCTGTCCGGCGATGTCGCAGATCGCCGAGGACGTCGCGCACGCGCTCGACGCCGCCGGCCTCGCGCCGTACCGGATCGAGACGACGCTGTCGCCCGCGTGGACGACCGACTGGATCACCGACGACGCGCGCGAGAAGCTGCGCGCGTACGGCATCGCGCCGCCGACCGGCCGCTGCGGCACCACTGCGGCCGCGCCGGCCGAGCGGCCGATCGCGTTCATCCCGAAACCGCTCGCGGCGCCCGCGTGCCCGCGCTGCGGGTCCGCGCACACCGAGCGCCTCGCGCAGTTCGGCTCGACCGCATGCAAGGCGCTGTATCGCTGCATCGACTGCCGCGAACCCTTCGACTACTTCAAACCCTACTGATATGGCCACCCCGCAATTCCATTCGCTGCGCATCCGCGAAGTGCGGCCCGAGACCGCGGACGCGGTGTCCGTCGCGTTCGAGGTGCCCCCCGCGCTGCGCGAAGCCTACCGCTTCACGCAGGGGCAGTTCGTCACGCTGAAAACCCACATCGACGGCGAGGAGACGCGCCGCTCGTATTCGATCTGCGTCGGCGTCACCGACTACGACCGCGACGGCGAACTGCGCATCGGCATCAAGCGCGTGCGCGGCGGCCGTTTCTCGAACTTCGCGTTCGACACGCTCGCGCCCGGCCACACGATCGACGTGATGACGCCGGACGGCCGCTTCTTCACGCACCTGAACGCAGACCACGGCAAGCAGTACGTCGCGTTCTCCGGCGGCTCGGGCATCACGCCGGTGCTCGCGATCGTGAAAACGACGCTCGAACTGGAGCCGCGCAGCACGTTCACGCTGGTGTACGGCAATCGCAGCGTCGACGCGATCATGTTCGCCGAGGAGCTGGAGGACCTGAAGAACCGCTTCATGAACCGGTTCGTGCTGTATCACGTGCTGTCGGACGACCTGCAGGACGTCGAGCTGTTCAACGGCGTGCTCGATCAGGCGAAATGCGCACAGTTCCTCGACACGCTGCTGCCGGCCGACGCGATCGACGAGGCGTTCATCTGCGGCCCCGCGCCGATGATGGACGCGGCCGAAGCCGCGCTGAAGGCGGCCGGCGTCCCGGCGGCCAAGATCCACGTCGAACGCTTCGGCACGCCGCTGCCGCAGGCCGGCGTGCCGCCGGTCGAGATCACCGAAAACACGCCCGCCGCCGACCTCGAAATCGTGATCGACGGCAAGAAGCGCAAGATGCGCCTGCCGTACGAAGGCGTGAGCCTGCTCGACGTCGGCCTGCGCGCGGGGCTCGCGCTGCCTTACGCGTGCAAGGGCGGCGTCTGCTGCACGTGCCGCGCGAAGGTGCTCGAAGGCGAAGTGAAGATGGACAAGAACTACACGCTGGAAGAGCACGAGGTGCGCGACGGCTTCGTGCTGACCTGCCAGTGCCATCCGGTGAGCGAGCGCGTGGTCGTGTCGTTCGACGAGCGCTAGAGCAACGGTCCGCTTTCGACCTGGCGGCGATCCGCTTACACTAGGGGCCGCCCGCGACCGGCAGATGCCGGCGGCGGGCGGCCTTTGCGTTATGAGCGGGTCCCTCGCGTATCCGATGAGCTGTCGATGACCACGATCCATATCACCTGCGGCGAACCCGTCGCGGCGGCGCTCGGCGCCGCGCTTCGCGACGCGGACCGCGCCGGCCGCGTGATCGCGCTGCACGACGACCTGACGGTCGGCCCGCTGCGCCATGCCGACGAATCCGCCGGCGACCGCGTCGCGTTCTGGCAGCGCGCCGGCGGCACGCCCGAAGCCGTGCTGCGCGGCGAAGCCGCGATGTTCGACGCGCTCGAAGAAAGCGACGAGCCGGTCGTGATCTGGCACACGCCCGACGCCGCCGACCAGCTGGCGCTGCGGCGCGTCTGCTACCGGCTGCGCAACGTGCCGCAGCGGCTGAACGAAGTGCGGCTGTGCGCCGACGACGTGCCGGCGGCCCCCGCCGCCGCGGTCTCCCGGATCGCCGCGCGGCTGCCCGACGCCGCGCCGATCTCCGTGCTGCGCATCACGCGGCTCGCGCTCGAATGGCAGGAGGCGCGCTTCGCGAACGGCGAGACGCGCCGGTGGCGCGACAACACGTTCACGAGCGGCACATTCGCGGACCTAGACGCGCTGATCGTCGAAGCCGCCGACGCCGCGCGCGGCGAATGGCTGTCGCCCGCGCAGATCGGCGCCGCGCTGCCGCGCGCGGGCGCCGGCTTCACCGTTCGCGAGCCGGTCGTGCTGTGGCGTCTGCGCGAACTGGCCGCGAACGGCGGGCTGCGGCTGCGCGACGACCTGCACGCGGCGCACGCGCCGGGCGCTTCCGCCGGCCGCACCGCCCCGGCGGGCGGCGCGCGCACCCCGCACCTTTCCCTCCCCCGCTGACACCATGGCACGCACCCGAGCGCCCGATCACGAAACCCAGCGCGACCAGATTCTCGAACTCGCCGCCGAAAAATTTGCGCAGACCAGCTACCCGAGCACGTCGATGGCCGACCTGGCCGCCGCGAGCGGCACGTCGAAGGCGCGGCTCTACCATTACTACGAGAGCAAGGAAGCGATCCTGTTCGATCTGCTCGACCGCTACACGAAGCGGCTGATGCTGATCATCGCGGAGGTCGAGGGCGCGAGCCAGCGGCGCGGCCTCGACGAGCGCGAGACGTTCGCGGAGCTGATCCGCGCGTTTCTCGCCGAGTACGAGACCTCGCACAGCCGGCACGTCGCGCTGCTGAACGACGTGAAGTACCTCGTCGATACGCAGCGCGAGATCGTGCTGAACCGGCAGCGCGACGTCGTCGCCGCGTTCACGCGGCAGCTCGCGCGCGCGTATCCCCAGCAGGTCACCCGCGAGAACCAGACCGCGCTGACGATGATGGTGTTCGGGATGATCAACTGGACGTTCACGTGGCTGAAGCCGGGCGGCCGTATGGGCTACGGCGACTTCGCGGAACAGGTGATCGGCGTGATCGACCACGGGCTGCGGACGGCGGCCGCGTAAGCCTGCGCCTTTTGCGAAGCAGCATCCGGGCGCGGGCGATCGTCGGGTCCCCGCAACATCCATCCGCAGCCGAACCATTTGATTTTTATCATCAAAATCAAATGGTTGCGCGCAATAAGAATGTAAACAAGCATTCAACTCAAAGGCTGGATACGGGTTTTCCCTAGTCCGAAAAATCGTTTTCCGTTAGAATCCGTTCTGCATTGCACCATGCAGCACGAATTCAAGGAGAACCCGCCGATGAACAAGCCTGACATTCTGGCCGCCGAGCCGATCGTGACAACCGATCGCCCGCTGTGGGCCGGCGGTCGCGCGCCCGTTCTGGTGCGAGTCCTCACTTCGAACGACCGTGACCGTCTGCGCGCGCACTTTCTGTCGCTCGACGAGGAAGACCGCCTGCTGCGCTTCGGCCAGGCCGCGCCGGATCACGTGCTCGAAAGCTACGTCCGCGGCATCGACTTCACGTCGGACACCGTGTTCGGCGTGTTCGACCGCGAACTGCAACTGGTCGGCGTCGGCCACCTCGCGTATCTGCCGGCCAACGGCAACGGCCGCACCGCCGAATTCGGCGTCTCGGTGCTCGAAAGCGCGCGCGGCCAGGGCGTCGGCTCGAAGCTGTTCGAGCGCGCAGCGATCCGCAGCCGCAACACCCACGTGACGACGCTGTACATCCACTGCCTGTCGCGCAACTCGACGATGATGCACATCGCGAAGAAGTCCGGCATGAAGATCGAATACGCATACGGCGAAGCGGACGCGTACCTGTCGCTCGAACCGGCCGACCAGAACAGCATCATCACGGAGATGCTGCAGGAACAGGCCGCCGTGTTCGACTACGCGCTGAAGCGTCAGGCGCGCCAGGCGTCGAAGCTGATCGAGTCGATCCTGCCGCAGCCGGTCGCGGCCTGATCGCAGTACGGCAACGAATCACCACGAAAGGCGGCTTCGGCCGCCTTTTTTGCGTCCGGCGCGGACCGCACCGCCCGGCATGACGCCCGCCGTCAGACGATCGGCAGCGCGGTCGTCTCCTTGAACGTCTCCAACGAAAAGCTCGTTTTCACGTCGACCACCGACGGATGGTGCAGCAACTGCTCCTGCACAAAACGCGAGAAGTGCGCCATGTCCTCGATCTGCACGCGCAACAGGTAGTCCATGTCGCCGGTCATCGCGTGGCACGCGACGACTTCCGGCCACGTCTGCACCGCCGCGCGAAACAGGTCGGCGTGCGTCGAGCCCGCGCGGCCCGGCGCGATCGGCCCGCGCTTTTCCAGCCGCACATTCACGAACGCCAGCAGCCCGAGCCCGAGTTTCTGCGGATCGAGCAGCGCGACGTAACCGCGAATCACGCCGCTTTCCTCCAGCCGCCGGATCCGCCGCAGACACGGACTCGGCGACAGGTTCACCCGCTCCGCGATCTCCTGGTTCGACAGCCGCCCGTTCTCCTGCAGGATCGCGAGGATACGGCGGTCGATTGCATCCATTTCCACTGCAGCCATTTTCTGTCGCCCAGCCATCAAATGGAGACAGTTTATAGCGCCGTCTCGGAAGCGGGCGATTAAGTTCGCAAGTTTCCGCCCCATCCGCCCCGCTACACTGGCCGGATCGAAACGCGACAATCCGTATCAGGAGAAGGAGACAACCATGCAGGTTCCCACCTGGGACAACCCCGTCGGCACCGACGGCTTCGAGTTCATCGAGTACACCGCGCCGGACCCGAAGGCGCTCGGCCAGTTGTTCGAGCGGATGGGCTTTACGGCCATCGCGCGCCATCGCCACAAGGACGTCACGCTGTACCGCCAGGGCGACATCAACTTCATCGTGAACGGCGAGCCGGACTCGTTCGCGCAGCGTTTCGCGCGGCTGCACGGCCCGTCGATCTGCGCGATCGCGTTCCGCGTGCAGGACGCTGCACAGGCGTACCGCCGCGCGCTCGAACTCGGCGCATGGGGCTTCGACAACAAGACCGGCCCGATGGAGCTGAACATCCCGGCGATCAAGGGCATCGGCGACTCGCTGATCTACTTCGTCGACCGCTGGCGCGGCAAGAACGGCGCGGCGCCCGGCAGCATCGGCGACATCGGCATCTACGACGTCGATTTCGAGCCGATCCCCGGCGCCGACCCGAACCCGGTCGGCCACGGCCTCACCTACATCGACCACCTGACGCACAACGTGCACCGCGGCCGTATGAGCGAATGGGCCGAGTTCTACGAACGGCTGTTCAATTTCCGCGAGGTCCGCTACTTCGACATCGAGGGCAAGGTGACCGGCGTGAAGTCGAAGGCGATGACGTCGCCGTGCGGCAAGATCCGCATCCCGATCAACGAGGAAGGGTCGGAAACGGCCGGCCAGATCCAGGAATATCTCGACGCGTACCACGGCGAAGGCATCCAGCACATCGCGCTCGGCACCGGCGACATCTACCGGACGGTCGACGGCCTGCGCGCGTCGGGCATCGCGCTGCTCGACACGATCGACACGTATTACGAGCTGGTCGATCGCCGCGTCCCGAACCACGGCGAGCCGCTCGACGAGTTGAAGCAGCGCAAGATCCTGATCGACGGCGCGCCCGACGATCTGCTGCTGCAAATCTTCACCGAGAACCAGATCGGCCCGATCTTCTTCGAGATCATCCAGCGCAAGGGCAACCAGGGTTTCGGCGAAGGCAACTTCAAGGCGCTGTTCGAATCGATCGAACTCGACCAGATCCGGCGCGGCGTCGTGAAAGACCCCGCATGACGCGCGTCGCATAACGCACCCGTGCCATCCGCCCGCGTCGCAAACAGAAAGGGCGAAGATCTCGCGATCTTCGCCCTTCGTTGAGGTGAGCCGCGCGATGTCCGTCGCCGGCAGGTGAACCGGAAGGCCGCGCGCGATCAGCGCGGCCTATGCGTCATGCGTCGCGCTCCGGGCGGGCGACGGGTTGTGCGCACGCGCCGGCCTTCGCCGGCGCAATCTGTTGCGCGGTGCGAGCGGTCGCATTCGCGGGCGTCTTGACGCCCGCGTTCGAATGCAGCGGCGCGCTCATCGCAAAGAACGCGGCCGAGACCGTCAGGAAGGTCTGGATATGTCGATTGTTCATGCGTACTCCTTTTGTCAGACATGCCTGTTGCGGTTGCGCCCCGCTTCGTGAGCGGCGCGCAAGTCGGCACAGGTGAGGTGGTTAGACAGGAATATCAAGAGCGGTTCGTCTGCTGGCGATCTTTTACACCCGGTTACAGCGCGCATCATCCTGATACAGCGACTGTCACACGCGCGAAACGGACGCTCCGGCAACCCTGCGACGGCGCTGTCGCAGCGCGGCCGCGCCGTCGCGCGACATGCTTTTCTGGTGGCGAGCGGCGGGTTTGCCCCAGTGCTACCATCGCTCAAAACAAGCCAATATGGCGACCCCGGCCAACGCATTCACAAGATGCCGAGGCCCTGAAGTTCTGGTGATCCCAAAACGGATGGTGGATGGAGGAGTACAAATAATGAATGCCCCGCTAGACGCCGGTCAGCGAGCTTCGCTCGAAGCCGCGCTCGCTTCCGTCACGCTCGACGACAAATACACCCTCGAACGCGGCCGCGCGTACATGAGCGGCATCCAGGCGCTCGTGCGTCTGCCGATGCTGCAGCACGCACGCGACCGCGCCGCCGGACTCAACACCGCAGGGTTCATCTCCGGTTATCGCGGCTCCCCGCTCGGCGGACTCGACCAGTCGCTATGGAAGGCCAAACAGCATCTGGCCGCGAATCAGATCGTGTTCCAGCCCGGCGTCAACGAAGACCTCGCGGCCACCGCCGTCTGGGGCTCGCAGCAGGTGAACCTGTACCCCGGCGCGAAATACGACGGCGTGTTCTCGATGTGGTACGGCAAAGGCCCCGGCGTCGATCGCTCCGGCGACGTGTTCAAGCACGGCAACTCGGCCGGCTCGTCGCGACACGGCGGCGTGCTGGTGCTCGCCGGCGACGATCACGCGGCGAAGTCGTCGACGCTCGCGCATCAGTCCGAGCACATCTTCAAGGCGTGCGGACTGCCGGTGCTGTTCCCGTCGAACGTGCAGGAGTATCTGGACTTCGGCCTGCACGGCTGGGCGATGAGCCGCTATTCGGGCCTGTGGGTCGCGATGAAGTGCGTGACCGACGTGGTCGAATCGTCGGCGTCGGTCGAACTCGACCCTCACCGCACCAACATTCTGCTGCCGTCCGACTTCGCGATGCCCGACGGCGGCCTCAACATCCGCTGGCCCGACCCGCCGCTCGTGCAGGAAGCGCGGCTGCTCGACTACAAGTGGTACGCGGCGCTCGCCTACGTGCGCGCGAACCGGCTCGACCGCGTCGAGATCGACTCGCCGCATGCGCGCTTCGGCATCATCACCGGCGGCAAGGCCTATCTGGACGTGCGCCAGGCGCTGACCGACCTCGGCCTCGACGACGAGACCTGCGCACGCATCGGCGTGCGGCTCTACAAGGTCGGCTGCGTGTGGCCGCTCGAAGCGCAGGGCGCGCAGGCGTTCGCGCGCGGGCTCGAAGAGATTCTGGTCGTCGAGGAAAAACGGCAGATCCTCGAATACGCGATCAAGGAAGAGCTGTACAACTGGCCGGACGCGCAGCGCCCGCGCGTGTACGGCAAGTTCGACGAGAAGGACGGCGCCGGCGGCGAATGGTCGGTGCCGATGGGCAACTGGCTGCTGCCCGCGCACTACGAACTGTCGCCGGCGATCATCGCGAAGGCGATCGCGACGCGGCTCGACAAGTTCGACCTGCCGTCCGACGTGCGCGCGCGGATCGCCGCGCGCATCGCGATAATCGAAGCGAAGGAAAAGGCGCTCGCGGTGCCGCGCGTGCAGGTCGAGCGCAAGCCATGGTTCTGCTCGGGCTGCCCGCACAACACGTCGACGAACGTGCCGGAAGGCTCGCGCGCGATGGCCGGCATCGGCTGCCACTACATGACGGTCTGGATGGACCGCAACACGAGCACGTTCAGCCAGATGGGCGGCGAAGGCGTCGCGTGGGTCGGCCAGGCGCCGTTCACGAACGACAAACATGTGTTCGCGAATCTCGGCGACGGCACCTATTTCCACTCGGGGCTGCTCGCGATCCGCGCGGCGATCGCGTCGAAGGCGAACATCACGTACAAGATCCTGTACAACGATGCGGTCGCGATGACCGGCGGCCAGCCGGTGGACGGCGTGCTCACCGTGCCGCAGATCACGCAGCAACTGGCGGCCGAAGGCGCGGCGAAGATCGTGATCGTCACCGACGAGCCGCAGAAGTACGACGGCATCACGTCGCTCGCGACCGGCGTCACGATCCACCATCGCGACCAGCTCGACGCAATCCAGCGCGAGTTGCGCGAGGTGCCGGGCACGACGATCCTGATCTACGACCAGACCTGCGCGACCGAGAAGCGCCGCCGCCGCAAGCGCGGCGCTTATCCGGACCCGGCGCGGCGCGTCGTCATCAACGAGGCGGTCTGCGAAGGCTGCGGCGACTGCTCGGTGCAGTCGAACTGCCTGTCGGTCGAGCCGCTCGAAACCGACTACGGCACGAAGCGGCAGATCAACCAGTCCACCTGCAACAAGGACTTCTCGTGCCTGAAGGGCTTCTGCCCCAGCTTCGTGACGGTCGAGGGCGGCCAGTTGCGCAAGCCGAAGGCAGCAGGCGTCGCACGCGATGCGATGCCGCCGATCGCGACACCCGACGTGCCGGCCATCGCCCGCCAGAATGGCACGTACGGCGTGCTGGTGACCGGCGTCGGCGGCACCGGCGTGGTGACGATCGGCGCGCTGCTCGGGATGGCCGCGCATCTGGAGAACAAGGGCGTCACCGTGCTCGACGTGACCGGCCTCGCGCAGAAGGGCGGCGCGGTGATGAGCCACGTGCAGATCGCGAACCAGCCCGCCGACATCCACGCGACCCGCATCGCGATGGGCGAGGCGAGCCTCGTGATCGGCTGCGACGCGATCGTCACCGCGAGCGACGACTGCGTGTCGCGGATGCAGGCAGGCCGCACGCACGTCGTGCTGAACAGCGCGCCGACGCCGACCGCCGACTTCATCAAGAACCCGAACTGGCAGTTCCCCGGCTCGAACACCGAGGCCGACGTGCGCGCGGCCGCCGGCGCTGACAACGTCGCGATCGTCGATGCGAACCGCTACGCGCTGGCGCTGCTCGGCGACGCGATCTACACGAATCCGTTCGTGCTCGGCTACGCGTGGCAGCGCGGCTGGCTGCCGCTCACGCACGAGTCGCTGACGCGCGCGATCGAACTGAACGCAGTGCAGGTCGAAAAGAACCTCGCGGCGTTCGAATGGGGCCGCCGCACCGCGCACGATCCGGACACGGTGAAACAACTGGTCGATGCGCAGGCGGGCGCGGCGCACGCGTCCGACGCGGCCGGCGCGAAGATCGTGTCGCTGCACACGCCGAAGTCGCTGGACACGCTGATCGACAAGCGCATGCGCTACCTGTCCGCGTATCAGAACGATGCGTATGCGGCGCGTTATTACGCGGTCGTCGATACGGTGCGCGCGGCCGAAGCGAAGCTCGACGTCGCGGACACCACGCCGTTCGCGCTGACCGAAGCGGTCGCGAAGAACCTGCACAAGCTGATGGCGTACAAGGACGAATACGAGGTCGCGCGGCTGTATGCGGACCCGGCGTTCGTCGAAAGGCTGAAGGCGAGCTTCGAAGGCGACTGGAAGCTGAACTTCCACCTCGCGCCGCCGTCGTTCGCGAAACACGACGCGCAAGGGCATCTGCTGAAGAAGCAGTACGGCCCGCGGATGCTCACCGCGATGCGCGTGCTCGCGAAGCTGAAGCTCCTGCGCGGCACGGCGTTCGATCCGTTCGGCCGCACTGAGGAGCGCCGGCACGAGCGCGCGCTGATCGGCGAATACGAGGCGCTGGTGCGCGAACTGTCGGGCGGGCTGACGGCCGACAATCGCGCGCTCGCGGTCGAGCTTGCCAGCCTGCCGGACGGCATTCGCGGTTACGGCCACGTGAAGGAGAACAACCTGAACGCGGTGCGCGCGAAGTGGGCGACGCTGCTGGCGAAGTGGCGCTCGCCGCAGGGCGACGCGGCGCGGCACGCGGCGTAGGTCTCCGCTGTCCGCCACTGTCCGCGACAGACGATAAAGGGCAATAAAACGAAGGGCGCTCCGCAAAAACGGAGCGCCCTTCTTCTTTCCTGTCGCCGAAGCGAATCGCGACGCACCGGAGCCGCCGCTACGACGTGGAATGGAAGCCGCGCCGGCCAGCCGCACCAAACGCGACCGACCGGTTCACCCCACCCTCAACTCGCCGCAGCCGCCTTCCCGACCACCGCGTTGGCCGCCGCGACGGCCGTCATGTTGATGATCCGCCGCACGGTCGCCGCCGGCGTCAGGATATGCACCGGCTTGCTCGCGCCGAGCAGGAACGGCCCGACCGTCACGCCTTCGCCGCTGACCATCTTCAGCAGGTTGTACGTGATGTTCGCCGCCTCGACGTTCGGCATGATCAGCAGGTTCGCTTCGCCCGTGAGCGCCGTGCCCGGGAACGCCTGCTTGCGCACGACCTCGGACAGCGCCGCGTCGCCGTGCATCTCGCCGTCCACTTCGAGCTGCGGCGCGCGCGCGACGATCAGCTTGCGCGCGGCGGCCATCCGCTGCGACGTCGCCGACGGAATGCTGCCGAAGTTCGAGTTCGACAGCAGCGCGACCTTCGGCGTGATGCCGAACTTCTCGATCTCGCGCGCGGCGAGAATCGTCATGTCCGCCAGCTGCTCGGCGCTCGGCACTTCGTTCACGTAGGTGTCGCAGATGAACAGGTTGCGGCCCGGCAGCATCAGCAGGTTCATCGCCGCGTAGTTGTCCGGCTGCTCGCCGTTGCGCAGCACCTGCTCGATGAACTTCAGGTGGCTGTGGTAGCTGTCGATCAGGCCGCAGATCATGCCGTCCGCGTCGCCGAGATGCACGAGCATCGCGCCGATCAGCGTGTTGAACTTGCGCAGCGCGGCCTTCGCGACCTCGGGCGTCACGCCTTCGCGCGCGCCGAGTTCGTGATACGCCTGCCAGCATCGCTGGTAGCGCGGATCGTCCTCCGGATTCACGATCTCCAGATCGACGCCCGCGCGCAGCTTCGAGCCCATCTTCTGCAGCCGCATCTCGACGACGGCCGGACGGCCGACGAGGATCGGCTTCGCGATCTTCTCCAGCAGCACGAACTGCGCGGCGCGCAGCACGCGCTCGTCCTCGCCTTCCGCGAACACGATGCGCGCGGTGTTCGCTTTCGCCGCCGCGAACACCGGACGCATCACCATGCCGGTCCGGTACACGGTCGTGCCGAGCTGCTCGCGGTACGCGTCCATGTCCGCGATCGGGCGCGTCGCGACGCCCGAATCCATCGCGGCCTGCGCGACGGCCGGCGCGATCTTGATGATGAGGCGCGGATCGAACGGCTTCGGAATCAGGTACTCGGGGCCGAATTCCAGCGAGTGGCCTTCATACGCCTTCGCGACTTCGTCGCCCTGGTCGGTCTCTTCCGCGAGTTCGGCGATCGCGCGCACGCACGCGAGCTTCATTTCCTCGGTGATCGTCGTCGCGCCGACGTCGAGCGCGCCGCGGAAGATGAACGGGAAACACAGCACGTTGTTCACCTGGTTCGGATAATCCGAACGGCCCGTCGCGATGATCGCGTCCGGACGCACTTTCTTCGCGTCCTCCGGGCGGATCTCCGGTTCCGGGTTCGCGAGCGCGAGGATCAGCGGCCGGTCGCCCATGTCCTTCACCATCTCCGGTTTCAGCACGCCGGCGCTCGAACAGCCGAGGAACACGTCGGCGCCCTTGATCGCGTCCGCGAGCGTGCGCGCGTCGGTGGTCGCCGCATAACGCGCCTTCGACGGATCGAGACTGCCGCGCCCTTCGTAGATCACGCCCTTCGAGTCGGCGACGAGGACGTTGTCCTTCTTCAGCCCGAGCTTCACCAGCAGGTCGAGGCACGCGATCGCCGCCGCGCCCGCGCCGGAGCACACGAGCTTCACGCGGCCGAGTTCCTTGCCGACCACCTTCAACCCGTTCAGGATCGCCGCCGACGCGATGATCGCGGTGCCGTGCTGGTCGTCATGGAAAACCGGAATCTTCATCCGCTCGCGCAGCTTCTGCTCGATGTAGAAGCACTCGGGCGCCTTGATGTCTTCGAGGTTGATGCCGCCGAGCGTCGGTTCGAGCATCGCGATCGCCTCGACGAGCTTGTCCGGATCGGACTCGGAAAGCTCGATGTCGAACACGTCGATGCCCGCGAACTTCTTGAACAGGCAGCCCTTGCCTTCCATCACCGGCTTCGCGGCGAGCGGGCCGATGTTGCCGAGGCCGAGCACCGCGGTGCCGTTCGTCACGACGCCGACCAGGTTGCCGCGCGACGTGTACTTCTGCGCGTCGAGCGGTTCGTCGTAGATCGCCATGCACGCGGCCGCGACGCCCGGCGAATACGCGAGCGACAGGTCGAGCTGGTTCGACAGCGGCTTGGTCGGCGTGACCGAAATCTTGCCGGGCCGCGGATTCTGGTGATACGCGAGCGCGCTTTGCTTCAGTTGTTCATCCATTTGATGGGCCTGCCTGGACTTGAGAGACGTGAAAGATATGTTGTTCGAAGTTTGGTCCGCCGCCGCGCCCTCCTGTCCGTTGTCTCCTGCCTCGCGAGCGTCGCGAAAACGAGGCTCGCTTGCGGCACTGCAACAGACACCGCGTCGAACCGTTCGGAGCATCGAAGACGGCGCAGGCGATCTGGCGGGCGACCAGTGTACACCGCGTGCGACGAAGCGCACCCGCATGCGCCGCATGCAAAACCATCCATGAAACAAGGGGGAAAATGCGAAAGGAACGCCGGACGGCGAGGGGCCGCGGACTCGCGCGCGGCCCGGTCCGCGTCAATCGAGCGCGGCGCCGCGCCGTTCGGGAATGAGGAGAAGCGTCGCGAGAATGTCGAGCACGTAGATCGACGCGAGCATCGCGAGCGCCGCGCCGAACGAGAAGCGCGCGGCGAGCGCGCCGACCGCGAGCGGCCCGAAGCCGCCGACCGCGCGGCCGATGTTGAACAGCACGTTCTGCGCGGTGGCGCGCGCGGCGGTCGGATACAGCTCGGAGATCAGCGCGCCATAACCGCCGATCATCCCGTTCACGAACACGCCCATCGCCGCGCCGCCGACAAGCAGCGCGAACGGCGTCGTCAGGTGCGCGTAGACGATCACCATCACGACCGCGCCCGCCTGGTAGAACAGGAACGCCGGGCGGCGGCCGAAGCGGTCGGCCGCGATGCCGAACAGCCAGATGCCGACCGCCATCCCGCCGACCGTCGCGGCGGTCCACAGCCCCGACTTCGTCAGCGTGTAGCCGAACGACTTCGACAGATACGCGGGCAGCCAGATCATCAGCCCGTAGTAGCCGAAGTTCTGCACCGAGCACAGCACCGCGACGCCGACGCTCGCGCGCGTGGTCCGCGCGTCGGCGACGAGCATCCGCAGCGGCCTCGGACGCTGCTCGCGCGCGGCCTGCGTCACGCGCTCCGAATGCGCGACGAACAGCGCCGGCTCCTCGACGCGCCGGCGCACGAAAAACGACACCGCGGCCGGCACGAGCCCGAGCGCGAACATCCCGCGCCAGCCGATCAGCGGCAGCAGCAGCGGCGTGAGCAGCGCGGCGGCCAGCACGCCCGCCTGCCAGCCGAGCCCGACATACGACGACGCCCGCGCGCGCAGATGCGCGGGCCACGCCTCGGCGACGAGCGCCATGCCGATGCCGAACTCGCCGCCGAGCCCGATGCCGGCGATGGTCCGGTACACGAGCAGGTCCGCGTAGCCGCGCGCAAGCGCGCACAGGCCGGTGAACACCGCGAACAGCAGGATCGTCCACGTGAGCACGCGCACGCGGCCGAAGCGGTCGCTCAGCAGGCCGAAGCCGATGCCGCCCGCGACCGCGCCGACGAGCGTCCACGTGACGAGGCCGCCCGCCTGCGCCGGACCGAGGTGCAGGTCGGCGCTGATCGCGGGCAGCATGAAGCCGAGCATCAGCAGGTCGAAGCCGTCCATCGCGTAGCCGAGCACCGACGCGACGAGCGCGCGGGCGGCGTAACCGGGCTGCGCGCCGGCGGCGGGATTGGCCGAAGGGGAAACGGCGGTCATGGGGGTCCTCGGGGCGTGGTTCCGCGCGCGGCATTCGCGGAAAACCGGCGTGAGTGTAAAGGCGGGAACCGGGTGTCACAACCGGGAAAGAAAAAGGCGGAGCCGGGCCGTCGCGGCGCGAAGGCCGGTCGAAGTTCGCACCGCGGTCCGCCTTGCCGCCCGGCAACGGCTCCGGACCGAGGTGCGCCAGCCGAACCGCCAGCCGCCGCCCCGACTCGTCGTCGTCGCCCAAGTCGGGTAAAATAGCGGGCTACGCGCGCAGGCAAGCCGTCCGGATCGAGCGACTCTCCCCGTCCCGGATCGCGCATGCAACAGGCACGAAGGCACCGCACCCCGGTCCCGACGCGCCGGCGCCACCGGGCCTCCGCCCGCCCTCCCGCTCATCGACCCAAGGATTCGCCCATGACAGGCTACGATCGCCAGACGATCTCGGACACGACCGCCAAAATGCTGCTCGAAGTGCAGGCCGTGCATTTCAACGCCGAGAAGCCGTTCATCTTCACGTCCGGCTGGGCGAGCCCGGTCTACATCGACTGCCGCAAGCTGATCTCGTATCCGCGCGTGCGCCGCGGCCTGATGGAAATGGCCGAAGCGACGATCCTGCGCGACGTCGGCTACGAGCAGATCGACGCGGTCGCGGGCGGCGAAACCGCCGGCATCCCGTTCGCCGCATGGCTGTCGGACCGCCTGATGGTGCCGATGCAGTACGTGCGCAAGAAGCCGAAGGGTTTCGGCCGCAACGCGCAGATCGAAGGCCTGCTGACCGAAGGCCAGCGCGTGCTGCTCGTCGAGGACCTGACGACGGACAGCCGCAGCAAGATCAACTTCATCAACGCGCTGCGCACGGCCGGCGCGCAGGTGAACCACTGCTTCGTGCTGTTCCACTACAACATCTTCAAGGAGAGCGTGTCGGTGCTGAAGGACATCGACGTCGACCTGCACGCGCTCGCAACGTGGTGGGACGTGCTGCGCGTCGCGAAGGAATCGGGCTACTTCGAGACGAAGACGCTCGACGAAGTCGAGAAATTCCTGCACGCGCCGGCCGAATGGTCGGCCGCGCACGGCGGCGCGACCGCCGCGCCGCAATAACGCAATAGCGTGGCAGCGCGATAAGCCGATAACGCGCGCGATCGAAAAAAGGCCATCCGCCGGTTTCGGCGGATGGCCTTTTTGTTGCGCGCATCAACGACGTGGGGCGGTCAGCGCGGCTCGCCGATGTCGTTCTCGTCGTCCGGCACGCGCGCCGACAGGTTCAGCAGCCCGTTGCCCTGCGCGTACTGGAACAGCTCCGTATCCCGGTCGAGACCGAGCTTGCGCATCGCGGTGTTCTTCTGCGTGCTGATCGTCTTGATGCTGCGGTTCAGCTTGCCGGAGATTTCCTTGATCGTCAGACCCGACACGAAGAGGCGCACGACTTCCAGCTCGCGCTTCGACAGGATCACCTCGTCGCCCTTGCCGCCGTTGTTGATCCGCAGCGAGTCGAGCGCGACGCGCACCTGCGGGCTCATGTATTCGATGTCGCGGCTCACGTGCTGGACCGCCAGCGCGATGTGGCTCAGGTCGTCCGACTTGTGCACCACCGCGATCACGCCCAGTTCGCCGAGGCGCTTCAGCAGCGCGGGGTTTTCGAGCATCGTCAGCACGACGATCCCCACCTCCGGGAAGTTGCGCCGCAGATAGCCGATCAGCGGCAGGCCGTCGCCGTACTGGCCGCCCGGCATCGCGAGATCGGTGACGAGCACGTCGCACGGGATCGTCTGCAGCGCCTTGATCAGCTCGGTCGACTGGCGCGCGCGCGCAACGACCTCGATGCCGGGAAACTTCAGCATCGCCTGCTCGGCACCGAGCAGGATTACCGGATGATCGTCTGCCACCACGACCCTGATTGACTGCAGCATTGCTCCTCCACGTTGGCGGCCGTCCCCTGATTGCCGTATTGCGCCGCGCCGCCCGCCTTCCGCGTCACGCCTGCCGCCGACGCCCGCGACTATAGCCGATTCCCTTCATCCGGCACGCGACGCTGTACTGTTCTCTTTGTACGCACCGAATGGCTGTCCGCGCTACCTTTATATCTGAAGAAGTTTCGATCTGGAGCACAAATCGACGCGCGCTGTCAGGATAGCGTGATCGGCATCTCACAAATGCGCAGGAGAACCGGATGATGCGTCGTCTGCCCCGTCGTCTACCCCATCCTCTGGCCGTCCCGCCGCCGCACCGCACGCCGCTTCGAGCGGCGCTTTCCACCCTCGCCGCAGGACTCCTTTGCGCGCTCGCAACGCCGTCGCAGTCTCAGGCGGCCGGTGCGTTCGCGCTCGCCAGCGCGGATCTGCGCGACGGCGGCACCGTCGATGCGAAACAGGTATTCGACCGCGGCAACTGCCACGGCGGCAACCGGTCGCCGCAACTGTCGTGGAGCAATCCGCCCGCCGGCACGCGCAGCTTCGCGGTCACGATGTTCGATCCCGACTCGCCCGGACGCGGCTGGTGGCACTGGGCGGTCGCGGGCATTCCGTCCCAAACGCTCGCGCTGCCGGAAAACGCGAGCGCCTCCGGCCACCTCGCGAAGCTCGGCGCGGTCGAGGCGCGCAACGACTTCGACGTCGACGGTTACGGCGGCCCGTGTCCGCCGCCCGGCAAACCGCATCGCTACGTCGTCACCGTCTATGCGCTCAGCATCGAGAACCTGCGGCTCACGCAGGGCCGGCCGGCCGCGATGTTCGACCGCGAGATCGGCACGTCGACGCTCGGCAGCGCGACGCTGACCGTCACGTACGGCCGCTGACGCCGTTTTCGCCCAGGCCGGCCGCCCGCGCGATTTAGCTTCGCTAACGAAATTCATTCGTTCCCGCGAGTGCGCCGCGCGGGCGCGCGATGGTCATCGGAAGTGATTAAGATGATGCGGCGCGACACCCGTGCGATCCCTTCCCGAAGCCAACTTTCCAGCGGAGTTCGTCATGTCGAAGATCGTCATCGTTTATCACAGCGGCTACGGCCACACGAAGAAACTCGCCGAGGCGGTGCTCGCCGGCCTGCAGGGCGCGGGCGCGGACGCGAAGCTGTTCAGCGTCGCGGACGTCGACGACGCGGCATGGGCGGCACTGGACGCCGCCGACGCGATCGTGTTCGGCGCGCCGACCTACATGGGCGGACCGTCGGCCGACTTCAAGAAGTTCGCGGACGCGACGTCGAAGGCGTGGTTCACGCAGAAATGGAAGGACAAGATCGCGGCCGGCTTCACGAACTCGGCGACGATGAATGGCGACAAGTTCTCGACGATCCAGTACTTCGTGACGCTCGCGATGCAGCACAGCATGATCTGGACCGGCACCGGCATGATGCCGTCGAACACGAAGGCCGCGACCCGCAACGACCTGAACTTCGTCGGCGGCTTCACCGGGCTGCTCGCGCAATCGCCAGCCGACGCGTCGCCGGAAGAGGCGCCGCCCGCCGGCGACCTCGAAACCGCGAAGGCGTTCGGCGCGCGCGTCGCCGGCGTGACCGCACGCTGGCTCGCCGGCCAGGCCGCCGCCTGACCTTCGCGCGGGCCGCAAGGCCCGCATCCCGTTCGGCGGCGTCGCGAATACGCGACGTCCGTCCGCCTTCTGCCGCGTCCCGCCCTCCCGCTGTCACACGTTGATCCGCATCAGGTCTTAAAATAGCGTTCCGCTGCCGCCATGGCGGCGGAACGCCCCGAATCCCCGCGTTTCAGAGAGACCGAGATGAGCACGAAAGTTTTTGTCGATGGCCAGGAAGGCACGACCGGCCTGAAGATCTTCGAATACCTGTCGCAGCGCAGCGACGTGGAAGTGCTGCGCATCGACGAGGCGAAGCGCAAGGACGTCGACGAACGCCGCCGTCTCATCAACGCGTCGGACGTCACGTTCCTGTGCCTGCCGGACGTCGCGTCGCGCGAATCCGCGTCGCTGGTCGAGAACGGCAACACCGTGCTGATCGACGCGAGCACCGCGTTCCGCACGAGCGCGGACTGGGCGTACGGCCTGCCGGAACTGACCCGCTCGCAGCGCGCGCGCGTGCGCGACGCGAAGCGCATCGCGGTGCCGGGCTGCCACGCGTCGGCGTTCATTCTCGCGATGCGTCCGCTCGTCGAGGCGGGCGTCGTGGCGCCGGAATTCGCCGCGCACAGCTACTCGCTGACCGGCTACAGCGGCGGCGGCAAGAAGATGATCGCGGAGTACGAAGCCGGCGACAATCCGAAGCTCGCGAGCCCGCGCCCTTACGCGCTCGGCCTCACGCACAAGCATCTGCCGGAAATGACGGTTCACGGCGGCCTGAAGTCCGCGCCGATCTTCACGCCGATCGTCGGCCCGTTCTACAAGGGTCTCGCGGTGACGACCTATTTCACGCCGCAGCAACTCGCGAAGCGCGTGACGCCGCAGGACGTGCTGGCGCTGTTCGCCGAGTATTACGCGGGCGAGCAGTTCGTGCGCGTCGCGCCGTTCGACGCGGAGGCGAATCTCGACGCCGGCGCGTTCGACGTGCAGGCGAACAACGACACGAACCGCGTCGATCTGTTCGTGTTCGGCAACGAGGAACGTTTCGTGACGGTCGCGCGGCTCGACAATCTCGGCAAGGGGGCGTCGGGCGCGGCGATCCAGTGCATGAATCTCGCGGTCGGCGCGGCCGAGGACAGCGGCCTGAAGGGTTAAACGGCGCCAGGCGCCGTTCGGCCTCCCGGCCCGACGAAAACCGGCTCGTGTCCCGAGCCGGTTTTTTTATGCGCGCTTTTTGCGCCGGCGGGTTCGGCAGGACGATTGAAAAAACGCGGACGAAAAAAAGCCCGCCTAATGTAGGCGGGCTGAATCCATATCAGAGGAGACATGGAGGAGACAGAACCGAGTATAACGAAGCCCGTGATGCATCGCAACATGTAAAGTAGTGCGCACCCTATATGTTGCAAAAATGCAACGCAAATTCATCAGCCGATCATTGACAGGATGAACGTCAGTTGGTCGAGGCCCACCGGCCGCACCAGATGCACGTCGAAGCCGGCGGCCAGCGCGGCCTCGCGGTGCTGCGACTCGCCCCAGCCGGTGAGCGAGATCAGCAGCGGCGCGCGCTCGCCGCACGCGGCGCGCAGACGACGCGCGGTCGCGGCCGGGTCGTCGCCCGACAGCGCCGGCGCGACGATCGCCGCGTCCGGCTGGAACCACGCGGCCGTCGCCACTGCGGCGTCGAGCGTGCGCGCGACCTCGGTCGCATAACCGAGGCCGGCCAGCAGCGCGGACAGCCCGGTTATCGATTTTTCGTCGTCGTCGGCGATCAGAATTCGCGCGTCCATTCGCCGTGCCCCGTGTGCGTGTCGTTCATCGTTCGTCTGCGCGCCGGCTCGCCGCGCGGCCGTGTCCGGTTTCGGGCGGCGCAACGCCGGAACGGCGGCGCGCCGGTTCGCGCAATTGTGCCGCCCGCGGCGGCACGCGATTGTGCGTCAGCGCGCGGAAAACACGTGCTTGCGTCAACGCGGCGGCATCGGAAGCCGCCGGGAACGCGTAACGGCGAATGCGTGCGGAACCCCCGCGACGACGACGCTACCGCCGCCCAGCCGCGCGCCGCGCCGCGACTTCCCCGCGCGCCTAGCGCCCCGCCCGCCGCAACGCGACCTTGCCGAGCACTGCGAAATCGAGTTCGCCGTCGCCGTGCGCGACCGCTTCGAGCAGACTGTCGCGCACCGCGCTCGCGACCGGCAGCGGCGTCGACACCGCGTCGGCGGCCGCCAGCGCGAGGCGGACGTCCTTCAGCCCGAGCCGCGCCTTGAACATCGCCGGCTCGTAACGCTGCTCCGCGATCATCGTGCCGTAACCCTGATACACCGGCCCCGGGAACGGTCCGCCGGTCACGACGTCGAGGAAATCGCGCATCGCGACGCCATGGCCGGACAGCAGCGCCGCCGCCTCACCGAGCGTCTCGACGGCCGACGCGAGCATGAAGTTCGCCGCGAGTTTCATCACGTTCGCCTGCTGCGGCAGCGAGCCGATCCGCCATGTCTTCTGGCCGATCGCGTCGAAAAGCGGCTGCACGCGGTCGAGCGCCTCCGCCGGTCCGCCGGCGACGATCGTCAGCTTCGCGGCCTTCGCGACGTCCGGACGGCCGAGCACCGGCGCGGCGACGTAGTGCAGCCCGCGCTCCGCGTGCTCGCGCGCGAGCTGTTCCGCGAGCGCGACCGAGATCGTCGCCATGTTCACGTGCACGATCCCGCGCGGCACGTGTTCGAGCAGCGACGCATCGACGACTTCCCGCAGCGCCGCGTCGTCCGCCAGCATCGAAAACACGGCGTCGCCCGCGAATGCGTCGGCCGGGGTCGCGACGACCTCGGCGCCCGCGTCGGCGAGCGGCCGCGCGCGCTCCGCGGTGCGGTTCCACACGCGGACGCGATGCCCGGCCTTCAGCAGGTTCGCGACGATCGCGCCGCCCATTTCGCCGAGACCGATAAAGCCGATATCCATGCCATGCTCCTTCAGGTAAAAACCGGCAGTAAAGCACACCGGCGCGACGGTTGCAGGCGCGCCGCGCGGCGCGGTGCGATACTTGTCCGCATGGTCACCGCCACCTTCCGCTTCTACGAGGAGCTGAACGACTTCATCGCGCGGCCGCTGCGGCGCCGCGCGTTCCGTTGCGAGTGCGCGCGCCACGCGACCGCGAAGCACATGATCGAGGCGCTCGGCGTCCCGCACACCGAGGTGGAACTGATCCTCGTGAACGGCGAATCGGTCGGCTTCGATCATCCGCTCGCGGACGGCGACCGCGTCGCCGTCTATCCGAAGTTCGAGGCGTTCGACATCCGCCCGCTGCTGCGCGTGCGCGAAGCGCCGCTGCGCGACCCGCGCTTCGTCGCGGACGCGCATCTCGGCGGCCTCGCGCAACTGCTGCGGCTCGCGGGCTTCGACACGCTGTACGACAACGGCTACCCGGACGACGAAATCGAAGCGATCGCGACGAACGAGCAGCGGATCGTGCTGTCACGCGACCGCGAATTGCTCAAGCGGCGCGGCATCACGCACGGCTGCTACGTGCGCACGCTGAAACCGCACGCCCAGTTGCGCGAGCTGTTCGACCGGCTCGATCTCGCGGCGAGCGCGCGGCCGTTCCGCTTATGCCTGATGTGCAACGCGCCGCTGCGCCCGATCGAGCGCGAAGCCGTGCGCGAGCGCGTGCCGGAAGGCGTGTTCGGCCGCCAGCTCCGCTTCGTGACCTGCGACGTGTGCCGCCGCGTGTTCTGGGAAGGCTCGCACTGGAAGCGGATGCGCGCGGTGATCGACGCGGTGACGGAACCCGCGCCGCGTCACGACGCGGACAAGTGCGTACAATGCGCGGCACCGATCGATCCGGAGTCCCAGCATGGCCATGAAGAAGACCGACCTTGAAAAGAACAAGGCGCTGAAGTTGATCCACACGATGAAGCAGTCCGGCGCGGACCGCTTCGGCAAGGGCGCAGCCCCCACCGCCGACCGCCGCGAGCAGCGCCGGCTCGACCAGGAAAAAGGGCTCGTGCCGTTCGCGTGCAAGCTGAACGTCGATCTCGTTGCGCGGTTGAAGACGCGCGCCGAAAGTCACCCGGACGGCATGACCGGCCTCCTGACCGACCTGCTCGAAAAGGCGCTGCCGCCCGACGCGCAGTAAGCACCGGCAAGCGGGCACAAAAAAAGCCAGAGCGAATGCTCTGGCTTTTTCGCAATGGACGGCGCAAGCGCCGTCCGGTCACGCGTATCAGTTCTGCGTGCCCTTGTCCGTCGTGCCGGCGGCCGATGCCGCTTCTTCGACCTTCGCGCGCTTGCCGTGATGCTTCAACTGGCGATGCGGCTTCTTCGCCTTGGCGGGCGAAGCGGCTGCCGGCGCCGCGGCGTCCTGTGCGAATGCCTGAACCGAAATCAGTGCGACCGATGCTGCGATGAGCGAGGCGATAATCTTCTTCATGTGTTGTTCCCCAAACCTGGACGGAAGTTCGACCGGCACGTTGTGAATTGAAAGTACGGCTGCGAACAGCGACGCGATCCGTTGCCGGTCTCCACGGTCGTTTCGCGCGAAGCAGTATTACGCAGCGTAGGCCGTTTGTCATCCGCGACGAGGGGCGCTGTATTTTCCGGGAGACACCCGGCTTTCAATTCGGATACGATCGGATTCCGCCCGCGAGCCGCCGGCTTTCGCCGCCCGCGCGGCGGCGTTTTCGAAACCAAGAGATTCCCGCTTGAAATCCGCCACCCGCAAACACCTGCGCGCCAACCTGCTGATGCTCGCCGCCGCGATGATCTGGGGCTCGGCGTTCGTCGCGCAGCGACTGAGCCTCGACACCATCGGCCCGTTCCTGTTCACCGGCCTGCGCTTTCTGCTCGGCGCGGCGGTCGTGTCCGCGCTCGTGATCGGCCTGCGCTGGTCGGCCCGGCGCAACACCGTCAACGGCAATGGGGACGACCGCGCGCTACGCGCCGCCGCGCTCATGCCCGACGCCGCGCTGCTGCGCGCGGGCGCGGTGCTCGGCCTGCTGCTCGCGGTCGCGATCTCGCTGCAGCAGATCGGGCTGCGCTACACGAAGATCGCGAACGCCGGCTTCATCAGCTCGCTGTATGTCGTGATCGTGCCGATGCTCGGCGTCGTGCTGCGCCATCGCACCGGACTCGGCACGTGGCTCGGCGCGACGCTCGCGGCGGTCGGGCTGTATCTTCTCAGCATCAACGAACGGTTCACCGTGATGGACGGCGACTGGTATCAACTGGCCGGCGCATTCGTGATCTCCGCGCAGGTGATGCTGGTGGGCCGCTATGCGCGTCGGCACGATCCGCTCGTGCTCGCGCTCGCGCAGTTCGTCGCGTGCGGGCTCGCCTGCACGGCGATCGCACTCGCGGTCGAACCGGTGCGGCTCGCGGACATCGTGCGCGCCGGACCGACGATCCTGTACGGCGGCGCGTTGTCGGTCGGCGTCGGCTATACGATCCAGGTCGTCGCGCAACGCGACGCGGCGCCCGCGCACGCGGCGGTGATCTTCAGCATGGAAGGCGTGTTCGCGGCGCTCGCCGGCTGGCTCGCGCTCGGCGAGACGCTGACGCCGCGCGCGCTCGCCGGCTGTGCGCTGATGCTGGCCGGCCTGATCGCGTGCCAGTTGCTGCCCGCGCCGGCCGCGCACCGGGAACTGGAATCGGCCGAAAAGGTGTAGGCGCGGGACCGGCGCCGCCCGGTTCATCGGGCGCGCGATGCATATGCACTTTCGCTGCGGGACGCCCCCGCGCCCAAACCCTTCGCGAAACCCGTTTCCGTCATAGTTATCCACGCGCCCCTTTGGACAACATGGGGACCGTCCCGCTAACGGCCTGTGGAGCAGTTCTTGAAAACCCGGCCTGCATCGCGACGCCGCCAAAAGTTATTCAGGCGACGCGCAACGGGTACAGCGTTTTTCCGCATGGCTATTCGTTGCGCATCGTGCTGTCGCGCAACGCAATTCGGTTGTTGTCCACAGAAAGCGCAGAGCCTTGTTAACTATTACTACGTATACGTATAAATAAACAACAACACCGTAAACCCGCGCGGTGATTGCACGATGCCCGTGCTGCACGAATGCGCAGCAGCACCGCTTCACTGACGTTCGATAGCAAAAAGAGACGGCTCAACGCCATCGCGCGGGCACGCCGTTCACGAACCGGGGAATGCCCAGTAACGCATGACGCGCCGCCGAGCGGCGCACGTCGTTGCGACTGCCGTCGAACACCGCCGTCTCGCTCGTGGTGAACACCCGGCCGCGATACACGCACGACCACGCGAAACACTGCGTGCCGGGGCGCGGCCCGTCGCCGTCCGGCAACGCATCGGCGACGCCGGTGTTCGCGACCGCGACGGTCGCCCGCCCTTCGCGCTGCGCCAGCGCGCCTTCGGCCATCTCGCGCGCGACCTCCTCGCTGGTGAGCCCGTAGCGGTCGATCGTTTCCTCGCGCACGCCGAGGAAACCCGACTTCGCGGACGGCGAATAAACGACGAAGCCGACGTCGAGGCAACTGCCGCTGCCGGGCACGTCCGCGAGCATCGACGCGATCAGGCCGGCCGTGCACGACTCGGCGGTCGCGAGCACGAGTCCGCGCGACTGGAGATACCCGACGATCTGGCGCGATACGTTCATCGACGCGGGCCGGAAGGGAATGAAAACGACGAATGAAAACGAGGAAAGTCGAAGAAGAAAAGCGGCGCTCACGCGCCGTTCATCAGCCGCTCGACGGCTTCGGACAGGTTCGTCAACCCGACCGTCGCCGGCCGCGGCTCGACGACGCCGAAGAAATCCTTGCAGCGCGGCGCGGGATCGACGAGGAAGTTGCGCTCGTGACGGAAGCACCGTTCGGGCGGCAGGATGCGTTCCGGCGGAATCACTTCGAACGCGGTGCCGATGGCGATGAACAGATCGTCGTCCGTCATCTCGCGCTGCATGCGATAAAGCTGCGCGTATGCGGGCGCGGACTCGTTGAAGAACACGACGCCCGGCTTCACGCCGCCCGCCTGTCCGCACTCGGGACACGCGGCCTCCGGATCGAGCACGCGCGCCGCCTTCGGGAAACGCACGTCGCAGTCGGTGCACAGCAGCGAGATCATGTCGCCGTGCAGATGCGTGACCGCTTGCGCGCCGGCCTGCTCCAGCAGGTCGTCGATGTTCTGCGTGACGAGCTTCACGCGCTCGCTGCCCCAGCGGTCCTGCCACTGCGCGAGCAGCCGGTGCGCGGCGTTCGGGCGCGCGTCGGCGCTCTCCGCGATCCGTTCGTTGTAGAAGCGGAATACGGCCGGGCGATTGCGCCGCCACGTCATGAAATTGCACACCTCGTCGATGCTCGCGCGCGACCAGATGCCGTCGCCGGTGCGAAACGTCGAGATGCCGCTCTCCGCGGACAGGCCCGCGCCGGAGAACACGTAGAGGCGCGGCGGGTGGCCCTGTTCGATGTCGGCCAATTGCTGTCTCCTATGTCGAACGGAGTCAGCGCTTCAGCGCTGACTCCGATCCCATGCAAGATGGTTGCCGTTTCGTCTTGAAACTCGCCGCCCATTATGCAGGCTGGACCGGATTCATGCCGCGACGTCCGGGTCCGGCCCACGCGCGGCGGACTCCCGGGCGGTTCGCGGCCGTCCATCGCGATGAACGGCCGCCAGCGGCAACGACAGTGACAAGGACAACGACAGCGACAACGACAGCGGCCGTCAAAGCGTGCCGGCGAACTCCGGCTCCGGCAGCCCGGTCACGCCGGGCCGCAGCGCGAGCACGCAGCCGTCGTGCTCGCCGATCCCGCTCGCCGGCTGGATCGACGCGACGAACAGCGTGTCCAGACCCGGCCCGCCGAACGCGCACATCGACGGCTTCGACACCGGCACCTCCACCGCGCGGTCGAGGCGGCCGTCCGGCGCGAAGCGCAGCAGCAACCCCGCGTCGTTCGCGCAGATCCAGTAGCAGCCGTCCGCATCGACCGCCGCGCCGTCCGGACGGCCCGCATGGTCGTGCAGGTCGGCGAACAGCCGGCGGTTGGTCGGCACGCCGTCGTCGACGTCGTAGTCGAACGCCCACACGAGCCGTTCGGTCGGATACGAGTCGGACAGATACATCGTGCGGCCGTCCGGCGACCATGCGAGACCGTTCTGCGTGCACAGGCCGTCGAGCACCGGCGCGGACAACCCGCGCTGCGCGTCGTAGCGGTACAGCTTGCCCGCCGGCGCGCGGCCGGGCGGGTCCTGCACCATCGTGCCGGACCAGAAGCGCCCCTGGCGGTCGCAGCGGCCGTCGTTGAAGCGCATCCGCTCGTCCGCGTGCCCGACCGCCGCGAGCGGCCGCACCGCCGACACGCCATGGCGCGCGCCGTCGGCCGGCTCGCCGAGCGTCACCGCGAACAGGCCGCTTTCCATCGCGGCCAGTACGACGCCGTTGCGGTCGAACGCAATGCAGCCCACGCGCTCCGGCAGCGTCCATTCGGTGCGCCGAGCAGTGGCGAGCGCATAACGGACGATCGTCTGGGCCGGAATGTCGACCCAGTACAGCGCGTTTTCCGCCGCGCGCCACACCGGGCTTTCGCCGACGCTCGAACGCCGTGCGTCGTTCGTCTCCAGCCGATCGACGATCAGCCGCTGCGGCGTGACGCTCACGATTGCGGCTCCATCGGCCCGAGCAGCACGTACGGGCCGCCGTGATGCAGGCGCGTGACGTCGCTCGTGTCGATCGGGCCTTCGGGCGGGAAGCGGTCCGCGAACGGCCGCGAACTGTCCTTCGCGACGAAACCGAGATGCGCGGCTTCGGTGTTGTCCCACCACTTCGACGGATTGTCGGATACGCCGAACACGATCGTATGATCGACGCGCGTCGCGAACAGCGAGCAGCGCACCAGCTCGATCAGGTCCGCGAAACTGAGGTACGTGACCAGCATCCGCGGATTCTGCGGCGCTTCGTACGCGGAACCGATCCGCATGCAGACCGACTCGATGCCGAAGCGGTCGAAGTAGTAGCGCGACAGCGACTCGCCGAAACACTTGCTGATCCCGTACATCGAATCGGGGCGCACCGGGTCGTTCGCGTCGATCACCTCGGTCGTCCTGTAGTAGCCGATCGCGTGGTTCGAGCTGGCGTAGAGCACGCGGCGCACGCCCTGCTTCTGCGCGGCCGAATACAGGTTGTAGGTGCCGAGAAAGTTCGCCTGCAGCAGGTCGTCGAACGGCGCCTCGACCGAGATGCCGCCCATGTGCACGATCGCATCGACGCCTTCCGCGAGCTTCAGCACCGCTTCGCGGTCCGCGAGATCGGCCTGGATCACTTCCTCGTTCGGTCCCGCCTCGGCCATCGGCGCGATGTCGGTCAGACGCACGACGTCCGCCCAGTCGCGCAGCGCGACGCGCAGGATGCGTCCGAGATTGCCCGCCGCGCCCGTCAGCAGCAGACGCCTGAATGGCTTGTTGCCCTTGTCCATCCTTGTCCTCGTTGTTGATTGCCAGTTTCCGCCGGCCTCGCCGGCCGGGATTCTGTTATTTCCATACTACCGGGAAAACGTTATCCTTCCTGCATGAAAAAACGTGTCCCAACCATTCGCGACGTTGCCGCATCGGCTGGGGTATCGGTCGCGACCGTGTCGAAATTCATGAATGGCACGCAACGCTTCTCGGCGCCGGTCGAAGCGCGCCTGAAGGCGACCATCGCTCGGCTCGGCTATCAGTCGAACCCGCACGCACGCTACATGGTCACCGGCGAAACGCGCACGATCGGCGTCGCCGTGCTCGACATCCGCAATCCGCACTTCACGAGCCTCGTCAAAGGCGCGAACCGCATCGCGCTGCAGTTCGACTACACGCTGCTGCTCGTCGATCTCGAAGAGAACGCCGCGCGCGAGTATCAACTGATCGAGGCGCTCGCGCGGCGCGTCGACGGGTTGCTGCTGAACACGCGGATGGCCGACGACGCGACCGACCGGCTCGCGCCGCTGAACAAGCCGATCGTGATGATCAACCGCGCGTCCGACGACTCGAAGGTCGCGAGCGTGAGCCCGGACAACCATCGCGCGGGCTTCATGCTCGCGCAGCACCTGCTGAACCAGAACTATCGCGACATCGGCTACCTCGGTTACCCGCAGTCGCGCGCGAATACGATCCGGCTCGAAGGCGTCACCGACTGCCTCGCGAGCGCGGGCCTCGCGCCGCGCGTGTTCGAAGCGGACTCGCCGACCGCCGCGGCCGGCGAGCGCGCGTGCTCGTCGATCCTGTTCGGCCCCGAGCGCCCGGACGCGCTGATCTGCTACAACGACCTGATCGCGCTCGGCTTCCTGAAGGAAGCGCGCAACCTCGGCTTCTCGCTGCCGGGCGACGTCGCGGTGTGCGGCTTCGACAACATCTCGCACGGCGAATACGCGTGGCCTGGGCTCACGACCGTCGATATCCGCAGCGAACGGCTCGGCGAGATCGCGATGCTGCGGCTCGTCGATGCGCTCGCCGGCAAACCGGCCAGCGAAAGCGGGCCGCTCGAACCGCGCCTGATCGTGCGCGAATCGACGCTCGGGCGGCCGCGCGGCGCCTGACGCGTCGTTCCACCGCGACCGGCCTCGCAAACGGCCGCGACGGCGCGGCCGCTCGCGCCGCCGCACCGTCGCCCCCGAACGCCGTCGATCAGACCGCGCCCGGATTCACATACGAGGTCTTGACCGTCGTGTAGAACTCGCGCGCATAACTGCCCTGCTCGCGCGGACCGTAGCTCGACCCCTTGCGGCCGCCGAACGGCACGTGATAGTCCACGCCCGCCGTCGCCGTGTTCACCATCACCATCCCCGCCTGCACGTTGCGCTTGAAGTGGTTCGCGTACTTCAGCGACGTCGTGCAGATGCCCGCCGACAGACCGAACGGCGTGTCGTTCGCGACGTCCAGCGCCTCGGCGTAGTCCTTCACCTTGATGACCGAGGCGACCGGGCCGAACACTTCCTCCTGGTTGATCCGCATCGCCGGCGTCGTGTTCGTCACCAGCGCCGGCGCGAGGAAGAAACCGCGCGTCGCGCGCTCCACCCGCTCGCCGCCGAACACGGTGCCGCCTTCTTCACGCGCGATCGCGATGTAGCGTTCGTCCTGCTCCAGTTGCCGTTCGTCCACGACCGGGCCGATCTGGGTCTTCTCGTCGAGCGCGTCGCCGACGCGGATCGTTGCGAGCCGCGCCTTCACCGCCTCGACAAAGCGGTCATGGATGCCTTCGGTCACGATCAGCCGGCTCGACGCGGTGCAGCGCTGGCCGGTCGAATAAAACGAGCCGTTCACGCACGCTTCGACCGCGACGTCGAGGTCCGCGTCGTCGAGCACGACCATCGGGTTCTTGCCGCCCATCTCCAGCTGGAACTTCTTGCCGTGCTGCACGCACTTCGCGCCGATCGCACGGCCGGTCGCGACCGAACCGGTGAAGCTGATCGCATCGATGCCCTGCGACTCGACCAGCACTTCACCGACGACCGACCCACGCCCCATCACGAGATTGATGACGCCGGCCGGCGCACCCGCTTCCGCGATGATCCGCACCAGTTCCCACGTCGAAGCCGGCACGAGGTCGGCCGGCTTGATGACGACGCAGTTGCCGTAGGCGAGTGCCGGCGCGATCTTCCATGCGGGAATCGCGATCGGGAAATTCCACGGCGTGATGAGGCCGATCACGCCGAGCGGTTCGCGCGTGATCTCGACGGTCATGCCGGGGCGCACCGACGGCACGATCTCGCCGCCGACGCGCAGCGTTTCGCCCGCGAAGAACTTGAAGATCTGCGCGGCGCGGCCGACTTCGCCGATCGCTTCCGGCAGCGTCTTGCCCTCTTCGCGCGCGAGCAGCTTGCCGAGTTCGGCCTTGCGTTCGAGGATCACGGTGCCGACGCGGTCGAGCAGGTCGAAACGCTGCTGCGGCGTCGACAACGACCACTTCGCGAACGCGGCGCGCGCCGCGGCGATCGCGTGATGGGTCTGCGCGGCGTCGGCCTGCGCGAACTCGCCGATCACGTCGTCGAGATTCGACGGGTTCACGTTGCGCGAAACCTTGTCGCTCTCGACCCATTGTCCGTCGATGTAATTTGCAAACTGGCTCATGTCCGATTCCTGTTCGATGTTCGTGCCGGCGCTTAACCGCGCTGCTTGCGCCATGCTTCGTAGCCGGCGAGCGTTTCCTCGTTCGGCGGATACGTGCCCGGCAGCGGACGGCCGGCCTCGATGCGCGTCGCGATGTACTGCTCCAGCAGTTCCTGTTCGGCCGCGTCGCGCGCGACTTCTTCCGCGAGATGGCTCGGCACGACGACGACGCCATCACCGTCGCCGACGATGATGTCGCCCGGATACACGGCGACGCCGCCGCATGCGATCGGCACGTTGATGTCGACCGCGTGATGCTTCGCGAGATTCAGCGGCGCGGCGGCGCCCGCGCAGTACAGCGGCAGGCCGGTCGCGGCGATCGACGCGCTGTCGCGCACCGGGCCGTCGGACACCATGCCGGCGACGCCGCGCACCTTCAGCCGGATCGCGAGAATCGAGCCGACCGAGCCGACACTGCGCTCCTCGCGGCAGTCCTGCACGAGCACGCTGCCGGCGGGCGCGGTCTCGATCGCCTTGCGCTGCGGGTGGTTCGGGTCCTGGAACGCGCCGACGTGGTCGAGGTCCTCGCGCGCCGGAATGTTGCGCAGCGTGAACGCGGGGCCGACGAGATTGGGCGTGCCCGCTTCCGGCGCGACGAGCGGCTTCACGTTCTGGATGAACACGTTGCGCAGCCCGCGCTTGAAGAGTTGCGTGGTGAGCGTCGCGGTGCTGACGTGGCGCAGTTGTTCGAGCGCGGCGTCGCTGACGGTCGATGGGGTGGTGGTCATGGGTTCTGTCTCGTATCGATGATCGGGTCGTGGGAAGCGGCGGCCACGCGGCGCCAGATGGCGCGGCATGGCCGTTCCCGCACGCGGGCCGCCGGAGCGCGGACCCGCGCCGGTGGATCAGTGAATCTCGGGCTCGCCGCTCTCGCGCGCTTCGTCGGCCTGTGCCTGCGGCTCTTCGAGGAAGTCGAAGTCGCAGCCCTTGTCCGCCTGGGTGACGTGCAGTTGATGAATCACGCCGTAACCGCGTTCGAAGATGCGCTTCGGCGGCTGCCACGCGGCCTTGCGCGCGGCCAGTTCGTCGTCGCTCACGGCGAGGTGCAGGCGGCGGCCCGGCACGTCGAGTTCGATGATGTCGCCGTCCTTCACGAGCGCGAGCGGCCCGCCGACGAACGACTCCGGCGCGACGTGCAGCACGCACGCGCCGTAGCTGGTGCCGCTCATCCGCGCGTCGGAGATGCGGACCATGTCGCGCACGCCTTCCTTCAGCAGCTTCTGCGGGATCGGCAACTGGCCCCACTCGGGCATGCCCGGCGCGCCGATCGGACCGGCGTGCTGCAGCACGATCACAGACTCGGCGGTGACCGGCAGTTCCGGATCGTCGATGCGCGCGGCCATGTCGTTGTAGTCCTTGAACACGACCGCCGGGCCGCGATGCGTCAGCAGATGCTGTTCCATCGCCGCCGGCTTGATGACCGCGCCGTCCGGCGCGAGGTTGCCGGTCAGCACCGCGAGGCCGTCGCGCGCGACGAGCGGGTTGTCCAGCTTGCGGATCACGTCGTCGTTGTAGATCTCCGCGCCCTTGATGTTCTCGCCGATCGTCGAGCCGTTCACCGTCATCTGCGAACCGTCGATCAGGTCGCCGAGTTCCGCGAGCAGCCCGCGCAGGCCGCCCGCATAGAAGAAGTCTTCCATCAGGTAGCTGCCGGCCGGGCGCAGGTTGCCGAGCACCGGCGTCACGCGCGCGAGTTCGTCGAAGCGCGACGTCGTCAGCGGGATGCCCGCGCGGCGCGCGACCGCGATCAGGTGAACGATCGCGTTGGTCGAGCCGGACATCGCGAGCACCGTCGTGATCGCGTTGTCGAACGACTTCGCGGTCAGGAAGTCGGACGGCTTCAGGTCCTGCCACACCATCTCGACGATGCGTTGGCCGGTCAGCGACGCGAACTGCGCGTGGCGCGAGTCGGCGGCCGGAATCGACGAGAAACCCGGCAGCGTGAAACCGAGCGCCTCGGCGGCGCTCGTCATCGTCGACGCGGTGCCCATCGTCATGCAGTGGCCCGGCGAGCGCGCGATGCCGCTCTCGATGCCCTGCCATTCTTCTTCCGTGATGTTGCCCGCGCGCAGTTCGGCCCAGTATTTCCACGTATCCGAACCGGAGCCGAGCGTGCGGCCGTTCCAGTTGCCGCGCAGCATCGGGCCGGCCGGCACGTAGATCGCCGGCAGGTCCATGCTCAGCGCGCCCATCAGGAGGCCCGGCGTGGTCTTGTCGCAGCCGCCCATCAGCACGCAGCCGTCGAACGGATACGAGCGCAGCAGCTCTTCGGTTTCCATCGCGAGGAAGTTGCGATAGAGCATCGTGGTCGGCTTCTGGAACGGCTCGGCCAGCGTCATCACCGGCATTTCGACCGGGAAACCGCCCGCCTGCCAGATGCCGCGCTTCACTTCCTCGACGCGCGCCTTGAAGTGCGTGTGGCACGAGTTGATCTCGCTCCACGTGTTCACGATCGCGATCACCGGCTTGCCCATGTAGTCGGACGAGTGGTAGCCCATCTGCGCGGTGCGCGAGCGGTGGCCGAACGAACGCAGGTCGTTCACGCCGTACCAGCGGTAGCTGCGAAGCTGCTCGGGGGTCTTCTTGCGGGTCGGGTTGTTCAAGGATTCCTCTTTCTCGATGAAGGCGATGTCCGTGCGTAGCGGGGAGTCATACGGGGAGTCGCGCGCGAACTCGCGCGCGGAGTAAAACGGTATCCCTCACTGTGCGTCGGACAGGATGATAGCGTTACCATCGACGCAGCGGGGTAAGGGGTATCCCCAGGGTGAACCTCGTGTGCGGCAGTTTCCCGGCTGCGGCGAACCGGCCGCTCAGGCCCGCGCAGCAAGGGTTTGGCGCGGATTTGCCGGCGCGCCGGGCGGGCTCAGGCGGTGTCGCGCGCGACGATCGTGAAGCCGACGTCGACGTTGCTTTCCGCCGACGCGCCGCGCAGCCGCGCGATCAGGCAGTCGGCGGCCGCGGTGCCGATCCGCTTGCCGTCGACGCGCACGCTGGTCAGCGCGGGCCGCAGTTCGGCCGCGAATTCGAGGTCGCCGAAGCCGCACACCGCGAGGTTGTCCGGCACCTTGATGCCGCGGCTGCGCGCCTCGCCGAGCACGCCGAGCGCGAGCAGGTCGGAGCCGCAGAACACGCAGTCGATGTCGGGGCGCGCGTCGAGAATCCGCGTGAGCGACGCGCGGCCGAGTTCGACCGAGCTGGGCGGCGCGACGCTAATGTCCGCGACGTCGGCAATGCCGTTGCGCGCCATCGTCTGCAGGAAGCCGTCGTGACGCGCGCGGGCGCGCGCGTCGTTCGCGGACACGATCGCCGGCCGCCGCCAGCCGCGCGCGATGAAGTGCTGCGCGACCGCGACGCCGATGTCGTAGTGCGAGAAGCCGACCAGCATGTCGACCGGCAGGTCGGTGGTGTCCCAGGTTTCGACGGTCGGCAGTTGCAGGCTCAGGAGCCGCGCGCGCAGCGGCGCGGTGCGCGCGACGCCGACCAGCAGCACGCCTTCCGGACGGCGCGACAGCGCCGCGTCGAGCACGCGCAGTTCGTCGTCCTCGCTATAGCCGGACAGGCCGAGCAGCACCTGGTAGCCGGCGCGCGACATCGCATCGCTGAATGCCTGGATCGACGTGGAGAACAGCGAGTGCGAGACGGTCGGCACGATCGCCGCGATCAGCCGCGACTTCGACGACGACAGGCTGCCGGCGAGCCGGTTCGGCACGTAGCCGAGCTGCTGCACGGTCTGCTGGATGCGCCGCAGCGTGTCCGGCGCGACGACTTCGGGGTTGTTCAGCGCGCGCGACACCGTGATCGGCGATACCTGCGCCAGTGCCGCAACGTCGGTGATGCGTATGTCGCGCACGCCGCCGCGGGCGCGCCTGCCGTTCGTCGGTGCTGCCTTCTCTTTGGGTTTTGCCATCGCTTGAGATCCGCAATCAGTCACGCGCGACGGCGAGGCCTCCGCGTCCCGCACGTCGGTCGTGCATCACGCGGAGTTTACCTTACGTTAGCGTCCGCTCACTCATCGCGCAGCTTAACGGGCGTCATGCGCGGCATCAGCACGTGCATGATCGCGAGCGCGATGATGTACGCCAGCGCGCCGGCCGCGAACAGCGCCCAGTACTGGCCGGTGCGTTGCAGCGTTTCGCCGATCACGCCGGAGAACAGGAACGAGCCGACCATCCCCATCACGCCGCCGATGCCGATCACCGTGCCGACCGCGCGTTTCGGGAACACGTCGGACACCAGCGTGACCAGATTCGCGGACCAGCCCTGGTGCGCGGCGGCGGCGAGGCCGACGGCGAGCACGGCGAACCACAGCGTCTGCACCTGCGACAGCAGCGCGATCGGCATCACGCACAGCGCGCAGACCAGCATCGTCGCCTTGCGCGCGAAGTTCGGACGCTGCGTGCGCGCCATCAGCCGCGACGACACCCAGCCCGCGCCGACGCTGCCGATGCACGACATCGTGTAGATCACGACGAGCGGCAGTCCCATGTCCTGAATGTCGATGTGATTCGATTCGTTCAGCCACTTCGGCAGCCAGAACAGGTAGAACCACCAGATCGGGTCGGTCATGAACTTGCCGACCATGAACGCCCACGTTTCGCGGTAGCGCAGCACCGACAGCCAGGCCACCTTCGCTTCCGCGGGTTCCGTTTCGCCGGCGTCCGAATTGATGTATTCGAGTTCCGCGGCCGACACGCCCGGATTCGACTGCGGCGAACGGTAGATCGCCATCCACACGACGAGCCAGACGAACCCGGCGATGCCGCCGATGATGAACGCCGCGCGCCAGCCCCACATCACCGCGACGATCGGCACGAACGCCGGCGCGACGATGCCGCCGACGGTCGCGCCCATGTTCCACAGGCCGGTCGCGAGCGCGCGCTCCTTCTTCGGGAACCAGACGGCCGTCGTGCGGATCGCGACCGGGAAGTTCGACGCTTCGGAGAAGCCGAGCAAACCGCGCACGGCGGCAAAACCCGGCACGCTCGACGCGAGCGCGTGCAGCATCGCCGCGACGCTCCACATCGCCATCGCGGTGCCGTACACGCGTTTTTCCGCGACGCGGTCGGCGATCCGGCCGAACACCGCGAGCCCCACCGCGTAAGCGACGGTGAAGACCATGACGGTCTGCGCGTACTGAACCTGGGTCCAGCCGATGTCCTTCTGCAACAGCGGCGCGAGCAGACCGAGCATCTGCCGGTCCATGTAGTTGATGGTGGTCGCGAAGAACATCATCGCGCAGATGGTCCACCGGTAGCGGCCAGTCGCCACTCTGGAGGCGACTGAAGTGCTTGCTGTCATAGCTTGTCTCCGTCCTTCCGAACTGATGTTATCGTTATCATCGCGGTGATGATAATGAAACGGGGCTGCGAAATCAATCTGGTGTCGGCGCGGCGTGCATCGTGGCGATCAGAACAGCACCGCCATGCCGAGCATGCCGACGAACTGGTTGCGCGTCGACGACGGCGTCGCGTTTTCCGCATCGCCCACCGACGGGGCCGCCATCACGATGTTGCCGTTCGCATCCAGCGTGTTGCCGTTCGAACGCTGGAACGCCTGGATCGCGTACAGCGTCGTGCGCTTCGACAGGTGATACGCCTCTTTCAGCGAGTACTGCTGATAGCGCGCCGCGCTGTCGATGCCGTTCGCGTGCGAGGCGAGCGTGTAGCTGAAGCCGCCCGCGACGTCGATCGCCGGCGTGAAGCGGTAGGTCGCGATCGCGCCATACGTGTTGAACACGGCGGTGTCGCTGAAGATCGAATGATCGCCCGGCAGATAGCGGACATTCGTGTAGTTCAGGCCGACCATCAGCTTGCCGAACGTGTAGGTGCCGGCCGCCGCCGCGTGACGCACGCTGCGCGCGGACACGTAACCCGCGTTGAGCGCGGACGTGCCGAACGAAGCCGTCGATGCGGAATCGAAGCCCGGCGTCGTGTTCGTGTTCGCGTTGTCCATCTGCAGGTACGCGGCCGCAAGGCCGATCGGGCCGTTCGCGTAGCGCAGCGCCGCGCTGATCGTCTGCCCCTTCGACGTGCTGCCCGCGAAACCGCCGAGCGCGTACATCGCGCTGGCCTGCAGGCCGGCGTAGATCGGCGACGTGTACGTGACGGCGTTGTTGATGCGGATCGTCGTGTCGAGGCCGTCGATGTCGCCCGGATGCGCGCCGGTCGCGCCGGTCAGCGCCCAGCTCGATGCGAGCGGGCCGACGAACAGCAGGTACGGCGTGTACTGGCGGCCCATCGTCATCGTGCCGAACACGTTGCTGCGCAGACCGACGTACGCCTGGCGGTTGAAGATCAAGCCGGCCGACGATGCTGCGCCGGTGTTCGGATCGAAGCCTGCCTGCACGTCGAAGATCGCGGCGAGCCCGCCGCCCAGGTCCTCGTTGCCCGAGAGGCCCCACTTCGATGCGGCCAGATTGCCCTGGCGCAGGTACACGTTCGAACTGCCCTTCTGGTTGTTTGCGTACACGACGGCATCGTCGACCGCGCCGTACAGCGTAACGCTGCTTTGCGCGGCGGCGTCCGCCGCGACGATCATCGCACCTGCCGCGATAAGGGCGCTGGAAATACGGGTGCTACGGGTGGTGCGCGTGGTGTGACGAGTGCGAGTTGTGTTCGTCATGGCATCTCCTTTTCGTTTTTTTGGGCCAGCGAATCTTACCGGCCGCCTTGTGGCCGTCAACCGGCGAATTTCCCCGCGCAACACCCGTGTCGCGCATTTGCCCACGCTTTGGTAGACGCAAAACGGATGGCGTTACCACGCTCGCCACGCCGATTCTGGAAACAGGTTTCCTCCCGTTTCCTTCGTGCCGAAACGCCGCCCGCGAACGCGCGTCGTCGCGAGATGCAGCGTTACCGAAACCCTTTAATGCGGTTTTCTTGCGATGCGCGCCGGCAGCCGCTCCGGACGTCAGCCAGGGAAAACGATTACCTTCCGGACCCCGGTTCGTCGCGTTTTTACGTCTAAGTGAAATCCCGGACGGACAGCGCCGGATGATAGCGTTACCATCCGCCCGCAACAGGATCGAAAGGTGTTGCGCTGCGAACGAGCGCCGCGTTGGTGAAGGCGTGCTCCGCCCGTTCGTAGCGCGAGCCGGAAAGACGGTTTGAAACCAGGATCGAAAGGTGTTGCGCTGCAAACGAGCGCCGCGTTGGTGAGGTCGTGCTCCGCCGGTTCGCAGCCCGAGCCGGAAAGACGGTTTGGAACCAGGATCGAAAGGTGTTGCGCTGCAAACGAGCGCCGCGTGGTGAAGGCGTGCTTCGCTAATTCGCAGCCCGAGCCGGAAAGACGGTTTGAAACCAGGATCGAAAGCCGCGCGCCGTGAACCAGCGGCGTGCGATGAAGAGGCTCGCCGCCCGCCCGTGGCGCGAGCCGGGGAGACGACTTGAACACTGCTGCGCCGACGCTCGACGAACACCGCCTGATCAACCGCCTCGCGCTGCGGCTGATGCCGCTTCTCGGCCTGCTGTACCTCGTCGCGTACATCGACCGGTCGAACATCAGCTTCGCGAAGCTGCAGATGCTCGACAGCCTCGGGCTGTCCGAAGTCGCGTATGGGCTCGGCGCGTCGCTGTTCTTCGTCGGCTACCTGCTGTTCGAGGTGCCGAGCAACGTCCTGCTGCATCGCTACGGCGCGCCGCGCTGGATGGCGCGCATCATGCTGACGTGGGGCATCGTCACGGTGCTGCTCGCGTTCACGCGCAACGCGCCGATGTTCTACGCGCTGCGCTTTCTGCTCGGCGCGTCGGAAGCGGGCCTGTATCCGGGCGTGATCTACTACCTGACGCTATGGTTCCCCGCGCGGCACCGCACGCGGATGCTCGGCTACTTCACCGTCGGCAGCAGTCTCGGCAACATGATCGGCGCGCCGATCTGCGGCTGGCTGCTCGACCAGGGCGGCCCCGGCGGACTCGAAGGCTGGCGGCTCGTGTTCATCGTGACCGGCGTGCCGTCGATCCTGCTGACGTTCGTCGTGCTGTACTGCCTGCCCGCGTCGCCGCGCAGCGCCGCGTTCCTGCGCGACGACGAAAAGACGTGGCTCACGCGCTCGCTGGCAGCCGAAGCGGCGCAGGCCGACCAGGCCGGCAACGGCGCGCCCGCGCACGGCTCGCCGTTCCGGACGCTCGTCGAGCCGCGCGTGCTCGGCTTCGCGCTGTACTACATGATGCTGTCGATCTCGGTGTACGGCGTCAGCTACTGGCTGCCGACGCTCGTGAAAGGCTTCGGCGTCAGCAACACGGCCAACGGATTGCTGAACGTGATCCCGTGGCTGCTCGCGACGACCGTGCTCGCGACGCTGCCGGCGAAGCTGCGCGCGGGCAACCACACGATCAGCGCGATGCTGGTCTCCGCGCTGCTCGGGATGACGTTCTTCGTGAGTTCGGTGTTCCTGCCGAACAACACGCTGCGCTTCGTCGCGCTGTGCCTCGGCGCGCCGTGCCTGTATCTGCTGATTCCGTGCTTCTGGACGCTGCCGCCGAAGTTTCTGTCCGGCGCGCGCGCGGCCGCCGGAATCGCGGTGATCAACTCGCTCGGCAACATCGGCGGCTTCATCGCGCAGAACCTCGTGCCGTTCGTGAAGCAAGCGACCGGCAGCGCGCGCACGCCGATGCTGATTCCAGCCGCCTGCCTGCTGCTGTTCGCGGCGTTCACGGCGGTCGTGCTGTCCGGACGCGGCCGCGCGCGCTCGCAACGCGCGGGACTCGATCAGGTCGGCGCGTCCGACTGACGGTGGTCCGGCGAGCGGCCGCCGCTCGCCGTCTGTTGCGGTCGCGCCCCTCGGTCCGCGATGCGGACCTGTCCTTCATACGCCGTTTTTTCCTGAACGGCGATGCCGCATGGCTCGCTCGCACCGTTGAGCGACGCATCTATCTGCGTCCCCCGCCCTTCCTCCGCACCTTTCTCTGACAGAAACGGGGGACTTCCTTTGTCATCCGAATAGATCTCGCTCGACTTTGCTGCACGACGGTCCGTCACGCGAACCCTGGGTTGCCCGACGTCAACGACACGAACACGGTGCGCATGACAGCATCCGCGTCACGCTGAAGCGACGATCGACACAACCACCAGGCGAGACACCATGAACCACGGCAGCAAGCTGGCGGCCGCTTTCGAGCCCGCGCGGCTCGACCCCGAGCGTCGGCGCGACGGCGCGGCGGACCGCAACCGGGACCAGAACCGGGACCGCAGCTTCGTCACCGCGCTCGCGCGCGGGCTCGAACTGCTGCGCTGCTTCACGCCGGCCACGCGCCAACTCGGCCTGAGCGAACTCGCGCGGCGCAGCGGACTGCCGAAGGCGACCGTGTCGCGGCTCGCCGGCACGCTCGCGCAACTCGGCTACCTGAAATACGAGCCGGCGAACCGGCGGTACAGCGTCGGCATCGGCGTGCTGTCGCTCGGTTACGCGGCGCTGTCGAACGTCGATATCCGCGAAATCGCGCGGCCGCTGATGCACGAACTGGCCGAGCACGCGCTGTGCTCGGTCGCGATCGGCGTGCGCGACCGGCTGTCGATCGTGTACGTCGAATGGGTGCCGAGCCGCGCGCCGATCACCGTGATGCGAGGGATCGGCGCGCACCTGCCGATCGCGACGACGTCGATCGGCCGCGCGTATCTCGCGGCGGCCAGCGACGCGGAACGCAACGCGGTGCTCGACCAGTTGCGCGGCGACAGCGCATGCGACTGGCCGCAGATACGGCGCGGCATCGAGGACGCGCGGCGCGACTACGTGGAGCGCGGATTCTGCGTGTCGATCGGCGACTGGGAGGACGGCATCGCGAGCGTCGGCGTGCCGTTCACCGCGCCCGACGGCACACCGATGGCGTTCAACTGCGGCGGTCCGGCGTTCGTGCTGGACCGCGAACGGCTCGAACACGACATCGGCCCCAGGCTCGTGGCGATGGTGCGCGACGTGGGGGCGGCGGTCGGGCGGGGGTGATCGCGGGTCCCGCGCGCGGGTCAGGTGCGGTTCGACCTGGCCGGGCATCGCGTCGAAGAGCAACGAAGCGGCGCACGAACCGGCACGCCCCTGGTCCCGCGCCACGCACGCAAACCCGAAGCCGCCGGACGAAACCCGCTCCGCGAAACCCGCCCCCCGCCAGCAACACGCGGCCCGCCACACGCAAAAAAATTCTCATCGCCTATGCCACGGCGTAGGCGACTCAACTTTCCCATCCGCAGGAGGAGACCATGGCAGTTCCCGCCCAAGACGACGACACCCGCGCCCCGGCGCGCGACCGTCTGTGAATCGTCGTGTTCGCATTCGCGTTCCTCGGCCTGATGGTCGACGGCGCGGACCTGATGTTCCTGTCGTACAGCCTGTCGAGCCTGAAACAGGAGTTCGGGCTGTCGAACGTGCAGGCCGGCGCGCTCGGCAGCATCACGCTCGCCGGGATGGCGATCGGCGGCATCTTCGGCGGCTGGGCCGCGGACCGCTTCGGCCGCGTGCGCACCGTCGTGTGGACCATCGTGCTGTTCTCGGTCGGCACCGCCGCGCTCGGCTTCACGCACGACTTCGCGCAGTTCGCGACGTTCCGCTTCATCGCGGCGCTCGGCCTCGGCGCGGAGTACGTCGCGTGCAACACGCTGATGGCCGAATACGCGCCGACCGGACGCCGCACGACGATCCTCGGTACGCTGCAGGCGGGCTGGTCGGTCGGCTACGTGGTCGCGACGCTGCTGGCCGGCTGGATCCTGCCCGCGTACGGCTGGCGCTGGCTGTTCATCATCTCGATCGTGCCGGTCGTGATGGCGGTGCTGATGCAGCGCGTCGTGCCGGAGCCGCCGGGTTATCTCGCCGCGCGCGCGGCGGGCGCGTTCGCAAGACGCCGCAATAACAGCGAAAGTGAAAGCACGATGCAGCTGATCTTCGGCGATCCGTCGCGCCGGCGGATGTTCATCTTCTGGTCGCTGACGGCCGGCTTCCTCCAGTTCGGCTACTACGGCGTGAACAACTGGATGCCGACGTATCTGGAGAAAGAACTGCACCTGAAGTTCTCGTCGATGACGGGCTACATGGTCGGCACGTACGTCGCGATGATTCTCGGCAAGATCGTCGCCGGCTGGCTCGCGGACCGCTTCGGCCGCCGCGTGATCTTCGCCTTCGGCGCGTTCGGCGCGGCCGTGTTCCTGCCGGTGATCGTGCTGTACCAGTCGCCCGCGAACATCGTGTACCTGATGACGATCTTCGGCTTCCTGTACGGGATTCCGTACGGCGTCAACGCGACCTACATGACCGAGAGCTTCGAGACGCGCATCCGCGGCACGGCGGTCGGCGGCGCGTACAACGTCGGACGCATCGGCGCGGCGGTCGCGCCGGCGGTGATCGGCTACCTCGCGACGGACGGCTCGATCGGGCTAGGCTTCCTCGTGATGGGCGGCGCGTATTTCCTGTGCGGAATCATTCCGGCGCTGTTCATCAAGGAGAAGCTGTTCGACCCGCAGAAGTAGCGGTACGGCGGCCCGCCAGGCCGGACGGAACGGCCGGCCTGGCGAATGGGTGCTTCGGCGCTTCGGTGCTTCGGTGCTTCAACGCCCGGTTGTCGAACGCACCGGCTGCGTTGGGGGATGTAGCCGACGTCCGGCGCCTGACAGCGGCCCGCGAATTCATCGCGCCCCCATCACGGCAGCCTCGTTCGTATCGCCAATGATCTTGCGCGGCACGCCACACGTGATTCAGTTCGAGCCGCACACCGAACGATCGACCCATGATGCGGCAACGTGATCCCCACGCAACGCCCTAACGCGCCGCACTGCCCATCGCTTCCGCCTCCTGACCGATCGCACAGCGGACAATCGCGCGCCCCATGCACCACCTCGGCCCATCGTGTTATAAAAAGTTCATATGGCCTGCGAAGCGCCCCCGTAAACTGTCGGCGTTTTTTTGAAAGCTCGACATCGCGTCGAACCCGCCGGCAACGCCGGGCCGACGCGACACAGCCTTCCTCCTCGAAGGTGCCGCATGCGCAATCTCACGGTCAAAAGCCGTCTTTTCATTCTCACGCTCGCGGTCGCCGCGGTGCTGCTCGCCATCGGAGCGGCCGGACTGACCGGCGTGTCCCGTTCCACCGACGCGTTGCAGCGGATGTTCGAAGGACGCGCGAAGGCGCTCCTCGTCGTCTCCACGATCGACGAACTCGTCGCCGAAACCAGCTTCTCGGTCAGCGACGCGATTCTCGATCCGTCCGCGCAGAAAACCGGGGCGGTCACGACCGCCACCAGGAACCGCATCCAGCAGATCGACGCGCTGATGAAGCAGTTCGCCGCGACGAACCCCGACGGCGACGAACAGAAGCTCGCATCGCAGTTCGCCGCGAACTGGAGCATGCTGCGCGACAAGGGTTTCGCGCCGGCGGTCCAGTTGCTGTCCGCGAACAACCTGTCCGAAGCGCAGTGGGTCCAGACGCAGACCATCGAGCCGCTGTCGCGCACCGTGAAAACGCAGGGCTCCGATCTGCGCCGGGCGGAACTCGCGGACGCGCAGACCGGCTACGACAACGCGCGCCGCAACGGGCGGATCGTGATGCTCGTCGTGATCGCGTTCATCGCCGGCGGGCTCGGCGTCGTCGCGCTGCTGTGCGCGTCGATGGCGCGCAGCCTGTTCCGCGAACTCGGCGGCGAGCCGGCCGTCGCGGCCGACGTCGCGAACCGCGTCGCGTCCGGCGACCTGTCCGTCGACGTGCCGGTCCGTCCCGGCGACACGCACAGCGTGCTGTTCGCGATGAAGACGATGCGCGAACGGCTCGCGTCGATGATCGGCGAGATCCGCTCGTCGGCCGAAACGATCACCGGCGCGACCGCCGACATCGCGACCGGCAACCACACGCTCGCGAGCCGCACCGACGAACACGCGGCCGGCATCCAGCAGACGTCCGCGAACATGGAGCAGCTCGCGTCGACGGTGAAGGCGAACGCCGAGCACGCCGTGCATGCGCGCGAACTCGCCGGCATCGCGTCCGGCAAGGCGGCGGACGGCGACCGCGCGGCGAAGGACGCCATCGAGCGGATGAGCGCGCTCGCCGGCCATTCGGCGCGGGTGCGCGAGATCACGTCGGTGATCGAGGGGATCTCGTTCCAGACGAACCTGCTCGCGCTGAACGCGGCCGTCGAGGCGGCGCGCGCCGGCTCGAACGGGCGCGGGTTCGCGGTGGTTGCGCAGGAAGTGCGCGCGCTCGCGGAGCGCAGCGCGCGCGCCGCGCAGGAAATCGGCGCGCTGATCAAGGAAATGACCGCCGAGGTCGACATGAGCGGCGCGGCCGTCGAGGTCGCGGGCAAGACCATCGTCGACCTGTTCGGCGCGGTGCGCGGCGTGTCCGAACTGGTCGACTCGATCGCCGACGCGTCGCGCGAGCAGAGCAGCGGGATCGACCAGGTGAACTCGGCGGTGTCGCTGATGGACCGGATGACGCAGCAGAACGCGGCGCTCGTGCAGGACGGCGCGCACGCGGCGAGCGCGCTGAAGTCGCAGGCGGAGTCGCTGCGGTCCGCCGTGATGGCGTTTCAGCTTTGATGCGTCGCGCCCGCCGAACAACGGTTACGCGCCTTCGCCCAGCGGCCAGCCGCGCGGCCACCAGACCGCCGGCTCATGCTCCAGATGAACGAAGTGGCCGCTACGCAGCGCGACGCTGCCGGTGACGTTCAATAACGACGACCACGCGCGCCGCTCCTCTTCGACGTCCACGAGCGGGTCGGCATCTCCGAAAACGATGCGCGTCGGCACGCCGCCGGCCTGCCTGTCGCGCGGCGGCTCGGCCTCCCAGTAGCTTTGCAGGATCGCCGCGAACGCGTTCACGTCGATCAGCGGCCGATCCGCGAGCAGGCCGGCGTACCAGCGGCGGCGCGCATCGGCGTTTGCGCTCCAGTACAGGTCCATGAAGTTCGGGAACGCGCTCACCTGTCCCGCCAGTTGCCCGAACCGCTCGAACGTGCGTTCGCGTTCGAAGTCGTCGGCGGCCTGTCTCAACGGCTCGTTCGACGGATTTGCAGTCAGCAGCCGTCCGCTCAACCGCACGAACGCAGCGCCGATGTCGTGAACCGGCGCGAGCAGCACCAGTTCGTCGATCAGTTCCGGCGCGCGCGCGGCGAGCCGCAGCGCGACGTGCGAGCCGAACGAATGCGCGAGCACACGGAGCTTGCACGCGTGCCGCCGCGCGAGCCGCCGCAATTCCGCTTCGGTCGCGTCGACCAGCGCCGCGAACGGGTTCGCCTGCTGCGCGACCGCGCGCGGCTGATCCCACCAGTGAACCGGCAGCGTGTCGCCGTACCGCTCCCTTTCGGCAATCGAGCACATGCCAGGGCCGCCGTGAACGAACAGGGCCGGTGCGTTGCGCGTCATCGTCGAGGTCTCCCGTGGTGTCGGCTGTCCAGCATTAGCGCGCGCCCCGCTGCTTCGCGCAACCAGGGCAACTAGTGCATCTGCATCATTGAACGCGCGCGCGGATGCCGGCTATCGTGGGCTTCGCCATTGTCTCGGCAATGGCGAATCGGTGAAAAGACCCGGGAGACCACGATGAAACACGATCGCCTGATCGCGGCGCTCGTCGCGTGCGCGTGTCACGCGAGCGCCGGCTTCGCGCAGACCGCGTCCGCGCTGACGAAAGACGAATTGCAGCGGATGCTGCCCGGCACGACCGTCGTCAGCACCGGCATCGGCGGCGCGAGCCACCACTGGACGAACGACGCGGGCGGCACGTTCACCGCGACGTCCGACGAGATGGGCCGCGGCCGAAGCTCGACCGCGCAGGGCGGCTGGCATGTGTCCGACGACGGCAAGTACTGCGTGCACGTCGACTGGAAACGCTACACCGAGGACTGGTGCGCGCCGGTCGTCCAGACCGCGGACGGCAAATACACGCTCGTGCAGGGCGGCAGCGCCGGCGCGCCGACGCAGATCGAGATCAGCAGGTAGCAAAGCCGTTCGCGGGCGGCGCGCTCACAGACCGCGCAGGATCGACATGTACGAGTCGAAGCGGGCCTTGTCGCTCGCGTCGCCGCTGTCCTTGAGCTTCTTCAGTTCCTTCAGCATCCGCTCGAACCACGCCGATTCCGTGTCGTTCTTGATGGCGTCGATCCGCTTTTTCATCTTGTCGAACGCCGACAGTTCGGCGGCGTTCGTGTCGATCGGCTGGTCCGATGCGAGTTGCCGGATCACGTAGTCGAGCGCATCCGAGATGCGCCCCAACTGGCGGCCGTAGCTGTCGCGGCTCACGATCGCCTGTTCGGCGGCGGGGTTGCTCGAATTCGTCTCGTTGACCACGAGCCCGGTGAACGACCACGGCAGGATCGGCTGCTGAAGATAGGTCGGCGCGCCCTGCGCGGAATTCGCCGCCGGAAGAAGCGAAAGCCAGTAGCTCCAGAACTGCAACGGATCGGACAGGCCGGCGTTCGTCGTTTGCGTTGCCATCGGATTCTCCCCGCATCGTGATGACGGTCGACGGTTCGGGTGCTGGCCGAAGCCGCGCGCGCAACGCCGAACCGCAGCCATGATGCGCGTTTTGCGAAACGCGTGACGCGAATGCGCGCAGCACCGCAATCCGCTTTGCCGCGCCCATAAAAAAGCCCTTCCCCCGTCGCCCGGAGGAAGGGCAGTCCCCAACAGCGACCTGCAAGCAACCTGCAAGCGACCTGCACGAGCCCCCGCCGGGGCGTCGTCAACGCGTTACAGCTTCACCGCCATCGGCTCGGCGGTCAGATACCCGACCGACGCGCCGAAGCGATCCCTGTAGTTCTGCCGCACGAGCGGGTCGAGCGTGTCGCGGACCTTCGCGTGCAGGCTGCCCGACCAGTCGCCCGGATGCTGGAAGTGGCTCATCACGTAGGTCCAGCCGTTCACCTCGTCGACCGCGTGCAGCCCGGTCGATTCCGCGCCGGCCGGCGTGGACAGCACGCGCGCGAGCGCGCCGGTGTCCACGTGGTACGCCCACAGGAAGTTGTTCACGTGCATCCCGCTGTCCTCGCCGATGAACAGCGTGCGCAGCTTCTCCGAGAACTTCAGGTTGTCCGGGTTCGCGACCCGGTTCGCGTTCGCGGTGTTGCCGAGGTCGTCCGGCGTCGCGAGATCCTCGCCGACGAGCGCGGCCGGCGCGGCCATGTCGACCGGCACCCATTCGCTGTCGATCGCGGAGCCGTCGAGCGCGCTCTGGCCGCCCTTCAGGTTCAGCGCGTAGACGGCGCCCGACGAGATCCGCTTGTCGAGCGCGATGTCCGTCGAATGCGGATCGCCCTTCACCATCGACGCGGTGATCTGCGACATCGCCGTGTACAGCACCTTGTCCTTCGCGTTGACGGTCGTGCCTTCGAGCTTCGTGAAGCACAGGCTCGCGCCCGCGAACGCCGCGTAGCGATGCGTTTCGAGGAACGTCGCGGCCTTCTCCATGCCCGGCTTGATGCGGATCCAGTTGAACTTGCCGTTGTAGTGGATCTTCGTATAACCCGGCTCGGCCGGCGCCGACGTGTCGGTGTCGCTCACGGGGATCACGTCCATGATGTCGGCCGGCTTCAACTGGTTCGCGAGCGTTTCGATCTCGCTGCTCGTCGCGTGGCCGAGCTTCATCCAGCGCAGCGTCGCGGAGCCCGCGCCGGCCGACGACGTCTGCGTCCACTTCGCGACGTACAGCGTGCCGGCCGACAGGTCCTCGGCTTTGTCCGCGACGAACATGAACAGGCCGCCGTTCGTCGCGTCGTCGCCCATCAGCACCGTGCGGCGATCCGGCATCACCTGGATCAGCTCGTGCGAAATGCGGCCGAGGCAGAAGTGCTTGCGCACGGCGCCGGTGCCGTCCGGATTCACGGTGACTTCCGGCACGTGCCCGTAGTGGTACGGATTCGCGCGCGTCTCGTCGCCGTACAGGTTGCGGCTGTACGCGAGGAACTGCTCGTCGGGTTTCGCCGGGAACGTGTCCGGCTCGTATTCCTCGCTCGACAGGTGCGTGTTCCACGGCGACAGGCTCGCGCCGCACGTGATCCACAGCCCGTGCGCGGGCGACGTGTCGACGTTGTGATAACTGACGAGCGACAGGTGGCCGGTGGCCGGGTCCTGGTCGAGCGTCAGCACCGCGATCGGCGACGGCAGGCGGCCGTACATGTCGCCGTCGTCCTGGTCGCGCGACGCGTATTCGAACTGCACGACCGCGAACACCGCGTTGCCCTTCACGCCGGCCACGTTCGCGTTCGCGAGCGTCAGCAGCGACGAGCCGTCCGGGCAGTCGGAGAAGAACTGGCGCTCGCGGCCGGCGACCGAGCGATCGACGATCGGCTGATTATTGATGTCGTAGTAGCTGCCGGCGACGATCGTGCCGCCGCCGGTCTTCGGCACGCTGTCGCCGGTGGTGAAGAACGGCTGATACGCGAGGCGGAATTCCTGCCTGCTGCCGTCGTCGAACAGCGCGGTCAGCGTGGAGCCGACCGTGGTCTTCGCCATCGCGTTCGGGTCCGCGAGCGTCGGCGCGGCCATGCCGGTGAACGACGCCGACTGGAACTTCGCGGCGTTCGCAGGCGGCGGCGCGGCGGCCGGCTCGTCGCTGCCGCCGCATGCCGCGAGCAGCGACGAGCCGGCGAACGCGCTGCCGAGCGGCAGCGCCGGTGCGCCGGCGAGGACTTTCAGGAGGCGGCGGCGGAGGGCGTCGGGTTGTTCCATGCTTTGCTGTCCGTGTTCGTGGGGCCGTTCATCCGGGGACCTGCGCTCGCACGTGCAGCGTGATGCGTGCGTCGCGCCAGGGTGACGCACGCATCGTATTGAATGTTCGTGAAATTATATTGACAGCTATTAGTAATATTTAGCCGGGGAAGGTGCGCCGCCGCACAGCGTCGCGCCGTGTGGCGCTACCGGCCGGCTCTCGCGCGATAACGGATGCCCGGCTCGGCGACGCTGACCCGCGAATCGCCTGCGGCTATGCGAAGGGTAGTCGCGGTCAGTCCGCGACACATCGGAGCGTCGCGCACGACGCCGATGCGAGAGGAACAAAACGACGAGAAAAATTGAAACGCTGCGCGACCCAGGCAATGCCGTGAACGCATGCATCACAGGCGCTTGCGGGAAACCCGCTGCGCCGATCGTCAGCGCGGGGAATCAACGAACCGGAGTTGCGGCTTCGAGCGCCTGTGCGACGCGGACGCCAGCACGCATCACGCGTTGCTGCGCACCTTCCTGAACCGACGCACGATGTTGCCCATCTGCCGGTTCACCACTGGCGGCAGCAGATCCTGCCGCCACTCGCGCAGCCGGATCGTCCAGTCCTGTTCGTCGCCGCTGTTCGGGCGCACCTTGAACTGCGTCGTGTGCGAGCGTTTCGATCCGTCCCACGTCGCGGTGTAGTAATACAGCGCGACCGACTTGCGCGACACGTTGCCGGGATGGCTGACCGGCTGCGGATTGCCGTGCATGCTCTTCGACGTCGTGTTGAAGATCACGCAGCGGTTGAACGCGGGCACGATCGAGTGATGCCGCTTCGTCATCGCGGTGTCCCACAGTTCGAGCTGGCCGCCGTATTCGTCCTTCCAGTCCTTGTTCAGGTAGATCAGCAGGTTGATGCGCCGCTCCAGGTCGAGCGGCATGTGGTGATTGAAGTCCGCGTGGATCGACAGGTGGCCGCCCTGCCTGATCTCGTGCAGCCCGCCGCCGAAGAAGTACGGATCGGGGATCAGCCCTTTAATGCCGGTCAGGTTCTCGACGATCTGCAGGAACGGGCGCGAGTTGAACGCATAGAAGATCGCGCGCAACTCGGGAGCCAGCGTGTCCGGGTGATAGCTGCTCTTGAAGCGCTCCTGCGCCCGGTCGTAGCTCATGTTCAGGTCGTCGCCGCCGCGGCTCGACGCGAAGTGGCCGAGTATCCGGTCCGCGAGTTCGGGCGGCAGGAAGTCGTCGATCACGACGTGCGGAAACGGGCTCGCGTCCGCATACGCGGTCTGCAGCTCCGCGCCCTTGCCGCGCGCCGCTTCGGGGCTGATGAACGCGGTTTTCGCGTCCATGGCGTCGAGGTATGTCATCGGGACGGTCCCTCCTGATTGCACGTCGATCCGCTTGCACGCGGTACGATGCCAGACAGGCGGGTTACGCGATGTACGGTATCGAACAGTCGTCGGCGTAATGAAAAAAAGCCAGCTTCATCGAAGCTGGCTTTTTTTCATATGGCAGGTTCTAACAGTTTTCCTTAAAGGTGCTAGTTTTCCTTAAGGATTTGAAAAATCCTTAAAAATCAATGGCTCATCGCCGGCAACCTAATAGCCATGCCGGCTAACCTCGGGACACAGCGTGCCACACCCGAAAAAGCCCGATGAACCGGCGCAGTTCTAATAGTTTTGCTTAAGGACGAACGCATCAGGCGGGGCTCTGGTCTGCCTCGGTCGGTGTGCTACCAAAATCGCGACGCGCGAGGTCTGAAAACGCAGCCTCAACCTGAGAAATCTGCCGCTTGGAAAACGGATTGATGACATCAATCGGAGCTGCCATCGGATGCTCCAGGAAGTGCTGCTTCACAACCTTGCGGAGGTCCGGGAATCTCTTCACCGATTCTTCGATGTCTCGAGCAAGCAGGACTTTGATGGTGTAGCGCTCCGGGTCTACCGCCGCTTGTGCGGTCGAGATTCTTCTTTGAGCTTCGGGCGAAAGCTCGCCAGTGAGCCACAGTTCGAAGGTGAGCTTGATGTTCTTGAACTCAGAGTTCTCGAGCGTTTGGCTTCTCACGCTCGGGATGCGCTTGGTCAGCCAAGCCTCGATTTCTGAATCTGGCAACAGGCGGCCGGGCAGTAGCCCTTTGCATTCGATGAATCGAATTTCCTGGTCCGGCACGTGTACCCTGACGTCGACCTCCGCCACATCTTTGCCGTCCTTGCGATAAATCTTGTTCATATTGACGTTGGCGCCTCCAACTGTCCTCCGCATCACGTCTGCGACAACGAATTCGAAGAGCGCCCCGCGGAGCGTGCCGGCCGCGCCCTCGACCTTTCCGAGCTTGTCGAACAGGTGGGAGAACTTCTCGGGGTCGATTGCTTGTGTCGCTGCTTGTGTCAGCGTGCCGCTCAATTCCATCAAGGCGCGGGCCACGTCTGTGCCGAACAGTGACTCTGTTGTCGCGGGAACGATTCCTTCCCGGCGAATGGCATCGAGAGCTTTGGGGGTGTATCTGTGGGCGACGAAGAACTGCAGCGTGCGAACGTTACGGACTTGGCGCAGCGTCTTGCATTTGTAGATGAAAGGCAGAAGGTCGTTTAGCTCGACCTGCTCTTTCAAAAGCACGTCCAGAACCATGAAACCCGGATTCGGGCGACCGGAGTTCCAGGTCGCCAGCGCACTGACATATGACGGCGCCGTCAAATCCCACTGGAAAACGGAGACGGTAGGTGCGGTTCCTTGTTGGCAGATTCGTAGCTTAAAGCTCCCGAAGCTGCCTAGCCCAAGTTTCGCTGCCCATTCGTGAACGGACTGTAACAGCACGGTTTCCGCAATCAATCGAGCGCGTATATCAGGGAGCAGCTCATCGAGAGATGCATCCTTCCTCGCGAACGCGAAGCACTCGCCCAAACCAGGTACCTCTATGGTCTGGAAGAGCCCGGTGTCCACCAGGTCTTGCCAGACACGTTCGAATGAGATTTGGCGGGCGCCGGACGAGATGCCTGCCGCGGATGCGAGATGTGCCAGCGGGAGAAGGCCGCCGCGCGCACGAAGAGCTCGAATAACTCGCGCATACGCTCCGTTACCTTCCTCGAGCGCTTCGGCCAATCGCGCCCAGAATTTATCGCTCCCGTATTGCGTAGCTGCATACAGGAACTTGGCTCGGCGGGCGAACGGGAGCTTCAGCTCGCGCACTGACTTGCTCCGTCGTTCGATTTTCTTACGAGCGGCGGCCGGCGTGATGCCGAGCCATTTTTCAAGACCGACAGCGAGCTGGCCGCTCAACTGCGGACCCTCACTCAACAGAAAGTCAAGTAGGTCATCACGCATGCTCGTTCCTCCTGTCACAGAGCGCTATTTATAACTGTAAGGCGGAGTATCAATGGCTCGCAAATTTTTTGTTAGAGACGACAAAAAATGTTTAAAAACAATTGCTTGTAAAGTTTTCGCTCTGATGGATTGGTCAAGCGCTGTCACAATCCAAAAAGCAACTCGCTGATTGGCTCGAAATCACTGGCGAACGACCGCCTTGAATAGCACCGCGCGCGACGGAAGCTAGCCAGCTACGTCGGAAGTGTACGGCGGGATTACCCCTCCGAGATGGGCCTTGCGACGCTCGCTGGAGTCTCGGTGCGCAGGGCACCGTTCAGGGCGACGTGGTGCGACGCCTATGGATGACGGCGCTGGGATGCGGCGAGTAGCTGTGAGGCTAGGATGTCGTCGTATTCGTCGTCGAAGTCCGAGGCGATGATGACTGTGCCATCTTCGTTGAGGAACACCTCCGCCTTGACCGCCTCGAACTCTTCCAGGGCCTCGTCAACATTCGCCAGCGCGCCCTTCGCTCTGGCGAAGCGTGCTGCATCCTGCCGCACCTTCCCGTTTTTGCGCGCCTTACGAGTCGTCTCGCCCTCGAGCACAGTTTCGGGCGTCTTGTTCGAGCGCCGCTGATGGTCGTCCAGTTTCTTCTGCGCCTTGTTGGTGAGGGTGTTGATTTTGTGGCGATGTCTACCCTTCTTAACCTCGTCATTCATGGTCAGTGCAGCATCATCCCAGTTGCGCAATTCTAGGGCCTTCCACGTGACCACCTCGACCATCAACGCGTCTTCCGGGACAAGCTCGAGTTCGCCCCGGTTGCCTTGCTTGTCCCGCCACAGGAGCGTCGTGGCGTGATTTCCAACACGCTTGTACTCGATTTTCATTTTGTCGCTTTTGCCTGACCTGCAGCGCAGGAAGTCATCATACCGGACATCGAGCTCATCGGACCTCCATCGCTTGCTGAGGGCCGCAAGCTTCCCACCACGTACAGTGCCTGGCTTCCAGGGAATGAATCTCTCCCAAGCCTCCTGCTCGGTAAGTTCGACCTTTTGGTCGCCGATGCGCGCGGCTTGGTGATACTCCCAAAGAGTGGTCGGATTGATATTGTGGCAGCCGTTCATGCGCATGGTCTCGCTACGCAGATGGCGCTTCTTCGAAAAGCGGTTGACGTGCTGAATAGCCACCAAGAGCAACTCTTCCAGTTGCTCTACCGTGATGGGCACCTCCTTCCGTGCGCGGTCGCGGAGGTCCAGCGAAAGGAAATCCCGCTGCCGCGTATAGGCCCCTCGAGCTTCGGCCATCAAGCGTAACATGATGCCATTCAAGCTCTCACCAGTTCCCTTCCTGTCGCCCGCGGCCGGAGGCGCGAGGTACATGATGAGATGCGACTCCTTACACGCCGCTTCGATAACTTCGTCGCTCCCGCCTGCGCCGTTGTCGACGAAGACTCCATCGATAGAGCCGTGCAACAGGTCTTTCGTGTCACGAAGACCGAGTTCACGCGCGCGGTTAGTCTTGTCTATATAGATGGACGCGATGCATCGTCGGAAAGATTCATTGTCCTCGCCTTCCATCGCTATCTCGTACCCAACAACTGCGCCGGTACGCCGGGAAACCGCGAAGATGATGGTCACGAAGATGGGTTCAATCTTACCGGCGATGAGCCCAGCGACGGGAACCTTGGCAACGAAGCCGTCAACGTCAACGATTTCGAGACTCATGTCCAGGGTCAAGTGCGTCGCCTGTCCGGACTTCGTGGATAGATACTTTCGTGACAGCCGACGCCCGAGTTGCCTGCGCTTGGCGTCGGTCTTCGCGAGGATGTATCTGTTGACGTGGTAGAGGAACTGCTTCCAACTAGGAATGAGGCGCTCGGGATACTTCGAATACTGGTCGCTCACCATCGCGCTGTACGTATTGGCGAGCGTCATCCTTTCGCCGATGTAGTATTTTTCGATGGCCTCAACGAACTTGGCGAAGTCCAACGGACGGACGTGCGTTTTGCGGGCCATACGCGGGTGGCCCAAAAACTCGGTCTTGTCGTCGGCGATTCTCTCTGTCCGAGTTTTCGGACCCGGGCGCCGCACGTTGACAGCTATCCGTTGCTGAGCAAGACCACCTTGATTCTTGGTCTGGCGAATCAATGCGCGAGCTCTCCCACCATATGCGCAGTGCCGGTGGAAATACTCAAGGATTGTCGATTGATAACCGGGCTGTTGGCCCATGCTCCGCAAGACGTGATACAGCGCTTCGGACCGAGCTTTCGGGTCGCTCAAAATGAACGGATTGAACATGTCGGTCGGCTTGCCGTTGTAGTCGACAGTGACTTCCGAGTAAGCCTTAACGATTGACTTGCGACGCTCAAGGCCTACCAGGCTCGACGCGCGAACTTCCACGGACTCCGTTTGAATTTCCGGAGGCGTAAAGATGTCTGAGATGGAGTAGACGTCGCCCAGTGGGTCATCAGCACCGTCGATATTCCAGCGCTCCCAATCCCCACCGCCGTAAAGCGTGCCGCTTCCAGCGACGAGTCGGAGCACGTAGAGGTCGCGACTATGCGCGTCCCACGTTACCGCTCTGTAGAAGCATTCGCCTTTATCTCTTTTGCGGGCAAACAATTTGAGCGGGACCAAGCCTGAGGGCCAAGCTCGCTGATGGTAGCTGTCAATGACGCGCGCGGCGAAGGCTTCGTCCGTAATGACGCGAGGCGGAGGGACGAGCGAGGTTCCCCTCGGCGCGGGAGGCATGATGTGTGAGCGCATGAACTTCTCCGTGAAGCAAGCCGGCTTACGCAACGGCCTTCATGGCCAGATTTAGGCTGCGAGCGGAATCGGGAGTCGCGCGTCGACGCGCTTCGAATGGTCAAGGGGCACGAATCCGTGTGATACGGCCGACACAAACAGATGAATGGACGTGTCTGTGCTGATGCCCATGCTGCGTGCACGGCGCTCGAGTACAGATTCCATGCTTCCCCGAACGCTGTGAGTCATAAGCCCGTCTGCAAGCCTTCGAGAAGGTTCATACAGATGACGAACCTTCTCACTTTTTGCCATTGACCACAGCGCGGCGTAGTTCCCGAGTTCTCTCATCGGGGTCGCGTTAGAGCGCAGCATCTCCCACGTCCAGTCTCGGCCAGAGCCAAGCGTGCGCTCCTTGATTTCGCGGTCCCTATCCTTCTTCTCAAGAACATGGCTGACATGCTTAACGCTCACGACGTGGTAGCGCAGCGCTCGCAACATCGGATTCCAATACGTGAGCACCAGGTCGAACGTGAGAAGGTCCGAGCGATTCATCTTTTTGCCGGCAAGCAGCGCTCGTTGATACGCTTCGTCGGTGTAGTACGGATACTGCTCACGAATATCGACCACGTACGGATGAAACATCAACGCAAACTGGATTGCGAATTCACCCATCGAAAGAGCTTGGAGCACGCGGTCGTCCTTGAGGCTCGGGAACACCCCTCGGGTCGCGAGTGATGGCGTCCGCGCTTCGAGTATTGACTCGTACTGTTGCCCAGTTTCCCAGTCGTATTCATCAAAGGGCGATACTTCGAGTCCAGGAGGCATCGCGAACGGACGCGGCAAATCAAAGATTTGAAAGTCGGTCTGCTGTATCAGTTTGGCATGCTCGGGTGAGCGACCAAGGTCGATTTGCCCAACCGCAGCCTTTGGCGCGACGCTCGCCGTCTCTCGAATGTACGGCTGACGTCGGTAGCCCGACGCTCGGGGCTTGCGGCGAGGCTCTTCGTAATCGTCGAGTGTGGCGTCGAACTGAGGTTGCTGCTCCAGAAAATTGCGCATGACCACCTCCATCATTCAAAAGCCAGCGTCGTCTCGGGTGCGTCTTGCTCCCCATCGCTGGGCAACAGGAAGTCGACAAGAGGTGCCGCCGAGGTCTTGTTCGGAACCCTCGGCTGCTTTCGTATGCGCGGCGTCGTTGTGTGCCTCTTTTTGTGCTCGCGCGTTTCGCTCGCAGCATTTTTGGGGAGCGGCGGTCCCACGCGTGCGCACCACTCGGCGCGGCTCTCGGTAAATTCGTTCAGAACTGCATTTGTTAGCGGGAAGAGATGCCTACTCTCAGAATTCCGAGCGAGGACGGTGCCCTTCAGAAGTCGGCGGGCAGTAACTTGCTTCCGGTCGATAGTGCGAACTTGTTCGCGGGCGGTACTGGCTATGTGCTCCGACAACAGTCGGTCAATCGCCTTGTTTTTCTCGGCATTATTGCTGACCGCCGGCAGTTCGACTCCACAGGACCTAAGCGTTTCCTTGGTTAGAAGGTGCTCGCCGTAACTTCCCACCCTTATGCGTAGCTCGCTATGGGAGAGAAAGGGCATACTGTCGCGCAGGGCGATGTATTTGGAGATTTCCGGTTTCAGAAGCCGCGCACGATTCTGTTCCACGTATCGCTTCGTGGCCAGCGATTGAGGGCGAAAGTCTTTTGACTCTGGTGGCTCTTCGTGAGCAGGCGTGCATTCAGTTTCCCCTGCATTGATTGCCTCCACCTTCAATTCGACTGCAGACCAATCGTCGAAGAGCGACATGAGCAGAGCCGAGCTTTGTAGTGGATTTAGGTATACAAGCTTTCCCGCGAGGTGGTCCGATGAAGCACCAGCGCTCGATACGACGCCAGCTCTTTCAAGGAGCCTCCTCATCGGGTGCTCGGCGAAGAAATGGTGTGCGAACTCTGTCCCGTTAGCCGCCGTATCGAGAAGACCCAGTTCGCGGCTACGACGTCGAACGGCTTCTCCAATCGCATCGCGCGTGAAGCCCGGCATGTACTCGGGGTCAAGCAACAGCTTCGACACCCGATGCAGTTCCATTTCATGTTCCTGCTGCGCGGAGGACATGCCAAACACTTCGTCAAGCGGCTTGAGTCCACAGCCACAATGCTGACCAGGCCAAACGAGCTTGTTGTGGTCTTGTATGACCGCGCACTCTTCGCACCCGACCTCAAGCGGGCGTTCATGCACGGAGCAGAACAACAGTCCAGGGACCATATTGGCTCGGTTCCAGAATGGCGTATCGCATGAGGCAATGTTCGTCTGTGCGCACTCGGGGCACATGGTTGGAAGTACCCTGAACCTAGCGCCCTTCGGACCATTCATACCCAACGGTGCGAGGATTCCACCGGCATACTGGTCCCGGGTATGCTTAAGTATCATCTCGGTTTGTTCTGGCGTCGTCGTCCTAAGTTTCAGAGGCAAAAAGGTGTTCCGGCCGATAAGGTCGTCAAACGTGCCGATGAGGTCTTTAAACGGTTCGATGTAGCGCTCGAGACCGCTCGGTGCATACCAGGCAGCGGTCAAAATATCGTGCTCAGCGTTGGCACTGGTTCTCGAAAAATACTTCGGCAGAAGTTCGCCCTCTTCAATCGGGAAGTAGGCGCTGGGGAGTTGGAAATTTTTCATGGACTGTTGGGCGCACGGCCTGTTAGCGTTTGGAGTGTGCGCGGAGCGTTTCCGGGCGAAGGTTTGCGATGCGCGCGACAGTGGTCTCGGCTTGAACGCGAGCCCCTGGGCCGACGGTGCTCAATGCATGCGCCTCTCGGCGAGCAACGAAGATGCGCTTCCTGCCTGGAAGCTGGGCATGGGCTCCCGTCCCTCCAAGCCGCTCGACGATTCGAGCGAAGGCGTGGTCACGCATTCCAAAAGCGAGTCGGGTCTGATACGCAGAAGGAAGTGGCGGGATGCCTTTTTTCGATGGCCGAAAGTCTTTACTCGTGGATGCAATAGAGCACTCGACCGCAGCAGGTGGCACCTTCATTTTCTTCCGTCCATGCCGACGAATCTTCGGCACCTGGTTGCCCATCAACCACGCCTGGTCATTGCGATACAGCCATGCCCATGCTGCGGGCGCGAGGCGACGAATCGATGTGCGCGACGCTCCCGAGTTTTGCGCACAGGTCTTGAGCCACGCTGAGCGGTGCGTCTCCACCTCTATCCAGTCGTTCGTCGAGGTCGACAATGTCTGTCGTGCGCCTCGCACTCGCGCCGGAAGAGCATCGACCTCGCTTCCGAACATCGCAAGCAGAACAACGATGGTCGGATGGATGGGGCGACCTCGTGCTGCTTTTCGTATGGCAGACTCGATGTAGTCTCCGTTGTCGGTGATGGAGCTGAGCCGTGGGTCTTCGAATCCAGAGGAGAAGAATCGTTGGAAATCACTCCGCAGGCTTCCCAGATTCCAGCGGCCGGATTCATGGAGGTAGCGGCGCTCGGTGAGAAGCCGCGTGATTTCCGACCAGGTCGCTTGACTGCCTGTCGCGAGCGCTGTAGCCAGGCGCGCATACCTCGCAGAGTTACGATGGGCCGGCTCGGAATTCGGATGTATGAGTAGCGCCTCAAGTCTGCTCCCGTCGCCCGCGCACTCGAGCAACGCGTCGTGATAAATACATCGCGTGACGTAATCGATGCAATGAGCGGTATGGTTTGCCAGCCTGCCAAGGTTGCTCAGGTCGATTCGCGCGCATTCTGGGCACTGTAGCTCGGTACGGTTGCCGCATTGGCAGAGCGCATCGAGCATCGGGCATGGAGTACGGAACCGGCCGTCGGTCAGTGCGCGCATGAGGGCCTCACGTGACGGAGCAGTCATGCCGATGGCGTTCCATTCCGCGAGACTGTTGGCCACCAGGACGGCGGCCGGCGGGCCGTATGAGTTGTCGGTTATCGCGCAAAATCTGGTGGCTCTGCAGGGAAGCGAATTCGCTAGAGGACTCGCGTGCTGACAAAACGACACGTAGGCCTTCTTCGCATCTCGAGAATGGGTCGTTTGAGCAACCATTTTGAGGATGGAACAGGCGCTCTCGCCTTCGGCCGCGGCGAAGAATGTGAACGTGCTCACGCTTCGGCCTCCTCGGGCTTCTCGTCGGTGTGCTCGCTGGGCAGGTGTACTTTGCGGTTCGGGCCCGCCCTTAGTGTGTTGACGATGTTGGCTGCGGCCTTGATAGCCCGGGTTTGTGAAAAGTCATTGCCGTCGTCAAGGCGAAGGAGCGAGTGCACGACCGTCGAAAGCAGGAGCCAATCGCTGTACCACCTGATACGGCCGAGCGTGAACGTGCCGCCGGCCCGCGCACGACGCACCGCGTCCAGCATCAGTTGTTGCAACTGAAGCGCCTGATGGGCGTAAGCGATGAAGATTTCTTTGGACAGCACGACTTTGGCGCCACCAAGCCACGTTGACGCAATGAAAGCGCCGACCTTCACCGCAAGCTCAATCCGTCCGAGAGTCACCGCATGGAGCGCGGCCGAAAACCACGGAGGCGGCGTTTTGCCGGCGGCAATGAGGTATTTCAGCCAAACCATTTGGGCAGTGTTCATCCACATGCCGGAGGTGAGAGAAAACGGCTCGATGCAGTAAACGCCTCGCGATGTCAGTGCAGCCTCAGCGTCGCCTTGTTCGAGAAGGTTCAATGCGGCCCCGGGGGTTCCGACGATGACAAACGGGATGCCCGTCGCGGTTGCGACTTGTCCCAGCATTGACCACATCTCTGCCGCCCTCCTGGATTTGGACATGTGGTTCGATACGGGGCCGACGACGACCAGGCCGACATTCAGCGAGAGAAGCAGGGATTGCACCGCAGTGGCGACCTCATCGTCTCTCATGGCTTGCAACGCGTGCCTCGCGTCGAAGATGGGCGAGACCTGCTTTACGAGCGCACGACCAAACGTGCCCGGGCTACCGTTCGGCGGAAATGGAACAACGACGGTGTCCATTCGAGCGAACCGGATGCCACGGGGGCGACCTTCGAGCGGAACCTCGAAGAGCATGTTTTCGGTTTGAAAAACGCGCTGGCAGGCGTTGATGAGCGCATGTTGGCCAACACCGTTCGGCACGACGGCAAAATGGACTTTTGTCGACACCTTCGGAATGGCAACGTCCGTGCTGAACACCGAGTGCCCGTGCGTGTCTCGCCGATGGTTGATGAATCGGTGCGCCGTGATTACCTTGGCACGATACCCGGGGTTGGAGAGGTCGCGCTCGATGGCGCTTGCGGTCACGGACTGCGCGAGGTCCAGAAACAGACGGCGATGGACGCTCGTGGGTATCAGAATCCGGTCGTCAGCCGAGATGTCACCACCAGGCGAGAGGTCTGGCAGGAATTGAGCTGCTGCCGCTGCTTGGGCACTCGTTTTGAGCACTGGGACGCGAGTAAGTGCCGGATTCTCTCCCAACTGCGCAAAGTATGTGGTCAGTTGCAGAGGCGGCTCATGATTTTCCGCCGTCGATGTGATTTCGGTGCTCACGCGAGTCCTCCATCGACGCTGAATCGGCCGGAGAGAGACTCACTGGAATGCGCACGCTCGCCATCGCAGTGACCTGCGCCCAGGTCAATGGAACCGGCGCGGGCAGATAGAAGAGCGTGGCGCGTTAGTCGAAAAGGCTGGGCGTCGAAGCTCAGCGCAGCGCGGGCGCAATGAACACAGGGCGCCAGACGAGCGCCGGCGCCGCCGCTGCTGAGGGGCGTTTTCATACGGTTCTCACACAAAATCAGGGGCGAGTGTTCTCCCCCTGAGCCTGCAAAGCGAGCAGGCAGGGGTTGACAACGCGAACCCAATGTGAGACCTTACGCGCGCATGTAGTTGCGGTTGGGCTGTTTTTGGGTTCGCCGGAAGCGGGGCAAGGGGACTGGTACTCTCTTTGCCCCGTTTTTATTTGCGAGGTAGGTTCAGCGCTACGACCTCCAGAATCTTAAATCTGATGTCGCCCCACAACTGTGGTCAGAGGGGCCGTGTACATGTCACGTGACGCGTTGTCAGGTTGTGTCACTTGACAAAAACGATATTCCACGCTAAATTAGCGGTACATTCGCATATTGTACCTTTAGAGTGCGCGCGCAGCAACATTGGTGCGCGTTTCAGCTCGTCCGTCGCTTCATTCGCCATTTCTGGCAGTTCCCGCTTTTCCATCTTCGTTTCCTCTCGTTTGTCTCGCCGCCCGGTGTGGCGGATGCTGCACAGCTCTTCGGCTACCGGCTCGGAACACGCGGATACCTTGTCAGCACGCCCTCCATATTCTCGTTCTAATTGCAGAGCTGGAGCACAGTACAATCATTCGATGTCACCCTTCTTTTTTTGCCATCCGCTAGTAGAGATTTACTCCGTGCGGCAACGAATCTGGTGACTTTTACTTCGCTTCAGTTTAGCCCGACATTGCACGATTGCAAGGAGCCTTGTGAGCCAGGTCGACACCCGTTGGGCGGATATGGCCGCGCGTGTCGTACGCGTCATCCTCGCGCGAAAGGGGATGGGATATGCCGAACTCGCAACGGCGCTGCAAGCCGTCGGCGTCACTGAAAGTGAGCGGTCACTTGCGCTTCGTGTGATGCGAGGGCGAGTAAAGCTGTCGATGCTGCTGCAGATTCTGCATGTCACTCACTCCACGATACCTCGACTCTGGCTCGACGCCATTTCCCGCTCGGATAGCTGGGAAGCCCGGGCCACGGCGATTTTGGAGGCTGAGTTATCCCGACATCCTGCTGTTTCGGTCGACGACCTCACGTTACGGATGGTCCAGCTGGGTGCCAGCCTGAGCGAGAAGACACTGGCCTCGCACATCGACCAAGGCACCATCTCCCTCCCTGAATTCCTTCAATGCGTTCTTGCGCTCGGCAGCCTGAGCCTTGACCGCTATATCGACTATGACGACCTCATTGCGGTAGGTCGCTCTGCGGTCGGTGAGCGCTCATAGTGAGCGCTCGACAACTATCCGCTTGCTTTTTCCACTTCCCCACCTAAAATAAAACGGAAGTATTTGCATCTCATTACCTTAGCCACGCTGGAATCCGCATCGCCGGCTGGACCGAAGGTTGGCTGAGGGGGTTCGCAAAATTGAAGAGGCCATGGAGGCGGATATGCCAATCTGGACTATCGGGTCGGTCGAAGCGGAGCCAAGCGTCGAGCTCTTACGATGGAAAATCTTTCAGGTCGAGGAAAGCGCATGTCACTTCGTTGGCGTCGACTCGTTAGATTTCACAGGGCGAGTCAGCTCCGCAGTCGTCGAGTTCGACGCCGTCGCAATGCGCGGGGTCACTCAATCTGGTCGTGTGTACCAACTGCTAGGCAACCCCGGCGATTCTGAACAGGCGACCTATGTCTGGGACAGGTGGTGTGCGGTAAATAGCGTACGAGCATTCGAGGACGTGACTCAATGTGTAGTCGCTGGCGCTAGAGATGTGCTCGCCGGACGTGAACCTGATTGACTGGAACGCCGACAGGTGTTCGCACGCCCAAACCAATTTGCACTACTAATCATGCCACCCACTACGCAGAGCCTATGGAACAGAGATGTCGAGCAAGCAAGATGCTTTTAGAGAAGCCGTGCGAGAGAATGACCGGCCAACCTTCGCTTGGACCACGCTCGAAGTACGCGATTTCCAAGGTGTCGGTCTTGACGCTCTTCAGCACCGGTCACGCATATGAGGATTAGCATTGCTATTCAACGGTTCGACCCGACTGCTTTACGAGGCGTAACTTCATCTGGTCGCGTCTATCAGTTGGTTGGCCCCCGCGGTTGTTCCGGGGATGGCAGATATATTTGGGAACGCTGGTGCAGTTTCAACGGCATAGCCTCCTATGCGGACGTCACTGGCAAGCTACTCGCGGAGAAGGAATGATGACCATACCAACCGAGCGAACGAAGGCGGTGCTAGATACGCGCGACTTCCTGAAGATACTCTCGAATGCTGAGGAGGTCACAATTCCAGGCCTCGTCCAATCGGTTGCGACGTCTCTTCTTCGGCACTACCCCCTCGTTGTCGACCTGGATATATCAGCGTCTGTGCTTCCCTCAATTTGGGCTTCTCCCTTGACTCTTGAACGAGATGAAAAGGGAGTCGCACGCGCGCTTCGTGCCACTTTTAGGACATCGACTGACCGGAAATAGGAGTTTCAAAAGGAGCAACGATGCCACGGTCTGCACGCGACAAGGACCATTCTTCGGTCCACGACGCCCGGGTGCTACAGGCGGTCCGCATCGCCGCCGTGGCGGCAATCCTGCTCGACTTCGCAGCGACTCTAGCGCTTCTCGAGCTCCCCGATGCGGAGCTTGGGCGACTTTTTAAAATCCGTCTCATGCAAATCGCCGGTCTGTCTACAGCGTTGAAGTTGGACCTCCCTTCGATTCGTGAGGAAGGCGAGAAGCAACGCAGTCACAGCAATCGTGGCTCGAAGCGCCGGACGTCGGCATCCGAGCATCTTGATGCCTCGGTGGCTAACGCAGCGCGTCACCACCTCGTTGCTGAAGGCCGGTTGCTCCGTGCGGTGGATGTCTGCAAAGCCCTGGGTATCACAGAGCAGAGACTGAGCAAGGACGGCGCAACTGGGCGCATCTTCAGCGTTGACCTTGAGGCCGTCCCTTACTACCCGGCGTTTTTCCTTGCAAACGAGATTAACCGCAAGGACTTGGTTAAGGTAGTGCGGAAGCTCGGTGATTTGAGTGGCTGGCGCAAGTGGGACTTTTTTACAGAGCCGAACGGGGCGCTTGGCAATCTTACGCCGCTACAGGCACTGATGCATGGCGAAGTGAAGCAGACGTTGCGTGCGGCTGAAGGTTTTCTAGAGATGTGAGAGACGCTCGCGTTGTTGGCAAAGTCTCTGGGAGTCGGGGGGCAGCGCTGCGCTGAAAGCGGCAGTCGCGTTCGCGGCGCAATGAGCGGTGCGGCCGCCACTAACGTGTTGCCCTTTTCTGCAGCTGCCACGATTTGCGCACGCTGTTCATCCAATGTGATTTGCGACATTGCGAGGTCCCTTGGTTCGTTGGCCGATGATAGTTCTTGATTACAGGTGCACGACATTGATGGCATCGCCCAATGTGTCTCGAGCGAGTGCCTCTATGTGATGGTGGTGGGTCAGAAAAATCACCTGGGTCTGTTTGGCAAGGGACGCCAATGCCCGCAGGCCCGCAGCCGACCGCGCATCGTCATAGTTGATGAACAGGTCGTCTGCTATGAAGGGCAGCTTGGACGCCTGTTCCAGGCGAATTTCCAAAGCGGCCAAGCGTAGCGCCAGGAATAGCTGGTCTCGGGTGCCGTCGCTCATGCCCGAGATACCAACATGCTTGCCGTCGGGCCGGCGCCCCTCCAGCACCATGGGTTGCTTGTCGAAGTCCACGACCAAGCGCTCAAAGGAACCCTGGGTCAGTTCCGCAAATATTGCGCTGGCCTTGGCCAGCATCGGGCCTTGCTTATCCTGACGATAGCGGTCAATGGACCAGCGCAACAATCGGGCAGCAGTGAACACCTTCACGTAGCGCTCGGCCGCATCGGCCATCTTCGACAACGCTTCTTGCCGCTGACCCTCTGCCTGCGCCGCCGCGTCCGAGCCGCCAATGGCCGTCAATGTGGACTCTGCGGTCGCCAGTTCTGCGGATAGCGCTCCCTGGCGCTCGACGACAGTCTTGAGGTCGCCGGACAGCGCGGCAATCTCCGTGGCAATCTCCGGCAAGTTGGCCGCTGCAATCTCAGCCTCAACGTCTTGTCTCGATTGGCCATCTCCGCCTGCCGTCAGGTCGCGCCTTAGTCGGGAGGCTTCCTCCAGCAATCGACGCTTTTCATCGGATTGAGCGATGCATTCAGCCAAAGCCTCGCGCGTAGATACGCCGGCCCGCGCCTTCAAAGGCTCAATAATGGCTTCTGCCTCTTGCTTGGCGGTTTCCAACTCAGCGACGTGCTGCTCCGCCGCTCTCAGCGCAGCGGTTAGCCGCTCTCGTTCACCTCGCGCCTCATTGGCCAGCCGCACCTTGATGACAAGCTGCTGCACAGCCTCAGCAGGTTCCTGGTCGCCGAGGGGCACAGCAATAGTGCCGCACAACGCTTCAACGTCCTCGGCAAACAAGGCGAGGTCTGCTTTCATCGTATCGATACGCTCTGCCTGAATCCCGCAAGCCTTGCGTGCCTTTTCCTCGATTTCGCCAATCAGTTCCAGGGCACCTTCGACAGTTCCGGTGTCGTAGGCAGCGTCCAGTCCGGCATCCGACAGCGTGGCAGCCCAATCGGCTGCCCACGAGGCCAATTCCTTTCTGGCCTCGGTTAAGTCATCTTGGAGCGCCGCGTAGACTTGGCGAGCCGTGACCAACTGGCCATTCAGCGCCTCTCGACGTCCTTTGACGCCATCGGCTTCAGAAATGAGATGTTCCGCTTGAATGCACAATGCGCTCAAGTTCTCATCGCTCACCTGAGCAACGCCGTTCTCCTCAAGGACGGCGCGCAGCTCCTGAGTCGCGCTTGCCAGGGCGTTCAACGCGGACTGAGCATCCGTCTGGACTTCAAGAAGAGCGTGGCCGCGGTCAAGCGCGCCGTCTTTCTTGCGAATCCAGTCTGAAGCATCTTCGAGCGGCAAACCGTCGAGGCCCGCTGCCGTGGTTAGCGCGCTCCATTCTGCAGAGAAAGTTTCCAGCTGCTCCTTGGCTGTCTCCAACTGGTGCTCAAGGCGGGTTTGGGCATGTTGCTGCCTTTCGAGTTCATCTTTGCGCGATTGAAGTTCTGTCACATCTTCGACGTTACTCAAATGCGTGTCCGCCAGCGTATCCGCGTCCTGCATCGCCGATTCGAACTGTTCGGCATCGACCTCAAAATCGTCTGTCCGTTGTTTGACGGACGCCCATTTCTCATCGCGCTCAGCTCGCGCTTGCTCCACCATTGCGTAGGTGGTCGGATGTCTCAATTCCGTGAATTGATTGACCCGAAGCTCGGCTTCCCCGACAGCAGAAATCTGTTCAGACAGGTCCTCAGACAGCGATTTGACCTGTGCATCGAGATTCTGTCGCTCACGCAGTCGGCGTGAGAGTGCCTCACCGGAGGGGAGTTGGAGCTTTGACAGGTCCTCGAGGTTCATGCGCCAAACGCCTAGCGCTCGCATGGCTGCGTCAAGCCCGGCCTCAGCTTTTTCGGCTAGGGCACGTTGCTTTTCCGGAACCTGTGCGGGGTCGCCCAAGGATTGGGCCTTGCGCAAAGCGGCCCGCAGACCAGCAGTGACCTTGACCTCGGACAAGCAGTCCAACTGGGCTTCAAGCGACCCAATATCGGATTTCTTTGCCCGCTCAGAGGCCTCGGCTGCCTTGAGAGTTTGCTCAATCCCGCTGGCTTTCCTCGCAAGGTCGCTGAGCTTACGACGAATCAACAACGAGGGCAGATTGAGCAGCAAGTCTGCTTCGGATTCGTAGGCCCATTTCAAGTCGAGACATGCGCGACGAATATCCCCTTGAAGAGCCTGAATTTCGCTTTTTCGTCGTTCGATGTCCCTTGCGTACGGCTCGTACCGGACGCGACGCGCCTCCAGTGCGGCAATGCGCGGCTCGGCGCTCAACAGGGGTTCATCCACCGAAATGGCCGACAGAGACTCCTTGGCCGCATCCACTTCGCCCTTGCGAATCTTCAACCCGGCTTCCGCGCGAGCGATGTCGCGTTCTGCCTGGCTCAGTGCTTGAGCTGCATCTTCCGGCAGGTCTATCGATTCTTTAAGGAGTTCCAGAGCGGCATCGTTTTGGCTGAGCGCGTCAATAAGCGGCGCCAGCCGACGCACACGTTCGAGCCGCGCTCGACGCATATCGAGTTCGCGCCAACTCGTCCGCGCTGCCTCCAGCGATTCTCGTAACGTCTCGACAGCGCTGTTTGCGTCGGCCCATACCTTCGTGCGAACTGAGGCCTTCTTGAGGGCGCCATTCGCAAGCTCAAGTTGGTCCGCAGCGGCATAGTAAGCGCGTTCAGTCGATTTTCGGGGCGCCCAGAGCTTGTCGGCTTCTGCGGCCAGTTGGTCTCGCACTGTTCCCAGGCTCGCCACCCCAGCCGCTGATTGGAACAGGATTCTGCCGATGTCACTTTCCGCATTCAGGATGTCGTTGCCGCCTTCAACCAGTCGGAAGTGGTCAAGCCCGAACATGCGGTCAAAGAAGTCTCTGTCGATACCACCCAAAAATGGCTCAAGTGCCAAATCAGGCAGCACGCCGTCTGCGGGGGTTCTAAGCGTCTGCCGTTGGGCCTTGATTCGGACGAAGTCCAGTGACGTCTCGCCATTACTGACGGACGCGCCCAACTTGAGTTCGTTCAATGGATGCAAAAATCCGTGCGGTGAACGCACGGGAATGCCAAAGAGTAGGTCGAGAATCGCCGCTCTCAGCGTCGATTTGCCGGCCTCATTCGGACCGACGATAAGATGAAAATCAGTTGTCGAGTCAGGGAGTTCGAGAGACCGTTCGGAGAACTTGCCGAACTTAAGCAGGTCGAGTCGTTGGAAGCGCATAGCCGTCACTCCGTCCTCTCAAGATGGGCCAGCAAACCTGCACGCGCCTCATTGACCAGTGTGCTCAGACTCCTAGTTTTGATGTCGGGAAAATAAGCAACCATCTGTTGCAGCTCAGGCGGGGCCTTGGTCACCAAGCCAAGCAGTTCCTCCTGAAGCGCTTTCAAGAAATCTTCGTCGCCCTCGGCAGTCGCCAGCAATTCACTGAGGTCAGACAGCGCGTCGTGCCGCGCTTTAATGGTCTCCCCATCGTCTTTCATGGCGGTTCGAACCCGCACCTTTTCAATCCACAATCGTTCGGGTGCCAGCGCTGCGGCGAGCCCCAGCACCTCCTGGCGTAGTTGAGCCTCTTCCCCGAACAGGTCTCCGTGCGCCACCGATTTGCCGACCAACGTCACCCTCATGGCATAGGTTAGGCTGCCGCTGGCGTCATCCAGAAATTGGGTCAGCTCGCTTTCGACAGCTCGGACGGCCGCGACCAGCGATTCGCATGCGGAGACATCCACGACTAGGTCGTGCCACCGTAAAACGTCAACATACAGGCGTTCAAGCGTTCGCTGGCCTGTGCTATCCACACTCACCAGAACAGCACCCTTGGCCCCCGTTTCCCGAATGTGCCGCCCCTGGAGATTGCCAGGAAACACGATAGTCGAAGGTCCATCCCAGACACGATGCTCGTGAACATGACCCAGGGCCCAGTAGTCGTAGCTCGTGGCATGCAACTCATCCAAACTGCAGGGAGCATAGGGGGCATGTGCCGTATTGCCTTCAAGTGCCGTATGCAGCACCCCAATGTTGAACATGCCGGGTTCGGGCGCGGGATAGGTCGTGACCAGGTTTTCATACGTCGCCGCGTCTTTGAAGCTTCGACCGTGCAATGCCACCTTGAGATGCTCGATGCGGAAGGTCGAACACTTCCTGGTCCCAAATCCGTAGACATTGTCCGGTAACCGCAGTTGCTTGGTCATCTCGCTTTCGGCGTCGTGATTGCCGTAGAGGAGATACACCGGAATATTCACTTTCTTCAGGCGTCCCATTTCCTTGGAAAAGTAGATGCCTGTGTTGTGGTCTTTCCACGGTCCGTCGTATAAATCGCCTGCAATAATCATGAAGTCGACCTGCAGCTCGATAGCCTCACTGACCAGATTGGTAAACGCGGCGCGAGTTGCGCCTCGCAGCAGGTCTGCCGGGGCATCCTGATAAGCGCTCAGGCCGATGAGGGGACTGTCGAGATGTATGTCTGCCGCATGGATGAATCTCAATATCTTCTCCGTTTAGGCTTTTTCGATAATCGGATTCAACTCATTTGGTGCAGGATGCCCCACGCACTCAAATCCGATGGCCAGTAATCGATTCACTTCGAGGTCCTTCGTTCTTGGTCTCATGACGCTAGTTCGGGGACAGCATTTCTTCCTGTAAGGCTTCGTCGAATTCGTGATTACTCACAGGATGCCGGGCCAGAAGTTCTTCTAGCTGCGGCCTTGTTACGAGTTCGACGTGGTTAGCCTTGGCCTGCTCAACGGCACCTGACGTAAATTGCTGGTTGGTGACAGCAATCTTGGTGAACCGGGTTCGTCGGAATCGTGCCTGGTATATCGCAGCTCCCGCCGTGACCTCCTTGATTGCGTCCCATCCCAAATCACTCGACTTCGAACTCTTGCACTGGAGAAGTACGCCCTCGCGTCCTCTGAGGGCAACGACATCAATTCCGCCATCGCCCCTCTGTTTCGGGGTCACGCTGGCCTGGAAACCCTGCTTGTGCCACAACAGACAACAAAAGGCTTCAAAGCCATCTCCATCCATACGGTCAACGTCGTCCATGGTCAGATAACGTTTCGGGACCATTTCCCCGTCGTTGCCGTCACCCACGAGCTCGGTAAACGAAGCATCTTTGCCTGTGCCGTTGAGCATCGCTGCCAACTCGCCATCGTTGAGCGTCGACCCCGCCAGAATGGCCTTCTGCTTCAATAGCTGGTCCAGTCGCGCTTCAAAGGTACAAAAATCCTCCGCCACTACTGTGGGGCAATAGACAAAGACGTCTCGCTCTTGGCCAATACGGAACGCACGGTCCGTAGCCTGCGACTCCTTTGAGGGATTCCAGGCACGTGTGAAATGGAACACGTGGTTTGCTGCAGTTACGTTTAGCCCAGCCCCTGCTGCAAGAGTGGACAGGATAATCACATCAAACCCGGGCCGTTCCGAAAACTTGTCGATGTAGCGCTGCCGCCCTTGGGATTCGCCATTGATAATGAACGGACGAATCCCAAAGGCTTCTTTCAGGAAATAGTAGAGCGCGGCTTGAACTTCGCGCAGCTCAGTAAAGACGATGGCCTTCTCTCCAGCCTTCTCGACATCTTCAAGTCGCTCTAGAAGCCAACGTAACTTCGGCGAATTCTCTAGGTGTACCTTGCGCCCCGACTGGTCGACTAGGAACTTTGAACCAGGCAGGCAGTACGGTTCAGCACATACGGCCTTCATCAGATGCAGCGCACCGAAAGAGAGCGCTGCCCGTCGACGACCATTGGACTCTGCGACTGCGTCCTTAAGTTTTTTCAGCCCCCCTTTGTACAGAATGCGCTGATGTTCGCTCATGGCGATTTCCAGCCGCTCGCCGTCATCAAGGACCGGTTTGAACTCTAATGATTGTTGGCCAAGATGTTGCGTCGCGAAATACTTCGTGGGAAGTTCAGAAGCGATGCCCGCCTTTGTACGACGCAGTGTCTGCGGAGCTATCGCGGCTTGCAGACGCGTTAGAGCCTCCTTCTGCTCGTCCGTATCACACTCAATTGGGCGACGGTACACTTTGCCGAACTCCTCAAGAGCTCCGAGCAAACCTGGTTGTACAAGGTCGAAAAGACACCATAGGTCTGCAAGCGAGTTCTCGACCGGTGTGCCTGTACACGCGACGCGGAAGTCAGCCTTCAGCTTCTTCGCTGCCAAAGTAACCAAAGTGCCCGGCGTCTTTATTCGCTGCGCCTCGTCGTAGATGACGAGAGCGAAGGGCTGTTTGGCCAGCGAGAATTCATAAGAGGTCAGAACCTCATACGTCGTGACGATGACTTTCGCTGAACCAGCCCACCCTGGCTTGAGGAGGTCCACGATGCCGACTTGCTGTAATTGACTATCGATAAGTGCTCTAGGTTGTTTACGCTCCTGCAGGCTTTCTCCGTACAGGACAAGAGTCTCGGGAAACGACGGCGTGAAAAACTTGCGCGTTTCGTTCTCCCAGTTCTCAAGCAAGCTCTTTGGCGCAACGACGATAGAGGGAGCAGCACTTGGGTTAATCTCGTAGTACCACGCCAAGAGCGAGAGCAATTGCAGCGTTTTTCCCAGTCCCATGTCATCGGCCAGCAATGCTCCGCGGCACTCGGCGGGTGCTTTTGACACGAGATGCTGGAACCAAGCGACTCCATGAAGCTGGTGTTTCTTAAGCTCAATGCCAGAGCTTAGGCAACGCGGCAATTGCGTCATCCAGTCTACTGGCAGTGCCAGAGACGCTCGTCGCTCTTCGAAATAGTCGACGCCATGAAAATTTGTCTTAACGAGCAGCGTCTGTTTGGCTTTCTTCGCCTCCCTCGTCTGTCTACCTTTTTCGCCCTTTATCTGGTCCTGTGCGCCAACCATACTTAAAAAGCTGTCCGCGAGGGTTCGTGCTTGCGGTGTTGCGATGGCCGTCGGCAAGCTGCCGTTTCGCACTTCAGGCTGGCCAGTGGCTTCAGCCTCGCTAACCTGCTTGTCGAACTCCTGAGCCCACTCTTTCGTTAATGGAATCAGGACGTCACCTTCATGCCCCTGAAGGGTGACCTTCACCATCGGCGTGAGGTCCGAAGGTAACCATCCTTCGTCCCCTTCGGCTTCCTTCTTGTCCTTTTGGAACACAGGGACGTAGATGGGCTTTACCGCTCCAATTCCTTCAATCCGACTGCTATAGCCGTCAAGCTGATAGACATCCTCAAAGTCGATACGCTCATCCGGCTGTGTCCGCCACATATGGCAAAGCAACAAACCCTGCTCAAGCTGTAGTGTCGATTCAGCATCCAACGTTAGGTCGAATTCATCCCAGGGAAGGAACTCACGCTCCAACTCCAAAGCATTTTTTAGCCGAACAAGGAACTCATCCAGTTGCTCGGGTGTGTTAAACCCCGTGACGTCTGTTCTCGCGCCACCGTCTCCATAATGCTCGGTTACGAGGAGGTCGACCACGGTTATTCTGCCCGCGTCAAAACGCCCCACAATGCTGAATAGAGCTGCGACTGGTCCCGCATCGGCACGGTCTCGTTCAAATTCATCTTCTTTGAGAACTTCATAGGCAGTCTCACCGAGAAATGCGAAGGGGTTGTGCACGAACTTCTGGGCCTTCGACCCAGCAACTTTCCGTCCAGGCATCTCCCGTTTGATGACCTCAAGAACTTTGCGCACGGGCTCCGATATGACAACCCGAACGCGGCCTGCACCTCGCGTAAGGTCATAGTGCAGTTGAACCGAGTTAAAGCCGTCAAACGCGGTCAACCATCCGTCGGGAGCACCGTCGAATGTCGGGGAGACTGTAAGCACTCGGCCGAACGGCGTTTCGTCCTTCAAAAGTGGGAGTCGGAGAGTTTCGGGAGTAAGGACAAACGTCGTTTCCAGATACGGATTGGCGAATAGTGCGCCAGCCTGGTCTGCCACCCGACGAATCCGGCCCCACGCCAGCTCATGAAAGTGCTGGTTTCTTTCGTTTGGACTGCGCGTGCGAAACCGAGCCACCTCGCTCACGGTCGCCCAAGCAGCAGCTGCGAGCATCTGTTGTTCGTTATCGATTGTAGCGATGGCGCCAATCAAGCCGTCGGGCTGAATCTGGCGTATGCCGTCCGTCCAACCCACTACATCAAGCTCAAATTCAGGTGAAGACAGCGAACCCGAGCAATCGAGAATTGGGCGCAACGGCCCCTGTGGAGGCAACGCAAGAAGGCGCAGCGCGCCGACGTGTTCCACGGCCCCTTGCAATTCATACAGGTCCAGCCAAGGAATCAATGCACCGCTTTCTTCGAGTACACATCGCTCTTCCGCAGCAAGCTGCGCCAGATAGGCACCGAGGACGGTATCCTCCGGACCTGCCGTATGGATGGCCTCAAGCAGCGCTTCGGCGGTCGGCTCGGGCAAATCTCGGGCAAACTCGACCCAAGCACCTTCACCGGTCCAGACAATTTTTAGAGTCGGCTCATGGGTCTTCGCGGTTGTTGCACGTTTGAAGAAATCAAAGAAACCCATCAAGCCTCCGGAAAGTACCAAGCTTGTCTTCTGTCCGCCCATTTGAAGCCCATGACGCTGAGCTCGGTCGCTAACAAGGTCCGATGTAGTGAGTCTTTGACCCAAAGACGCCCCCCACCCGAACCATTCCGCAGGTCTTCAATTGAGGCACCCGGAAATTGCGCCATTAGTGCTTTGAGCGCCAACATATTGGGTGCGCGCTGACCCACATCGCTCTGATTCGTAGGCGCACTTGTCCAGCGACTCTGTCCGGAAGCTGCCTGAGTGCCTCCCGTCGACAGTACTTGTTGGGCACCGGCGCGGTCTGGTCTGATACCTAGGCTGCCAAGCTCGATAGCCGCCCGCTTCTCCCATCCGGGGGTATGCACAATACGAGCTGCACAGCGTTGATGGAAGCCGGCACCGAGGTCATCCGTCCCGCCGATGTAGTACTTGCCATGGCGGTCGAACGGCACAGCGTCGGACTTGTACACATAACAGGCATTGGGCTTCCGGCTGAATTCGATGATGAGATATGCTCCAATCTGCATCATGAAAGCATCAACCTCTCTCTTCCCAGTTAGCTGGGCGTAGGCACCTTCCTCACGTGCGATGAGGTCGCGAATTTCCAAATTCGTCCGCTTGAGCGCCATTGTGTCGGCCCCGAACACAAGTCGGGTCCACGTGATTTGCTTCAGATACTTCGACCAGAATGCCAGACGCCCTTCATCGGCCTTATTTCGCGCAGCGAGAATATCGAAAAAATCCTTAAGATTTCGCTCGTTGACCCAGCTAAGCACCATGTGCCAAACCGAGTCCGGAACCCGGGTCCAGGCAGTGGCAATACCAGCGGCCCGGAGTTTCGGATTCTTCCATACGGTAGGCTGGCAAACATAGTCACGCAGTTGCTCGTCCTGTCGAGCGCCTGCACACGCGTGATATCGAATCAGAATGACTTCCAGCGCCTCGTCGCGAAAGGCCGGCTTGCTGTCGACTAAGCGCAGGAGTAACGGTATCTGCCGCCGAAACTGCTCATCGTCTCGGTTCGAAGCCGCGAGCTTGACCGTACCAAGCACAAGTGCATGCCAGAACCAACTGGACGGAGGAATACCTAGGTCGGCTGAAAGGCGGTCGGTCGCAGCCGTGTCTCCTCTAAGATAGGCGGACGCGTATTTTTCTACCGGCTTGGCCGTGAGGACATCGGGCTCATTGCGAAGTACTTGAATCCAGTCCGGAACCAGCGTGTTGCCGGTTTCACGGTCGATTAATGGCCAAGTCTGCGCCAGGAACGACCGAAGAGCTCTCCAGCCATTGTGCGTTACTTCGTCTTCGGTAATAGTCGGATTAAATTCGAAATACGAGTAGAGCAGACCGTGCCATGTCAAGCGCCATAGCTCGCCACGTTCAGCCTCGTGCGCGTAAGTAGCGAGTAGGGCTGCGAATCACCGGGACCCCAGGACCGTGGCGCCGTTCTGCTCGCGGACTGGCACTGCCAGCGCGGAAGCGACGAGGTCGCGCTGCCAAGAGCTGAGCTCGTGACCACGTAGGAAAGCTCTAGCTGCATCATATGCATCCTCCTTACTCGGCCTTGCTTTGGCATAGCCTTGGAAAATGCGTTCGGCATCCATGACTGGCTTTTCAACCAGTTCCGGCTTGCCGAATTCACCGGTGTGCAGACCCATGGCCCCTATAGCGACTGCCAGGTCGCGACCGAGCGTCTCCAATGCTCTTGTGGCTAGCACTTGCCAAACTCCTTTCCGTTCAACACGTCGTTCGGCGCCGGCCTATTTTCGTCAAGCCCCCAGAAATCGATTTTGAACTCCACGCGACGGCTCTCTGCCTTGTCCTTCTTAATGGAGTTGAATGAATAGCCGCCAACGAGAAATAGCTTCTGTACTTTCTGGAGTTGCTCAGGTGACAGCGAATCGCCTCCTGACGCATTTTGGAACAGAGAGCAGACCACGCTGCGACTTCGGTCCAAACTCAATTGCAGGTTATATAGGTACGTTCCGTCCTCGTCGGTGAAGCCTTCAACGACTACGTCGCGCATCCAGCGCTGCCCCTCCGGAGTATCTTTGGCGTTCAGAAGTACAGGGATGTAGCTTCGCAAGAACTGCGCAGCAGGAACACTGATGGTATAGCTTCCACTATCAAATCGAACCTCCTTGCCGAGGTCAATTCGATAATTCTGTTGGTCGACACCTACCCCGACACTCTTGGGGTCATCCGCAATCATCGCCATTATCTTGTTAATCGCTGCGCTTCGTTCGATGTTCGCGCGTGTCGCTGCATCAATACTCTGGGTGACCGACACCAATGTGACTGCCATTACCACAAGGAACAGCACCATAAGCGCGGACATGAGGTCCGAGAACGAAATCCAGAAGGGACTTTCGCCCTCATGTTTCGCCCCCCGCTTGAGGACAATACGAGAAAACATCTCACGCCCTCTTCATGCGTTGAACCGCACTAGCAAGCTCTTGAACTACCCCGTTAAGGTGACCGGTACCTTGAGCGAGGTGACGGTCGGTCTCCGCGATGGTGGATTTAACCTGGCTAACGAGTGCATTCCCGAAGTCGGCGAACGCCTTAACGAGCGCTGAATTGACTTGGTCCAGATGGGCACGACTCGCAACTTCCGACGCGCGCATGGCTTCTGCACTTGCCTTAATGCTAGCAACAAGTTCTTGGGACACACCAGCTTCTCTCTTGGCAGACTCAATTAGCGTCGTAAGCGCTGCAACGTGCCCCTCAACCGCCCTGCGCGTAGAGTCATACTGCTCAAATCCTCGTTGAACAGCAGTGGACGCCGCCTGCAAGGCCGAGGACGCACCACCCAACGTTTCGGCGACCTTGGTCGAACGCTCGAACACAGTGGTGACTGCGCCTCCAGCGGTCTCGAATCGCTGGGCGGCGGTACCCATGGTCACCGCGCCTTGATTCATACCGTCAATGGCGCGCAGGGACACCTGACTCAAAGCATCAACATTCTGTTGAGTCTTTGATACTTGGTCGGAGACTGCTCCAAGAAGCGACTCCACTTGGCCCGTTAGTCCACCCACGAGTTGCGTAGCTTGATTCGCGAGCCTGTCCGTGCGCTCCGCCTCGTCTACAGCCGCGGCTTGGCGTAGTCCTTCCAAATTATTCATCGCGGTGGTTACATCCCCGAGAACCTGCATTACGGTCTCTTGCATTACCGCTTTGGATTTGTTCTGTTCCTCGGTCACTAATCGGCGGAAGTCCTGAACAAATTCGCGCATCTGGTCCGTGAGAAGCTGCTGATTATCGGCGGCCTTCTTCATAGCCTCCTCAAGCGTTCCGCTCATACTGGTCGCCGCTTGTTCGTTCGTCCGCTTGATATCAGCCAGCAAGCCCTGCAGCGAAGACTGGACCGAACCCATAGCCTCCATGGACCGTTGCATCTGCTCATTGATGCCCCGCATCTGTCCACCGAACGTATCTTCCAGTTTCGCCATGAAGCCAGTCAGCAAGGTTTCAAGCATGGAGTTGACCTGCTCACCGTTGCCTCTGCTCGTCATCTCCATCACTTCACCCACGCGTCTCATAGGCTCCGCAATTGCAGCAGAAATACTTTCCCCAATGTGCTGGCCAAGGGCCGCGACCGAGGCGTCCTGGGCCGCAATCTGCCTTTCGACCAAGTTCGTCATCATCTTGTTGAGGTCCTCAACAAGGGCATCCTTCAATTGGGCTGTATTTGCCGAATTTTGTTCGGAAGATTTGACGAGGCGAGCAAGGTATTCTTCTCCCGCACCGGTGGCATATAAGCTGTCGATGCCTCGAGTCAATTCTTCGACAAGACGATAAAAATAAGCCAGTACGAGACGACTGATAAAGACCACGGCCATCGCACAGGCAATGGCAAAGCCTGACGCAATAAATGCGTGCTGAACTCCCTGCAGCAGTGGGCCGAGGCCATTGACAGCGGTTTCAATGGGAGTGGGCTTAAACTTGCTCAGTCCCGCGAGGAGCCCGGAGAAGGTCCCGATGATACCTAACCCAGTGAGTACGCCAGGGAGGTGACGGGTAAAGTCATCGAAGAGCCGACCGTCGACCAACGCCTCTCGCGTGAACATCGTGTCTGCGGACACCGTGGCGCGCACTTCCGACAGAACTGTGTCCCCGAAACTGGCCTTTCTCAATTCATGGAGCGTGTCCGCATATTCCTCCCAGAGGTGCTTGAGCGGCTCCCACTTAAAAGCCCCTTCAATGTCCGCTGGCAAGGGTGGTGTCTTGTCATTTAAATGCGACCGAATAGCTCGGACGACGGATTTAAGTTGCCACCAGACCCTAGTTCCCTGAACTAGGTATCCGAGCATAAACGCGCTGGTCAGTACAATGACCGCCAGGAAAATATAAAGTGGAATTCCCTGCAAAGTGCCGAGCGAGGGATAGATTCTCCCCAGCACCCCCGATATGGCATTCATGCAGCCCCCGTCGCTGTGTCGACATCGTTATTGGGATTAGTATGATGTTCCGTTCCAATTCCCTGTCGACGACAATAGTCCTCTACGAGGATTTCGAACATGTTGGTCAAACTTCTATGTTCGTGAATCGCCGCAGCTTCAAGCATGCGTTTTGTCTGCGGCGTGACACGGAATGTCAAGCCGACTGTTTTCTCTGGTCTCATAGCGCATTTTTATGTATTGTGTTTCACAATACATCGGGGGACATGTTTGCGCAAGTTGCCCCAAAACCGCTTGTAATCTGCCACGGTTAAGCGCAACCACAACGCAGCAACGTCGATGCCATCATGTCTTGCCTGATGATGGGCCCGGATTCTTGGGAGGATTGCGGTGGAGTCGAGAGTTAATGCAAGAGGCATTACCACCGTACCGGCTGCAGTCAGAAAAGCTCTTCGGGCGAAGCCTGGCACTAGACTGACCTGGTTGCCCATGCCGGACGGTTGTGTTGTGGTGCGCGCGGAATCGGGGTCTATTCGTGAGCTAGCTGCAATCCTGAAGTCGGATGCTACGGTCAGTGTCGAACAAATGAACCCTTGGCGAGATTGAAGCCGACACCAGCCCGACTATGTGCGACCGGCTGCTCCGCATCAGACAACGATGCAGCTATTTCGACGGACAATGTTCGGCAAGGTTCCGGACGGGGTTGTGAGCAACAGTGGGTTCACTGCTGACGGCCTGGCTGCTTTCGGTCGAGGCAAGCGCGTCATCTGCATGGATGGCCTCGACCTCTTTGACGCACCGGACAGACAGCTTCCCTTGAACCATGTGCTCGAACGGAAGGTTCGACGCGCCGCAGAATCGGGGCTCCCCTTCGAACGCGTGCGCGACCTTTTTGCCTGAGCGCAACCAGGGTAGCTACGCCGACGCGTCGAGATGCCGACAGGCAAACAGACAGCGAGTGCGCTCGTCCCTCAATTGCGGGTTGTGCGACGGCCGCGCCGACAGACGCCTACCTGAGTGGGGTCATCGAATGGAAATCATCGTTGAGACGTATGTGCCCTCTGGCGAACCTTCGTCGGCAGGCCTGCGCGTGAGACCGCTTCCTGGGCAGGGGGTAGACCCAAAGCTCAAAGTCGAGTGCAGTCGTGCCATGCGGCGACAGTATCCAGCGGGCTCGCTGTTCCGGCTCTCGGTGAAGCTGACTGACCGTGAAGGCACACAATTTCTGTACGCTCACCATGCAGCGCCGTTCGAGCACGTGAGCCGCGAAGAAGCGAAACGATTCATTTCGACCATGTTCGGCGCCTGACAAGTCGAAGCACCCTCATAGGAACACGAAGACGATGCAGCAGGCAACCTATAAAGGTTACGTGCTATGGGGTCACGCCATCGAGCAGCAGGAAGAGGTTCTCGCACCCGGGCGATACGCCGCGAGCGGAACAATTACCCGAGAGCGGAAATTCATCGAAGCCTCGCGAGTCCTTGGCGTTTTTGACACCCAGGAAGAAGCGCAGGATGCCGGACTCTCATGGGCGCGTGCTTGGGTCGACTCGCACGGATAGAGCTCTGCTCCCCGAAGTCAGAATTATTGAATCGTAGCCACCGGCCCAGCACGCCGAGTTCGTAGACGTTGCCGCGCCGGCGATACGATTCAACAAGCAGTTTACGAATTACGTCACATCTATCACGACCCATCCCAATGCTTCCAGACGACTCCGATGCGCGTCGGCCAACCTTGATTCATGGACAGCGAACGCCAAGAAGTGTCGCGGGCGAGTCGCCGCCACGAAAAGATTGTTGAGGCGGCTTTTCGTGTTGTCGTCCTTTTCGGTAAGGCTCGACTTTTCTCCGCAGAGAAACGGGAGTGATGCCTGGACGTCGTACTTACGTTGATAGATGCATTCGAGGACCAATGTTGCCGCATGGGTCTCGCCTTTCGCCGCTGCGATAGTTTCCACAGACAGACCGTGGGCGCCAGTTTCCGGTTGAGTGAGGCTTAGGGGGGCTGGCTGCGACTCACTGAAACGACTGATTTCTCGCTCGCGCAGGTCTTCAAGCCTAATGACTTGTCCAGTAATCGACGACAACCGCACTGCCAAGCCGGTCAGAACGACATCCCAGTCGCTCTCAACGGCGGACGGCGTAGGCATATGCAGCAGGCTCTCGACCATCGCGTTGGACGCGCGAAAAGCAGTCTCTTCAGCGTAGGCTTCCAACTGGCGCCAAGTCTTTGCTTCCTTCGCTGGTAACCAGTCGAGGTCGCGCAAAAGGTGAAGAAGGGCAACTCGCGTGCGCGACGCCGCCTCCGCGAGATTGCGAGCCTCCGCACGCGCGGCCGCCGCTATCTCCAGGGACCTATGCAAGTTCACTAAGTATGAGGCTTTTCCGGCCGCGGGAGCATCGATAGCAGCGTAGTCCCCGAGGAATCGTCCACAGCCCTCCGTCGTCGTCTCGTCCTTCCGTTGTCCCACGGCCTTCATACCGTACCGCTCGATTTCGGCCGGCGGCACTAGTTGGGCGGCTCTCTCTGCAAAGGCTGGAATGACGGACTTCACGCTTTCGTTACTGAACGTGAAAAGCGTGACGGGGAGATTGCTCTCGAGATTGTCCCCGACGATGTCCTGGCCAAACTCGCGCAAGCTGTTCGCAACGCTCGCGATGCTGGCACCGAAGCGCTTACTCGTCGATACCGGCAGCGAATCAGGCAGGGGGAAAGTTGCGGCCGTCTTGTCACCAATCCGCAATATGCGCTGGTTCACGTCCCCAAAGCGCTGGAAGATGCTCTGCGCACCCATCGCGCTTTTGAGAAGCTCATCTTGCGCGTCGCTCGTGTCCTGCATTTCGTCAACAAATACGAGCGGAAATCTATACCCCAAGGCCTCGGAGAGCGCGGGATAGTTCGCCAAAGCGTGCTGAGCAAAGGCGAACATGTCGTCGTAACGAAAAATTCCGTCCTTGGTCAGTGACTGTTTGAGGTCTTCAATAAGGGGATAGGTGGCCGCAGTCCTGCCCGGTAGAGTTCCATCCGCGCACGATAGCTCCAGCTCTGGACCGATGTAGCGCAGCGACCGTAACGCCGGAGCGAACTTGAACGGCGAATTTTTGGCCAAAGCCCTCAGCTTGTAGTCTGCATGGATTCGTAGCTCGGAAATCCTTCGACACTCATTGTCGTCAATCACCCGCACCTCGACGCCGCAGCTGCGAAGTAGCGGTAACGACACGAATTTGTGAATGAACGTCTGGATTGTCCCGATAAAGTGCGGGTGCGAGAAAAGGAGCGCCCCGTAGCGGCTTTCACGGAGCCTAGCTTCGATTTCCTCGCGAGCCACGTTCGTATGCGAGACGACACAAATACCTCGGTTCGCGTGCTGCCATTTCTTCGCCAGAATGGATAACTTCGCAGCCAAGAGTGTCGTCTTCCCACTTCCTGGCGCAGCTTGGACGTCTACGCTGCCACCCGCCAACAGAACGGCTTGACGCTCTGGATGCGTAAAGTCCAGCGAGGGGTACTCAACCTTCAGTTCGTCGACGTCTGCCTGCGTAATCGCGGGGATGCTCACGACGTCGCTCCCGGCGAAGCTACAACGCTCGCACTCGCGGCGGACGCGGCGCCGAGTGCCGTGGGTGTGGCGGGGGTCTTCACGCTGTCTGTAGTCACGTAGCGAAGAGCATTTTGGAGATAAGTCGGAAGCGCCGCCAAAAGGCTCGGACCCGAGCCGTAATTTCCAGTCTTGAGCAGATGAGCGCAGAATTGAGCGGCGATGGCTTTCGACGCTTGTTTAATCTGAAGCGGCTTGTAGACGTTCGCAGCGATTTCGTGCGCGGCCTTTCCGTCTTTGACGTAGCCGTCCCAGACCACCTTAGCCGACGTGAGCTCAGCGTCAATTTCGGTTTGAGTCAGAAAGCCATCGTCGCCGGCCTTCTTCGCCAACGCGACCGCATCGTGAAGTAGCTTTGCGCACCCCGACGCGGCCATGTCGTATTCCAACGTCCAGGCGTCTGAGACGAAAACCTGGGTGGAACCGCCCTCGGCACGTTTCTCTTTCCGTTTCACGTGGTCAACAATCTCGGGGGCCGTGTACTGGTCAAAGAAGCGCTTTCCTTTCGCCGGTCGTTCAACATAGTCGATATGCGTCGGTACGATGTCGCGGTCAGTAATGCACGCGACCGGGATAGGAAGGATGTCATCGTTCTTACGCTGAAGGATGCGCGCGTATCTGAACAGGCCGACCGTGCCGACATTGACGATGGATACGCCATGTTCCGAGAACGACAGTCCGCACTGAGCGGCTAGCGTCGGCAGCAGAATGGCTTCGGCTGGGCCTTCGACGATGACGACGGACCGAGCAAAGAAAAGGTTCGCCTTCGTGCTGTCGAGGAAGCGCTGAAGGAACGCGTAGTCCCCGTCTTCGAGTTTGGTGAAACCTTTCCTCAAGGGGTAAGGCTTACCTTTAACCATCAGAATCGTGCTTTCGACAGGCGCCGCTGATGCGAGCGTGGGGCTGTGGGTACTTATCAGCACCTGGACGGGCTGCTCCTTGCGCTCCGCGTGCTCACGGAATAACTCAAGGACGCGGCCTTGTAGCTGGGGATGGATGTGCGCTTCGGGCTCTTCAATCAGCAGAAGAGCCAGCTCCTCGCCTTCGCTAAGGAGAACAAGCTCCGCCGACATGAAGAGGACATTGTTGTAGCCAAGACCGCGCGCACATTGCTCGAACTCCGAGACTCCGATTGGTGGCAACAGAGCAAGTTCCAGCTTCTCCAGGATTTGGACCAGTGACATCCTCGATGAGATGCCAATGCGCGACGACAGCTGGTCGCCAGAAAACGAGACCCGAGCAAGGTGCTTTTCGTTAACCTCTTGCTGTACAGCCTTGATAACTTCGCTTGACGAGATTCGATGCTGAGCCTGCTGCATGAATCCGACGAGCGTCGTCGGTTGCTTCGACGCGTCGTCACGGTCGAAATCGTCATGCTCCTGGCCAACAATGTTCTTGTGAGCCTGCAAGATTTGCGAAAGTCGTGACTGGCGACCCGCGCGCAATTCGGCTTCCGCGTCACGCAGCGGTCTCAGATAGGTAGCGCGAATGAGGTCCCGAACTGCGCTGCCAATTTCGATACCCGAGCCGTCATGCCCGGACATCACGACGGTGACGACGTTCCCGCGGTTACGGCCAATCGGTTTGCCGAATTTTGCGGTTACGTGGACTACAAGATAGGGGTCGCCTGAACTCGGGTAGGTCAGCCATTCAACGACCGTCGCCCGTTGCTCCTTCGACAAGTCGCGGAACTCGGCTTCGAGCCAAAGTGTTTTCGCGCGAGTGTCCCCTTCGATATGGAAGTCGTGCTCTTGAATTCTCAGGAATTCATAGCTCGTGGTCAGCAGCACATGCCGAATTGCATCGATGACCGACGTTTTGCCTGCATCGTTCTCCCCGACGAGAACATTGAGACCCGAAGCGAACTCGAGTTGCAAATCCGTGCCGCTCTCCTTGGAGCCAAACACACGGAAGTTTTCACCGCTGATTCGATGTAGGTACACGTTCTTTCTCTTCGCGTAGATATATTTTCTCGGACCGCTTCTTCTAACGCAGCCCGTCTTACGATTCCGCACCTGCGCGAGAGTCTTCCGTTCCGATATGTCACGCGCGTTGCGGCCGACACTAGACATTGACCGCGGTGGTGAAGGACCGATGCAGACCCAGCGTGAGGCTGATTGAGTTACGGTGGGTGACGGATGTCGCCCCTTGCCGCTGCGCGACGAGCACGAGCGCTTCAACATGCGCGCGTAAGTCGGGATACCACGCGCGGGCGCGGCATGACCACAGCGGCCGCGCTGCTCAGGTTCCGCAGCGCGACCATCAATGGCATGGGGGCTCGCGTCGCTTAGAGCCGGCCCGTGAGCAATTGATGCATCAGAGCGACATGGTGATAAATCTGCCGTTCTTTGCTCTTCCCCAACCCCGGGTAGTGCTGTGCCGCGACGTCGTCAGCGTAATCCTGCAACGCTTGGTCGTTGCCGAACTTTCGCGGAAACTGCCGAGCGCGCGCGACAAGTTTCCCCGCGGCCTGGAGGAATTTTTCGCCGACTGTGCCAACGTTGAGTTCAACGTCGTCGGAAACGAAGTGTTCAACCCACACGTCTCCACCTCGCTCCTTGAACGTGCCGTGTATCGCCACTGCGGCGGCAGGCCCGCCACCCGCTTCAAACGTTGCCCCGAGGATTGTGTAATCGCCGAATCCGACTGCTCCTTGCTGATAGTTCAGGTTTCGGTCGGTGAAGAATTCGATGCCGACGTAGTCGGCGTTGCGCGCTTTGCGTTGGAAGTCGTCGCGTACGTCCACAACCTTTTCACGAGGAAGCATCGCTCGATGCGCCGCGCTCATCCGCTCGTGCAGGTTGATATGGAATCGAATGTTCGCCCTTTCGGCCAGCCGTTGTACCTGAGCGTCCGACAGCCGGGCATTCATGTACAGCAGTGCAACGTCGCGGTCGCGATATTGCGCGAGGAAATCTCTGATTTGGTCCGTGGTCGTCGCTTGCGAGCACTGCAGGCCAGGAATAAGCGAATCGTGCGTGTCGATAGCAGCTTTGATAGGTTCAATCCAGCCGTCGAGGCCGCGGCCATGGAACTCGTGCTGGTAGGGGTTCGTAACGACAATCAGATTGTCATCAGCCTCCCCGAAATCATTCAGCAGTCGCTGCAGGGGCGCATGCGCGCGATTGACCGGCTCGAGTATTGGAATAATGGTGTCTCGAAGCGGGTAGTTACCACGCAACGAACGTAATGCCAACATCTCCGACTGCCGAGCGTAGAGATAAGGAAAGTACAAAGTTTGGCCCTCTCGCATTCCGCCATGCAGGCGGAGAGAGAGCCTCAGGCGAGCTGGAAGCCGACGTTCTCTTTCAATGCAGAGAGTGCGGTTTCTCTCTGGCGCCCTGACAACGGAGTGGCGTAGCCAAGTACGCGCAAGCTCTCCGGCAGCGCGGTCACAAAGCGCACGGTTTCCCCGTCGGTTTTCCTTTTTCTTAATGCGTGGACGAAGATAGCATGCGCCTCCAGGGGCGTAAACTCCCTGAAAATCTCACCGCAATAGGCTTGAATAATCCCGGATGGTTTCACTACCGGCGCGCCGGTTTTCAGCGAAACAGCATCGATATATTCGGCTTTCTGAAGGCAGCTGAATATGGTTTGGGGTGATACGTTATTGCGGTTGGTCAAAGGCTCGCGAATCTGTCGCAGGGAGCCCCGGTCGGTCAGGACAAGGACACCAACGCGCGGGTCAACGATTTCAGCGTAGCTTTCCGCGCAGCGGGGATGAGTCACCAAACAAACGCGGTCAAACGCAGCCAGGTAGTCCGATGTCTGTGTAGTGAGGCGCCGCGGTGTGTCGAATTCAGTTTTGATTTCGTAGGCCGTCGACGTGCCGTTGAAGACCGCAACGTCGACGATTGAGCGCCCGACGGGAAGCTCCACATGCAGCGACGCAGTGTTCGGACTGTGCCTTCCAAAGACTATCCGGCCGGCGATTTCCGTCTTGTAGACGAACTCGTTGCGGTACGCGCGTCGAATCTCGAGCCACGCAGACTCAAATAATGATGCCAACGGCTGGCCCTTGGCGGCCGTCAACAGTCCATGCTCCGCCAGGAACCCGAGCGCTACCTCCCAGTTTCCAGACCGCGCAATATCTGCAAATACCGGCCGCGTGAACATCCGCGCGAGCAGCCGCAACCGCTCTGCCGAACTCAAGGTTCGGCGCGGTGCGCGTGATTTCGCGAGTGGAGCGACGGATTGCAAAGCAGCCATTTGGTCTGGATTGTGGTCAGCGGGGTACCTGCCGTATAAGTCGGTCGCCATTGTAAGCCCGGCGCCGTTTTCATTGCCAGGTCGCAGAAATCAGTGCCAGCTTCCTTCCGGGTTGCCTCGACCGCGAGACTTTTCCCCCGCGCTTCGACCCTGCACCGGTCGCTCGAACAAAGCTACGCCTCTACGCCAGTCCCGCGATGAAAAAGTCGCTCATGGCCAACGAACCGACCCACACGACGGTTCGTGCCGTCATAATTTCAGCGCGGTGTGGCCGTACGTTTGAACAGAATGCCCTTCGGTCATTCGCACATGTCCTTGTCACCGTGCTGAATCTCTCTCTCCTATGCCGGCGGCGCCAACGCGCGCCTCCGCTGGATTCGTGCATCGCAATGCACAACGCATCGCTGTCTTTCGAGAATCAGGACATGCCTCGATACCTTGTTCCATCATCTGCATTTCAACTTGCGCTCGAATTGGCGCGGGCGGTTGTCGCTGGAGGCCTGCAATTGCCGCAGGCCGAACGAGCATTGCGCGATTCCTATCCTGAAATGTCGCCTCGGGCTGCGAAGGGCTACATCGGAAGTTACGTTGCAATGCGCCGCGGCGCGAATTGCTTCGCGACGACTATCGCGGCCAACGCTTGGAAGCTCTACCTCGAGGATATTGCGCAAGACGGCGCCGGCCCGCTCTCGGTCGCGCTGGACACGTTCTTGTCCCATATCGTCTATATCCAGAGCAAAGCGAAGGGTCCGGAAGCTCCACTGCACCAGGTGCACGATGAGTTCGTTGGGGTGCTGAAGGGGATGGCCGTCCACGAGACGGTCGTTGAGAATCTGGACGCCGCCGTCCAGAAGTCCCTGAAGTCTTCTACGGATGAACGTAGAGAGCGTCTCGCCAGTGCAAACAGGCAACCCGGGCAAGTCGTCGTGCTGACCCGCGCATTCAGGCGCAATCCGGACGTCATTGCGGAGGTCCTGCTGCGAGCTGATGGGACGTGCGAAGGATGTGGGCAGTCGGCACCGTTTCAGCGCTCAGACGGGAGCCCGTACCTTGAGGTGCACCATCGCAGACGTTTGGCAGACGGGGGCGAAGACAGCGTCGAGAACGCGATGGCTTTGTGTCCGAACTGTCATCGCGAACGGCACTTCGGAATCAACCACGCCAACGGTTGACGCCTAGACCCGAAAATGACTATTAGTTTGCGCAGCCGCCCATAGAATATCCGGAGATATTGGGGTAGGCCCTTTGCGAAAGCACCGAAACACGCACCTCACACGGTACGCTTCCTCACGCCGCGCCACGTCCAGCCATGCAGCCATGAGCACCAAGGAACCGACCTTCGGAAGGCCGTCGCGGCGCTGGGTTGAGAGTGCGCTTAAGCGTTGAAGGCGCCACGGGAACCTGATTGGGAAGGTGATGCTGGTCGGAGAGAAGCGGAAACGGGGGAGCGGGCCGGGGTCGAAGCCCCGGGAGCCAACGGAGGTGGAGGTTTCCCCGCGTTTGAGGCATTTCCGGGGTGCTGCGCTTTAGTTCTATTAGTTTCCCTTAAGCCCCGTCCTGCCAGGGTTTGCGGGCGGTCCGAGGGACTTAAGGAAAACTTTTGCAGCGAGCTTTAAGTAAAACTATTAGAACCTGCCACATACCACCGCGTGACGCCCTACCTCACTCGACTGTCACCGACTTCGCGAGATTGCGCGGCTTGTCCACGTCGGTCCCGCGCTTGCACGCCGTGTGATACGCCAGCAGTTGCAGCGGCACCACGTGAAGGATCGGCGACAGCAGCCCGTAGTGCTCCGGCATCCGGATCACCTGGATGCCGTCGTCGCTGACGATGTGCGAGTCCGCATCCGCGAACACGTACAGCTTGCCGCCGCGCGCGCGCACCTCCTGCATGTTCGACTTCAGCTTTTCGAGCAGCGCGTCGTTCGGCGCGACGGTCACGACCGGCATCGCCTCGGTCACCAGCGCGAGCGGCCCGTGCTTCAGTTCGCCCGCCGGATACGCCTCCGCGTGGATATACGAAATCTCCTTCAGCTTCAGCGCGCCTTCGAGCGCGATCGGGTAGTGCAGCCCGCGGCCGAGGAACAGTGCGTTCTCCTTGCGCGCGAACTCGTCCGCCCACGCGATGATCTGCGGCTCCAGCGCGAGCACGCCGTTCAGCGCGGCCGGCAGGTGGCGCAGCAGCTTCTGGTACTCCGCCTCCTGCGCGTCGCTCACGTGGCCGCGCAGCTTGCCGAGCGTCACCGCGAGGATGAACAGCGCGACCAGTTGCGTCGTGAACGCCTTCGTCGACGCGACGCCGATCTCGCGGCCCGCATGCGTCAGAAATTTCAGTTCGGTCAGTTGCACCATCGCGCTCGTCGCGACGTTGCACACCGCGAGCGTGTGCTTCATGCCGAGCGACTGCGCATGCTTGAGCGCGGCGATCGTGTCGGCGGTCTCGCCGGATTGCGAGATCGTGACGACCAGCGAGCGCGGGTTCGGCACCGAGTCGCGGTAACGGTATTCGCTCGCGATCTCGACGTCGGTGCGGATCTTCGCGATCGACTCGATCCAGTACTTCGCGGTGAGCCCCGCGTAATAGCTGGTGCCGCACGCGAGGATCAGCAGGCTGTCGATGCCGTCGAACACTTCCCGCGCGTTCGCGCCGAACAGGTCGGCGCCGAACGGATCGGCGGCCGGGATCGTGTCGCCGATCGCGCGCGGCTGCTCGAAGATTTCCTTCTGCATGTAGTGGCGATACGGGCCGAGTTCGACCGCGCCGCCATACGCCTGCACCGCGTGCACTGCGCGCTGCGCCGCATGGCCGTCGCGATCCGCGATCCGCACGCCGTCGAGCGTGATCTCGCACACGTCGCCCTCTTCCAGATACGCGAAGCGGTCGGTGTTGCCGGCGACCGCGAGCGCGTCCGACGCGAGGAAGTTCTCGCCTTTGCCGTAGCCGACCACGAGCGGCGAACCGGCGCGCGCGCCGACGACCGTATGCGGCTGGTCCTTGTGGATCACCGCGATCGCATACGCGCCGTGCAGTTCGCGCACCGCGCCCTGCACGGCCGCGAACAGGTCGCCGCGGTACAGGCTGTGGATCAGGTGCGCGATCACCTCGGTGTCGGTCTGCGACGCGAACTGGTAGCCCTTCGCGCGCAGCGCGTCGCGCAGCGACTCGTAGTTCTCGATGATCCCGTTGTGCACGATCGCGAGCGCATTGTTCGAGAAGATCGGGTGCGCGTTGTCGATGGTCGGCGCGCCGTGCGTCGCCCAGCGCGTGTGCGAGATGCCGGTCACGCCCTCGAAGTGCATTTCCTGCGTCTGCGCGTCGAGGTCCGCGACGCGTTCGGTGCCGCGCACGCGGCGCGGCCCTTCCGCGCCCAGCACCGCGACGCCGCACGAGTCGTAGCCGCGGTATTCGAGGCGTCGCAGTCCTTCGACCAGAACCGGGACGATGTTACGCTGCGCAACCGCGCCGACGATGCCGCACATGAGTGGTGATCCTTTGCAATGAGGGGGAGCGGGGTCGGCCGGCCGCGACGGCGCAAAACGCGCGCGGCCGGCGGCCGTTCATTTCTTCTGCTTGACCGGCCGCACGTAGCCGGGCTTCGCGATCTGCGTCTTGTCGTTGAGCACCAGCGCGTCGGCGGAGACGTCCTTCCAGACCGTCGTCCCGGCCGCGATCGTCACGCCGCGGCCGACGTGCACCGGCGCGACCAGTTGCGTGTCCGAGCCGACGAACACGTCGTCCTCGATCACCGTGCGGTGCTTGTTCGCGCCGTCGTAGTTGCAGGTGATCGTGCCCGCGCCGAGGTTCACGCGCGCGCCGACGTCCGAGTCGCCGACATAGGTCAGGTGGTTCGCCTTCGAGCCGTGCCCGATGACCGAATTCTTCACCTCGACGAAGTTGCCGACGTGCACTTCGTCCGCGAGTTTCGCGCCCGGCCGCAGCCGCGCGTACGGCCCGAGCACCGCGTGCGCGCCGACCGTCGCGTCCTCGATGTGGGTGTACGCGTCGATGCGGGTGCCCGCGCCGATCGCGGCGTTGCGGATCACGCAGTTCGGGCCGACGCGCACGCCGTCCGCGAGCGTCACGTCGCCCTCGAACACGCAGTTCACGTCGATCGACACGTCGCGCCCGCACGCCAGCGCGCCGCGCACGTCGATGCGCGCCGGGTCCGCGAGCGTGACGCCCGCGACGAGCAGCGCGTCCGCGACGTTGCGCTGATGGATGCGTTCGAGCTGCGCGAGCTGCTGCTTGCTGTTCACGCCGAGCGTTTCCCATTCGTCGTCCGGCTGCGCGGTGACGACCCGCACGCCGGCCCCGATCGCGTGCTCGACGACGTCGGTCAGATAGAACTCGCCCTGCGCGTTCTCGTTCTTCAGCGCGGCGAGCCAGCCGGCGAGCGGCCCGCTCGGCACGACGACGATGCCGGTGTTGATCTCCGCGATGCGCCGCTGTTCCTCGGTCGCGTCCTTCTGCTCGACGATCCGCGTGACGTTGCCCGCCGCGTCGCGCACGATGCGGCCGTAGCCGGTCGGGTCCGCGAGCGTGACGGTCAGCACGCCGTAGCCGCCGGGGCCGGCCGCATCGGCCAACCGTTGCAGCGTGGACGCGCGCGTGAGCGGCACGTCGCCGTACAGCACGAGCGTCGGCACCGACGGGTCGATGAGCGGCAACGCCTGCTGCAACGCGTGGCCGGTGCCGAGCTGCTGCTGCTGGAGCGCGAACTGCACGTCCGGCGCGGCGACGGCCTCGCGAACCTGATCGCCGCCGTGGCCGATCACGACGACGAGCCGGGTCGGCTTCAGCGTGCGGGCGGTATCGAGAACGTGGGAGAGAAGCGGCCGGCCAGCCAGAGGATGCAGCACCTTGGGCAGCGCGGAATGCATCCGCTTGCCGGCGCCCGCGGCCAGAATCACGATGTTCATGGCATCGGTGAAAAGACAGGAAAGAAGCGGTGAATTCTAGCACGCGGGCCTGTCGCGACCCGCTTCGCGCGGCGGCCGCAATGGCCGCAAGACCGCGCCGGATGGGGCTTTGGCGGCTGGGTACCGGGCCGCCGCGAGCGGCCCCGGTACGCACGCGGCCGCAGGTTTCGAAACCGTCGCCAGACGACGCGCATCGTTACGCGGAAATCGCGGCGTGCGCGTCAAGCCGCGTCAGTCGAGATCGTCGAGCGGGACGATCGAAATCGGCTTCGCGCCGGCCGCCAGCGCCGCGTCGGTCGCGCACGGCTCGTCGTCGAACGCGATGTCGCCCTGCGGGTCCGCGACGCCGCTCGCGCGCAGCCCCGCGAAGCCGAACAGGTTTGCATCCATCAGGTGCGAAGGCACGACATTGCCGAGCGCGTTGAACATGTTGTCGACGCGCCCCGGGAAACGCTTGTCCCAGTCGCGGATCAGCGCCTTCATTTCCGCGCGCTTCAGGTTCGGCTGGCTGCCGCACAGGTTGCACGGGATGATCGGGAATTCGCGCAGTTCCGCGTACTTCTCCAGATCGGTCTCCTTCACGTACGCGAGCGGACGGATCACGACGTTGCGGCCGTCGTCGGATTGCAGCTTCGGCGGCATCCCCTTCAGCTTGCCGCCGTAGAACAGGTTCAGCAGCAGCGTCTGCAGGATGTCGTCGCGATGGTGGCCGAGCGCGATCTTCGTCGCGCCGAGTTCGCCGGCGACGCGGTACAGGATCCCGCGCCGCAGCCGCGAGCACAGCGAGCACGTCGTCTTGCCCTCGGGCACGAGGCGCTTCACGATGCTGTACGTGTCCTGGTTCTCGATGTGGAACGGCACGCCGAGCCGGGTCAGGTACTCGGGCAGCACGTGTTCGGGGAAACCCGGCTGCTTCTGGTCGAGGTTCACCGCGACGATGTCGAAGTCGATCGGCGCGCGTTCGCGCAATCGCAGCAGGATGTCGAGCATCGCATAGCTGTCCTTGCCGCCGGACAGGCAGACCATCACCTTGTCGCCGTGCTCGATCATGTTGTAGTCGCCGATCGCCTGGCCGACCTGGCGCACGAGGCGCTTGTACAGCTTGTTGTTCTCGTAGGCCTCCTTCTGCTCGCGGCGCGTGAGCGTGCGGCGGCCGCCGGCGGCGTCGGATGCATCGGATGCATCGGATGCATCCGACGCGGCGCCGGCGGGAGCCGCCACGGGTTCGGCGGTCGCGGGAGCGCCGTCGAGCGGCAGCGTTTCGGGGGCGTTCATCGCTCAGTCCTCCTTGATGCAAAAGACTTCGACGCCCACCGCGTCGCAGTCCGGATAGACGTCGGGCTTCTCGGTCGACACGCGCACCGCGCGCACCTGCGGATGCGCGAGCAGCGCGCCCGCGAGGTCGTCGCAAAGCGTCTCCTGCAGATGGATGTGGCCGCGGCCGACGCGCTCGGCGACGGTCGCGCGCATGAAGTCGTAATCGACGACTTCGCGCAGCTTGTCTTCCTGCGGCGTCGATTCCGCGAGCGGCACGTACAGGTCGACGTTGATGACGACGCGCTGCTCGCCGCGCTTCTCGAAGTCGTGCACGCCGATGTTGATGTGCACTTCGTAGTTGCGCAGAAAGAGCCGGCGGCAGTCGGCGAGCCGGGGATGCGATAAGGCGGCGAGCATGTTCGTTCCAGTCGTTCAAAAGCGTGCGTCAGCCGCACGATGGCGGGCGCGGCGCGCCCGTCGGTGTTCCATGTTTGCGCGCGCTGCTGTGGACATCGCACGCGGCGTTCGAAGCGGCGGCGCGGCGGTCAACGCCGAACCGCGCGCGGCGGTCAACGTAGAGCCGCGCGCGACTCAGGCGCCGGTCAAAAACATCACGTCGCGCGGCAGCGGCACCAGATGCTGGCCGCCGTCGACGACGAGCGTCGTGCCGGTCACGCCGGCCGCGCCGGCCAGATACAGCGCCGCGTCCACCAGGTCCTCGGGGCGCGACGCGCGGCCGAGCGGCGTCACGCGATGCGCGGCCGCGAAGCCGTCCTCGGTCTGGTCCGCGGACTGCAACGTCAGCCCCGGCGCGAGCCCGACCACCCGCACCTTCGGCGCGAGCGCCTGCGCGAGCGCGACGGTCGCGTTCTGCAACGCGGCTTTCGTCAGCGTGTACGACAGGTAGTCCGGGTTCATGTTGTACAGCTTCTGGTCCAGCACGTTGATGACGACGCCGCGCAGCGCCTCGTCGTCCACCGCCGCGTCCGGCGTCGCCGCGTGCAGCGTGCGCGCGAGCACCAGCGGCGCGCCGACGTTCACGGCGGTCAGATGCAGCAGCCGGTCGTAACCGACGTCGCGCGCGGTGTCCTCGTCGAAGCGCGATGCGTTGTTCACCACGCACGACGGCCGCCCGAGCGCGGCCGTGCACGCCGGCACCAGTTCCGCGACCTGCGCCTCGACCGCGAGGTCCGCATGCAGCGCGACCGCGCGGCGGCCAAGCGATTCGATCCGCGCGACCACGTCGGCGGCTTCGTCGCGCGATGCGCCGTAGTGGACCGCGACGTCCCAGCCGCCCGCAGCGAACCCGAGCGCGAGCGCGCGGCCGATCCGGCGCGCGCCGCCGGTCACCAGCACCACGCGCGCCGGCGCGCCGGCGCGGCCGGCGTCGCCGGGACGCAGACCGGAAGCGGAGGCAGGGGCGGAAGCGGGCGCGGAACCGCGCTGCGTGCCGGACAAGGCGCTCATTTACAATGCCGGGATGAACCCGAAAGCTCACGAACCCGCTAGTTTACCCGTTCCAGGGCCAACCGCGCTCGCGCAGTCCGAGGCGCTCGCGGCGACGCTCCGCGCGGAAATCGCGTCGGCCGGCGGCTGGCTGCCGTTCGACCGTTACATGGAGCGGGTCCTGTACGCGCCGGGCCTCGGCTATTACAGCGGCGGCGCGCAGAAATTCGGGTGGCGCGGCGACGACGGCAGCGATTTCGTGACCGCGCCCGAGTTGTCGCCGCTCTTCGCGGCCACGCTCGCGCGCGTGGTCGGCGACGCGCTCGCCGCGAGCGGCACGCGGCATCTGATGGAGTTCGGGGCCGGCACCGGCAAGCTCGCGGCCGGCCTGCTCGCGGCGCTCGACGCGGCCGGCGCGCCGGTCGAGTCGTATTCGATCGTCGAACTGTCCGGCGAACTGCGCGAGCGCCAGCGCGAGACGATCGAAGCGCATGCGCCGGCGCTCGCCGCGCGCGTGCGCTGGCTCGACGCGCTGCCCGACCGGTTCGAGGGCGTCGTGGTCGGCAACGAGGTGCTCGACGCGATGCCGGTGCGCCTGTTCGCGCGCCGCGACGCGGTGTGGCACGAGCGCGGCGTCGCGGTGACGGACGCCGGCGGCTTCGCGTTCTCGGACCGGGCGTTGAACACCGCGCACGACGCCGCATGGAGCGGCAGCGTGCTGGCGGCCATCGAAGGCGGCGACGACTACGTGACCGAAACGCACGATGCGGCGCTCGCGTTCACGCGGACCGTCTGCGCGATGCTCGCGCGCGGCGTCGCGATCTTCATCGACTACGGTTTTCCGCGCCACGAGTTCTACCACGCGCAGCGCGCGCAAGGCACGCTGATGTGCCACTACCGGCACCGCGCGCACGGCGACCCGTTCCTGTACCCCGGCTTGCAGGACATCACCTCGCACGTCGAATTCACCGGCATCGCCGAAGCGGGCGTGGAGGCGGGCGCGGAACTGCTCGGCTACACGTCGCAGGCGCGTTTCCTGATGAACGCCGGCATCACCGACGTGCTCGCGGAACTCGATCCGCGCGATCCCGAACGCTTCCTGCCGGCCGCGAACGCGGTGCAGAAACTCGTCTCCGAAGCGGAGATGGGCGAGTTGTTCAAGGTGATCGCGTTCGCGCGCGGCTTCGACGCCGTGTCGGCCCCGCTCGCCGCGTTCGCGCGCGGCGACCGCTCGCATACGCTCTGATGATCCGCTGGCTGCTCACCACGTTCATCGCGGTCGCGATCCTGTCCAGCGCGGCGCCGTGGCTGCGCAAGCTCGGCATCGGCCGGCTGCCCGGCGACGTCACGCTGCGGCTGTTCGGCCGCGAATATCCGCTGCCGTTCATGTCGACGCTCGTGCTGTCGATGCTGCTGTCGCTGCTCGTGCGGATGCTTTGACGCGGCTTGGGAGCCACGCAGCCGCGCGTCGCGGCGGCGAGCTTAAGCCGCCGCCAGCGCGTCCTCGACCGCCTTGATCCGTGCGCGATGCACGGCTTCCTTGATCTTCTCCGGGCCGCCGCCGCAGTCGCGCGCGATCGCGCCCGCATCGACGCCGCGCGCCGCGACGAGCGCGACGCGCAGCCGCTCCGCCTGCGGATATGGCGCATGCTCCCAGCCGAGCCGCCCGCGCAGATCGCATTCGCACGCCTGCAATGCCTCCGCGAACCGCGCGGGCTTGCGCAGCGCGTCGCAGCGTTCGAGCATCCGCACCAGCGCCGCCGCGCCCATGTCCATCACGCGATGCACGTTGCCGTGCTCGCGCGCGACCAGCACCGCGAGATCGCGGCATTCGTTCGGCACGCGCAGCCGGTCGCACAGCGGCTTCAGCAGATCGACGCTGCGGCCTTCGTGGCCGATGTGGCGCGGCAGCACGTCCTCGGGCGTCGTCGCCTTGCCGAGGTCGTGCGTCAGCGCCGCGAAGCGCACCGGCAGCGTATAACCCTGCGCGGCCGCATGGTCGATCACCATCATCACGTGCACGCCGGTATCGACTTCCGGGTGATAGTCCGCGCGCTGCGGCACGCCGTACAGGCTGTCCACCTCCGGCAGCACGCGCGCGAGCGCGCCGCACTCGCGCAGCACGTCGAACATCCGCGACGGCTTCGTTTCCATCAGCCCGCGCGACACTTCCTGCCACACGCGCTCCGGCACCAGCGCGTCGGCCTCGCCGGCTTCGACCATCTTCGACATCAGCGCGACCGTCTCCGGCGCGATGCCGAAGTCCGCGAAACGCGCGGCAAAACGCGCGACGCGCAGAATCCGCACCGGGTCCTCGACGAACGCATCGCTCACGTGACGGAACACGCGCGCAGTCAGATCGGCCGCGCCGTTAAACGGGTCGATCAGCGGGCCGGTCAGCACGCCGCCCGGCTGCACCTCGCGCGCCATCGCGTTGACCGTCAGGTCGCGGCGCGCGAGATCCTGTTCGAGCGTCACGTCCGGCGAATAGTAGAACTGGAAGCCGTGATAACCGGCCGCGGTCTTGCGCTCGGTGCGCGCGAGCGCGTATTCCTCGTGGGTCTGCGGATGCAGGAACACCGGGAAGTCCTTGCCGACCGGACGAAAACCCTGCGCGGCCATCTGCTCCGGCGTCGCGCCGACCACCACGTAATCGCGGTCGCGCACCGGCAGGCCGAGCATCTCGTCGCGAATCGCGCCGCCTACGACGTAGATCTTCATGCGTCCACTTCGTCGCTCGGCACGACGTGCGTCTCGCGCCGCGCGGCTTCGATCCAGGCGGCGACCGCGGGCAGCGCGGTCACGCGCGCGGCATAGGCGGCCGCTTCCGCCGACAGCGCCGGCCGGTAGCTGTTGAAGCGCATCACGACCGGCGCATACATTGCATCGGCAATCGTGAAGTCGCCGAACAGGAACGGGCCGCCGCTCGCGGCGACGCATTCGCGCCACAGCGCGTCGATCCGCGCGACGTCCGCCAGCACGTCCGGCGTCGCGCCGACGCCCGGCTTCGACGTGCGGATGTTCATCGGCATCGCGCCGCGCAACGCGCCGAAGCCCGAGTGCATCTCGGCGCTGACGCTGCGCGCCCGCGCGCGCGCATTCGGGTCGCGCGGCCACATCGCGTGCTGCGGATGGCGCTCGGCCAGCGTCTCCGCGATCGCGAGCGAATCCCATACCGCGAAGCCGTCGTCGGTCACGAGGCACGGCACCTTGCCCGACGCCGAATGCGCGAGGATCGCGGCCTTCGTGCCCGGCTCGTCCAGTTCGATCAGCGTCTCGTCGAACGGGATGCCGAAATGCTTGAGCAGCACCCACGGGCGCATCGACCACGACGAATAGTTTTTGTCTGCGATTACGAGTCTCATCACTGCCACGACGGGAAATGGTTGAAAAGAAGGAAAAAGCCAGGCCCGCGCTGCAAGCGCCTAACGGCCCGCGCTCGCCCTGAACAGATCGAGCTTCGAACGCAGCGACGCATTGCCGAGATAAAGCGGCGCGATCGTCTCGATGCTCGCGGGATCGATGCCGAGTTCCGGCGCGAGCGGCCCGCTCAACACGCTGTCGACCTTCATCGAGTCGAGATTGTCGCGCGTCAGCATCGGCACGCCGGGCGCCATCTCGAACGACAGCGCCTGCAAACGCGCGAGCGCGTCGGGCAGCCGCACGATCCGCGCATGGCGGCCGACCACGTCGCCGCAATACGCGAGCAACTGTTCGAGCGTATAGACCGACGGGCCGCCGAGTTCGTACGTATGGCCGCTCGCCGCGTCGAGGTCGAGCACGTTGACGATCGCCTTCGATACGTCGCCGACGAACACCGGCTGGAACTTCGCATCGGGCATCGCGAGCGGGATCACCGGCGCGAGCTTCTGCAACACCGCGAAGCGGTTCAGGAACGAGTCCTCCGGACCGAACACGACCGACGGCCGGAAGATCGTCGCCGCGAGCGACGCCGACGCATGAACCGCCTTCTCGCCGTCGCCCTTCGAGCGCAGGTACATGCTCGGGCCGCGCGGGTCCGCGCCGATCGCGCTCACGTGAATCAGCCGATGCACGCCCTTGCCTTCGCACGCGGCGACGATCTTCGTCGGCAGTTCGACATGCAGCTTCGCGAAGCCGGGGCCGTACGGATCGCCGCGGCCGCCATGCAGCGTTCCGACGAGGTTGATCACCGCATCCGCGCCTTCGACGAAACTCGCGAGCTGCACCGGGTCGAGCACGTCCGCTTCGATCACGTCGATCGGCAGCAGCGTCAGATGGCGCGCGTTCTGGCGGCGGCGCGTCGCAAGCCGCACGTGCTTGCCCGCTTCGACGAGTGCGTTGACGAGATGGCTGCCGATGAATCCCGAGCCGCCGATAACCGCGATGGCCTGATGTCGCATGTCGGACTCCCTCGTGAAGCGGCGTTTCGCTCGTGCCCGGATGTTGCGTTGCGCCCGGACGTTGCGACGAAAGCCGCCGCGTCCGCATGGACGGCGGCGGCGGTGCGCGTTATGGCGCGATGTAGCCGAGGCGCGCTTTCAGCGATTGCGGACGGCCTTCGAACAGCGCCGCATAGTAGACCGTGTTCGACAACACATTCTTCACGTAGTCGCGGGTTTCCTGGAACGGAATGGTCTCCGCGAAGATCGCGCCTTCGACCGGCTGCGCCAACGTCTGCCGCCATGCGCGCGGACGGCCCGGACCGGCGTTGTAGCCTGCGGTGGCGAGCACCGCGGAACCGTCGAACTGATTGTAGATCATCGACAGATAGTTCGTGCCGAGCAGGATGTTCGTGTCGATGTCGTTCAACTGGTCGCGCGACAGCGGGCCGACGCCGATCTTCTTCGCGACCATCTGCGCGGTCGCGGGCATCAGCTGCATCAGCCCGCTTGCGCCGACGCCCGAGCGCGCATTGAGGATGAAACGCGACTCCTGGCGAATCAAACCGTAAGCCCATTCGACGTCGAGGCCGGTGGTCTGCGCGTTGCGCTCGACGATGTCGCGGTACGGCGACAGGTAGCGCAGCGAGAAGTCATGCTCGGTCTGCGTGCGGTCGGCGGTGTTCACCGTGCGGTCGTACAACTGGATGCGGCGCGCGTATTCGGCGACCGCGAGCAGTTGCCGGTCGGTCATCCCGCGCAGCGGCCAGTTCCATTCGCGATTGCCTTCGAGCCGCAGGTTCAGCGCGTAGAAGCGCCGCGCGAGCGCGAAGCCCGGCGTGTTGCCGGCCTGTGCGACTTCGGCGTCGGTGACGTCGGTTTTCGGCGGAATCGTCGTCTTTTGACCCAGTTCCTCGGCCGCCAGTTGACCGTAGAAGTTGAAGCCCGGCGCGATCTGCTGGAACTCCTGCGCCGCCTGCGCGGCGTCGCCGCCCTGCTTCGCCGCGCGCGCATGCCAGTACACCCACGCGGGCTGCGAGCGCAGGCCGGCCGGCATCTGCTCGGTGGACCAGCGCACCATTGTCCAGTCGCCGCCGAGCAGCGCCGCGCGCGTACGCCATTCGTAAGCGGGATTCGACAGCGGCGCATTCGCGGACAGCCGATACCAGTCGAGCGCGGCGGGCATGCGCTTCAACGCCGCCTGATAACCGATGGTCCCCCAGCCGATCGCGCGCTCGGGCAACGCGAGCGACGGCGCGACGGCGGCGAACGTCGACGCGGCCATCGCCGGATCGTTGCGGGCCATCACCGTGATCGCGAGCAGCGCGAGCTGATGCGACGACGCGTCGGGGCCGACGCCGCGCGCGAGCATCAGCGGCGGCGTGCTCACCGCCTGGCTGAACAGCGCCGGGTCGGGCCGCTGCGGGCCGAGCGCGTCGAGCAGCTTCGCGCCGGTCGAGGTCTGGTTCTGTTCGTAAGCGAGACGGATCTGCTGCCACACGTCGTCGGCGCTGAACTGGCCGTTGATGCCGAGCGCGGTGATCAGATCGACGCAGCCGTCGCCGTAATAACGCGGCTCGACAAGCAGCGCGCGCGCATCGCCCGCGACGTTCTCGCCGCGCGACGCGCGCGATTCGAGCGCATAACACTTCACCTGCGTGTCGTCGTTCAGCACGAACTTCGGATACTGCTGATCGAAGCCGCGCCAGTCGTGACGCGCGCCGAGCACGAGCAGATAGTCGTTGCGCAGACGGTCGGCAAGCGCCTCGCCGTCGTGGCGGCTCAGGAACGACAGGATCTGCGCATCGGGCGCGTCGACGCGCGCATGGCCCTGCGAGTCGAACAGTTGCGGCTTCAGCTGGAAGTATTCGAGATACGACGGCGCCGGATAGTCGGGGATCATCGCGGCGAGTTGCGCGGCGCGGACCGGATCGTTGTTGCGGGCGGCCTCGCGAAGCTGGATGAAGGTCTGGTCATCCGGCGTCAGCGCCCCCGCGTCGGGTAGTGCGGCGGGCCGCACGGCGGACGCCGTGCTGCACGCGACGAGTGCCGCGGCGGCCAGCACCAGACTGGCCGCGCGATATACTCGGACAAGGCTTTTGGACATCGTTGTTTCTGGAGCGCGAAGTGAGCCCAAGGATAGCACGCAACCCCCCCGCGGAATCCAAAAAGGCGCTGCGCGCAAGGCTGCTCGCGGTGCGTGTCGCAGCGGCCTCGGACCCCGTGCTGAACGACGCGCTCGCGGCCCGTCTCGCCGCGCTGCTCGGGCGTTTCGAGCCGCGCTGCATCGGCTTTTACTGGCCGCTGCGCGGCGAGTTCGACGCACGCGCGCTGATCGCGTCGTGGCTTGCGGACGATCAACGGCGCAGCGCGGCGCTGCCGGTGATCCGCGAGCGTCATACCGCGCTGGAGTTTCATGCGTGGACGCCTGCGACGCCGATGCGCGAAGGTCATCACCGGATCCCGGAACCCGCATCGGCAGCACGCGTTTTGCCGGACCTGCTGCTCGTGCCGTGCGTCGGTTTCGACGCCGACGGCTACCGGCTCGGCTACGGCGGCGGCTACTACGACCGTACGCTCGCCGCGTGGTCCGGCGCGACGCCGCCGGTCACGATCGGCATCGCATACGACGCATGCCGGATCGCGACCGGGCTGCTCGAACGCGAGGCGCACGACCTGCCGCTCGATGCGATCGTCACCGACGCGTCATGCCATCTGGCGAAGCAAACGGAGCGGCTTCGCTCGGATTGAGCGCGGATTGAGCGCGGCCCTGCCGCCCCGCCCGAACGAAGCGAAAGGTAGCGTCAGGGAAACGAGGCGCTACAGCGAAGCCGCCGCGCGCGCCGCCGTGTCGTACAGTCCGGACGCATTGCGCAGCAGTTGCGCGGCGTCGCCGATCTGCTGGTTCGAAAGGCCGCTTTCCTTCAGCGTCTCGATCAGGCAGCTTTCGCGGACTTCGCGATAACGCGCGCACAGGTCGCGGCCTTCCGGCGTCGCAGAGAAGAACACCTCCTTGCCGGCCTTCTCGCTTTTTACATACCCTCTGGACACGAGCTTCTTCAGCGCATAGGTCGCGACGTGCGTGTCCTCGATGTTCAGCACGAAGCAGATGTCGGCGAGCTTCTTGCGCCGCTCGCGATGGTTCACGTGATGCAGCAGCGACACTTCGATCGCGGTCATGTCCTTCACGCCCGCGGCCGACATGCAGCGCACCATCCAGCGGTTGAACGCATTGCCGGCCATGATCAGCGCGTACTCGAACTCGGACAGCTCCGCGCTGCGGTCGGAGACGAGATGCTCGGACGAAACGATCTTGGTCGGCGCACGCGACATGACGAAAACCTGTTGCAGAAAGATGAATCGTGTCGAGAGTGTACGTCGGGCCGGCCGCCGTGCGTGCCTGGCGGAAACGCTTATTGATAATTTGCTGATAAATTATTGAGAATCTACCCTGTCGAAACACGGGCCGACCGCTCGCCGCCGCGCAGCGCCGCCCCTTCCGTCCAGCCGCCATGACGACCCGCTCCATCCGCATCTATCCGCTCGGCGACGAGGCCCTCGTCTGCGAATCGCCGCCGCCCGCCACGCTCGACGTGCAACGCCGCGTCTGGGCGGTCGCCGCGCTCGCGCGCGGCTGGCCGCCGGTCCGCGACGTCGTGCCCGGCATGAACAACCTGACGATCACGTTCGATCCGCTCGCCGCCGACGTGGACGCGCTCGCCGCGCAGCTCGCCGCCGCATGGCGCGAGGCCGACGACGCGCCGGCCGCCGGCCGCGACGTCGACATCCCGGTCGAATACGGCGGCGCGTTCGGCCCCGACCTCGACGTCGTCGCGAAGCACACCGGCCTTGCCGCGCGCGAGGTGGTCGAGCGCCACGCGGCGGGCGCGTATGTCGTGTTCTTCGTCGGCTTCCAGCCGGGTTTCGCGTACATGGGCGGCCTCGAAGCCGCGCTGCACACGCCGCGCCGCCGCGAGCCGCGCCTCGCGGTGCCGGCCGGCTCGGTCGGCATCGGCGGCGAGCAGACCGGCATCTATCCGGCCGCGTCGCCGGGCGGCTGGCAACTGATCGGCCGCACGTCGCTCGCGCTGTTCGACCCGGCCCATAATCCGCCGACGCTGCTGCTGCCCGGCGACCGCGTGCGCTTCACGATTGCGGGGATTCATTCATGATCGAAGTCGTCCGCGCGGGACTGCTGACCACGGTCCAGGACCTCGGCCGCTGCGGCTACCGGCATCTCGGCGTCGCGTCGGGCGGCGCGCTCGACGCGCTCGCGCTCGAAGTCGGCAACCGGCTCGTCGGCAACCGGCCCGACGCCGCCGGTCTCGAAATGACGTTCGGCCCGGTCGTGCTGCGCTTCTCGCGCGCGACCCGCATCGCGATCGTCGGCACCGACTTCGGCGCGACGCTCGCCGGCAAGCCGGTGTGGTCGTGGTGGAGCCTGCCGGTCGCGGCCGGCGACGAACTGGTGCTGCAGGGCGCGAAACTCGGGATGCGCGGTTATCTGTGCGTGGCGGGCGGCATCGACGTGCTGCCGATGCTCGGCTCGCGCAGCACCGACCTCGGCGCGGGTTTCGGCGGCGTCGCGGGCCGCGCGCTGAAGGACGGCGACCGGCTCGCGGTCGGCGTGCCGAGCCGCGAGCGCGCGTCGTTCGCGCCCGACGCGCCGGAGTTCGGCGTGAAGGCGCCCGTCTGGTGCAACTTCACGCTGGTCGACGAGCCGCACCACCGGCGCGGCCGCCATCCGGGCGGCCTGCCGTGGGCGGTGCCGGTGCGGGTGCTGCGCGGCCCCGACTACGACGGCTTCGCGCCGGACGCGCAGCGCGCGCTGTGGTCCGACGAGTGGCTCGTCACGCCGAACAGCAACCGGATGGGCTACCGGCTGTCCGGCACGGCGCTCGAACGCGAGTCGCGCGCGGACCTGCTGTCGCACGCGGTGCTGCCCGGCACGATCCAGGTGCCGCCGAACGGCCAGCCGATCGTGCTGATGAGCGATGCGCAGACGACCGGCGGTTATCCGCGGATCGGCTCGGTAATCCGCGCGGACCTGTGGAAGCTCGCACAGGTCCGGCTGAACGGCGGCGTGCGCTTCGTCGAGACGACGCCGGACGGCGCGCGCGCGGCGCTCGCCGAGGAACGCGCGTATCTGCGGCAGATCGATGCCGCGATCGCGATGCACGACGAACGCCTGGCGGCCCGCACCCGGGCGGCGCTCACCGCATGAAGCAGGCCGCATTACGCCATGCAAAAGGAACGAGGAACGACACGATGTCTATCGATCTGAACGCCGATCTCGGCGAAGGCTGCGGCGCCGACGAGGCGCTGCTCGATCTGGTCAGCTCCGCGAACATCGCGTGCGGCTGGCACGCGGGCGGCGCGAACGCGATGCGCGAATGCGTGCGCTGGGCCGTGCGCAAGGGCGTGTCGATCGGCGCGCATCCGAGCTTCAACGACCCGGAGAACTTCGGCCGCAAGGAGATGAACCTGCCGCCCGACGAAATCTACGCGGGCGTGCTGTACCAGCTCGGCGCGCTGTCCGCGATCGCGCAGGCCGAGGGCGGCCGGATCGCGCACGTGAAGCCGCACGGCGCGCTGTACAACCAGGCGGCGCGCGATCCGCAGGTCGCGGACGCGATCGTGTCCGCGGTGCACGACTTCGATCCGTCGGTCGCCGTGTTCGCGCTCGCGGGCAGCGGGCTCGTGACGGCCGCGCGCAACGGGGGGCTGGTGGCGGTCGAGGAGGTGTTCGCGGACCGCGGTTATCGTCCGGACGGCTCGCTCGTGCCGCGCAGCGAGCCGGGCGCGCTGCTCGACGACGACGACGTGGTGCTCGCGCGCACGCTCGCGATGATCCGCGAGCAGCGCGTGCAGGCAATCGACGGCCAGTGGGTGCCGATCAACGCGCAGACGGTCTGCCTGCATGGCGACGGACCGCATGCGATCGCGTTCGCGAAGCGCATCCGCGCGGCGCTCGACGAAGCGGGGATCGAGGTGCGCGCGGGCGGGACGGCGGCGGGTTGAGCGTTGCCGCGGCGGCGCGGCCCTCGTGCCGGCGGAGGGCCGCCGGCGCGCGAGGCCGTCCGCGTCCGCCAGGGCGGCAACGAAACGCCTGAGCGCCCGGTTGCCGCGCAGCCGGTGCGCGGTGAGCGCCAACGCGAACAGCAGGTACGAGTCACCACGCAGCCGGTCCGCGCGTATCGCCGCCGCCCGCCCGCGCCCATCGCCCCCCACGCGCGACAAAAAACACGCATCGCAGTGCAAACGGCCCGGCCGCGAACAGCACGGCCCATCGGGCAGTCCGCCCCCCCTGCTCCACGCGACAAGACAACTCGCGCGTCAAAAATCAGAATCACGATGCGGCGGCCACGAGCCGCCGCATCCGGGCAGCCGGCCGGCAGAGTCCGGCGCCCTTCCCGTCGCCGCACGAGCGGTATCGACACAACAACGTTTGGAGAAACGAAACATGCAGACCGCCGTCAACCTGTGGCCACTGATCGGGGTGGCCGTCATCGTCGCGGGCTTCGTCTTGCGGTTCAACCCGATGCTGATCGTCGCGGCGGCCGCGATCGCGACCGGCCTCGCAGCCGGCTTCACGCCGCAGCACATCCTCGCCGCGATCGGCACCGGCTTCGTCAAGACCCGCAACATCCCGCTCATCATCCTGCTGCCGCTCGCGGTGATCGGCCTGCTCGAACGGCACGGGCTGCGCGAGCGCGCGCAGCTCTGGATCGGCAACATCAAGGCCGCGACGGCCGGGCGTCTGCTGATCGTCTACCTGCTCGTGCGCGAGCTGACCGCCGCGGTCGGGCTGACCGGCCTCGGCGGCCATCCGCAGATGGTGCGTCCGCTGATCGCGCCGATGGCCGAAGGCGCGACCGAGAACCGCTTCGGCAAGCTGCCCGATGCGATCCGCTTCCGGCTGCGCGCGTTCGCGGCCGCGACCGACAACGTCGGCCTGTTCTTCGGCGAGGACATCTTCGTCGCGTTCGGCGCGATCGTGCTGATGGTCACGCTGCTGAAGGAAGCGGGCGTGTCGGTCGAGCCGATCCACGTCGCGCTGTGGGGCATCCCGACCGCGATCTGCGCGTTCCTGATCCACAGCACGCGGCTGTGGCTGCTCGACCGCTGGCTGGAACGCGAACTCGGCGGCGCGCAGGCCGAGCCGGCCGCGAACGGCGCGCAAACCGGCGCGGCCCGCGCGGGAGACGAAGCATGACGCTCACGCTCGACTACCTGTTCTGGCTGACCGGCATCGTGCTGCTCGTCGTCGGCGGCATGATCGTGACGGACCGCGCGCATCCGCGCCGCTTCACGGCCGGCGGCTTCTGGCTGCTGTACGCGCTGGTGTTCCTCGCCGGCGACCGGCTGCCGCCCGAAGTGGTCGGCGTGCTGGTGATCGCGATGGCGCTGATCGCTGGCTTCGGCGGCGTGACCGCCGCGAAGCCGAAGCTGCTGCCCGAGGCGGCCCGCATCGACAGCGCGAAGCGGCTCGGCAACCGTCTGTTCGTGCCGGCGCTGACGATTCCCGTGGTCACCGTCGTGCTGACGCTGGGCGCGGGTTATCTCGTGTTCGGCGGCCGGCCGCTGATCGATCCGAAGAACGTCACGCTGATCGGCTTCGGCGTCGGCTGCGTGATCGCGCTCGGCATCGCGTGCGTGCTCACGCGCGACAGCGTCGGCCAGTCGATGCAGGAGACGCGCCGGCTCGTCGACGCGCTGTCGTGGGCGGCGGTGCTGCCGCAGATGCTCGGGATGCTCGGCCTCGTGTTCTCGGACGCCGGCGTCGGCAAGGCGGTCGCGCATCTGAGCACCGCGTACATCGACATGGAGCTGCGCTTCGTCGCGGTGGCCGTCTACTGCATCGGGATGGCGCTCTTCACGATGATCATGGGCAACGGCTTCGCGGCATTCCCGGTGATGACGGGCGGCGTCGGCATCCCGGTGCTGCTCGGCGTGTTCCATGTGAACCCGGCGATGATGGCCGCGATCGGCATGTTCTCCGGCTACTGCGGCACGCTGATGACGCCGATGGCCGCGAACTTCAACATGGTGCCGGCGGCGCTGCTCGAACTGCCGGACCGCAACGCGGTGATCCGCGTGCAGGTGCCGACCGCGCTCGGCGTGCTCGCGGCGAACATCGTGCTGCTGAACGTGTTCGGGTTCTGACGGCGGGAAGGCGCGCGGGCGCGGGCGGCGGTTCGTGGATGGTGGACGGTTCGCGGGCGCGGAGCGGATGTTTCGCGTGCCGGAGGATCGCGGTTCGCAGATCGTGAACCGCAGGCTGCGAACCGCGCGATTGCCGCGCGGGGCTGAACGAGCCGTCCGCCGCAAGCGATACATACGGCCAACGCCCGCCCGAACCGCTCAACCCGGATCGACCGTGAACCCGCGCTGCCGCAGCAGCGCGAGCACGCCGCTGCGCCCGCCGAGATGCAGCGCGCCGATCGCGACGAAGATCGGCCGGTTCGGCGCGGCGATCTGCATCATCCGCGACACGAAGCGGCGGTTGCGCTCGTACACGATCCGGTTGTCGATCGAGTCGGACACGCTCTGGTTGCGCGCGAGCCGCTCCGAACGCGCGACCTCCCACGCGGCGATCGCATCCGCGTCGCCGACCCGCCACAGCCGCAGCAGCGCGTCGACGTCGGCGACGTTCTGCGCCGGCGTCTGCGCGAGGTCCTGCGCGAGCATCTCGCGCTGCTGCGCGAGCGACAGTCCGGTGAACGCGCGCATCTGTTCGGCGAGCGTTTCGAGCCCGACCACCCTGCGGCCCTTCAGCTTCAGGAACACGTTCTGCAACTGCGCCTCGGTGCCGTATTCGGTCTGAAGCCCAGCGCTCAGCGAATCGTAGGTTTCGACCAGCAGCGACGCGAGCCACGGCCGCATCTTGCGGATTTCCGCGAGCGCGTCGGGGTTGCCGCGCATCCGCGCTTCGAGCTTCTGCCACAGCGGCTCGGACAGCATCTGCTGCAAACACGGGCGGCGGCACACGCCGAACTTCGACACGTCGTCCTGCGACACGAGCAGTTCGTCCGGCGACAGTTCGAGCGCGAGGATCTGCGACGCATTCAGCGCCGCCATGATCGACGGGCGAAACGGCTGGTTCGGCGGAAAGTCGGACGGATCGCCGACGTGCAGCGTGCCGAGCAGATAGAGAGTCGTGGTGCCGCGCGTCGCGACGTAGAACGGCATGCGCGTCGGCGGCCGGCGGATCGCGCCGCCGGCGGTGGTGCCCGACGCGTAGTTCGGCACGGCCGGCGCCGTGGCGGGCGGCGCATGGAAGCCCGGGATCCCGCCGCCGGGCGGCGACAGCGCCGGCCCGCGCGCGGTGGCGGTCGATGTGTTCGCGGCCGCGCCGGCCGCATGGGCGGCCGGCAGCCAGCCGTCGCCGGCGTAATCAGCGCGACCGGCGGGGCCGGCCCCGTCGCCGGTCGAGGTTTCGGATGCACGTTCGGGCCACCGGTCGAGCGGCGGCCCGAACGCGATGGCCAGCGCGAGCGCGGCGCCCGTTGCGGCGCGCGCCCACGAGCGCGGCAGAAAAGCGGCACGACGGCCGCTTGTCCGCAAGCGGCGCGCAAAACGACGCGCCGCCGTCGCTTCAGGCATCCGATTCCCCTACCTCCTCAGCACGATGGCAGGATACCTGACGTCCCTCCACTTCGCGCAGCATCGGCACCTCATTTCGGCAGCGTTCGACGGCATATGGACAACGCTGATGAAACGTGCAGCCGGACGGCGGATTGAGCGGCGACGGCAGTTCGCCCTGGAGCCGGATCTTGGTGCGCCGGTCGGCCTCGAAGATCGCCGGCGTCGCGGACAGCAGCGCGCGCGTGTACGGATGGCGCGGCCGGCCGATCACCGTGCGCCGGTCGCCCAGTTCGACCACGCCGCCGAGGTACATCACCATCACGTCGTCGGCGACGTGCTCGACCACGGCGAGGTTGTGCGAGATGAACACGTAGCTCGTGCGGAACTGGTCCTGCAGGTCCATGAACAGGTTCAGGATCTGCGCCTGGATCGACACGTCGAGCGCGGACACCGGCTCGTCGGCGACGACGATCTGCGGGTCGAGGATCATCGCGCGCGCGATCGCGACGCGCTGGCGCTGGCCGCCGGAGAACATGTGCGGATACCGCTTCGCGTGCTCGGGCCGCAGCCCGACGATCCGCATCATGTGCGCGATGCGGTCCGCGCGTTCCGGCGCCGACAGCTTCGTGTTGATGACGAGCGGCTCGCCGAGCGTGTCCTCGACCGTCTTGCGCGGATTCAGCGACGCATACGGGTTCTGGAACACCATCTGCACGCGCCGCCTGAGCGCGGCGATCCGCGCGCGGTCCGCGTCCGCGACGTCCTCGCCGTCGATCGCGAGCCGGCCGGAGGTCGGCGCCTCGATCATCGTCAGTTGCCGTGCGAGCGTCGATTTGCCGCAACCGGACTCGCCGACCACCGCGAGCGTGCGGCCGCGTTCGAGCGAGAACGACACGCCGTTCAGCGCCTTCACGACGCCCTGGCCGAACATCCCGCGGCGCACCGGGTAGTGCTTCTTCAGATCGTCGGCGACCAGCACGGTGTCGCCGGCGCGGCTCTCGGCCGTCTGTGCGGGCGTGCTCATCGTGCGCCTCCTGTCGGTGCGACCGCCGCGAGATTCAGCGGCTTGATGCAGCGGGCGCGCGCCGCGTCGCCGGCGCGCGGCACCGGCGCGAGCGCCGGCCGGGCCTTGCGGCAGTCGTCCACCGCGTATTTGCAGCGCGGGGCGAACAGGCACCCGTGCGGGCGGTCGTCGCGCCCCGGCACCATGCCGGGCAGCGCGGCGAGCCGGCGCGCGCCGACGTTGTGCTCCGGAATCGCGGCGAGCAGCGCCTCGGTGTACGGATGGTGCGGCGCGGCGAAGATGTCCGGCACCCGGTTCGTCTCGATGATCTGGCCGGCGTACATCACCGCGACGCGCTGCGCGACCTCGGACACGACCGCGAGGTCGTGCGAGATCAGCACGAGCGCCATCCCGCGCTCGCGTTGCAGACGCACCAGCAGTTCCATGATCTGCGCCTGGATCGTCACGTCGAGCGCGGTGGTCGGCTCGTCGGCGATCAGCAGCTTCGGGTTGCACGCGATCGCCATCGCGATCATCACGCGCTGGTTCATCCCGCCGGACATCTGGTGCGGAAACGACTCCATGCGATTCTTCGCGTCCGGAATGCCGACCTGGTCGAGCAGTTCGAGCGTGCGCCGCGCCAGCGCCGCGCCGCGCAGCCCTTCGTGCTGCCTCAGCACTTCGCGGATCTGGTAGCCGACCGTGTAGCTCGGGTTCAGGCTCGTCAGCGCGTCCTGGAACACCATCGCGATGTCCTTGCCGACGATCCGGCGCCGCTCCCGCGGCGACGCGTTCAGCAGGTCGCGGCCGTCGAATTCGACGCCGTCCGCGCTCACGCGGCCCGGCGCATCGATCAGCCCCATCAGCGCCATCATCGTGACGCTCTTGCCGGAGCCGGACTCGCCGACGATGCCGAGCACCTCGCCCGGCGCGACCGACAGGTCGATTCCATCGACGGCCGCGAGGCCGCCGAAATCCACCGCCAGATTGCGGATGGTTAGCAGATCACCCATTTCATGCCATCCGTTTCAGTTTCGGGTCGAGTGCGTCGCGCAGCCCGTCGCCGAGCAGGTTGATCGCGAGCACCGAGATCAGGATCGACAGGCCCGGCATCGTGACGATCCACCACGCGCTGTCGATGTAGTCGCGCGCCGACGCGAGCATCGCGCCCCACTCGGCGGCGGGCGGCTGCACGCCGAGGCCGAGGAAACCAAGCGCGGCCGCGTCGAGAATCGCGGACGAGAAGCCGAGCGTCGCCTGCACGATCAGCGGCGCGGTGCAGTTCGGCAGCACCTGCGAGAACATCAGGCGCGCCGTGCTCGCGCCCGCGACGCGCGACGCGGTGACGTACTCCTTGTGCAGCTCGCCGAGCGCGGAGCTGCGCGCGAGCCGCACGTAACCCGGCAGCGCGACGATCGCGATCGCGAGCATCGTGTTCGCGAGGCCCGGCCCGATGATCGCGACGACCGCGACCGCGAGCAGCAGCGACGGCAGCGCGAGCAGCACGTCCATCAGCCTCATGATCGGGGTGTCGGCCCAGCGGTCGAAGAATGCGGCGACGAGGCCGAGCACGACGCCCGGAATCAGCGCGAGCACGACCGACACGCAGCCGATCCACAGCGACAGCCGCGCGCCGTACATCAGCCGCGAGAGGATGTCGCGGCCCGCTTCGTCGGTGCCGAGCACGAACTTCCAGTGGCCGCCGTCGAGCCACGCGGGCGGAATCTTCACGTAGTCGCGGTACTGCTCGATCGGGCTGTGCGGCGCGATCAGCGGCGCGAAGATCGCGACGACGATCAGCGCCAGCACGATGAACGCCGCGCCGACCGCGCCCCGGTTGCGCGAGAAGTTGGACCAGAATTCGCGCGCGGCGAGCGCGCGGCCGCCCGGCGGCGTGACGGCTTGCGGGGAGGCGTTGTGGATGTCGGCCATCACGCCTCCCGTCGGTGTATGGGGGGATATCGAAACATGCGTGTTACCTCGTGTGCCGGATGCGCGGGTTGAGCACGCCGTACAGCAGATCGACGCACAGGTTCACGACGATCACGAGCGTCGCGATCATCAGGATGCCGCCCTGCACGACCGGATAGTCGCGCCGGCTGATCGCGTCGATCAGCCATTTGCCGATGCCGGGCCACGAGAACAGCGTCTCGGTCAGCACCGCGCCCGCAAGCAGCGTGCCGACCTGCAACCCGATCACGGTGACGACCGGGATCAGCGCGTTGCGCAGCGCGTGCACGACGATCACGCGCGCGGGCGACAGCCCTTTCGCGCGCGCCGTGCGGATATAGTCCTCGCGCAGCACTTCGAGCATCGACGAACGGGTCATCCGCGCGACCACCGCGAGCGGGATGGTGCCGAGCACGATGGCCGGCAGGATCAGGTGGCTCACCGCCGAGCGGAACGCGCCTTCGTCGGTGCCGGGCAGGAGCGAGTCGATCAGCAGGAAGCCGGTCACGCGCGGGATGTCGTATTCGACCGCGATGCGGCCCGACACCGGCGTCCAGCCGAGCTGCGCCGAGAACACCATGATGAGGATGAGCCCCCACCAGAAGATCGGCATCGAATAGCCGGTCAGCGCGGTGCCCATCACGCCGTGATCGACGAGCGTGCCGCGCTTCAACGCGGCGACCACGCCGGCCGGCAGGCCGATCGCGAGCGCGAAGATCAGCGCGCAGATCGACAGTTCGACCGTCGCCGGAAAACGCGCGAGGAACTCGTCCATCACGCTGGTGTTCGTGATGACGGACACGCCGAGGTTGCCCTGCAACGCGTGCCAGACATAGTGCAGATACTGGACCGGCAGCGGCTCGTCGAGCCCGAGGCGGTGCATCGCGTCCGCGTGCATCTGCGGATCGACGCCGCGCTCGCCCATCATCACTTCGATGGGGTCGCCGGGAATCAGATGGATCAGCGCGAACGCGAGGATGGTGATGCCGATGAACGTGGGTATCACCATGCCGACGCGGCGCAGAACGAAGCGGAACATGAAGTGTTCCCCCGAAAGCATGGATTGAAACGCAACCGGCGACAGGGGTGCGTGACCCCGGTCGCCGGACCTGATTTCGACAGTTTTCCGACCGCTTTGCCGATTCGGCTTTCGCGTTATTGCAAACCGACGCCGTCGAAGCGCGCGAAGCCGAGCGGATCGATGCGCATGTCGGTCACCTTCTTGCTGACCGGCTGATAGACGGTCGAGTGCGCGATCGGCGAGAACGGCAGTTGCTGCGCGAAGATCCGCTGCGCGTCCACATAGTACTTCGTGCGCTGCGCCTGATCGGCCGTCACGCGGCCTTTCTGGATCAGATCGTCGAACGGCTTATAACACCATTTGCTGAAGTTGTTGCCGTTGATCGCCTCGCAGCCGAGCAGCGTGCCGAGCCAGTTGTCCGGATCGCCGTTGTCGCCCGTCCAGCCGATCAGCATCGTATCGTCCTCGCCCGCGTGCGCGCGCTTGATGTATTCGCCCCACTCGTACGTGACGATCTTCGCCTTCACGCCGATCTTCGCCCAGTCCGCCTGGATCATCTCGGCCATCAGCCGCGCGTTCGGGTTGTACGGACGCTGCACCGGCATCGCCCACAGCGTGATCTCGAAGCCGTTCGCGAGGCCCGCCTTCGTCAGCAGCGCCTTCGCCTTGGCCGGGTCGTACGCGTTGCCGGTCAGCGTCTTGTCGAACGACCATTGCGTCGGCGGCATCGGGTTCGTCGCGAGCTGGCCCGCGCCCTGGTACACCGAATCGATGATCGCCTTCTTGTTGATCGCCATGTCGAGCGCGTGGCGCACGTCGACGTTGTCGAGCGGCTTGTGCTGCACGTTGTACGACAGGTAGCCGAGGTTGAAGCCCGATTGCGACGGCATCGCGATGGTCGGCTGCGCCTTCAGCGGCTCGATGTCCGCCGGGCGCGGGTAGCTCATCACCTGGCATTCGTCGCGCTTGATCTTCTGCACGCGCACGCTCGCATCCGGCGTGATCGAGAAGATCAGCTTCGAGACCTTCACCGCGCCCGGCTTCCAGTAATCGGGATTGCCGTCGAAGCGGATCGTCGCGTCCTTCGTGTAGCTCTTGAAGATGAACGGGCCAGTGCCGACCGGGAACTGGTTGATGTCGGCGGCCTTGCCTGCCTTCAGCAACTGGTCCGCGTATTCAGCGGACTGGATCGACGCGAACTCCATCGCCATGTTCGCGATGAACGGCGCGTTCGGCTCGTTCAGCGTGAAGCGCACCGTGTACGGATCGACCTTTTCGATCTTCGCGATCAGCTTGTCGAGGCCCATGTCGGTGAAGTACGGAAATTGCACCGGATACGCCTTGCGGAACGGCTGGTTCGGATCGAGCATCCGGTTGAACGTGAACAGCACGTCGTCCGCGCTGAATTCGCGGCTCGGCTTGAAATACGCGGTCGTCTGGAACTTCACGCCGTGACGCAGATGGAACGTGTACACCTTGCCATCGGAAGAAACATCCCACGACTGCGCGAGACCCGGTTCGATCTTCGTGCTGCCGCGCTCGAATTCGACGAGGCGGTTGTAGACCGTGAACGTGTTCGCGGTGAAGTCGACGCCGGTCGTGTACAACGCCGGGTCGAAGCCGGCCGGGCTGCCTTCGGAACAATAGACGAGCGTCTTGTCCGGAATGCCGCCGGCTGCGCGCGCGAGCGGGGAGCCTGCAATCGACGCCGCTGCGAGCGCGGCGACCGAGGTCAAGCGCATGACTCGCAACAGATTGTTTTCTTTCATGTTTCCTCCAGTTCAGCGCCGGCCGGGGCCAGCGTAGGCGGCATATTACTTGAGCTTGCGCGGCAGTCACAAGCGAGCAAAAAAGCGCGTAGCCCGATACCGGACGGCGGGTTGACAGCGCGGGCGGCGCGGGTGTTGGGCGCAAACGGCGAGCGAGACCCGATGACGGCGGTGTGAAACCGCTCGCGAGTGCTGAAGGATCATGCCCGTTGGGTCAACAGCGGGACTCGTGGGGGTTTGTTCCCGATACGCGATACGCGATCCGCGATACCCGATACGCGGCTTCGCGTCGCGTTGTTTCCGCGTGTCGATGCGGACGGGCCGATGCGAACGAGGGGGCTTGCGCCGGATCGGTGTGTGTGTGTGTCGCCGAAGCGCGTCGCCCCGATACGCGATCGCATCGCATGACGCTTCGTTCGACGAAACTCCGCCTGCGCGGAAAGAGGCGGCGGGCGCGCCAGCCAACTACCCATGCCCGCGCGCCGTACGGTCGAAGCCGCCATGCGGCCGAAACCGAAACTAGAACGTCGTCCAGTCGTCGTCCGGCGCGGTCGCCGGGACGGCGGGCGTCGATGCCTTCGCCGTGGTTTTCGCCGACGGTTTCAGCAGCCGCGCCTTCGGCGCCGGCCGCACCACCGGTTTCGCAGCGACGGCCGTCGCTGCGGCCGGCGCGTTAAGCTCCGCAACCGGCTTCGCCACGCCCGGCGTGACCGGCCCGCCAACACGCGGCGCGGCCGCGCGCAATTCGTCGCCCGCGTTCACGCGGAACGCGCCGACCGCCTCATGCAGCCGCGCGGCCTGCCCCTGCAGCGAGGCCGCCGCCGCCGTCGCCTGCTCGACGAGCGCCGCGTTCTGCTGCGTGACCTCGTCCATCTGCGTGACCGCGCGGCCGACCTGCGTGATGCCGTCGCTCTGCTCCGCCGACGCCGCCGCGATCTCGCCCATGATGTCGGTCACGCGGTTGATCGCCTGCACGATCTCGGCCATCGTCGTGCCCGCCTGCGACACGAGCGTCGTGCCGTTGCCGACCCGCTCGACCGATGCGTCGATCAACTGCTTGATCTCGCGCGCCGCCGACGCCGAGCGCTGCGCGAGGCTGCGCACCTCGCCCGCGACCACCGCGAAACCGCGGCCCTGCTCGCCCGCGCGCGCCGCCTCGACCGCCGCATTCAGCGCGAGGATGTTGGTCTGGAACGCGATCCCTTCGATCATGTTCACGATGTCCGAGATCTGCTGCGAGCTTTCGTTGATCTGCCCCATCGTGTCGACGACGCGGCTCACCACGTCGCTGCCCTTCGCGGCGATCCCGGACGCGTTCGCCGCGAGGCCGCTCGCCTGCCGCGCGTTGTCCGCGTTCTGCTTCACCGTCGCGGTCAGCTGTTCCATGCTGGCGGCCGTTTCCTCCAGCGATGCGGCCTGCTGTTCGGTGCGCTGCGACAGGTCCGAGTTGCCGGACGCGATCTCGCGCGTCGCGGTCGCGATCGACCCGGCCGCCTGGCGGATCTCGCCGATCGCGCGTTGCAGCCGCGCCTGCATCGACGCCATCGCGGCCATCATGCTCGTGGAGTCGTTCGCGCGCACCGGCACGACCAGCGTCAGGTCGCCGTTCGCGATGCCCGCCGCGACGCTCGCCGCCTCGCCCGGTTCGCCGCCGAGCGTGCGGCGCACGTTGCGGATGATGAGCCCCATCGCGAGCGAGATCGCGCCGCCGATCACCAGCACGATCAGCAGGTGGCTCAACAGCGTGTCGTGATACGTCGTGTCGATGTCGCGGACGAACACGCCGCTCGCGATGTTCCAGTCCCACGGCTCGAAGCGCGATACGTAGCTGATCTTCGGCACCGCGGTTTCCTGGCTGTTCGGCACGCGCGACCGGTATTCGACGAAGCCGTGGCCGTTCGCCTTCGTGGCGTCGGCAATCGCGACGTAGAGCAGCTTGCCGTCCGGATCGCGGAACGTCTGCGCCGAATCGTTGCCGACCATCTGCGGCAGCGTCGGGTGCATCAGCACGACCGGCCGCGAGTCTTCCACGAACACGTAGCCGTTGCCGCCGTAGCGCATCGACGCGAGCCGCGCGAGCGCCTCGCGCTTCGCGTCCTCGACGCTCATCCTGCCGGCCTGCGACAGCGCGTAATAACTCTTCACGATGCCCTGCGCCGACTCGACGAGGTTCACGACGCCCGCCTTGCGCTCCGCGAGCATCGTATTGCGCGCCTCGACCGCGCCGAGCACGCCGACGCCGATCACGCCGAGCCACACGAGCGCAAGCGCCAGCCATAGTTTCCGGTTCAGACTCATCCTGCTCATTTCGACGCTTTCTCCGACGTGTATTGCCTCATTCGCCGCTCGCCCCGGTCCGATCGGACCCGTTGCGTTGACAGCGTGCGCATGCAACGTTTATCGGGTAGTCCGGCCAAAACTTGAATGTGGCTGACGGGGTCATGGATCGCGTGAAAGCCGTGTGACGCGCGAGACGCGCATGCGGGCGCGGCAAAGCGATCGGGGCGGGCGCGAAAGGAGCGAAAGCGGCGCGGGAACGCGGAAAACCGCCTGAAAACCGAAGGAAAGCAGCAAACGAAAAACGGTCCGCTTCCGCTCCCTACCTCTTTGCATCGGAACGAAAGCGGACCGTCGAGGACCGCTGGAACACCCGCCGCCTCGCCGGCGACGGTGGCGCAACCGCATCAACCGCCGATGCGTTCGCAGATCGCAGCCGTCGCGGCCGCATTGTTCAGCGTGTAGAAGTGCAGCCCCGGCGCGTCGGCGTCCGCCAGCCGGCGGCACAGGTCCGCCACGACGTCGACGCCGAACGCGCGGATCGACTCGCGGTCGTCGCCGTAGCTCTCCAGCCGCTTCGCGATCCAGCGCGGCACTTCCGCGCCGCACATCTCCGAAAAGCGCATCAGCTGCGAGTAGTTCGTGATCGGCATGATGCCCGGCACGATCGGCACGTCGACGCCGAGCTTGCGCGCGTCGTCGACGAAGCGGAAATACGCGTCCGCGTTGAAGAAATACTGCGTGATCGCCGAATCCGCGCCGGCCTTCACCTTGCGCGCGAACGCTTCGAGGTCGTGGCGCGGCGAGCGCGCCTGCGGATGGTATTCCGGATACGCGGCCACTTCGATGTGGAACGCGTCGCCGGTTTCCTCGCGGATGAACGCGACGAGTTCGGACGCGTAGCGCAGTTCGCCGACCTCGCCCATGCCGGACGGCAGGTCGCCGCGCAGCGCGACGATGTGGCGGATGCCGTGCGAGCGGTAGCGCGCGAGGATCGCGCGCAGGCTCTCCTTCGACGAGCCGATGCACGACAGATGCGGCGCCGCTTCGACGCCTTCCTTCGCGATGTCGAGCACCGTGTCGAGCGTGCCCTGCTGCGTCGAACCGCCCGCGCCGAACGTCACCGAGACGAACTTCGGCTTCAGCAACGCGAGCTGCGCACGCGTCGCGCGCAGCTTGTCCATGCCGTCCTGCGTCTTGGGCGGAAAGAATTCGAATGAAAGTTCGATCGGTTTCATGATGCAGATGCCGCCGTCAGACCAGGTTGCGATGACCGAAGATCAGCGCCGACAGCAGCCACGACACGATGCTGTACAGGATCGAGCCGAAGAACGCCGACCAGAACCCGGACACCTCGAAGCCCTTCAGCAGCGACGCGGCGAGCCAGAAACACAGCGCGTTCACGACGAGGATGAAGAGGCCAAGCGTCAGGATCGTCACCGGCAGCGTCAGCAGGATCAGCACCGGGCGCAGCACCGCGTTGATGAGGCCGAGCACGATCGCCACGATCAGCGCGGTGCCGAAGCTGCGGATGTGGATGGACGGCACGAGCCACGTGATGATCAGCAGGGCGAGCGCGTTGATGAGCCAGGTCAGCAGCACGGTCATCGGAAGCTCCTTGTGGTTGGATTGCGTAACGAGGTTGCGCCGCCGAAGCCCGCGCTACGGCAACCGCCGTAGCGGCGGCGCGGCGCTTCGCGAACCGGCGCGCGGCGCGCCGCCTGCACGAACTGCATGCGGCGCGCCGCGCGGTCCGCTTAGTAGCGGTAGTGGTTCGGCTTGAACGGGCCGTTCTTGTCCACGCCGATGTAGCCGGCCTGGTCGTCCGACAGCACGGTCAGGTTCGCGCCGATGCGCGCGAGGTGCAGGCGCGCGACCTTCTCGTCCAGATGCTTCGGCAGCACGTACACCTTGCTCTCGTACTGGTCGCCGCGCGTGAACAGTTCGATCTGCGCGAGCGTCTGGTTCGTGAACGAGTTCGACATCACGAACGACGGGTGGCCGGTCGCGCAGCCGAGGTTCACGAGGCGGCCTTCGGCCAGCAGGATCACGCGCTTGCCGTCCGGGAAGATGATGTGGTCGACCTGCGGCTTGATGTTGTCCCACTGGTACTGGCGGGTCGACGCGACATCGATTTCCGAGTCGAAGTGGCCGATGTTGCAGACGATCGCGTTGTGGCGCATCGCCTTCATGTGGTCATGGCCGATCACGTGGTAGTTGCCGGTCGCCGTGACGAAGATGTCGGCCTTGTCGGCCGCGTATTCCATCGTGACGACGCGGTAGCCTTCCATCGCCGCCTGCAGCGCGCAGATCGGATCGATTTCAGTGACCCACACGGTCGCGCCGAGGCCGCGCAGCGACTGCGCGCAGCCCTTGCCCACGTCGCCGTAACCCGCGACGACCGCGATCTTGCCCGCGATCATCACGTCGGTCGCGCGCTTGATGCCGTCGACGAGCGACTCGCGGCAGCCGTACAGGTTGTCGAACTTCGACTTCGTGACCGAGTCGTTCACGTTGATCGCCGGGAACGGCAGACGGCCTTCCTTCTCCATCTGGTACAGGCGGTGCACGCCGGTCGTCGTTTCCTCGGTGACGCCCTGGATCTGCGCGAGGCGCGTCGAGTACCACGTCGCATCGACGTCGAGGTGCTTCGCGATCGCCTTGTACAGCGCGACTTCTTCCTCGTTCGTCGGCTTCGCGATCACCGAGCGGTCCTTCTCCGCCTTCGAGCCGAGGATCAGCAGCAGCGTTGCGTCGCCGCCGTCGTCGAGGATCATGTTCGCGAATTCGCCGTTCGGCCATTCGAAGATGCGGTGCGTGTATTCCCAGTATTCGTCGAGCGATTCGCCCTTGAACGCGAACACCGGCGTGCCGCCCTGCGCGATCGCGGCGGCGGCGTGGTCCTGGGTCGAGAAGATGTTGCACGACGCCCAGCGGACGTCCGCGCCGAGCGCCTTCAGCGTCTCGATCAGCACGCCGGTCTGAATCGTCATGTGCAGCGAGCCGGCGATGCGCGCGCCTTTCAGCGGCTGCTGCGCCTTGTATTCCTCGCGGATCTGCACGAGACCGGGCATTTCGGTTTCGGCGATGTCGAGTTCCTTGCGGCCCCAGCCGGCAAGCGCCAGATCGGCGACGACGAAATCGTTGGCAACGTTGGAATCCTGGACTGCGGCGTTCATCACGCCCTCCTTTCTAAAAGTGACTAGAAATAGACGTGAGCGCCGTTTCGATGCGGTGGCTCGCGGCGCGGTTGCTTCCCGTGACGCGCGAGTACCGGATTGATCGTCCCGAGCCTGGCAGGCGCTGATGGCCTGTCGCAACGCTCCTCGGAGACGAGGCGTGATTGTAGCAAATCGGGATAACGCGCGGTGCGGCGCTTGGCGGGGTTTCGAGGCGTGATTGATGACGCGGCGGGGAATGCGTGGAAGGGTTCGCCGGATGTCGCGGTGAGCGATAAGCGGCGCTGGCTTCAGTCTGCCGTCGCGACCGCGCAAGACCCTGAAGTTCCAGCCGGGTTCGATCGTCCACCCCCGGCATGAGCGCGCCGCGCCGGCAACCGCGGGCGCGCCGCGCGAACCGCGGTTTTCAGATCGGCAACCCGCCGAGCGCCGGCGCGAGCAGCACCATCACGACGCCCGCGATCATCATCGTCAGGCTCGCGACGACGCCCTCCTCGCTGCCGAGTTCGCGCGCCTTCGCGGTGCCGACGCCGTGCGCGGCCGCGCCGAACAGCGCGCCGCGCGCGAGTCGCGTGCGCAGCGGCACGAGCGCGAGCACCAGTTCGCCGAACAGCATCCCGCAGACGCCGGTCGCGATCACGAACAGCGCGGTCAACTCGCGCGGCGCGTGGATCTTGTCCGACACGGCGAGCGCGAACGGCGTCGACACCGAGCGGGTCATCAGGCTGCGTTGCAGGTCCGGCGACAGGTGCAGCAGTTTCGCGAGCGCGAGCGAGCCGCCGACCGCGACGACGATGCCGACCGTCACGCCGACCGCGAGCGAGATCCAGTGACGCTTCAGCAGGTCGCGATACTCGTGAATCGGCACCGCGAACGCGACGGTCGCCGGCCCGAGCAGCCACATCAGCCAGCGGGTGTCCTGGAAGTAGACCGGATACGGGATATGCAGCGCGAGCACGAGCACCGCGAGCACCGCCGGCACCGCGAGGAGCGGCGTGAGCCATGGCGACCGGTAGCGCGCGTACAGCTTCTTCGACGCGAAATACAGCGCGATGGTCAGCACGAAACAGCCGGCGGCGATCAGGCGCGACGCGTCGTCGGCGAACAGCGTGGCGTAGAACGAACTCATGACGGCGTCATCCGCGACGGAACGGGACTGTGAAATAGGGCCGTGAAGCGCGGCCGTGAAGCGCGGCCGTGAAACACGACTTGAAACGAGCCGGCGAAACGAAACGGCGACGTCGGCCGGAACCGTCAGACCCGCACGCGGCGCAGCGCGAGATGGCGTTCGAGCCGCGCGGCCAGATCGACCGCGACCGCGACGGCGACCATCACCATCAGCGTGCCGCCCGCGACGACGAGCGCGAGCCGCCAGCCGTCCGAGCGGAACAGCCCGCCGTACTGCACCGCCGCAACGGCGGCCGGGATGAAGAACAGCAGCATGTCGGACAGCAGCCAGTCCGCGCCGGCCTTCACCCAGCGCGGCGCGACGCCGCCGCAGAACAGCAGCGCCAGCAGCGCGACGAGACCCACGACGCCGCCCGGAACCGGCAGCCCGAGCGCGCGCACGACGAAATCGGCGGCAAGCCACACGCCGGCGAGCAGCGCCGACTGCGCCGCGATGCGGCCCACGCGCGCGACTCCGCTCAACGGACGCGACACCGGCGACGAACTGGCGGAACGAGTCATGGCAAACCCTGGCTGACGAATAATGAAAACGAGTATAGGGTGCGGTGCAACATAAATATAATGACTTAGAATCATCATTTTTATTCCAATCTGGAATCGGGAGCTGCATCGTGGAATTGCGCGCGCTTCGCTACTTCGTCGAGGTGGTCCGGCAGCAGAGCTTCACCGTCGCGGCCGAGCGGATGTTCGTCACGCAGCCGACGATCAGCAAGATGGTGAAGGCGCTCGAAGACGAGATCGGCTCGCCGCTGCTGCTGCGCGACGGCCGCCAGATGGTGCTGACCGACGCCGGCCGCATCGTCTATCAGCGCGGCCAGGACGTGCTCGCCGCGCAGGCGCAGTTGCAGGCCGAACTGGACGACCTCGGCACGCTCGGCCACGGCCAGTTGACGATCGGCATTCCGCCGATGGGCGGCTCGCTGTTCACGCCGGCGATCGCCGCGTTCCGGCAGCGTTATCCGAAGATCGAGCTGAAGCTGTTCGAGCAGGGTTCGCGCACCATCGAGGCGGCGCTGATCTCCGGCGAACTGGAACTCGGCGGCGTGCTGCAGCCGGTGGACCCCGCGCAGATCGACATGCTGCCGGTCTCGCGCGAACTGCTGTGGCTCGTCGCGCGCAAGGGCTCGCGCTGGGACGGCGCGGCCGACGTGCCGCTCGCGGATCTCGCGGCCGAGCCGTTCGTGTTCTACGGCGAGAGCCTCGCGCTGAACGACGTCGTGATGAACGCGTGCCGCGACGCCGGATTCGCGCCGACGATCGTCGGCCGCAGCGGCCACTGGGACTTCATGGCGGCGCTGGTGCTGGCCGGCGTCGGGATCGCGCTCTTGCCCGCGCCGTACTGCCGGCGGCTCGACGCGGCGCGCTTCACGTGCCTGCCGGTCGGCGCGCCGCCGATCACGTGGGACATGGGGATCGGCTGGCGGCGCAACAGCTATCTGTCGCACGCGGCGCGCGCGTGGCTCGACGTCGCGCGCACGGTGTACGGAAAGCCGGCGGAGAACCTCGACGACTTCATGCTCGCGCAGGTGCTGGGGCCGCAGATGAAGTGACGCGGCGGGGCTGGCGGGCCGGATGAGTCCGGGGGCGCGGCGATGGCCGTCTCGGCCCGCGTGAGCGCCAGCGGATTTCCGGAGCGGCCGGCGGCTCGCGCCAATCGCGGACAGACACGCCGGTCATCCGGCCGCCCCCATCGCCGCCCCCGCGACCTCGGCCTCGCGCCGCGCCCGCCACGCATTCGCGACCAGATCGGCCGCGCGCTCCCCGATCATCACCGTCGGCGCGTTCGTATTGCCGCCGACCGGCAGCGGCATCACCGACGCATCCGCGATCCGCAGCCCCGCGACGCCGCGCACGCGCAACTGCGGATCGACGACCGCCGCGTCGTCCGCGCCCATCCGGCAGGTGCCCATCGGGTGATAGATCGTGTCCGCGCGCCGCACGATCGTGTCGCGCAATTCGGCGTCGGTCTGCGCGGGATGCGTGTAAAGCTCGCGGCCACCGAAGCGCGCGAGCGGCGGCGCGTCGAGAATCCGCCGCGCGATCCGCGCGCCTTCGGCCAGCAGGTCGAGATCGCGCGGGTCGGACAGAAAACGCGGATCGATCAGCGGCGCGGTGCGCGCGTCCGCGCTCGCGAGCGTCACCGTGCCGCGACTCGCCGGACGCAGCACGCACACGTGCAGCGAATAACCGTGTCCCCAGTGCAGCCGCCGGCTGTGATCGTCGACCAGCGCGCAGCAGAAATGCAGTTGCAGGTCCGCCCGGTCGAGGTCCGCGCGGCTCTTCACGAAACCGCCCGCCTCCGCGACGTTGCTGGTCAGCATCCCGCGCCCGTCGCGCAGATAACGCGCGAGCGCCGGCGCCGCCTTCGCGAAGCCGCGCAGCGAATAGCCGATCGGCTCGCTGGAACGGACCTTCCGGTTGAACGTGAAGTCGATGTGATCGGCCAGATGGCGGCCGACGTCCGGCGCCTCGCGCAGCACCGCCACGCCGAGCGCATGCAGTTGCGCGGCCGGGCCGATCCCCGAGCACATCAGCAGTTGCGGCGAGTTGAACGCGCCAGCCGCCAGCACGACTTCGGCGCGCGCGCCGAGCGTGTCGATCTGGCCGCCGCGCGCGACCTGCACGCCGTTCGCGCGGCGGCCGTCGAACGTCACGCGCAGCACGGTCGCGTCCGCGATCAGGTGCAGGTTCGGCCGTTCGCGGCCGTACAGGTACGCGCGCGCGACGCTGCATCGCCGGCCGTCGCGCTGCGTCACCTGATAGAAACCGACACCCTCCTGGCGCGGCCCGTTGAAGTCGTCGTTGAGCGTGAAGCCGGCCTCGACCGCGGCGTCGACGAAGCGCGCGGAAAACGGATTCGGCGAACGCACGTCGCCCACCGACAGCGGGCCGTCCGCGCCGTGCCACGCGCTCGCGCCGCGTGCGTTGCCCTCCGCGCGCAGGAAATACGGCAGCACGTCGCCCCATCCCCAGCCGTCGCAGCCGAGCCGCGCCCAGTCGTCGTAGTCGAGCGGATGGCCGCGCGTGTAGATCATCGCGTTGATCGCGCTCGATCCGCCGAAGCCGCGCCCGCGCGGCTGGTAGCCGCGGCGGCCCGCGAGGCCGGGCTGCGGCGTCGTCTCGTAGCCGTAGTTGTGCCGCGAGCGCCACGGCACCAGCGCGGCGACGCCGGCCGGCATCTCGACCAGCGCGCTGCGCGCGGTGTGCGGCCCCGCTTCGACGAGCGCGACGGTCGCGTCCGGGCAGCGTTCGGCGAGGCGCGCCGCGAGCGATGCGCCGCCCGAGCCGCCTCCCACGATGATGTAGTCGTATTGCATCGTCTCCTCCGGCCGCACGTGCGTCGCCGCCGTGCCGCGTGATCGTCGTTCGTTCGCGGTATGCTGACCGCGGCTCATTGTAGAAAGCGCCGCGCCGCAACCGGCGGCCGCCGGCCAGGACGATTCCTCTAAGGTCCTCGCACCGCGCGCCGCCGATGCGCCCCTATCATGGGGGACGCTGCGTGGCCGAGCCGCGGTGCGATGAGATGCCGCCCCGCCGACCGAAGCGGCGACGCCGCGAATCGGGCGGCAGCGGCGAACCGCGCCAACGCGGCGGATCGTCGGCAAGCAATCAGTGGACGAGCCGCCGCTGCGCGACGGACCCGACCTGCACACGGACCAGCGCGGACGAACCCAAGCCGAACCCGCGACGAACGAGCCGGAAGCCCATCGCGAACGCCGCGAACGCCGCAAAAAGCGGCCGCGCGCCCCGGCCCAAGGAGACGACAGATGCAACCGCATCGCCCCGGCACCACCCATGAGGTCACGAACCAGGTCCCGCCGCTCGCGGACTACAACCTGTTCGCGTCGGACGCGGCGCTCGTCGCGGCGGTCGGGCGCGCGGGCGCCGGCTGGCATCGCGAAGCGCTCGCGCGCGACGGCGCCGCGCTGACGACGCCCGACACGCTCGCGCTCGCGGACCTCGCGAACCGCCACGCGCCGGAACTCTTCACGCACAGCCCGCGCGGCGAGCGGATCGACGCGCTCGAATTCCATCCGGCGTGGCATCGGCTGCTCGCGCTGCTGCGCGCGCAGGGGCTGCACGCGCTGCCGTTCTCCGACCCGCGCGACGGCGCGATGGCCGCGCGCTGCGCCGGCTACTTCCTGCACGCGCAACTGGAATCCGGCTCGCTGTGCCCGACGACGATGACGTTCGCGAGCATCCCGGTGCTGCAACGCGAGCCCGCGCTGTTCGCCACGCTGCGCGAGCGGCTCTATTCGCGCGACCACGATCCGCGCGACCTGCCGTATCCGCAGAAGACGTCGATGATGATCGGCATGGGGATGACCGAGAAGCAAGGCGGCTCCGACGTGCGCAGCAACCGCACCGACGCGCAGCCGCTCGACGCGGGCGCCGGCCGCGGCGCCGCGTACCGGCTGACCGGCCACAAGTGGTTCTTCTCCGCGCCGCAGTGCGACGCGCATCTGGTGCTCGCGCGCACCGGCGACCACGACGGACTGTCGTGTTTCTTCGTGCCGCGCTTCGCGCCGGACGGCGCGAAGAACGCGATCCACGTGCAGCGGCTGAAGGACAAGCTCGGCAACCGCTCGAACGCGAGCAGCGAGGTCGAGTTCTTCGACGCGTACGGCGTGATGATCGGCGACGAAGGGCGCGGCGTGCCGACGATCATCGAGATGGCGAACCACACGCGGCTCGACTGCGTGATCGGCAGCGCCGCGCTGATGCGCGCGGCGCTCGTGCAGGCGATCCATCATGCGCGGCACCGCAGCGCGTTCGGCCGTCCGCTGATCGCGCAGCCGCTGATGCAGAACGTGCTTGCGGATCTCGCGCTCGAATCCGAAGCGGCGACCGTGCTGTTCATGCAGCTCGCGCGCGCGTTCGAGGAGAGCCATGCGAACGCGCCGGAAGCGCGCGCGTGGCGGCGCATCGTGACGCCGGCCGCGAAGTTCTGGGTTTGCAAGCGCGCGCTTGCGTTCGCCGGCGAGGCGATGGAGGTGTGGGGCGGCAACGGCTACGTCGAGGAGGGGCCGATGGCGCGCTTCTATCGCGAGGCGCCGGTGAATTCGATCTGGGAAGGCTCGGGCAACGTGATGTGTCTCGACGTGCTGCGCGCCCTGGAGCGCGAGGCGGATGCCGCGCAGGCGCTGTTCCTCGCGTGGCGGCGCGACGCGAGCGGGCATCCGGCGTTGGCGGCGGCGCTCGACCGGCTGTCCGCGACGCTGAACGGCGCGCCGGGCACCCGCGAGGCGTCCGCGCGGCGCATCGCGCAACAGATCGCGCTGATCGCGCAGGCGGTGCTGCTCGTGCACGACGGTCCCGCCGACGTCGCCGATGCGTTCGTCGCGACGCGGCTCGGCGCGGCTGGCGACTGTGGCGGCGATTGCGGCCGCGTCGCGGGCGCGCTGCCTTCGACGTTCGACCACGCGGCGATCGTCGAACGCGCGTTCCCCGCATGACGCCCGCGCCGATTGCCGCAACCCGCACGCAGGCAGCAAGGAATGTCAGCCCCACGAAGCGGAAAGCCCCGGCGCACCCAGCCCTCGATGTTCGACCGCGCGACGATCACCGACAGCGCGTTCGTCGCATGACGCCCGCGCCGGCCACCGCAACCCACGCGCCACGAACACGGAAGCACCCACCATGAAGCAGGAAGCCCCCGCCGCGCCGTCCGGCACACTGGACGCGCTGCTCGCCGCACAACGCGACGCCTGCCAGCGCGAGCCCTACCCGCCGTGGGAAACGCGCGCGCGCCACCTCCGCACGTTGAACGAACTGCTGCTCGAAAACCGCGACGCGCTCGCCAACGCGATAAACACGGACTTCGGCCAGCGCGCGAAAGCCGAGGTGATGCTCGCGGAATTCGTGCTGCTGAAGCAGGAGATCGACGCCGCGCTCGCGCACGGCCGCCGCTGGATGAAGCCGCAGCGCCGCCGCACCGGCAAGTGGCTGCGGCCAGCGCGCGCGAAGGTCGTGCCGCAGCCGCTCGGCGTCGTCGGGATCGTGTCGCCGTGGAACTATCCGCTGCTGCTCGCGGCCGGCCCGCTCGTCGGCGCGCTCGCGGCCGGCAACCGCGCGATGCTCAAGGTGTCCGAACTGACGCCGCGCACGTCCGCGCTGCTCGAAGCCCTGATCGGCGGCGCGTTCGCGCGCGATCACGTCGCGGTCGTCAACGGCGACGCGTCGGTCGGCGCGGCGTTCGCCGCGCTGCCGTTCGATCACCTGCTGTTCACCGGCTCGACGCGCGTCGGCCGCGACGTGATGCTGGCGGCCGCCGCGAACCTGACGCCGGTCACGCTAGAACTCGGCGGCAAGTCGCCGGCGATCGTCGGCGGGCGCGCGCGTTTCGACTACGCCGTGGACAGCCTGATCGCCGGCAAAACGCTGAACGCCGGACAGACCTGCATCGCGCCCGACTACGTGCTGCTGCCGCGCGGCAGCGAGAACGCGTTCATCGCCCGCGCGCGCCGGCGCGTCGCGCAGTTGTATCCGGACTTCGCGCATAACCGCGACTACACGTCGATCGTGTCCGAGCGCCACTACGCGCGGCTGGTGCGGCTCGCGGACGAGGCGCGCGACGCGGGCGCGCAGCTGCATCCGCTCGCGGACAGCGACGCGGCCGCGCGCCGCTTCGCGCCGACGCTCGTGACGAACGCGCCCGCGCACGTCGCGCTGATGCAGGAGGAAATTTTCGGGCCGCTGTTACCGCTCGTGCCGTACGACACGCTCGACGACGCGCTGCGCTACGTAAACGCGCGCCCGCGTCCGCTGGCGCTGTACCTGTACGCGGACGATTCCGCGACGGTGGAGCGCGTGACGCGCGAGACGGTCGCCGGCGGGATGGCGATCAACGAAACGCTGATGCACGTCGCATGCGAGGGGCTGCCGTTCGGCGGCGTCGGCGCGAGCGGGATGGGCGCGTACCACGGCTACGACGGCTTCGTCACGTTCTCGCAGATGAAGCCGGTGTTCGTCCAGTCGCGCTTCAATGCGCGCAACCTGGTCGCGCCGCCGTACGGCCGGCTGTTCGATGCGCTCGTCAGCGCGATGATGAAGTTTTGACCGGCGGCCTCGGGGGCGGCGGCGCCTGGGGCGCGTCGCCGTCGGGACCGGCCGTCTCCAGCCGGTGCAGCCACGCGAGCAGTTCCGCGACCGCCTGATAAAGACGCGGCGGAATCCGCGAGTCGAGATCGACCTGCATCAGCATCGACACCATCTCCGGCGCCTCGTGCACGTACAGGCCGGCTTCCTTCGCGCGCTGCACGATCATGTCCGCGACGAGCCCGTAACCCTTCGCGACGACGCGCGGCGCGGTATCGCCAGCCGGCGTGTCGTACACGAGCGCGGCGGCGCTCCGGCGCGACGGCGATCCGCTCATCGGCGCTCCCAGTCGAATGCGTCGGCGGCGATCGGCGAGATCGGCGCGGGCGGCGCTTCCGGCTCCGGCGCGGAGGCCGCCTGCGCATACGCGTGCGCGGCGCGCGCCGCGTCCGCCGTCGAGCCGCCGTGCGTCGCGCCGCCGACCTCGCGGATCGACAGGCCGCCCAGTTCGATGCCGGCCGCCGCCATCCGGCTGCGCAGCGCGTCGCCGTGCGCGGAGAGCCGCGCGGCGCCGTCGGAGTTCGCCTGCACGCGCACCGAGAGCGTCGCGCCGACGAGCGTCAGGTCCGCATCGACGATGCCGAGCGACGGCAGCGACAGCGTGAGCCGCGTGCGCCACGGCATGTCGTCGGGATCGATCGCGCCGCGGCTGCGGCGCGGGTCGTCGCCTTCCTGGCGGATCGACCAGTCGAGCCGCACGCCGGGCCACGCCTCGCCGGTCCAGCGGAATTCGCCGGTCGCGAGCAGGTCGAGCTGCTGGCGCAGCAGCGGAATCACCGCCGGATGCACGGCCACCGCCTGCCCCTGCGGGTTCGCGGACGGCAGCACCGCGTCGCCGGTTGCGCCGCCGAGCGCGGAGCGCGGCACCAGCGCATGCTGCACCGGGCCGTCGAGCAGACTGTCGTCGAACTGCGCCGCCTGCATCGCGCTGGCCATCCGGTCCGGCACGCCGCGCGTCGGGTCCGCGTGCGGGCCGCCGGGCTGCGCCGGCAGGTCGGCCGCGTGCGGATCGGACCACAGCACGTCGTCGGCCGCACCGGCGTTGGTGCTCCAGTCGGGCGGCAGTTGCGCGGCGGCGGCCGCGATCAGGCGGTTCTGCGGCTCGGCCGCGAGTTCCGCCGGCGAACGCTGGCCCGCGAGCCACTGCGCGATATGGGATTCGTAGAAAAGACCGCTGCTGGACACCGTCCGTTGCAGCGCGGCGGCAAGCGCCGCCACCGGGCCGCCGTTGTGCGCGGCCGCGGCCTGCGCGGCGGTCGTCTGGGTCGCGGCATTGCCACCCGCCGCACCGTTCGCGCCGCCGGCTCCGTTCGCGCCGGCCCCCGCACCGTGCGCGGCTTCGCCGCCAGCGGCGGCGTCCGCATCGGCGGCGAGCAGCGCGCCGGGATTCGTCGCGGACAGCGCGTCGGCCATCGCGTCGAGCACGTTGGCCACCGCCTGCGCGGCGGCCTGCACCGCGTCCGTTTCGGGATTCGCCCACACCGGCGCGGTGCCGACCACGGCCGACGTCGCGTCGCCGCCGGAGCGCACGATCGCATCGAGTGCGAGCGCAACGGCCGACAGCACCGTCTGCGTGGACGGCTGCGGCGCGCCGGGATACTGCGCGTCCGGCAGTTGCGCGGCGCCGCCCGCGAGCGCGGACACGCCCGCCTGCATCGGCCCCGCGCTGCCATGCGCGCCGACCGGCAGCAACGCATCCAGCCGGCTCGCCAGCAGCGCGGCGGCGCTCGTGTCGATTCCGTTCATGCGCTCCCCGAATCCGCCTCGCCGTCAGCCGGTGACGCGTCGTCCGTTGCTCTTGTCGATGTGAAAAGGCGCGCTCAACGCGCGCCGTACAGTTGCTGCAATACCCGCGCCGACTGCGACGAGCCGGAGAACAGCGCGGACAGCCGCGCCATCCGCGGGCTCGCAAGATCGCGAATCGCCGCGTCGTCCGCGAGGATCCGGCGGATCAGGTCGTATTTGCGCGCCCGTTCCGCCGCGGAAAGCCGGATGCCGACTTCCGCTTCCTTCAGCCCGTCCACGAGCTGGCGATATTCTTCTTCGAGTCCGATCAGATCGGCCCAAAGCGATTTGCGCGCCGCGGACAGCATGCGTCCGGAAATCGCCACGATCGCCTCGTAGCGAGCGAAATACTCCGCAGTCGGGTTCATCTCGTCGCCAACCCGCCCGCCGGAGCACCCGGTTGCTGCGCTGCCTGCTCGACCGTCGGACCGATGCCGAGCCACGCTTCTTCGAGCGTTGCAAGCAGGCCGTCCACTTCGATCAACATCGGCTCGCTCTGTTGAATGTTGGCTTCCAGCAGGCGTCGCGCCATGTAGTCGTACAGGGAATTCAGGCGCGCGGCGATCTCGCCGCCGACTTCCAGGTTCAGCGACTGCTGGAGGCCGCTCTGGATGATCCGGATCGCCTTGCCGATCGCCTCGCCGCGCCCGGCGACGTTGCCGCCCTGCTGATGCATCCGCGCGCGCGCCACTGCGGTGCGCGCGCCCTGGTACAGCATCGCGATCAGCCGATGCGGACTCGCGCTCATCACCCCAGTTTCCACGCCCACGCGGGCATACGCGTTGGCTCCAGAGTGTGCAGGGGAAAACATCGGCGCTCCTCCTCGATACGGGCGTCTGTTGTTACACGTGTGCACCGCATCTGTCGATGCCGGCGACGCACGCATGGCGTATCCTGGTTATCGGAATTGTCGGAAGAAGCTTTAGCGTGCCGGAGCGAAACGTCTTACGAGAAACGTCAAACCGCCGTCTGCATCAGGTCCGTGTACGCGGACACCAGCTTGTTGCGAACCTGGAGGCCGAACTGGAAGCCGATGTTGGCCTTCTGCATGTCGACCATCACGTCGTTCAGCGAAACGTTCGACGCGCCCAGTTCGAACGCCTGCGATTCGTTGACCGCGCTTTTCTGGTCGTCGCTGATCTTGTCGATCGACGCCTTGAGCGCCGCCGCGAATCCGCCGGCCGTCGCCGCGCCGGACGTCTCGCTGGCCTCGGCCGCGCTGCCGGCCGCCTGCGCCGACATTGCCTGCATCTGCGCCAGGGCGGAAGCGAGCGGGGATACTGGGATCGTCATGATTGCTCCACGAGGGGAAAAAAGGTCCCGGACGACTCGCTGCGGCCGGCCATACGCCGTCCGCCCGGACAGTACGCCGAGAGTGGATGCAGGATAGCAGCGGCCCCTGCGCGGGAGCGCCCAAAGTAGGGGGAAAACCCGGCTCTATTCGGACAATCGGGTTGCATGGCGGTCCGGATAATCGCTGGCGTGAAAGTCTCTGCCGTTCACGCGCCGCGCCGGCCCCGAAGCCGCGCGAGCCGCGCCGACGCAAGCAGCGCCCGAACCCGGCAGCCGCCCGCGCGCCGCGCTTTTCGCCCCCGCCATGACGGTGCGGCGAACGATGCGCGGGCAAGGACGCCGCCGAAGGCGCGCCGCGCGGTCCGGCGGCAGGGTCAGCAAGGCCTCCCGGAGAAACCCGACGCATGGATTCGTCTGCCAATTCTTTGATTACCCCCGACGCACGCGCGGGGCTGCCCGCCGGCGCCAACGCCGCGGGCGCCGCCTCGCCCGGCGCGGCGGAGGATTTCGACGGCAGCGGCGGTTTCGCTCAACGGTTCGGCTCGCTGCCGGCGCTGCGCCAGATGCGCGGCAACCCGCGCGCGCCGCTGATCATCGCGGTCGCAGCGCTGATCGCGGTGATCGCCGGCCTCGTGCTGTGGTCGCGCGCGCCCGACTACAAGGTGCTGTACAGCAATCTGTCCGACCGCGACGGCGGCGCGATCATCACCGCGCTGCAGGCGGCGAACGTGCCGTACCGGCTGTCCGACGGCGGCGGCGCGATCCTCGTGCCGTCCGAGGAAGTGAACGAAATGCGGCTGCGGCTCGCGTCGCAGGGCCTGCCGAAGAACGGCTCGGTCGGCTTCGAGCTGATGGACAACCAGAAATTCGGCATCAGCCAGTTCGCCGAGCAGATCAACTACCAGCGCGCGCTCGAAGGCGAGCTTCAGCAGACGATCGAATCGATCGGCACCGTGCGGTCCGCGCGCGTGCACCTCGCGATTCCGAAGCCGTCCGTGTTCGTGCGCGAGCGCGAAGCGCCGTCCGCGTCGGTGATGGTGAACCTGTACCCGGGCCGCGCGCTCGACGAGGGCCAGGTTTCGGCGATCACGCACATGGTCTCGTCGGCGGTGCCGGACCTGCCGGTGCGCAACGTGACGATCGTCGACCAGGACGGCAACCTGCTCACGCAGTCGTCGACCGGCGCCGGCCTCGACGCGTCGCAGCTCAAGTACGTGCGCCAGATCGAGCACGACACCCAGGCGCGGATCGACTCGATCCTGGCGCCGCTGTTCGGCGGCGGCAACGCGCGCTCGCAGGTCAGCGCCGACGTGGATTTCTCGAAGCTCGAACAGACCGCCGAAAGCTACGGCCCGAACGGCAATCCGCAGCAGGCGGCGATCCGCAGCCAGCAGTCGAGCACGGCGACGGAACTGTCGCAGGGCGGCGCGTCGGGCGTGCCGGGCGCGCTGTCGAACCAGCCGCCGCAGCCCGCGTCGGCTCCGGTGGTCGCCGGCAACGGCGCGCCGGGCCAGCCGGGCGGAACGCCGGTCAGCGACCGCCGCGATTCGACGACCAACTACGAACTCGACAAGACGGTCCGCCACTACCAGCAGTCGCCGGGCGACATCAAGCGCCTGTCGGTCGCGGTCGTCGTCAACTATCAGCCGCAGGTCGACGCGAAGGGCCACGCAACGATGAAGCCGCTCACCGCCGACAAGCTCGCGCAGGTGGAGCAGCTGGTGAAGGACGCGATGGGCTACGACGCGAAGCGCGGCGACTCGGTGAACGTGGTGAACGCCGCGTTCATGACGGAAGTCGATCCGAACGCAAACCTGCCGTGGTGGCGCCAGCCGGACATCGTCGCGCTCGCGAAGCAGGTCGCGACGTGGGTCGGCATCGGAGCGGTCGCGCTGTTCCTGTATTTCGTGATGGTGAAGCCGGCGATCCGCCGCGCGTTCCCGCCGCCGGAGCCGGTCGTCGAGGCGGTGCAGGGTCCGGACGAGCCGCTGCTGCTCGACGGGCTGCCGACCGCCGCCGACAGGGCCGCGAACGCCGACGACGAGGCGCTGCTCGCGCTCGAAAACGAGAAGATGCGCTATCAGCGCAATCTCGACTACATCCGCCAGCTCGCGCACCAGGATCCGAAGATCATCGCGACGGTCGTGAAGACGTGGGTGAACGATGACCGCTGACGACGCCCTGACGCCGCCGCAACCGGCCCGCCGTCGCGGGGCCGCGGCGCGCGCGTCTGGCCGGAAGTACGACCCGAAGCACTACCGGGAGCATGCCGATGAGTGACGAGACCACCACGCGCGAAGCCATGTCGGCGTACCAGCGTTGGGAGATGGCGTCGTTCGATCCGGCGCCGCCGCCGCCGCCGCCGCCCAGTCCGGACGAGGAAGCCGCGTTCGCGGCGGAGCTTCAGCGGCTGCGCGACAGCGCGCATTCGGAAGGGCTCGCGTCGGGCCACGTCGCCGGCCAGGCGCTCGGTTATCAGGCGGGTTACGAACAGGGTCACAAGCAGGGTTTCGAGCACGGCGTCGCGGTTGCGCACGCGCAGGCGATGCAGCTCGCGGCGCTCGCGGAGCGCTTCTCGACCGCGCTGACGAGCGCGCACGCCGGCGTCGCCGACTCGCTGGTCGAACTGGCGCTCGACATCGCGCACCAGGTCGTGCGCCAGCACGTGCAGCACGACCCCACCGCGCTGCTCGCCGCCGCGCGCGAGGTGCTCGCGGCGGAACCGGCGCTGACCGGCTCGCCGCAGCTCGTCGTGAGCCCGGCGGACGTGCCGGTCGTCGAGGCGTATCTGCTCGAAGAATTGCAGGCGCGCGGCTGGTCGGTGCTCGCCGATCCGTCGATCGAGCGCGGCGGCTGCCGCGCGCAGGCCGCGACCGGCGAAGTGGACGCCCGCATCGGCACGCGCTGGGAGCGCGTGACCGCCGCGCTGGGCAAGAGCCGGCCATGGTGACGCACGCGCATCCGGGCGGTCCGATCCATACGCGCGGCCTGACGCCGCTCGAACAGGAGCTGGCGCTCGCGTCGCTCGGACCGGCCGCGCAGGACCCGGACGAAGTGGCCGCGCTGCTGGTCGACGACGCGCCGGACGACGAAACCGACGCCGCGCCGGCCACAGCCACGGCCGAGCGCGCGGACACGGCCCGCGACGACGCGGACGACGCTCACGCGGAATCCGCCGCCCCAGCCGCCGCCGACGCCGGGAAAGAAGCCTCCCCCGCCGCAACCGCCACAGACACCCCCGCCGCCGACGAAGCGCCCGCCGAAGCCCCCCCGCCCGAAGCCGCCAGCCCCGCCGCGCCGGCCGAGCCGCCGCCGCCCGAGTTCGACCCGGCCAATCCGCATCTGATCGGGTGGAAAACGCACTTCGACGGCGTGCGCGCGAAAAACGCCCGCGCGCTGCCGCTGCGCGCGTGCGGACGCCTGACGCGCGCGGCCGGCCTCGTGCTCGAAGCGGTCGGCCTGCGGCTCGCGGTCGGCTCCGAAGTGATGATCGAACTGCCGCCCGGCAGCACGCTGCCGATGGCCGAGGCGGAAGTCGTCGGTTTCGCCGCCGACCGCCTGTTCCTGATGCCGACCACCGAAGTGTCGGGCCTGCTGCCCGGCGCACGCGTGTATCCGCTCGAAACGGTGCCGATCGCGGACCCGATGGCCGGCGCGAAGCGCCTGCCGGTCGGCTGGGAACTGCTCGGCCGCGTGCTCGACGCATCCGGCCGACCGCTCGACGGCCTCGGCCCGCTGACCGCAAGCGCCGACGCGCCGCTCACCGCGACGACGATCAACCCGCTGAACCGCGAGCCGATCCATCAGGTGCTCGACGTCGGCGTGCGCGCGATCAACGCGTTGCTGACCGTCGGCCGCGGCCAGCGGATGGGCCTGTTCGCGGGCTCCGGCGTCGGCAAGTCGGTGCTGCTCGGCACGATGGCGCGCGCGACCAGCGCCGAGGTGATCGTGATCGGGCTGATCGGCGAGCGCGGCCGCGAAGTGAAGGAATTCATCGAACAGATCCTCGGCGAGGACGGGCTCGCGCGCTCGGTCGTCGTCGCCGCGCCGGCCGACGTGTCGCCGCTGTTGCGGATGCAGGGCGCGGCGTATGCGACGACGCTCGCCGAATATTTCCGCGACCAGGGCAAGCACGTGCTGCTGCTGATGGACTCGCTGACGCGTTATGCGATGGCGCAGCGCGAGATCGCGCTCGCGATCGGCGAGCCGCCGGCGACGAAAGGCTACCCGCCTTCGGTGTTCGCGCGGCTGCCGGCGCTCGTCGAGCGCACCGGCAACGGCCCGGCCGGCGGCGGTTCGATTACGGCGTTCTATACTGTGCTGACCGAGGGCGACGACCAGCAGGATCCGATCGCCGACGCGGCGCGCGCGATCCTCGACGGCCACATCGTGCTGTCGCGCGCGCTCGCGGAGAGCGGCCACTACCCGGCGATCGACATCGAAGCGTCGATCAGCCGCGCGATGACCTCGCTGATCGACGACGCGCACCTCGACCGCACCCGGCAGTTCAAGCAGATGCTGTCGCGCTACCAGCGCAACCGCGACCTGATCAACGTCGGCGCATACGCGAGCGGCCGCGACGCGCTGCTCGACCGCGCGATCGCGCTGTACCCGCGCATCGAGGCGTTCCTGCAGCAGGGCTTCCGCGAAAGCGCGAGCTACGAGTCGAGCGTGGCGATGCTCGGCGATCTCATCGGGCCAGGAGCCAGATCATGACGAAAGAGTCACCGCTGAAGACCCTGATCGGTCTCGCGCAGGACGACGTCGACACGGCCGCGCAGCGGCTGGGGCGTCTGCAGCGCGAACGCGGCGAGGCCGAAGCGCAGTTGCAGGCGCTCATCACGTACCGCGACGAATACCATGCGCGCTTCACCGAGTCGGCGCGCGCAGGGATGGCGGCCGGCAGCGTGCGCAATTTCCAGGCGTTCATCGACACGCTCGACGCCGCGATCGGGCAGCAGCAGCGGATGCTCGAACAGGCCGACGCGCGGCTCGAAGCGGCGAAGCCCGAGTGGCGTCGCCAGAAACAGAAACTCGGTTCGTACGAAGTGCTGCAGGCGCGCAGCGAGGCCACCGAGGCGCGCAAGTCCGCGCGCCGCGAGCAGCGCGACGCCGACGAGCACGCCGCGCGCGTGCTCCGCATGCGCGCGTCGAACCCCTGATCACCGCTCTTCACGGAGAAACGGTATGTCGCTCCTTTCCGGCATCAATTCCCTCCTCGGCGGCGCCGCGGACGCCGCGGGCCTGACCGGCGGCGCGGCGACAGCCGCCGCGCTCGGCGCGCAGTCGTTCGCGCAAACCCTTCAGCAGAGCCTCGACGCGCAGACGCCGCAGCCGACCCAGACGCCGGCGCCGTCGAGCCCGCCGCCGCAGTCGTCGTCCGCGTCGTCCTCCGGATCGTCGGGCGGCGGCGCGCCGGCGCAGCATGCGGGCAGCCCGGCGTCGGGATCGTCGTCGGGCGCGCAGCATCCGGCGAGCGGCTCGAACCAGGCGTCGTCGGGCAGCGATTCGTCGTCGGGGTCGTCGGGCAGCGCGAGCGACAGCAGCGGCACGAAGCAGACCTCGAACGATCACCACCACCACGGCCACGGCGACGGCGGGAAAGTCGACGCGAAGCAGGCCGAAGCAGCCGGCGCACAGGCCGCCGCCGCGGCGGTGCAGGCGCAGCAGGCGGCCGCGCAGGCCGCGGCCAACGCCGGCACCCAGACCGACGCGGACGCGACTTCGACCGCCGCGCTCGCGCAGGCCGCGAACGGCGCGGCCGGCGATGCGGCGTCCGGCGATCCGAAGTCGGTGCGCGACGCATTGCAGGCCGCGCTCGCGTCGCTGCAGAACGGCCAGGGCGGCGTCGGGCTGTCCGGCGCGCGCACCGGCGGCGCCGCGCCGGGCAACGCGGCGTCGGCCGCGACCAGCGGCTTCGCAACCCACCTCGCCGCGCGCAACCAGGCGAAGGGCGCGGACACGAAGGACCTCACGTCGATGACCGACGGCCGCCACGCGACCGACGCCGATGCGGGCAAGACCGCCGACACGCACGCGGCCACGACGACGAACCCGGTCGCCGACACCGGCAAGTCGGCGGCCGACGCGCTCGCCGCCGCGACGCAGCCGGCCACCGCGACGCAGAACGTCAGCGGCGCAACGGCGGACGCGACGCTCGCGGCCGCCGAAGCCGCCGCGGCAGCCGCCGCGCAGGCCCAGGCGACGCAGACGCCGACTGCGGCCGCCGTCGCGAACGCGAGCAACCCGGCGCTCGCGTCGCATGTCGGCACGCCGGACTGGGAGGACGAACTCGGCCAGAAGGTCGTGTTCCTGTCGAACGCGCATCAGCAGACCGCCGAACTGACGCTGAACCCGAAGGATCTCGGCCCGTTGCAGGTCGTGTTGCAGGTGTCGGACAACCATGCGCACGCGCTCTTCGTATCGCAGCATCAGCAGGTGCGCGAGGCGGTCGAAGCCGCGCTGCCGAAGCTGCGCGAGGCGATGGAAGCGGGCGGCATCGGGCTCGGCAGCGCGAGCGTCAGCGACGGCTTCGCGCGGCAGACGAACCAGCAGGCGCAGCAGGACAGCCGGGGTTACGGGTCGGGCCGCTCGGGCTCGTCGTCCGGCGATGCGGATGGCGCGTCCGGCGACGGCGTCGATGCGACGACGCTCGCGACGCCGACGCGCCGCACGGTCGGCCTCGTCGATACGTTCGCTTAAGCATTCGGCGCGGGACGCCGCATGGCGTCGGCGGCATCTCGCGCTTCGTCACGAAGAAGGACCTCGGCTCGCGCGCCGAGGTCCCTGTCGTTGCGCGCGATGCGCGGACCACCCGCCCTGTAGCATCGTCGCGCCCTCCCCGGACCGCGCAACGCCCATCGCCAGCGGTGCTCATCACCCGCGACGGCGCGCGTCGCTGGCCCGCGCATCGCATCGCGCATCGCCGCTGCCAGAAGCGCCTTCGCGCATCGCCTATCCCGCCCGCCGCGACAAATCCGCGAGATAGCCGCAAATCCCCCTTCTATTCCCCCCATCGCGGCGGGCCAAAAGCCAGAACAATGCACGCTACCGGCATTAACGCAGGCTTACGACCGAAATGGCGACTCCGACCGCACAGCAGCAACCCGTAGCACCGCCCGCCAACCCTGGCCCGATCAAGCGTCTGCTGCTGATCGCGCTGATCGCGATCCTCGCGGCGGGCGCCGCCGCGGGCGGCACCTGGTACTTCCTGTCGCGCCACCAGACGAGGGCGCCGGCGAGCGCGATCGCGCTGCCGCAGCAGACCACGCCGGTGTTCTTCGTGCTCGACCCGATGACGGTGAACCTGCTGTCCGAGGACGGCGAGACGCACTACCTGCGCATCGGCCTCACGCTGCGCCTCAGCGATCAGGAGACCCAGGACTACCTGACCCAGCACATGCCGGAGATCCGCAGCCGCGTGCTGCTCGCGCTGTCGAACAAGCATCCGGCCGACCTCGCGCCGCTCGAAGGCAAGCGCGCGCTCGCGACCGAACTCGCGGCGCTGATCTCGCAGCCGTCCGATCCGCACAGCAAGCCGGTGCGCATCGACGAAGTGCTGTTCACCGAATTCGTCGTTCAGTGACCGCGATGAACGCGCCGCGCAACAACCGTCCGTCCCGACCGGAGCCGTCCGCATCATGAGCATGGGTCACGACGAATTCATGTCGCAGGAGGAGGTCGATGCCCTCCTCAAAGGCGTCACCGGCGAAACCGACCAGGAATCCAGCCAGTCGGAGCAGGCCGGCGTTCGCCCGTACAACATCGCGACGCAGGAAAGGATCGTTCGCGGCCGGATGCCCGGCCTCGAAATCATCAACGAACGTTTCGCGCGCCTGTTGCGGGTCGGCATCTTCAACTTCATGCGGCGCACCGCCGAAATCTCGGTCGGCCCGGTGCGCGTGCAGAAGTACAGCGAGTTCACCCGCAACCTGCCGATCCCGACGAACCTGAACCTCGTGCACGTGAAGCCGCTGCGCGGCACGTCGCTGTTCGTGTTCGATCCGAACCTCGTGTTCTACGTGGTCGACAACCTGTTCGGCGGCGACGGGCGCTTCCATACGCGCGTCGAGGGCCGCGACTTCACGCAGACCGAGCAGCGCATCATCTCGAAGCTGCTGCAACTGGTGTTCGAGCACTACACGAACGCGTGGAAGAGCGTGCGCCAGCTGCAGTTCGAGTTCGTGCGCTCGGAAATGCACACGCAGTTCGCGAACGTCGCGACGCCGAACGAAATCGTGCTCGTCACGCAGTTCTCGATCGAGTTCGGCACCACGGGCGGCACGCTGCACATCTGCATGCCGTACTCGATGATCGAGCCGATCCGCGACGTGCTGTCGTCGCCGATCCAGGGCGAAGTGCTCGACGTGGACCGCCGCTGGGTGCGCGTGCTGTCGCAGCAGGTGCAGGCCGCCGAGGTCGAGCTGACCGCCGACCTCGCGCAGATCCGCGCGACTTTCGAGCAGATCCTGAACATGAAGGCGGGCGACGTGCTGCCGATCAACATCCCCGAGCAGATCGTCGCGAAGGTCGACGGCGTGCCGGTGATGGAATGCGGCTACGGAATTTTCAATGGTCAATACGCGTTGCGGGTCCAGAAGATGATCAGCGCAGCGGACACGATGAAGGAAGGTGGATATGAGTGACGTCAACGCGACGCCTGCAAGCGAGCCCGTGAAGGAGCCCGTCCCGGAAGTCGTGGCCCAGGCTGCGGCGAGCGACGAGATGGACGACTGGGCCAGCGCCCTCGCGGAGCAGAACGGCCACGAGTCGGAAGTGTCGGCGGCCGGGTCGGCCGGCGTGTTCCAGCCGCTGTCGAAGGTCGTGCCGACCACGACGCACAACGACATCGACATGATCCTGGACATCCCCGTCCAGATGACGGTCGAGCTGGGCCGCACGAAGATCGCGATCCGCAACCTGCTGCAGCTGGCGCAGGGCTCGGTCGTCGAACTCGACGGCCTCGCCGGCGAGCCGATGGACGTGCTCGTGAACGGCTGCCTGATCGCGCAGGGCGAAGTCGTCGTCGTGAACGACAAGTTCGGCATCCGCCTGACCGACATCATCACGCCGGCCGAGCGCATCAGGAAGCTGAACCGATGAAATCCGCCGCAGCACGCGGCGCGATCGTGATCGCGCGCCGCGGCGCCGCGGCGGTCCGCGTGTGCATTCGTAACAGCCTTCGCAGCCGCCTGCGGGCCGCGCGACATGCGGCGGCGATACTCGCCGCGCTGGCCGCGCCGTTCGGCGCGCACGCGGCCGATCTCCAGGCCGTGAACCAGGCCAGCCGCGCGGCGAGCGTCGCGTCGGCGGTCGGCGCGGGCACGGCGGTGCCGTCGCTCGGCTTCGGCGCGCTGCTGCAATCGGTTCTCGGTCTCGCGGTCGTGCTCGCGGTCGTGTTCGGCTGCGCATGGCTCGCGCGCCGGCTCGGCCTTCAGCCGGCGCACCGCAACGCGCTCGTCAAAACGGTCGGCGGCGCGTCGCTCGGCGGCAAGGAGCGCGTCGCGGTCGTCGAGGTCGGCGACACGTGGCTCGTGCTCGGCGCGGCGCCCGGCAACGTGCGGCTCCTTCACACGATGCCGGCCGGCGCGCTGCCGGACGCCGGCGCGGTCACGCCCGGCGCGCTGCCGGGCACCTTCGGACAACGCTTTCGCGACGCGCTGAAAGGCGAAGTCGGCAAACGTTTCGGCCGTCCCGACGGCGGAGCGAAGTAATCATGCAGTGCAGTTCCGTTCTTCCGTCGCCGCACGGCGACGCCCGCCCCGCGCGGCCCGCCGCCGCGCGCGCCTCGTCCGCCGCGCGCTACGCACTCCCGCTCGCGGCCGCCGCACTGAGCTTCGTGCCGCATCTCGCGCACGCGCAGGCGGCCGGCCTTCCCGCGCTGACCTCGACCCCCGGCCCGAACGGCGGCACCACCTACACGCTGAGCGTGCAGACGATGCTGCTGCTCACGATGCTGACGTTTCTGCCGGCGATGGTGCTGATGATGACGAGCTTCACGCGCATCATCATCGTGCTGTCGCTGCTGCGCCAGGCGATGGGCACGACGACGACGCCGCCGAACCAGGTGCTGGTCGGGCTCGCGCTGTTCCTCACGCTGTTCGTGATGTCGCCGGTGCTCGACAAGGCGTATCAGGACGGCTACAAGCCGTTCGCGGCCGGCACGCTGTCGATGGACGACGCGGTGCAGCGCGGCGTCGCGCCGTTCAAGACCTTCATGCTGCGGCAGACCCGCGAATCCGACCTCGCGCTGTTCGCGCGGATCTCGCACGCGGAGCCGATGCAGGGGCCGGAGGACGTGCCGCTGTCGCTGCTCGTGCCGGCGTTCGTCACGAGCGAGCTGAAAACCGGCTTCCAGATCGGCTTCACCATCTTCATCCCGTTCCTGATCATCGACATGGTGGTCGCGAGCGTGCTGATGTCGATGGGTATGATGATGATGTCGCCGGCGACGATCTCGCTGCCGTTCAAGCTGATGCTGTTCGTGATGGTCGACGGCTGGCAGATGCTGATCGGCTCGCTCGCGCAGAGCTTCACGTAATGCCGGCCCACGCAGGAGGATTCACGCGATGACGCCCGAAACCGTAATGACGCTCGCGCACGAGGCGATGTACGTCGCGCTGCTGCTCGCCGCCCCGCTGCTGCTCGTGTCGCTCGTGGTCGGCCTCATCGTCAGCCTGTTCCAGGCGGCCACGCAGATCAACGAAACGACGCTGTCGTTCATCCCGAAGCTCGTCGCGGTCGCGGTGACGCTCGTGATCGCCGGCCCGTGGATGCTGTCGACGCTGCTCGACTACATGCGCCACATGTTCAACAGCATCCCGTCGCTCGCCGGCTAGGCCGCCCGGCCGCCCGCGCCCGCTTCTTGTCCCCCGCCCCGGTTTCGCTCCGATGTTCTCGGTCACCTACGCGCAGCTGAACGTCTGGCTCACCGCGTTCCTGTGGCCGTTCGCGCGGATCCTCGCGCTCGTCACGAGCGCGCCGTTCCTCGGCCATCGCGCGATTCCCGCGCGCGTGAAGATCGGCCTTGCCGCGTGCGTCACGCTGATCGTCGCGCCGACGCTCGGCCCGCTGCCGCAGGCGACGGTGTTTTCCGCCGACGGCGTGTGGATCCTCGTGAACCAGTTCCTGATCGGCGTCGCGCTCGGCTTCGTGATGCAGGTGGTGTTCGCCGCGGTGACGACGGCCGGCGACCTGATGGGGCTCGGCATGGGGATCGGTTTCGCGACCTTCTTCGATCCGCAGGCGCAGAGCAACTCGGCCGCGCTGTCCACGTGGCTGAACGCGATCGCGGTGCTCACGTTCCTCGCGCTCGACGGCCACCTGCAGATGATCGCGGCGCTCGTCGAGACGTTCCGCCTCGTGCCGGTGGACGCGAACGTGCTCGCTGCGCCCGGCTGGCGCCTGCTGTCGGACTGGACCGCGATGGCGATGTCCGCCGGGCTGCTGCTGTCGCTGCCGGTCGTGATCGCGCTTTTGATCGCGAACCTGTCGCTCGGCATGCTGAACCGCGCGGCGCCTCAGATCGGGATTTTCCAGATCGGCTTCGCGATCACGATGCTGGTCGGAATGCTGCTGATCCAGATGATGATGCCGAACATGATTCCGTACTTCGCACGGCTGTTCGACAACGGGATCGAGGAGATGGGACGGATGGCGGCGGCGCTGCGTCCGCCGCACTGACCGGACTGCGGCGCGGCGCGCGGCGGCGAGGCATCGAGGCCCGCCGCCGCGCGCCGGCGCGGACGGCGTGGATTACGAGTTCAGGTACTTGAACAGCGACATCCCCTGCACCTGCGAGAAGCTCTGCTGCGACGCGCTCAGCGCGTTCTGAAGCTGCACGAACTGGCTCAGCGCCGCGACCATGTCGGTGCCGGTCAGGTCCGCGAGGTTGCTCTGCACCTGCGTCGAGTTGGTCGTCGTGACCGTCTGCAGCGCCTGCAATTCCTGCTCGCGGCCGCCGACGCCCGCCTGCACCGTCGTCACGTTGTCGATCGTGTTCTGCAGCTGGGTCATCGCAGTCGTCATCGAGTTCTGCAGCGCCGCCGCGCCCGTCGCATTGTTCGCGACCGGCTGGTTCAGCGCCGCGATCGCGTTGTCGATCGCCGCGAAGATGTCCGCGTTGCCCTGCGTGTTCGGCTGCGTCACGGTGAACGAGTCGCCGTCCGCCGGCGTGCCGGAGATCGACAGCGACATGCCGGTGCCGAGCTGGATCGGCTGCCCCGCGGTGTACGTCTGGTCGCTGGCGAGCGCGGTCGGCGGCGTGGTCGAGTTGTCCATCACGCTGTAGGTCAGCGAGCCGGTCGCGGTCGAGAACACGATGCCGTACGGCGTGTCGTTGCTGGCCGCCGACGGGTCGTTGACGGTCGCGGCCGTGATGATGCCGGTGCCGGTGTTGCCCGCCGAACCCGCCGAGACCGGCGACGAGCCGACCGCCGGCGCGGTCAGGAACACCGCCGAGCCCGGATCGTTGGTCTGGATCTGCCGGTTGTCGCTGACCTGCACGAGCTGCACGCCGTTGTCGCCGGCATACGTGACCGCTCCCGACGAATCGGTCGTGAACGGCTGCGCGCTGCCCTGGAAGCCGCCGAACACATACGAGCCGTCACCGTTTCGCGCGTTCGCGAGCGACAGCAGCTGGTTGCGTTCGCCTTCGAGTTCCTGCGCGATCGCCGCGCGGTTCGCGTCGGACAGCGACGCGTCGCCGGCATGCACGAGCGACGTGTTGATCGACGTGAGCGTGCTCAGCACGTTGCCGAGCGTCGAGTCTTCCTGGCCCAGCGACGACAGCGCGAGATTCTGGTTCGTCGCGTACTGCGCGAGCGTCGCGGACGTGGAACTGAGCTGCACGGCCTGCGCGGCCGCGACCGGATTGTCGCCGGCCGTCTGCAGGGCCACGCCGCTCGATACCTGCTGCTGGAGTTCGAGAAGCTGGGATTGCTGGTCCTCCATCGTCTGCATCGTGGACGAAAAGAGCTGGGAGGTAGCGATTCGCATCGTTCAATGCCTCACTGGAAGATGCCGAGCAGCGTCTGGAACAACGTCGCTGCCGTCTGGATGACCTTGCTGTTGGCCTGGTAGAGCTGCTGGTACTGCATCAGGTTCGCGGCTTCCTCGTCGAGGTTGACGCCCTGCACCGACTGCTGCTGCGACGTCAGCTGGCTCACGAGCGACGCCTGCGACGTCGTCGACGCCTTCAGCTGCCCCACCGTGTTGCCGACGCCGTTGATGTAGTTCGCGTACGCGTTCGTCAGCGTGCTGCTCGACATCGCCGTGCTCGACGTCAGGTTCGACATCGCCAGCGCGTTCGTGCCGTCCTTCGTGCCGCCGACGTTCGACGCGAGCGTGAACGAGTCGCCGTCGTCCGGCTTGCCCGACAGCGTGAAGCTCACGCCGCTCAGGTCGCTGCCGTCCGGGTTCGTGATCGAGACCGTCGCGCCGAGCGACGGGTCGTACTGGACCGGCGGCGTCGCGTTGCCGGAGCCGTCGATCGTCGACGTGACCGGCGTGTTCGAGCCCGGCACCGTCACCGTGACCGTCGAGCCCGGCGCGAAGCCGGACAGCGTGCCGGGCTGGCCGGGCGACGCGGGCGCCTGGTACGAGATGGTCGTCGGCGTGGACGGCACGACGAAACCCGGCGCGCTGCCGACCGACTGCGTGATGGTCGCGCTGCCGGTGTTGGTCGTCGCGGCCGTGCCGACGATCGGCGACGCCGCCGCGATCGCGGACGGGTCGGAAGTCACCAGCGCGAACGAGTCGAGCGCGCCGCGCGTCGGCTGGATCGTGAACGAGTCGCCGGCGTTCATCGTGCCGTTGACCGTCGCGGACAGGCCGCTGCCGGACAGCGCGTCGTCGATCGACGTGCCGCTGCCGACGGCCTGGCCGGTCGTCTTGTCGGTCAGCGTGTAGTTCGTGCCGTCGAACGACAGCGTGTAGTCGTCGCTCGGCGGCGACTCGGGGTCCGTCAGCGACACGTCGAGCGTCGCGTCGCCGGTGTTCTTCGCGTTGTTGATCACGTTCGGCGCGCCGACCGAGATCAGGTCGCCGCCCTCGGTGCCGCCGAGCGTGAGGCCGAGCGCGTTCTGCGCGTTCAGCTGCGCGGCGAAGCTGGTCGCGATCGCGCCGAGCTGCGCTTCGGCCGGGTCGAGCGTGCCGCTGCGAAACGACAGCAGGCCGCCGATCGTGCCGCCCGTCAGCGCCGCGCTGGACAGTTGCTGCGGCGGCGTGGTCGCGCCCGGCAGCCCCTGATACGCGACGTCCATTTCGCTCGGGTCCGACGCCGAGACTTCCGTCGTCAGGTTGAAGTTCTGCGAACCGACCACGAGCGGCTGGCCGTTGCCGAGGAACAGGCTATAACCGTTGCTGTTCTGCACCACCTGCACGCCGACGAGCTGCGACAGGTTCGCGACCACCTGGTCGCGGGTGTCGAGCAGCTGGTTCGGCGGCTGGCCCTGCGCGGTCGCGGACGCGATCTCCGTGTTCAGCTGCGCGATCTGCTGCGAATACTGGTTGACCTGCGACACCGTCGACTGCAGCTGCGTGTTGATGCTCGCGCGGATCGACGAGTACTGCTGGCCCGCCTGGTTGATCTGGTCGACGAGCGTCTGCGCGTCGCTGATCGCGGACTGCCGCGTCGCGACGTCGGCCGCGTTGGTCGAGATCGCCTGCAGGCCGGTGAACACCGCGGTGATCGCCGACGCGATGCCGCCCGTCGGGCTGCCGATCAGGTTGTTAAGCTGCGTCGCGAGCTGGTACGACGCGTTGAGCGAGCTGTTCGTCGACTGCGCGTTGTTCAGCGCGCTCGTCAGATACTGGCTGTACGCGCGCTGGATGGTCGCCGTCTGCACGCCGCCGCCGACGTAACCCGAGCCCGAGTACTGGCCGTCCGCTTCCTGGTACACCGGCCGTTCGAGCACGTAGCCGGGCGTGGACGAGTTGCTGATGTTCTCGCTGCTGGTCGCGAGCCCCAGCTGGGCTGCCTGCAGACCGCTCAAACCGATCGATAAAATGTCGCTCATGCGTCATCCTGTATGGCCGGAATCGCTTCAGACGGCCGCGTTGGTGAACATCCCGTATAACGGCCGCGCGACGGGAAAATTGAGCGTCGGCGGCACCTTCCCGCGCGCGCGGCGCGGGTTTTCTGCGTAGCTTTCGGACAGCGAACGGACGCCGCGCGCGGCATCGCGCCCGGGGGACACCCCGCTGGGTTCAGGTGCGCGCGAGCGCGCGGCGCTTCATTTCGAGCTGCGTGATGTAGCGTTGCAGCGTGTTTTCGGCGGTGCCGGGCAGCGAGTCGAAGCGGAACCCGAGGTGATAGCGGCGCACGCCGTCGGGCTGGTCGATCACGCGCAGCGCGACGAGGCACAGATCGACGGACAGCTTGCCGACGGTGCGCAGTTCGAGCGTCGCGCCCGGAATCTCCGAGCCGACCACGAGCGAGGCCACGCGTTCGTCGGTCGTGCGCAGGCCGACGCCGCCGAGCGACAGGTCGCGCACTTCGTAGTCGAAGTGGCCGCCCTCGTGGGGCAGCTCGCCGCTGCACATGCACGGCTCGAACACCGGCGTGTCGACGCGGAAATACTCGCGCCGCTGCCGGTAGAACAGCACTTCGGGAAACGGCGCGACGAACGCCGGCCGCCCTTCGAACTGGGTTTGCTGCGGCGCGGGCGTTCTGAAATCGACGCTCACGCCGTCCGGCGACGCGCGGAACTGGCAAAACTCGACGTTGAGCAGATCGCGGTTCTGCTCGGGCAGCGCGCCCCAGTCGAACACGAACGTGCGACCGCGCACGTCCACGTCGAGGATGCGCGTGACGAGCTGGCCGTTCCGGTAATGGAGCGTCAGAAAATCGCCGCGGTTGAGAAGATTACGCAGCTGAACGCCGACTTCGAGCGGATTGCGACGTCCATAATCGTGGCCGTCGTCTTCATCCGACTCCGTGTGGTTCGACTCTACGGTATTCATGGGCTTGCCGGAATTTCGTGGACTTGCGGGCGCTGCGTCCGTCTTCGGTCGCGCGCGCCGCCGGGCGGATGGCCGCCCTCTGCTTGCTCATCTGCAATAGCGGCAAAGCGTCCCGAAAGTTTAGGGCCGCTCTGCAAAAAGTTTTCGCGCCGCCTGCCGGGAAGCCCCACCCGCAGAACACCCGCGCGATCCGCGCCGAACGCGTCCGCGCCCGGCGGACGTCACACCATCTGCTGCATGATGGACATCAGCTTCTTCGCGTAGTGCGGGTCGGTCGCGTAGCCGGCGCGCTGCATTCCCTGCGCGAAGCCTTCCGCGCTGCGCGAGCCGGTGATCACCGACGCGTAGCGCGGGTTGTTCTTCAGCATGCTCGCGTAGTCGGCCATTGCGTCGTCGTACGAATCGTACGCGCGGAACTTCGCCTGCACGCGATGCGCCTGGCCGTTCACGTACTCGGTCGTCGTCGCGGTCACGGTCTTGCCGGTCCAGCCCCGGGTCGCCTTGATGCCGAACACGTTGTGGCTCGTCGAGCCGTCCGCGTGCCGGATCTCGCGCTTGCCCCAGCCGGATTCGAGCGCCGCCTGGCCGACGATGAAACGCGCCGGAATGCCGGTCGAGGCGCTCGCCTGCTGCGCCGCGCCGGCGAGCTTGTCGACGAACGCGTCGGTGTCCGGCGAATCGCCGTTGCCGCGCAGCGGCGGCGTGAGCGCGCTGTTCGCGCCGTACCCCGAACCGCTCGCGAGCGCGCCGTTCGCGGCCGAATTGCCGTATGCGCGGCCGAGCGCGTCGAGCATCTTCAGGTTGCCCGCGCTCGCGCCGCCGCCCATGCCGTCCGCGCCGCCGCCCATGCTGCGGGTCAACTGCTTGATCATCGCGTCCGCGACGCCGATGCCCTTCGACGACATCTGCTGCGACATCTGCTGGTCGAGCATCGACGTAAACGTGTCGCCGTCGTGCGAATCGAACGGGCTGTCGCTCGGCGTCGCGTCGCGCATGCTCTTCAGCATCATCTGCGTGAACACCGCGTCGAACTGCTTCGCGGCCATCTTCACGCCTTGCTGCGGCGCGGCGTTCGCGGCCGCGCGCAGCGCGTCGAAGCCCTGCACGTCGAGCGCGAAGCGGTTCGTCAGGTCGAGACTGGAAGTGACTTTCGAGTTGTCCATCGTCGCAAGTCCTTAAATGATTTCGAGGTCTGCGCGCAGTGCGCCTGCCGCCTTCATCGCCTGCAGGATCGACATCAGATCCGCGGGCGTCGCGCCGAGCGCGTTCAGCGCCTTCACGACGTCGGCGAGGTTCGCGCCGGCGGTCACGAGCTTCAGCGAGCCGTTGTCCTGCTTCAGCTGGATCTGCGACTGCCGCGCGGCGACGGTGTTGCCGTTCGAGAACGCGCCCGGCTGGCTCACGACCGTCTGGGTGTTGACGACCACCGACAGATTGCCGTGCGCGACCGCGCAGCTTTGCAGCGTGACCATCTGGTTCATCACGATCGAGCCGGTGCGCGCATTCAGGATCACCTTCGCGGCCGGCTGCGCCGGGCGCACGTCGAGGTCCTGGATCTGCGCGATGAAACCGACCTGCTGGCCGGGATCGGTCGGCCCGTGCACCTGGATCGTGCGGCCGTCGAGCGGCGTCGCGGTGCCCGCGCCGAACATGTTGTTGATCGCCGCGACGATGCGCTGCGTCGTGTCGTAGTCCATGTCGTTGACGGCCATCTGCAGCAGGCCCGTCGCCTGCGCGACCGGCGCCGGCACCGAGCGCTCGACGATCGCGCCGGCCGCGACGCGGCCCGCCGCGAGCTGGTTCACCTGCACGCGGCTGCCGTTCGCGGACGCGCCCGCGCCGCCGACCGCCACGTTGCCCTGGGCGAGCGCGTACACCTGGCCGTCCGCGCCCTTCAGCGGCGTCAGCAGCAGCGTGCCGCCGCGCAGGCTCTTCGCGTTCGCGAGCGACGACACGGTCACGTCGATCGCTTCGCCGGGCCGCGCGAACGGCGGCAGCGTCGCCGTCACCATCACCGCGGCGACGTTCTTCAGCTGCATGTTCGTCAGCGCCGAACTGCCGCCGCCGTTCGCGCCCGACGTGTTGTTGATCGAGATGCCGAGGTTCGCGAGCATGTTCGCGAGCGTCTGCGTCGTGAACGGCGCCTGGGTGGTCTGGTCGCCGGTGCCGTCGAGGCCGACCACGAGGCCGTAGCCGATCAGCGGGTTGTCGCGCACGCCCTGGAACGACACGAGGTCCTTCACGCGCTCCGCGCGCGCGCTGCCCGAATACGCGAGCAGCACGCCGCACGCGAACACGAGGCTGACCGCCGCGCCGAGCGCGACGAGCGCGTCCTTGAACGACGAACGGCGGCGGCCGTGGAAGCGGATCTTCACCATGGCGCGACGTTCAGGAAAAAGCGTTGCAGCCAGCCCATCGTTTCCGCTTCGTCGATGTAGCCCTTCGCCGAGTATTCGATTTTCGCGTCGGCGACTTCGGTGGACGCCACGGAGTTGTCGCCGGCGACGGTGTTCGGGTTCACGACGCCGGAGAAGCGCACGAACTCGTTGCCCTGGTTGATCAGCATCTGCTTCTCGCCGGACACGACGAGGTTGCCGTTCGGCAGCACGTTCGTCACGGTCACGGTGAGCACGCCGTTGAACGTGTTCGACGCGTTCGCGCCGCCGGTCGCGTCGAACTGGTTCGCGCCCTGGGCGTTCAGGTTCGTGCGGGAGAACAGGCCGCTCAGAAAACCCGCGGTCGGCACCGAGAACGACGACGAGCCGGCGCGCTTCGTGTTCGCGCCGGACGACTTCGTCGCGTTGATGTTTTCCGCAATCACGATCGTCAGGATGTCGCCGATGTTGCGCGGACGCTGGTCCTCGAACAGCGGACGGCCCGCGTAACCCGGATTGAAGATCGCGCCGGGCGACGAGTTGACGGGCGGCATCGGCGGCGCGGCCGTCATCGGCTGCTGCGTGATGGGCTGCTTCGGCACCATCGCGCAGCCCGCGAGCACGGCCAGCGCAGCGCCCGCCGCGACGGCGGCGAGCGACGGGACGCGCTTGCGGGAATGGATACGGACGGAGTGCGCCATGCGTTTCACCAACGGACTAGCTCGATTGCGACAGCGGCTTCACACCGACATCTGGCTCAGGGTCTGCAGCATCTGGTCGGACGTCGTGACCGCCTTGCTGTTGATCTCGTACGCGCGCTGGGTCTGGATCATGTTCACCAGTTCCTGCACGACGTTCACGTTCGACGACTCGACGTAACCCTGATTCAGCGTGCCGGAGCCGTTCAGGCCCGGCGTCGTGATCGTCGGCGCGCCGGACGACGCGGTTTCCGAGTACAGGTTCTCGCCGTTCGACTGCAGGCCGGTCGGGTTGATGAACATCGCCAGTTGCAGCGAGCCGATCGTCGTGTTGTTGCTCGAACCGGGCGTCGTCACCGTGACGACGCCGTCGCTGCCGACCGTCAGCGACAGCGCGTTCGCCGGCACCGTGATCGCCGGGATCACCTGGTAGCCGCTCGACGTGACGAGCTGGCCCTGCTGGTTGGTCTGGAACGAGCCGTCGCGCGTGTATTGCGTCGTGCCGTCGGGCATCTGCACCTGGAAGAAGCCCTGGCCGTTGATCGCCACGTCCTTCGAGTTGCCGGTCTGCTGCAGGTTGCCCTGCGTGAACAGGCGCTCGGTCGCGACCTGCTGCACGCCGGTGCCGACCTGGCTGCCGGACGGCAGTTCGGTTTCCTGCGTCGAGTTCGCGCCGGGCTGACGCAGCGTCTGGTACATCAGATCCTCGAACACGGCGCGCGAGCCCTTGAAGCCATTGGTGCTCACGTTCGCGAGGTTGTTCGAGATGACGTCCATCTGCGCCTGCTGCGCATTCATGCCGGTGGCGGCGATATAGAGCGAACGGTTCACGGTGAATCCTCTTTTCGTCCATCGGCCGCGCGTCGCGCGGCCGGCGGGTCGTCAAACTTAGCTGAAATTGAGCAGCTGGTTGGCGCTCTGCTCGTTCTGGTCGGCGGTTTGCAGCATCTTGGTCTGCAGCTGGAACTGCCGCGCGTTCGTAATCATCGACACCATCGCCGCGACCGGATTGACGTTGCTGCTTTCGAGCGATTCGGTCGCGACCTGCACGGTCGGGTCCGGGTCCGCGGGATTGCCGTCCGCGGTCCGGAACAGGCCGTCGTCGCCGCGCTGCATCGAACCCGCGGGCGGGTTCACGAGCTTCAGCTGGTCGATCATCGCGACCGTGTTCGGCGGGTTGCCCGGCGCGAGCGCCGACACCGTGCCGTCCGAGCCGATCGTCACTTCCGAGCCGGGCGGCACCGCGATCGGCCCCTGCCCGCCGAGCACCGGCAGGTTGTTCGCGGTCATCAGCTGACCGTTCTCGTCCACGTGCAGGTTGCCGCCGCGCGTGTACGCCTCGTTGCCGTCCGGCGTCTGCACCGCGAGCCAGCCCTGGCCCTGCACCGCGACGTCGAGCGGGTTGCCGGTGTGCGTGATCGCGCCCGGGGTCATGTCCGAACCCGGCGTCGCGGACAGCACGAACGTGCGGGTCGTGTCGTTGTTGACGGACGAGCCGTCGCCGAACGCCATCGGCACCGAGCGGAAGTTCGCGAGCTGCGCGCGAAAACCCGTGGTCGACACGTTCGCCAGATTGTTCGCGACGACGGTTTGCTGTTCGAGCGCCTGGCTCGCACCCGTCATCGCCGTATAGATCAGTCGGTCCATGATGTGCCCGGATCGCGAGTGCCGCGTTACAGGTTCAGCAGCGTCTGGTCGACGGTCTGCTGCGTCTTGATCGTCTGCGCGTTCGCCTGGTAGTTGCGCTGCGCGGTGATCAGGTCGACGAGCTGGTTCGTCAGGTTCACGTTCGACGCCTCGATCGCGCCGCCCGTCAGCGAGCCGTGGTTCGTGCTGCCCGGTGTCGACACCTGCGGCGCGCCCGACTCCGAGGTCTGCGCGTACTCGTTGCCGCCGAGGTCGTGCAGCCCGTTCGGGTTGTTGAAGGTCGCGAGCACGATCTGGCCGAGCGCCTGGGTCTGGCCGTTCGAATACTGGCCGGTCAGCGTGCCGTCCGCGCCGACCGTGAAGCCCGTCAGCTGGCCGGTCGCGTAGCCGTCCGGCTGCACGTTGTACGGGCCGTTGGCGGAGCCGTACTGGGTCGTGCCGGTCACGTTGATCGTGATCTGCTGGTTCGTCGCGGCGCCGTCGGTCGGGTCCACGGTGACCGTCATCTCGCCGTTCGTCGGCGACGTCAGGTTGCCGCCCTGGTCGAACTGCATCGAGCCGACCTGGGTCGCGTTGCCCGCGGTGCCCGCGTACACGTCCCAGTTGCCGGTCGAATTCATCACGTAGTAGACGTTGAGCGTCTGCTTGCCGCCGAGCGAGTCGTAGACCACGGCCGACGTCGAGTAGTTGTACGAGGTCGAATCGCTCTCGCTGAACGGCGTCGTGGCCGGCGGCGACTGCTGCGCGTTCAGGTTCACCGACGCGTCCACGTTCGCGGTCGGCTGCGGCGCGAGGTTCGTCGTCGGCACCTGCAGCGGCACGGTGGACGCCGTGTTGATGACGCCGCTCGCGTTCGCCGCGTAGCCCATCAGCTGCAGGCCCTGCGCGTTCACGATGTCGCCGTTCGGGTCGAGCTGGAACACGCCGTTGCGCGAATACGTGATCGAGCCGTTATCCGACATCTGGAAGAAGCCGCTGCCGTTGATCGCGACGTCGAGCGACTGGCCGGTCGTCGTGATCGTGCCCTGCGAGAAGTCCTGCTGCACTTCGGACAGCGACGCGCCGAGACCGATCTGCGTGTTGACCGACGATGCGAGCGTGTTCGCGTACACGTCCTGGAACTGCGCGGTGCTTTGCTTGAAGCCGACAGTGTTCGCGTTCGCGATGTTGTTGCCGATCACGTCGAGGTCGTTCGACGCCGCGGCGAGACCGCTCAAGCCTTGCTGATAGCCCATGGATTTCTCCGTTCCTGAATCAGAGGATGGCCGCGACGCTCGAAAGCGGGACCGTGTTGCCGTTCGAAAGGGCGAGGCCCGCCGAGCCGTCCGCCTGCTGGATCACGCTCTGCACCTGGCTCGCGGCGAGCGTCGTCGCCGACGAGGTCTTGCCGTTGATGGTCTGCGTCGCGGAGATCGTGTACGTGCCGTCCGGCAGCACGTTGCCCTGCGCGTCCTTCGGCGTCCACGTGAGCGGCACGTTGCCCGCCGACTGCGGGCCGAGGTCGACCGTGTTGACGACCTTGCCGGCGCTGTTCGTGATCGTCACCGTGACGTCCGACACGTCGGCCGGCAGCGACACGCCGATCGCGGTCGCGGCGCCGTCGGACACGCTGACGCTCGACGACGGCGCGAGCACGGTCGAGCCGATCAGCAGCGCGGCCTGTGCGTTCTGGCCGGCGGACAGCTGCGTCGACAGCGACGACAGCGAGTCGTTCAGCGACTGGATGCCGGACACCGTGTTGATCTGCGCGAGCTGCGAGGTCATCTGCGAGCTGTCCATCGGATCGGTCGGATCCTGGTTCTGAAGCTGCGCGACGAGCAGTTGCAGGAACGTCTGCTGAAGATCGGCGCCGCTCGTGCCGCTCGCGGACGACGACGACGAATTCGTGCCGTTCATCGTGTCGAGCAACTGCTGCGACACGGTGGCGGAATTGCCGCCGATGCTGGTGTTGGTGGTCAACGCTTTCTCCTTTTATCCGTATCAGGTGCCGATCGTCAGCGTCTTGAGCATCAGCTGCTTCGCCGTGTTCAGCGTCTCGACGTTGGCCTGGTACGAGCGCGATGCCGAGATCATGTTCACCATTTCCTGCACCGGATCGACGTTCGGCATCGTCACGTAGCCGTCGCCGTTCGCGGCCGGATTCTCCGGGTCGTAGACGGTCTTCATCGGCGTCGGGTCGTCGACCACGCCGGTCACCTTCACGCCGCCGACCTGCTGGCCGGACGCGGTATGCGCGCCGCCGAGCGGGTTCACCGCGAACACGACCTGCTTCGCGCGGTACGGCTGGCCGTCCGGCCCGGTCGTGCTGTCGGCGTTCGCCAGATTGGACGCCGTCACGTTCAGACGCTGCGACTCCGCGGACATCGCGGAGCCGGCAACGTTGAAGATGTTCATCAGGGATGGCATGGCTCGTTCACCTCAGTGGACGTTTTGCGTTGGTCTCTACGTTGCGTGTGGTTTGCTGCTTTGCTGCTGTGTCGCTATGCGCGCATTCGCTGCCGCGCTCAGCTGCCCGACGTGATCGCGGACAGCATCGTCTTGATCTGCTGCGACAGCACGGTCATCCCGCTCTCGAAGTGCAGCGAGTTGTCCGCGAACTGCACGCGCTCGGTGTCGAGATCGACCGTGTTGCCGTCGAGCGCCGGCTGCACCGGCACGCGGTACATCAGCGGACTCGTGTAGTTGTCGGACGGGCCGCCCGTCGGCTCCAGCCGCGTGTTGCCCGCCATGTGTCCGGCTTCGGTCGCCGCGAGCGTCATCCCGCTCGACACGCTGACCGGCTGCGCCATCGCGAGCGGCCGGCCGTTGCCCGCCGCCATGCCGGACGGCCCGCTCGCGCCGACGCGCTTCAGCGCGCCCGCGAGCGATGCGTTGAAATCGACGTCGCGCGCCTGGTAACCCGGCGTGTCCGCGTTCGCGATGTTCGACGACAGCAGCGTCTGGCGCGTCGAGCGCACGTCGAGCGCTTCGCGGCCGAAGGCAAATTCCGCGTCGAGTTTGTCCAGCATCGGGATCTCTCCGTTACGCCGTTACGGCGACAATGAGGGCGGCGACGGCGCGCGGACGAGACTCGCGCACCTTTTCGCATGGAGAGGAATGTTAGGGGCGCAGTGCAACAACCAATCGGACGAATAGCCGGGTAAGCCCCCCTCTATTCGACATTAGGGCGAGGGGGCCGCCGCCTAGAATGCGATGCGTACCAGTGCATTCGATGGAGAACGACGATGTCGCAGCCAGTCCGATCCCGCGCCCCCGCCGAGCGCGGCGCGCGGGTCCCGTCCGGCCCCCGCCGGATGACGGCGCGCGCATCGTCCGGCCGAACGCTCGCGGGTGCCGTGCTCAGTGGCATGCTCGGCTGCGCATTGGGCTGCGTGGGCTGGGCGCTCGCCGCGAACGCGCAGGCGCAGCAGCAGGAAGGCGGGCCGGTCTACATCGCCGGCCCCGGCGACCGCTCCGGCGCGGACGCGGCGGCGATGAACGCGATGCTTCAGGCGAACGCGAACGCGCGCGCCGCCGCGAACGCGCCGCTGCCGACGCCTGCCGCGATCGCCGCGCCGTCGCGCCCGGCCACGCCGCCCGGCACGATCACGATTCCCGGACCGGGCGAGCGCGCGGCGGCCGACGCGGGCGCCGATACGTCCGCGCCGCAGATCGTCACGATCCCCGGTCCCGGCCAGCGCGCGGTGCCGCCGGCGGCGAACGGGCCTGCCGTCCCGATGGCCGCGCAACGCGCGCCGGCCGCGCTGCAACGCGTAAGCGTCGCGCCGGCCGCGAACCGCGTCGTGCCGGTCACCGTCGACGCGCAGCAACCCGCCCGGCTGCCGGCGGTCGCCGTCGCCATGCCGAGGACTGCGCTGAATGCCGCAAGCGCGCCGGCCATGGCGAACGCAAACGCCGCCAATGCCGCAGGCACCATGAACAACTCGCCGGCCGCGGCCGCGCAACCGGCGCCGCCGGGCCAGCAGGACGGCGAATCGGTCCGCGCGGCCGCGCTCGCGTTCCTGCAACAGCAGTCGGCCGGCCTGCCAGGCCGCGTCAGCATCACCGTCGCACAGGTGTTTCCGCGCGGCCTCGCCGCGTGCACGTCGCTGGAGCCGTTCCTGCCGCCGGGCGCGCGGATGTGGGGCCGCACGACGGTCGGCATCCGCTGCGTCGGCGAGCGGCCGTGGACGCTGTACGTGCAGGCGCGCGTCGCGGTCCAGGTGACCTACTACACCGCGGCGCGCCCGATCGCGCCCGGCGACTCGCTCGCCGCCACCGACCTGCTGCCGCGCGAGGGCGACCTCGCGAGCCTGCCGCAGACCGTGATCACCGATCCGTCGCAGGCGCTCGGCGCGGTGTCGCTCGCGCGCATCGCGGCCGGCCTGCCGCTGCGCACCGACATGCTGCGCAGCGCGTCGTCGGTCGTGATCGGGCAGACCGTGAAGCTCGTCGCCGTCGGCCCGAGTTTCACGATTTCGACCGAGGGCAGCGTGCTGAACAACGCGGCGCCGGGCCAGCAGGTGCAGGTGCGGACAAGCGGGGGCCAGATCGTCACCGGCGTCGTGAAGGACGCGGCGACGGTGGAAGTGCAGATATGAGCGCCAGCACACGTAACAGGGTGTAACGCCGGGGCTTCAGTGCTAAAGTTCGGGCCGGTCGATGCCGTTATCTCGTTCAAATCGATCAGGAAAGCCCATCGTGAAAATTGATTCGAGTCAGTCCCGTGCGCGGTCGGCACAAGACGGCGTAGCGCGCACCCAGCAAGGCGGTTCCGCCGGCCAGGCCGGCAGTGCGTCGACCGGCGGCGCGAGCGCCACGGCATCCGGCGGCGGCGACGCGAGCGTCAGCCTGTCGTCGCTGTCGTCGCAACTTCGTTCGCTCGCGGCGTCCGGCGCCGCGGACATCGACACGGCCCACGTCGAGTCGATCAAGGACGCGATCCGCAACGGCACGTTGCAGATCGACACCGGCAAGATCGCTGACGGCGTGCTGGAAACGGCGCGCAGCCTGCTTCAACCGTCGGACAACTGAACCGACGACCCATTGACACATTGACCGCTGACCCGGGTTCGCCATGAAAGACGCCCTGCTCGCCACGCTGATCGACGAACACGCCACCGTCGAGGCATTCGCCTCGCTGCTCGCCTACGAAGAAAAGGCGCTGGCGTCGAACGACGCGCTCGCGTCGCTGCCGTCGATCGTCGAGCAGAAGACCGAACTGACGCAGCGGCTCGCGCAACTGGAAAAGGTGCGCGACGCGCAATTGACCGGTCTCGGCCTGCCGCGCGGCCGCAAGGGCATCGAAATGGCGTGCGCGGGCGACGCGCGGCTGTCGGGCCAGTGGGCGCTGCTGAAGGGCTCGACCGACCGCGCGCGCCGCGCGAACCTGCTGGTCGGCATGATGGTCAACACGCGGATGGAGCACAACCGCCGCGCGCTCGCGATCCTGCGCAGCGAGAGCCGCGGCGGCGGCAACTCGATGCTGTACGGTCCGGACGGGCGTCTGCCGGCATTCGGCGCGTAACGCTTGTAACGCTTAAAACCCCCGCCTTCGTCGGGCAGCCCGGATAACCGGCGCTGCCCGGCGCAAAGAAAAAGGCCGGATTCTCACGAATCCGGCCTTTTTCATTCATGCGCGCCGCGCCTGTGTGCCGCCGCCTGCCTCAGTTTGCCGTCTCGGCCCACGCCATCTCGCGCAGCCGCGTGCGCAGCCGCGCGACCGCCTGGCTGTGCAACTGGCACACGCGCGATTCGCTGACTTCCATCACCGCGCCGATCTCCCGCAGGTTCATCCCGCGCTCGTAGTACAGCGACATCAGCAGCTTCTCGCGCTCCGGCAGCCGCTCGATCGCCTCGACCAGCGCGCCGCGCAGGCTGTCGTCGAGCAGCGCGGACAGCGGGTCCGAGTGATCGACGCAGTAGCGGTCGAGAAACGGCTCGTCGTCCGCCGAGCGGTCGAAGTCCTCGTAGTAGATCAACTGGCTGCCGTGCAGGTCCTGCAACATGGACTGGTATTCGTCGAGCGGCATCTTCAGGTGATCGGCGATCTCCGTCTCGGTGGCCGAACGGCCGAGCCGCTGCTCGACCTGATGCACCGCCGTCTCCACTTCGCGCGACGTGCGCCGCAGGCTGCGCGGCAGCCAGTCGTTGCTGCGCAGCTCGTCGAGCATCGCGCCGCGGATGCGCTGGCTCGCGTAGGTCTCGAACTGCGCGCCCTGGTCTTCCTTGTAGCGGCTCGCCGCGTCCAGCAGGCCGATCATGCCGGCCTGGATCAGGTCGTCGAGGTCAACGCTCGCCGGCATCTTGGCGACGAGCTGAAGCCCGAGCCGCCGCACCAGCGGTGCATATCTGGCCAGCACATCGGCCTGCGAAATCTTTCCCTGAGCGTTGTACATCGTGCTCTCCTGCTTACTGGTCCGGAGCCGTTGCGCTGCCGGCGCTCACGCGTGATGCGTGGGACGCCGCGGCGCGGTCGGCCCGGTCTGCCAGCTCGCGTAGGCCGGCGCGGCCTCCGTGACCCTGGCATCGGTGGAAACTTCCGGAACGTCGGGCAGGCCTTCGACGCGCGCGCCGCCGAGCCCGTCGGCGGACGACAGCGGACCCGTGCGTTCCGCGAACGCGGCGGACGCCTCGGCGATCGACGCGGACGAGCGCGCGGCCAGCGCCGGGCGCATCGGCCAGTGCGGCAATTCGGACGCGAGGCGCCGGTAGTCGCGCGCGGCGGCCGTGGACGGGAACGCGTCGACGATGCAGCGCGCCAGCTCGACCGCGCGCGGCATGTGCGGGTCGGCGGCGATGCAGCCGGCGCTGTCGAGCGACACGGACAGATAACGGCTCGCGACGCCGACGAGGTTGTCCAGCACCACCTGCGCGTCGGCCTGGCTCTGCACGTGGTTCGCGACGACGTGGAACTGGCCGATCGCGTGCGCGAAATGCAGGCGCTTGATGCACGCGTAGGTGACGGTGATCTCCTGCGCGGTGATCCGCGTGACGATCAGCACGTCGTGCGCATGCAGCGCGAGCGGTGACAGCGCGCCGTCTTCGTCGAGCTGCGCGTCGATCAGCACGATGTCGGCGGGGCCGTTCAGCACCCTGCCGAGCTGTTCGGCGGAGTAGCGGGCGGCATTGCCGCGCGGCGCGGCGAGCACGCCGAAGCCCGGCGCGTGACGGGTCACCGCGTCGTCGAACGACAGCTCGTCGCGCATCAGCGCGTCGAAGCCGTCCGCCGCGCGCACGGCGCCGAGCGTCGCGGCGACCGACTGGCCGCCCGCGGTTTCGTCGATCACCAGCACGTTCTTGCCGAGACCGGTCAACGCCGCCGCGAGGTTCACGACGGTCGTCGTGGCCCCCTGCGCGCCGGGTCCGCCGGTCACCGCGATCACGCGCGGACCTTCGTATGCAAGCAGCCGGCGCAGCCCCTCTGCCTGATCGGTGACGAACTTATCCAAACCGGACCTCGTGAGCCTGCGCGTTCGAGCGCGCGGACAGCGCCGACAGCAGCGCCGGGATGTCGTCCTCGTGCGGGACGAACGGCGAGTTGTCGCGCGGCACGCAGAACGCGCTGCGGATCAGGAAGCGCCGCGTCGCGACGTACAGGTTCTCCGGCACCTTCTGGCCGGTCGAGACGTAATAGACCGGCAGCTTGTAGCGCAGCACGGTGTCGAGCGCGCCGCCGAGATTGGTCGCCTCGTCCAGCTTGGTCAGCACGCAGCCGCTGAGCGGCGCCTTGTCCGGCGAGCTTTCGTAGGCCTGCACGACTTCGTTCAGCGTGTCGCCGTGGCTCGTCGCGGACAGCAGCAGCAGGCGCTGCACCGGGCGGCCCGCGCTGCACAGCATCGCGATCTGGTCGGCGACCGCGCGGTCGCGCTGGCTCATGCCGATCGTGTCGACCAGCACGATGTGCTTGTTCTTCAGTTCGTTCAGCGCGAGTTGCAGGTCCGCGCCGTCGCGCACCGCGTGCACCGACACGCCGAGAATCCGGCCGAAGATGCGCAACTGCTCGTGGCCGCCGATCCGGTAGCTGTCGGTCGTCAGGAGCGCGACGCGGCTCGCGCCGAAGCGCATCACGCAGCGCGCGGCGAGCTTCGCGGTGGTGGTCGTCTTGCCGACCCCGGTCGGCCCCATCAGCGCGAACACGCCGCCGCGCTCCATCAGCGCTTCCTCGTTTTCGAGGACCGGCAGGTTCGATTCGAGCACCGACTGGATCCACTCCATGCCGGCCTCGGCGGTTTCGCATTCGGGCAGCCGGTCGATCACCATCTTCACGAGCTGCGCGGAGAAACCGGCCGCGAACAACTGCTTCGTCAGCGCGCCGTGGATCGGGCTGCGGCGCTGCCGCTCGCCCCACAGCAGGCCGGCGAACTGCTCTTCCATCATCCCGCGCATCGCCGCGAGTTCGTTCATCACCGTTTCGTTGACGACCTGCTCGATGCGCGCGCGCACCGCCTCGCCGACGCTCGCGGCCGCCGACTGGGTGGACTGCGCGGGCTGCGCGCCCGGGTTCACATTCGCGCCCGGCTCGTCGCCTTCGAGGCTCTGCCCGAGCCGCTGCGCCGCGCGGCGCGCGGCCAGTTGCGCGGCTTCGCGCGCCCAGTCCGGCGCGGCGCCGTCGGCCGGCTCGTCGCGCGGGTCGGCGGTCGAGCCGAGGCCCTTCGCCATCGCATCGGACGGCGTGATGCCCGCGCGCGTCGCTTCCTTGCCCGCGATGCGGCGCGCGTGATCGAGCAGCCACGGATTCGATTCGGCCATCGTCAGCGGCGGAACCGGCGTGTCGGTGAACGGCTTCATCGCGGCGGCGGCGAGCGCGTCGGCCGGGTCTTGCTGCGGCTGCTGCGAAAGCGCGGCCGTCGGGGCCGCCGGCGCGCGCCGTGCGGCCGGGTTGTTTTGCGCGGCGTCGTCCTGCAGGCGCAGCGCCGGACGCGGGATCGGCGCGGCGTCGCGCGCGAGCGAGATCTGCGCGTCCGCGAACGTGTCGGCATCCAGCCCGGCCGATGCGGGCGAACCGTCCGCGCCGACTTCCGGGCTTGCGCCGAACACCGACGAGAACACATCGGGCATTCCGCTCGCATACGGATTCGGCACGGGAGCCGGCGTCGAGCCGACGGCCGGCGCGACCGTGCGCGGCGTCTTCGGAGCCGGGGCCGCGCCATTCGCCGCCGCCGCGCCGTCGGTCTTCGCGATCGCCGCGAGGTCGCTGTCCGCGAGCGCGACGATCTCGACGCTGCCGTCGTCGAGCGTACGGTTCGACAGCACCACGGCGTCCGCGCCCAGTGCCTCGCGCACGAGGCGCAGCGCTTCGCGGCTGGTGGCGCCGATGAATTTGCGAATGTTCAAGCTGACCTCCGGTGAGGTAGGCGACGTATCCGCCGCCGGTCGTTTGCTGCGAGGCGGGGCCGCGCGCGCCGGATGCGCGCGTCGGGCCTTTGCCGATGTTGAGATTATTTCGAAGGAGCGCGCGTCATGATCGAGGGATCAACGCGGGGAAATGCGGGCAATTCGGGGAATTCGCGCGGACCGTCCGGAGGCGGGGGGACGGGCGGGCGGCGAAACGAAGCGCGGACGAAGCCGGCAACGGCACGGCGGCGACGCGGCTGACCCACGGGCAGGGGCCATGGAGCACCCGCCGCGCGGGCCGCCGCAAGCGGAACATCGCGTAGCGACGCCGCCGCATGGATTCCATGCAAACCATGCGCCGGCCGGCAAGGCGCCAGCCGATGCACGCGAGCCGGGATAGGCGGCGATAGCGAACCGGCGGCGCACCCCGCCCGCGTCAGGTCCCGACCACGTTCACGACCTTCACCGTGCGCGTATCGGGCACTTCCGCATACGACAGCACCTTCAGCTGCGGCAGGCTGCGCCGCAGGAACCGCGACAGCATCGCGCGCAGCGAGTGCTGCACGAGCAGCACCGGCGCGAGGCCGATGTTCTGCTGCCTCGTCATCGCCTTCTCGGTCTGCGTGAGCAGCGTGTGCGCGAGGCCCGGTTCGAGGCCCGGGTTCGGGCCGGACGTCAGCGTCTGCGTGAGCACCCGCTCCAGGTTCGCGTCGAGGCCCATCACCTGCATCTCGCCGTTGCCGGGGAACCACTGCTGCGTGATCGCGCGGCCGAGCGCGAGCCGCACCACCGCGGTCAGGTCGTACGGATCGGTGAGCTTCGGCGCGTTTTCGGCGAGCGCCTCCATGATCGTGCGCATGTCGCGGATCGGCACGCCCTCTTCGAGCAGGTTCTGCAGCACCTTCTGCAGCACCGTGACCGACAGCGCCTTCGGCACCAGGTCGTCCACCAGCGACGGCGTGTCCTTCTGCACCCGCTCGATCAGCGCCTGCACCTCGCGGCGGCCGAGCAGCTCGGACGCGTGCATCACGACGAGGTGGTTCAGGTGGGTCGCGACGACGGTGCTCGAATCGACGACCGTGTAGCCGTACACCTGCGCCTGCTCGCGCAGGTTCGTGTCGATCCAGATCGCCGGCAGGCCGAACGCCGGGTCCTGGGTCGGGGTGCCCGGCAGCGCGGCGCTCACCTGGCCCGGGTTGATCGCGAGCCACTGGCCCGGATACGCCTCGCCGGTGCCCACCTCGACGCCCTTCAGCGCGATCCGGTAGGCGTTCGGGCGCAGCTCCAGGTTGTCGCGGATGTGGATCACCGGCGGCAGGAAGCCGATTTCCTGCGCGAACTTCTTGCGGATGCTCTTGATCCGCTTCAGCAGCTCGCCGTCCGAGTTGCGGTCCACGAGCGGGATCAGCCGGTAGCCGACTTCGAGGCCGAGCGTGTCGATCAGCGCGACGTCGTCCCACGTCGCCTCGGTGCTTTCCGTCGGCGACGAAGCGGCCGGCGCGACGTCGACGAGCGTCGCGTCGGTCTTCTTCTGCTCCGCGGACTTCTTCGTCACGCGGCCCAGCTGGATCAAACCGCCGCCGAGCAGCAAGAACGCGAAGTGCGGCATCCCCGGAATCAGGCCCATCATCACGAGGATCGTGCCGGTGATCATCAGCACGCGCGGGTTCGTGAACAGCTGGCTCGTCAGCTGCGTGCCGATGTCCTCGTTGGTCGCGACGCGCGACACGATCACGCCGGCCGCGGTCGAGATCACGAGCGACGGGATCTGCGCGACGAGGCCGTCGCCGATCGTCAGCAGCGTATAGGTCTTGCCCGCGTCGGCGAAGTCCATCCCGTGCTGCACGACGCCGACGATCAGCCCGCCGACGATGTTGATCACCATGATCAGCAGGCCCGCGATCGCGTCGCCGCGCACGAACTTGCTCGCGCCGTCCATCGAGCCGTAGAACTCGGCTTCCTGCGCGATCTCCAGCCGGCGCTTGCGCGCCTGGTCCTCGTTGATCATGCCGGCGTTCAGGTCGGCGTCGATCGCCATCTGCTTGCCGGGCATCGCATCGAGCGTGAAGCGCGCGCCCACTTCCGCGATCCGGCCCGCGCCCTTCGTGATCACCATGAAGTTGATGACCATCAGGATCACGAACACGACGATGCCGACCGCGAAGTTGCCGCCGACGAGGAAGTGCCCGAACGACTCGATCACGCGGCCCGCCGCCGCCGGGCCGGTGTGGCCTTCGAGCAGCACGACCCGGGTGGACGCGACGTTCAGCGACAGCCGCAGCAGCGTCGAGAACAGCAGCACGCTCGGGAACGCGGCAAAGTCGAGCGGCTTCATCGTGTACATGCTGACGAGCAGCACCATCACCGACAGCGCGATGTTGAACGTGAACAGCAGATCCAGCAGGAACGGCGGCAACGGCAGGATCATCATGCCGAGGATCATGCAGATCAGGATCGGGCCGGCGAGCGCGCGCAGATTCGTGCCTTGCAGCACGTCGGCGCGGCGCGCGAGGAACCCGGTGCGGGCGTTCATGCAGATTCTCCTTCAGCGCCGCGGCGCGGCCTGCGTTTGCCGTCGGCGCCCAGCGCATCGGCGGCTTCCTCGTCGGCCTCTTCGTCGGGCACGGCGCCCTGGTCCAGCTCGGACGGCACGTCGAGCGACGTCGGCGCCATCGGCACCGCGCCGCCTTCCGCGCGGAAGCGTTTCAGTTGATAGACCCACGCGAGCACTTCCGCGACCGCGCCGTACAGCGCGCCCGGAATCTCGCGCTCCAGCTCGACGTTGTGATAAAGCGCGCGCGCGAGCGGCGGCGCTTCGAGGAGCGGAATGTTGTGCTCGGTCGCGATCTCGCGGATGCGCGCGGCGACGAGGTTCACGCCCTTCGCGATCACCTTCGGCGCGCGCATCTCGCCGTCCGTGTATTGCAGCGCGACCGCGAAGTGCGTCGGGTTCGTCACGACGACGTCCGCCTTCGGCACCTGGGTCATCATCCGGCGGCGCGCCATCGCGCGCTGCTGCGCGCGCAGGCGGCCCTTCACCAGCGGATCGCCTTCGTTTTCGCGCGCCTCGCGCTTCACTTCTTCCTTCGTCATCCGCAGCTTGCGGTGGTACGACCAGACCTGGTACGGCACGTCGAGCGCGGCGATGACGAACAGGCCCGCGACCGTCATCCCGCAGCAGACCGCGACGAGATGCAGCGCGTCCGCGAACGCGCGGTGCGCGGGCTGCATCGCGAGGCTCAGGATCTCGTCGCGCCGCTGCCAGATCGCGAGCGTGCCGATCACGCCGACGACGAGCGTCTTCGCGAACGATATGCCGAGCTGCACCAGCCCGTTCACCGAAAAGACCCGGCCGAGGCCGGCGATCGGATCGAGCCGGCTGAAATTCGCTTCGAGCGATTTGGTGGAAAAAAGCCAGCCGCCGAGCGCGAGCGGCGAGAGAATCGCGGCCACGCCGGTCAGCGCGAGCAGCGGCGCGAGCGCATACAGCCCCTCGCGCGCGGCGACGCCCGCGCCGGCGAGCATCTTCGTGGTGTCGAACGCGGTCGAGTGGTCGAACGTGAACGCGCCGTGCAGCATCGTGCGCAGGTGGTCGCCGATCATCCCGGACATCATCCACGCCCCGAAAAAGCCGGCCGACAGCAGCGCGAACGTCGACAACTCCCGCGAGCGCGCAACCTGCCCCTCCTCCCGCGCCTTTTCGATGCGCTTGGGAGTGGCTGGTTCGGTTTTTTCGAGGTCGCTATCCTCTGCCACAACGGCTCCGGTCGATGGCGGCGCGCCGCCCTTTTTCAGTGACAGCGATTATTGCCGCGCCGCGCAACGGCCGATCGGCGGATAAGGGCGGAGAAACCGGGGTAGTTCGGCGGATAGCGGGGCGTGGGGGCAAAGCGTGTCGGCCGGTCGCGGCGATGGAGGATCGCCGCGACCGGCGGGCGGAAACAGCGGGGAGAACGGGCGGCAGCGGTCCGGCCGTTGCCGGAGGCGCGGGCGGCGCGCGGCGTCATGGCTCATGCACCGGTCGTGAACGCGGGGCTCCGAAGCGGCGGCGCAGCCGAACCGCGTCCGGCCGCCGCTTCACCCGCCGCGCTTCAGAACGCGACGAACGGCGCCGGCCCGCCCGACGCGCGCTGATCGAACCCGTAGGCCACGGTCCGCCCGTAGAAGAACGGCAGACCGAGATCGAGCGCGCCCAGCCCGAGCGTGCCGGCGAGGTTGTCGAGCGCGAAATTCCCGCTATGGATCAGCGTCGCCGCATTCCCGACGTTGAAGCTCACGCTGGCGGACGTCGCGCCGTCGATGCCGGTCAGCGTCGCGCCGAGCGTCTGCGGCGACGACGGACAGTAGAAGCCCTGGAGCCCGCTGTTGCCGCCGCACAGCGGCAGCGCGCCGTCGTCGAAGTACAGCCCGTTCGACCCGGAGTCGAGGAACGTCACGAGCCGCGCGCCGTTGAAATTCGCGACGAAGTCGCCGGCGCCGTCGGTCGCGAATCGCTGCGTCGCGGTCAGCGTGTTGTTCGTCTGCGTGCCGATGCCGAACCACAGCGTGCCGGTTGCCGACGGCGCGCCGCCCGCGTCGATCGCCGGCAGTTGCAGGATCACGCCGTTGTTGTCGGTCGTGAACCGCGCGGCCGGATTTGCGGCCTGCTGCGCGAGCGGCACGGTCGTGTCGCCGCAGTTCGCGCCGTTCGGGCATGCGTAATAAAGCTGCATCGACGTGCTCTGCGCGCATTGCGCGCAGTCGGTCGGCGCGACGCCGATGCCGAGGATCCCGTTCACGCCGAGGTCGCTCTGCGTGTTCTCCGCGGGGCCGGCGCCCTGGCAGTCGGTCGGCACGGTCGACGCGGGCAGGTCGCCGATCACCTGGATCGGGACTGCGCCCGCGGTTTTGCCGCCGATCGTCACGTCGGCGCTCCGGATCGAGCCCCACGTGTAGCCGTCCGCGAACTGCTCGCACTCGGCGAGCGTGCCGCTGACGTCGCCGTGGCCGGCCGGCAGCGCGCCGGCGACCGCCGGCATCGCGGACGCGAGCAGGCGCAGCCCGGACGACTCCGTGTCGACCTGCACGTTGCCGACGATCTGGCAGGTGCTGGTGCCCGGCACGCAGACGGTCACGCTGACCGCCGGGATGTTCGGCACGCCCTGCACGCCGCGCGTGACCGTCACCGTGACGGCGTTCGGGGCGGTCGGCTGCTGCGTGGACGGCCCCCCGTCCCCGTTGGGGCTGTTGGCGTTGCCGGTCGAGCCGCTGTCGCTGCCGCCTCCGCCGCCGCACGCGCCGAGCACGGCGGCCGCGACGACGAACGCCGCGCGCCGCAGCCAGCGCGCGAACGTCGGATTCGTTCGATGGGTTTGCATCCGTTGTCCCCTGTCCATCATCGGATGTCGGACGCAGCGACGCCGGCAGGCAGCGCCTGCGGCAGCCACGCCACGCCGGCGAACGCGCCCATGTGGCCGCCCGAGCGCACGACCAGCGCATCCTGCTGGACGATCCCCTTGCCGCGCGCGATCCCCGCGCGGCGGTTCGCCTGCACGGTGGACACGTATTGCGGGAAGTAGTCGCCGAGCAGCACCGACAGGTTCGGCAGCCGCGGGCCGCTCCACGCGACGCCGAACACGGTGCCGTTCAGCGCCAGATACTCGCGCACGACGGTGCCGCTCGCGAGCGTGGTCTGCCGGACGGTGTAGGGCGCGGCGGCGGAAGACGAGGACGACGGAGCGCCGGCGGCCGGCTGGACCGCCTCGCTCGCCTCGCTCGCAGCGCGCGCGACCGGCGCGACCCGCGACGGCACGGCCGCCACCGGCCCGCGGCCGAGATCGGAAACGGCAGCGCCGGACGGCGTCGCCATCGGCGCGCCGCCGAGGCCCGCGCAGGCGACGCCGGGCAGCGCGGCCCACGCGACGAAGGCGGCGGCGCAGCCGAGCGCCGCCAGGTTCGCCGGACGGCGAACCAACGGTCTGGTTGTAGTCATGACTCTCCGCGAATCGGCAATCCGTGCCACGACACGGGCAGGCGTCGCGCCGGCCGGCGCTGGCTGCTAAAGCCTATCGCGCCGATATCCGCCGCGACGGACGGATGCGTTTGCCGCAACAGTATGCCCGTGCTTTATTACACGAAACCGGACATGGAAACGGCGGAGCGTCGGCCCCGCCGTTTTCCGTGTCGCGCTTCGTTACCGCCCGCCGCCGCGGGTCTAGAAGCCGAGGCTCGCGAGCAGGTCGTCGACCTGCTGCTGGTCCTGCACCACGTCGGTCTTGCCTTCCGGGTTCACCTGCGGCCCGTTCAGCAGCGCCTCGGGGCTGCCGGTCGGCGACTCGGCCGCGAGCGCCGCGGCGGTCGCCGCGAACTGCTCGCGCCGCTCCGGCGCGATGTTCTCGACCAGCACGCCGAGCAGTTGCTGCTCGATCAGGTAGACGACGTCCATGATCTTCTTGATCACCTGGCCGGTCAGATCCTGAAAGTCCTGCGCGAGCATGATCTCCAGCAGTTGCTGGTTGGTCGCCATCGTCGTTTCCGGCACCTTGCTCTGCAGGAACGTGTGCGTCTCGTCGAGCAGCACGCGCGCGTCGTCGCGGCCGATCGGCGCGTCGTACCACGCGGCCCAACGCTCGCCGAGCGCGTTCGCGTCGCGCTCCAGCTGTTCCTGGCGCGGCTTCGCGATCTCGATCGCGGACAGCACGCGCTCGGCGGCCTGCTCGGTCATGTTCGCGACGTAACGCAGACGGTCGCGCGCATCCGGCACCGCCTCCGCCGCGCGCTCGACGTGCTTGTCGAGACCCAGCTCGCGCATCGAATCGCGCAGCGTGCGCGTCAGTTGGCCAATTCGCGCGAGGATGCGGTCGGTGGCGAGTTCGTCCATTTCGCCATGATCTGCGCGCGCGCCGTCGTTCGGCGCTTCGGGCTGCACACTGGTCGGCTCGTTCACTTCAGCCCCCGGTCTTCGACATCTTTTCGAGAATCTTGGTCAGCTTCTCGTCCAGCGTGGCCGCCGTGAACGGCTTGACGACGTAGCCGCTCGCGCCGGCCTGCGCCGCGGCGATGATGTTCTCCTTCTTCGACTCCGCCGTCACCATCAGCACCGGCAGGTGCGACAGCGCCGCGTCCGCGCGGATTTCCTTCAGCATCGCGAGGCCGTCGAGATTCGGCATGTTCCAGTCCGAGATCACGAAGTCGTAGCCGCCGCTGCGCAGACGCGACAGCCCGACCGCGCCGTCCTCCGCTTCGTCGACGTTCGCGTAGCCCAGCTCTTTCAGCAGGTTGCGGACGATCCGGCGCATCGTCGGAAAGTCGTCCACCACCAGAATCTTCATTCCCTTGTCCATCTGTCGTTCCATTCCTCGAGGCTGATTCCTCGGCAGATATTATCCAGTCAATAACATGGCGCGCGTCGCATCGTCGCACACGCACCGCTTATTTATCATTACACGCGCTGCACGCGTTCGCCCATCGACGCCAGCCGCGCCATCACGCGGCGGCTCATTTCGGACAGCGGCGCGATCTCGTCGGCCGCGCCCATCGCGATCGCCTCGCGCGGCATCCCGAACACGATGCAGCTCGCCTCGTCCTGCGCGAGCGTGTACGCGCCCGCGTGGCGCATGTCGAGCAGGCCGGCCGCGCCGTCCTTGCCCATGCCGGTCAGGATCACGCCGATCGCGTTCTTGCCCGCGTACTGCGCGGCCGAGCGGAACAGCACGTCGACCGACGGACGGTGCCGGTTCACCGGCGGCTCGTCGGACAGGTGCGCGACGTAGTTCGCGCCGCTCCTCGCGAGCAGCAGGTGCGCGTGGCCCGGCGCGATGTACGCGTGGCCCGGCAGCACCCGTTCGCCGTGCTCGGCTTCCTTCACGGAGATCCGGCACAACGTATCGAGCCGCTGCGCGAACGACTTCGTGAAGCCCGGCGGCATGTGCTGCGCGATCAGCACCGCGGGCGCATCCGGCGGCAGCGGCGTCAGCACTTCGCGGATCGCCTCGGTGCCGCCCGTCGACGCGCCGACGATGATCAGCTTCTCGGTGCTGACGAGCGGATTGTTGACCATCGGCGCGGGCGCGACCGGCGCCGGCCCGTGCGGATGATGCGGATGCGCGCCGCCCGGCGTCGCCGGGTGATGCACGTGCGGCGTCTGCCGCACGCGGGCGCGCGCCGCCGCGCGCACCTTGTCCGCGAGCTTTTCCGCGTAGTCGAGCATGCCATCGCGGATGCCGACGCGCGGCTTCGTCACGAAATCCACCGCGCCGAGTTCCAGCGCGCGCAGCGTGATTTCCGAACCGCGCTCGGTCAGCGACGACACCATCACGACCGGCATCGGCCGCAGCCGCATCAGCTTTTCGAGGAAGTCGAGGCCGTCCATGCGGGGCATTTCGACGTCGAGCGTCAGCACGTCCGGGTTGTGCTGCTTGATCAGCTCGCGCGCGACGAGCGGGTCGGGCGCGGTCGCGACGACGGTCATGTCCGGCTGGCTGTTGATGATCTCCATCATCAGGCTGCGGATCAGCGCCGAATCGTCGACACAGAGAACCTTGATTTTTTGCACGGCGTTCACGTCTCCTCTACCGTCTTGTCCTGGTTGAGCGGCCGCCCTCCGGTCGGGCCGAACAGTTCGATGCGCGCCCGCGCGGGGGCAGCCGCGGCGGGCGTGCCGGCAGCCGCGCCGGCGTTGGCGCCCGCGCGCAGGCCGGCCGCGTTGCCGCCGCCCGGCTTGAGCCCGAACAGCTCGACGCGCTCGCGCGCCTTCGCGAGCCGCTCGGCGCGCGCGTTCGCGTCCTGGCTCGCAAGCGCGCGTTCGCGCTCGGCGACGCTCGGGTCCTGCTGCAGCCGCAGTTTCTTCACCATCACCTGGCCCGTGCGCGGCAGGTACGCGACCTTGCGCGGATGCGAGCCCTGCAGGTCCTCGGCGATGATGCGAATGTTTTCGGTCGCGAGATACCGGCGCACGAACGCGGAATTGCGGTCGCCGATGTTCATCGTCGTCATGCCCGCGAGCACCGCCGCGCCGCCGAACACCTTCGCCTCGAAGCGGTCGCGGCGGCCGCCGGCCTTGATCAGTTCGTTGATCAGCACTTCCATCGCGTACGCGCCGTAGCGCATCGAATCGGCGGCCGCGTGGCCGACGTCCGCGCCGTCGTCCGGCAGCATGAAGTGGTTCATCCCGCCGATGCCCGCCGTGCGGTCCTGAATGCACGCGGCCACGCACGAACCGAGCACGGTGACGAGCACCATGTCTTCCTTCGTCGTGTAGAACTCGTTCGGCAGCAGCTTCACGCCCTGCCGGTGGAAGTGCGTATCGAAATACAGGTTCGTCGCGATCGGCAGCGTGGCGCTCATGCGGTCACCCCGCTCGCGTCATGCGCGCGCGCCGTCGTCGCCGGCCGGCTCGCGCGCGCGCCGGTCAGCTCGTACACGGTCTGCCCGCGCAGCCGGAACGCCTGCGTCACGTACGTGAAATTCTCCGAATGGCCGGCGAACAGCAGGCCGTCCGGCTTCATCAGCGGCTCGAAGCGCGCGAGCACCTGCCCCTGGGTCGGCTTGTCGAAGTAGATCATCACGTTGCGGCAGAAGATCGCGTCGAACTGCGTGCGCAACCCGTAGTCCGCATCGGTGAGATTCAGTTGCTCGAAGCGGATCATCGCGCGCAGTTCGGGGCGCACCTTCACGAGCCCCGAGTTCTGGCCGGTGCCGCGCAGGAAAAAGCGTTTCAGCCGCTCCGGCGACAGGTGCTTCACCTGGTCGTAGGCGTACACGCCCGCCTGGCCCTTCGCGAGCACCTGGGTGTCGAGGTCGGTCGCGAGCACCGTCGCCTGGCGCGCGGCGTGGTCGCCGAGCGCCTCGATGAGCGTCATCGCGATCGAATAGGGCTCCTCGCCGGTGGACGCGGCCGAGCACCAGACCGACACCGGCTGCGGCCGGCGCTTCACGAACTCCGCGAGGATCGGGAAGTGATGCGCCTCGCGGAAAAACGCGGTCAGGTTGGTCGTCAGCGCGTTCGTGAACGCTTCCCACTCGTCCGCGTCGTTGCGCGATTCGAGCTGGTCGAGATAATCGCGGAAGCTGTCGAGTCCGAGCGCGCGCAACCGTCGCGCGAGCCGGCTGTACGCCATGTCGCGTTTGTGGTCGGACAGCGCGATGCCCGCGCGCCGGTGAATCAGCGCGCGGATGCGCTCGAAATCCGCCGACGTGAAGTCGAAATCGCGGCCGCCTTCGGCCATCGGACCGGCTGCTGCCGGTTCGCCCCGGTCGACCCGGGAAGTGCGCGTAGCCATCATGATGGTTCCTGCCCCTACTCCATGGCGAAGCGCCCGTTCATCCGCGACGGGCCAAACGCGCGGGCGTCGCCGGTCGCGGCAGTGATGCCGCGTGCTTCGCTCGTTGCGGTTGCGTCCGGATGCATCGCGGTCCCTTCATTGCATTGCGTGTGTCGGTCGGTCTGGTGATGCAAGCACGTCGGTTAGAACGTTTCCCAGTCGCTGTCGGATGTGCCCGACGTCGACGCGAGCGCCGGTTCGCGCGGCGCGCCGCCCGGCTTCGTCGCCGTGGCGCGCGCCGCCGGTTTCGCTGTCGCGGCCGGCTTGACCGTGGCGGCGGGCTTCGCAGCCGGCGTCTGCTGGCCCGGCTGCGCGGCCGCCGTGGCGGACGAAGAAGCGGACGAAGAAGCGGACGAAGAAGCGGACGTCGAAGCCGCGGCGTGTGCAGACGACGCCTGCGGCGCGGCGGCGCTGCCGTGCGCCGGCGCCGCATGCGTCACGGCCGGCGGCGGCGCACGCTTCACCACCGCCTTCGGCGCGGCGGACGGCAATGCGGCGGCGCGCGCCGGTTCGGCGCGGCCCTGCGCGCCGCCGGTGCGCCAGCGGCCCATGACCGCCTTCAGTTGCGACGTCTGCTCTTCGAGCGACGCCGCCGCGGCGGCCGCCTCCTCGACGAGCGCGGCGTTCTGCTGCGTGACCGTATCCATCTGCGTGATCGCGCGGTTCACCTGCTCGATGCCGCCCGACTGCTCCTCGGACGCCGCGCTGATCTCGCCCATGATGTCGGTCACGCGACGCACGGCCTGAAGGATCTCGTCCATCGTCGCGCCCGCACGGCCGACGAGCTGCGAGCCGCTCTGCACCTTCTCGGCCGAGTCGTTGATGAGTTCCTTGATTTCCTTCGCCGCCCCCGCGCTGCGTTGCGCGAGGCTGCGCACCTCGCCCGCGACGACCGCGAAACCGCGGCCCTGCTCGCCCGCGCGCGCCGCTTCGACCGCCGCGTTCAGCGCGAGGATGTTGGTCTGGAACGCGATCCCTTCGATCACGCTGATGATGTCGACGATCTTCGACGAGCTGGCCGCGATGTCCTGCATCGTGTGGACGACTTCGCCGACGACCGAACCGCCGCGCGTCGCGATGTCCGACGCGTTGACCGCGAGCTGGCTCGCCTGGCGCGCGTTCTCCGCGTTCTGCCGCACGGTGCCGGTCAGGTGGTCCATGCTGGTCGCGGTTTCCTGCAGCGACGCGGCCTGTTCCTCGGTGCGCTGCGACAGGTCGGTGTTGCCCATCGCGATCTCGTGCGCGCCGACGTCGATCGACTCCGCGCCCGAATGCACCGCGTTCACGAGCCCGGCGATGCTTTCCTGGGTGCGGCGGACCGCGCCGAACAGCCGGCCGATCTCGTTGTTGCCGCGCACCTCGACCGACTGCGTGAGGTCGCCGCCGGCGATGCGCTCGAAACACGCGGCCGCTTGGTCGAGCGGCTGCACGATCAGGCCGCGCAGCGCGAAGCGGATCACGACCAGCAGGATCAGCGCGACGACGATCGCCGCGATGATCAGCGTGCGCATCAGCGCGATCTGCGACTGCGCGTCGGTCTCGCTCGACTTCGCGTGCTCGCGCAGCGCCTGCGCGACCGGCGCGGCGACGTTGTCATACGCGACGAACATCGGGCTGATCTTCGTGTCGGCGATCGCGTGGTACGCGTTGACGTCGTTCGCGCGCAGCGCGGCGAACTCCGGCTCGACGCCGTCATGCATCAGCGCGTCGTGCTTCGCCACGAGCGAATCCAGCATCGCCGCATCGACGGCCTGCTTCGGCATCGACTGGAACGTCTTCCACGCGTCGTTCCCCTTGCCGAGCAGTTCGTCCGCGCGCGACAGCGCCTTGTTCGCCTCGTCGGTGTTGCCGGCGGCGGTCAGCGCGCTTACACGTTCGAGCGCGACGCGCGAGCGCAGCAGCATCGACGACGCGTCCGACAGCGCCTGCGTCGCGACCAGATCGCCTTCCGAAATTTCCGCGAGCGCGTCGTGCGCGCGGCTCAGCGCGATGACGGCCAGCACGCCGACGACGATCGCGAGCGCGAGCTGAATAATCCCGGCGGACGTCAGCGTCGTGCGGATCGACCATTTGTGCAGCATCGTGTTGCTCCCTGTCCTGTGCGGTCCGTGTGGGTCCGTCCGTATGGGTGCGTCCGTATGGGTGCGTCCGTTTCCGCGCCGGCCGCCGCGCGCGACGCTCGCCGCGCGGAACGTTCCGCGCGGGGTCGCAGGCGGCTGGCCCGACGCCGCGTCGTCGCGTCGTCGCCGTTCGCCGGGGCGGTTTGCCGCTTCTTGCGGTCGGCTTCCCCCTCTCTCGCGTGCCGGCTGCGCCGACGCCCCCCGTTTTGACCGGTTAGCCCGCCAGTTCCTCGATCAGCGCCATTTCGCGGCTCGTCATCAGCTTCTCGATGTCCATCAGGATCAGCATGCGGCCGTCGACGGTGCCGAGTCCGGTCAGGTACTCGGTCGTCAGCGTCGCGCCGAATTCCGGCGCCGGCATCATCTGGTCCAGCTGCAGCGTCAGCACGTCGGACACGCCGTCCACCACCATCCCGACGACGCGGTGCGCGACGTTCAGGATGATCACGACGGTCTGGTGGTCGTACTCGACGCGGCCGAGGTGAAACTTGATCCGCATGTCGACGATCGGCACGATGATGCCGCGCAGGTTGATGACGCCCTTGATGAACTCGGGCGCGTTCGCGATGCGCGTCACGCTGTCGTAGCCGCGGATTTCCTGCACCTTCAGGATGTCGATGCCGTACTCTTCCGCGCCGAGCGTAAAGACGAGGAATTCCTGACCGCCTGCTTCGGCCTGCTGGAGATCGCGGCGGCGCGCGCCCGGGGCGGCGCTGCCCGCGCCGTTGCCTTGAATGGTTTGGACTTCTGTCACGTTAGCCCCTGAACGGTTGGAGATGGGTTGAAGTGGTTGCGGGGATGCTCATGCCGGTCAGGCGATAGCGGCGAGCGCGCCTTGCGGCATGCCGTGCTGCACGCGCGACTCGCGGTTCAGCGCGGCGACGTCGACGATCAGCGCGACGCTGCCGTCGCCGAGAATCGTCGCCGCCGAGATGCCGCGCACCTTGCGGTAATTCGTTTCGAGATTCTTCACGACGACCTGCTGCTGGCCGACCAGTTCGTCGATCAGCATCGCGAAGCGCCGGCCCTCGGTCTCCATGATCGTCACGATGCCCTGGGTCGGCTCGGTGCGCGCGCCGTCGACCGAGAACACCGAGTGCAGCGCGACGAGCGGCAGGTATTCGCCGCGCACGCGCACCACGCGCTCGCCGTTGGCGACCGTGTAGATGTCCTCTTCGCGCGGCTGCAGCGACTCCATCACGAAGTTCAGCGGCAGGATGAAGATCTCGTTGCCGACCTTCACCGACATGCCGTCGAGGATCGCGAGCGTGAGCGGCAGCACGATCCGCGTGGTCGTACCCTTGCCCGCGTGCGACGTGATCTCGACGTGGCCGCCCATCGCCTGGATGTTGCGCTTCACGACGTCCATGCCGACGCCGCGACCCGACACGTCGGTCACCTGCTCGGCGGTCGAGAAGCCCGGCATGAAGATCAGGTTCCACACCTCGTCGTCGGACATCGACTCGCTGACCGGCATGCCCTGCTTCAGCGCCTTCGCGAGAATCTTGTCGCGGCGCAGGCCCGCGCCGTCGTCGCTGACCTCGATCACGATGTTGCCGCCGTGATGCGCGGCCGCGAGCACGAGCTGGCCGGTGTCGTCCTTGCCGGCCGCGCGGCGCACTTCGACCGTTTCGATGCCGTGGTCGAGGCTGTTGCGCACGAGGTGGGTAAGCGGGTCGATGATCCGCTCGATCAGGCTCTTGTCGAGTTCGGTCGCCTGACCGAACGTGACCAGTTCGACCTGCTTGCCGAGCTTCGCCGCGAGGTCGCGCACGAGACGCGGGAAGCGGCTGAACACGTAGTCCATCGGCATCATGCGGATCGACATCACCGCTTCCTGCAGGTCGCGCGCGTTGCGTTCGAGCTGCGCCATGCCGTTGAACAGGCGGTCGTGCAGCGCCGGGTCGAACGTGCTGGTCGTTTCCGCGAGCATCGCCTGCGTGATGACCAGTTCGCCGACGAGGTTGATGAGCTGGTCGACCTTCTCGACGCCGACGCGGATCGAGCCGCCTTCGCTGCTCGCCGCGGCGGCCGGACGCGCGGCCGCCTTGCGTTCGGCTTCGGCGCCGCCGGCGCCCTTCGCGGCGACGGCCGGCACCGCCGGCTGCGCGGACGCGTGCTGCTCGTCGGCGGCAGGCGATGCGGCCGGCTCGGCGGCCGGTTGCGGCGCGGGCGCCGCTGCGGCGGGTGCGGGCGTGGGTGCGGGTGCGGGTGCGGCGGCGGCCGGTGCGGGCGCGGCCTCGACCGGCGCCGGCTCGGCGGCCTGCGGCGCGCCGGCCTGCGGCGCGGCGCCGTGGCCGATCGTGATCTGGCTTTCGTCGATCACGAAGCAGCAGACCGCGATGATGTCGGCCGACGACACGTCGGTGTCGAGCCACAGCGTCAGGTCATCGCCGGCCTTCGTCTGGCCGACGATCTGGCCGAGGTTGCCCAGTTCCTCGGTGAGCAGTTCCTGGTCCTTCGCGTTGACGTTGCGCAGCGTGATGCGCAGATGCGGGCCGTTCGCGTCGTCGGCCGCGCCGGCTGCCTGATCCGCGGAGCCCATCGCGTCCATCGCCTCTTCGACCACATGCTCCGGCACGTCCGGACCGCCGTCGTTCGCCGCCGACGGCACGGCAGCCGCTTCAGCGGGTGCGGCGGCAGCAGGCGCGGCGGCCGGCGCAGCCGCCGGTTCCTCGACCGGCAGCCCGCGGCTTTCCGCGTACAGGCGCTCGAGCTTCGCGCACACCGCGGCGGCCGCGGCCGCGTCCGGCTCCTCGCTCGCGCGGTACGCGGCGAGCTGGCCGGACAGCACGTCCTTCGTTTCGAGGAACGTGTCGATCATGTCCTTGCGCAGCACGAGTTCGTTGTTGCGCGCGCGGTCGAGCAGCGATTCGAGGATGTGCGTCGTCTCGGTGAGGGCGGTGAACCCGAACGTCGCCGCGCCGCCCTTGATCGAGTGCGCCGCGCGGAAGATCGCCGCGAGGTCCTCGGGGTCCGGACGGCCCACGTCCAGATTCAGCAAAAGCTGCTCCATCTGCGCGAGCAGTTCGTCCGCTTCGTCGAAAAACGTCTGATAGAACTGAGTGATGTCGAGTGTCATGCGTGGGTCACCGCAAAAGAGCGTGAGTCGCTTTTATGTGTTCGTGTTGTCGCCGGGTTCGGACGGACCTTCAACCCGGCGCGTCGCCGAGCGCGCCGACCAGGTCGACGAGCATCTCGGGGTCCACCGGTTTTTCGATCCAGCCGGTCGCGCCCGCGTCGCGCACTTCCGCCTTGAACGTCTCGTCCGATTCCGTCGTCAGCACGAGAATCGGCGTTTGCGCGTACGACTGGTTCGCGCGCAGCTGCTTGATCAGGTCGAGCCCGCTCACGTGCGGCATGTACTGATCGGTCAGCACGAGATCGAACCGCTGCGCGAGCGCGTGTTCGAGCCCCTCGTCGCCGTCCGCCGCGAGCGTTACCGTATAGCCCGACGACGCGAGCGCCGCCTGCAGGATCGCCCGCATGGACGCCGAATCGTCGATTACCAGAATGTTCGTGATCATCCAGACCTCGCTTCACGCAGGATTGCCGTGGCCGCTGCGCATCAGTGCCCCGCCGCATTGGCCGGCGCGACGCCGGCGCCCGCGACCGGCGCCAGATGCGGCGGCTCGGCGGCGGCCCCGGGCGCGATCGACGGCAGCAACGCCTTCGCGGAACCGGCGGCGTCGTCGGACAGCGTGGTGGTCGTCGTGTCGTCGCGCGTCAGCGCCTCTTCGGACTTGTGGTTCAGCACGATGATGCTGATCCGGCGATTCTCCGGATCCAGCGGATCAGCCTTGTTCAGGTTCTGCGTCGATGCGAGACCGAGCACGCGCAGCACCTTCGATTCGTCCATCCCGCCCGCGATCAGCTCGCGGCGCGACGCGTTCGCGCGGTCGGCGGACAACTCCCAGTTGCTGTAACCCTTTTCGCCGCCCGCGTACGGGACGGCGTCGGTGTGGCCCTGCACGACGATGCGGTTCGGCACGTCGTTCAGCGTCTTGCCGATCGCACGCAGGATGTCGCGCATGTACGGCTCGACGGTGTCGCGCGCGGTCGCGAACATCGGCCGCTTCTGCGAATCGACGATCTCGATGCGCAGGCCGGTGAGCGTGGAATCGATGCGGATCTGCTGCTTGAACTGGCGCAGCACCGGGTTCGCCTCGATCGCGGCCATCAGCTTCACCTGCAGGTCGTGCAGGCGCTCCTGCTCGCGGCGCTCCATCGAGCCCTGCAACTGCTTCATCGCCTGGTCGTCGTTGTGCGTCTGGCTGCGCTGCGCGGTGCGTATGTCCTGGCCGTCGCTGCGGCGCGTGATGCCCTGATCCTCGGTCGACACGTCGCGTCCGCCGCCCTTCAGGATGCTCGAATCCTCGGCGCTGCGGTCGCCGCCCCACAGCGTGATCTTCAGCGGCTGGTTGAAGTACTCCGCGATGCCGTGCAACTGCGTCGTCGTCACCGAACTCAGCAGCCACATCAGCAGGAAGAACGCCATCATCGCGGTCATGAAGTCCGCGTACGCGAGCTTCCATGCGCCGCCATGGTGGCCCTTGCGCGCGGGCGTGATCCGCTTCACGACGATCGCGCGGTCCTTGTCGTTGCTCACCGGCTGCTCCCTGTGCTGACCATGGCCGCGCTCACTTCGCCTTCACGCGGCGCACGTGTTCTTCCAGCTCGGAGAACGACGGGCGCTCGGTCGAGTACAGCACCTTGCGGCCGAACTCGACGGCGATCGCCGGCGCGTAGCCGTTCAGGCTGGCGAGGATCGTCACCTTGATGCACTGGAACATCTTCGTTTCCTCGGCCGCGCGCTGCTCCGCGAGGCTCGCGAGCGGGCTGATCAGGCCGTACGACAGCAGGATCCCGAGGAACGTGCCGACCAGCGCCTGCGCGATCATCTCGCCGAGCACCGCGGGCGGCTTGTCCGCCGACGCCATCGTGTGCACGACGCCCATCACCGCCGCGACGATACCGAATGCCGGCATCGCGTCGCCGACCTTCGACAGCGCATGCGCGGGCGCTTCGCTCTCGGCATGGTGCGTCTCGATTTCCTCGTCCATCAGGCTTTCGATTTCGAAAGCGTTCATGTTGCCGCCGACCATCAGCCGCAGATAGTCGGTGAGAAACTCGATGATGTGATCGTCCGCGAGGATCTTCGGATACTGCGTGAAGAGCGGGCTCTTCTGCGGATCGTCGATGTCGGCTTCGAGCGTCAGCGTGCCTTCCTTGCGCGCCTTCGCGAGCAGCACGTACAGGAGCGCCATCAGCTCCATGTAGACGTCCTTGTTGTACTTCGACCCCTTGAACAGCTTCGGCAGCACGCCGAGGGTCGACTTGATCGTCTTGATTCCGTTGCCGAGGATGAATGCGCCGACACCCGCGCCGGCGATCATCAGCACTTCGACCGGCTGCAGCAGCGCGGCGAGATGGCCGCCTTCCAGCGCATAACCGCCGAAGACGGACGCGATCGTCACGAGTGTTCCCACAAAAATCAGCACAGCCGGGTCCTCACAAGAATGCGCCGCCGACCTCCGTGGTTGGCGTCAATAGCTGGTTTACGGCACAGTCGGGAAAAACTTTGGTCCATGCGAACTGCGGCGCGAACGCGCAGCGGCGGCCGTCTGCGGGCCGCCGGGCAAGGCGCGGCGGCCCGCGCGGCTTGTCGGTGTTTGCCCCTGGTCGTCCGGGCGCGAAAAACACCCGGCGCGGCGAAGCTTACGGGCTGGTCCGCGCGCGCTTCACCCCCGCCCGCAACCCCGAAAGGCGGCAACGAAGGCGGCCGCGGCCGCCCGTCCCGGCCGTTCGCGCTAGCCGCGCGCCGGCGCGTCGTTGTGCTCCGGCAGGCCGGTTTCGCGCGCCGCGCCGGCGCGGCGGCCGCGCTTGCCGGCGCGCGCCGGCGGCCGGCACAGCCCGCAGACGAAACCGCTCTTCGGGTCATGCGCATGGGCGACGAAGTGACCGCCGCAACGCGTGCACGCGACGCCTTCCAGCAGGCCCGCCGCGAAATAACGCACGAGGGTCCATGCGCGCGTGATGCTCAGCACCGGCTCGACCGCGTGAAGCTGCACGTGCTCCAGATACAGCCGGTAGCTCTTCACGATCGACTGGATCGGCGCGCCGTCGTGGCCGCGGATCACCCGGAAGATGTTGTAGAACAGCGACGAATGCGCGTTCGCCTGCCAGCTCATGAACCAGTCGGCGGAGAACGGCAGCATGCCCTTCGGCGGCGACTCGCCGCGCACTTCCTTGTAGAGCCTCGTCAGCCGGTCGCGCGACAGCGACGTCTCCGCTTCGAGCAGCGGCAGCCGCGCGCCGAGCGAGATCAGTTCGGTCGCGAGCGCAATCTGCCGGACTTCGAGTACGACGCTTCTGGTGGCCATGAAAGGTGAGAAAGAACGGCGGCAGGCGCACCGCGCCGGCGCCGGATGCACCGCTGCCGCGCATCGCCGCACGCGGACGGCGCGGCGGACAGGGCGGACAGGGCGGACGAACGGGCGGGACGCGCTGCGCCCCGGACGCGTCAGTCGAGCTGTTCGGTCGGCTGGCTCGCCATCAGGATGGCGGAATGCGTCTGCGCGGCGGCGGCGGATTTGCCCTTGTCGGCGAGCGACGTGAGGATCGCGTGGTCGTCGAAGCGGAACCGGCATAACACCTGGTTCGATGCGGCGAGCCGCACGGTCTGCGCGAGCGAAAGACTGGCCAGCACGTCGGCCAGCCGCTCCGAGATCCCCATACGGAACATGCCCGCCGCCCGGTCCTCGCGCAGCAGCCGTTGCGCGAGCAGCAGGTACGACAGGTTCACTTCCTTGATCTCGCTGAGCATGTCACTGTGCGTGGTCGCGCTCATGGATTCCCCCGAAACTTGAAGCTATTGGCTGGTCAGGCCGCTTGCGAAAACGTTTGCCTACTCATATCCAGCGAAAGCTGGTTCAATCGGCCCGCAGGTGGCCGTATAGGCATTGTGTCCAGGGCAGGGACAAATGGAAATCGGACAGACACCCCAACCGCCTGTGAGGCAATACCGTCTATTTGTGTAGGAATTTTTCTGACAAAGCCAGCCGGCGGGGCTGCTGGGCGGAGATTCGGGAGGAGCGCCCCGCATCGGCGATGTCGTCGATATCGTCGAAAAGGAAACGCGCGGCGAATTATAGGATCTTTTCATTACTGCGTAACAAAAACCCCAAAACCCGCCACGACAGCGGGTCCGGTAATTGCGCATGCGAGCGACCGTCGCGACTCCGTTCCCCCGAAACCCGCTACAGTGCTGTTTCTCGCTGTAACAACGTTAAGTGTTTGCAAAACAGCTCGGAATCGATTCCCTGCATCCCGATAATGGGAATCAGGGATAACCCGAAAGCGCCGCATGCGCCGATCGCAGCGGCTGCCGAGCCACCGGGAACGTATTGCACGCTGCCCTCAGTTCATGGAGATCACCCAATGCGAATCGCACAAATCGCGCCGCTGTACGAAGCCGTTCCGCCGAAGTTCTACGGCGGCACCGAGCGCGTTGTGTCCTATCTGACCGAAGCGCTGGTCGAACTCGGCCACGACGTGACGCTGTTCGCCAGCGGCGATTCGGTGACCTCGGCGAAGCTCGAAGCCGCGTGGCCGCGCGCCCTGCGCCTCGATCCGACGATCCGCGACGCGCTTGCCCCGCACATCGTGCTGCTGGAGCGCGTGCGCCGCGTCGCGCACGAATTCGACGTGCTGCATTTTCACCTCGACTACCTGCCGTTCCCGCTGTTCACCACGCTCGACACGCCGTTCGTGACCACGCTGCACGGCCGGCTCGACCTGCCGGAACTGCAGCCGGTGTTCGAGTCGTTCCCGGACGCGCCGGTGGTGTCGATCTCGAACTCGCAGCGCCAGCCGCTGCCGCAGGCGAACTGGCTGAGCACGATCTATCACGGGCTGCCGGAGAACCTGCTGACGCCGCAGACCGATCGCAAGCCGGAATATCTGGCGTTCCTCGGCCGCATCTGCCCGGAAAAGCGCGTGGACACCGCGATCAAGATCGCCGCGCAAAGCGGGCTGCCGCTGAAGATCGCCGCGAAGGTGGACAAGGTCGACCGCGATTACTTCAGGACGGAAATCGAGCCGCTGCTTTCGCAGGCGCACGTCGAATTCGTCGGCGAGATCGACGAGACGCAGAAGCCCGCATTCCTGTCCGGCGCGAAGGCGCTGCTGTTTCCGATCGACTGGTCGGAGCCGTTTGGCCTCGTGATGATCGAGTCGATGGCGTGCGGCACGCCGGTGATCGCGTTCAACCGCGGCTCGGTGCCGGAGGTGATCGACAACGGCTTGACCGGCTACATCGTCGAGGACGTGCAGGGTGCGGTCGCCGCGTTGCAGAACATCGATTCGCTGTCCCGCGAAGCGATCCGCGCGCAATTCGAACGCCGCTTCAGCTCGAAGACGATGGCGCGCAATTACCTCGACAGCTATGCGACGCTCGTCGAATCGGCACAGCGTCCGGTTCTGCGTCGGGTCGCCGCTGGTTAAGCCAGGGCCGCGCCGGTGCGATAAAGCCGGCGAATGCGCGTCGCTAATCGGCGGCGCGCTGCGATTAGGCCGATCGAAGAGTTTACGTACAAAAGCCGCATGGGTTCCATGCGGCTTTTTTTACGCTGACGGCCGGACATTGCGCGGGCGTTTCGGTAAAGAACGGCGAAGAAGGACCGAAACAGGACCGAAACAGGACCTAAGCGCCGGCTCGCTAACCGATCAGATAACGTTCGCGATTCTTGCCGGCGATCCATTTCGGCGGCTTGCCCCGCCCGCTCCACGTCGCACCGGTCTTCGGATCCTGATAGCGCGGCGGCAGCGGCGCCTTTTTCGGCGGGCGCCCGCGCTTCGCCGCGGTGGCGAAACCCAGATCCTGCGCGCTCAGGCCGTATTCGGCGATCTTCTCGCGGATAGCCGCGATCACGTCGGCGATCTCGGTGCGCCGCGCCTCTTCCGCCTGCTCCGTCAGTCTGGCGATCTGAGCCTTGAGTTCCGAATATTGCGACATTTCGTTCCCCCCACATTTGTGGATGCTGCAACTGCAACGCAGATTAGACGTAAATAGGGAAATTAGCAATCGCCGCTAATCCGCTTTATGACGGATATGCGGAATATTTAACGATCGGCTCGAACGCGCAATTCGAACGCGGAACGCCTGTCAATAATGGGATCAATAACTGCCGAATTGACAATTGTTGACACCCGTTGAGTCGAGGGACTGCCTAGAATCTGGCACTTATCGAAAGCCGGGCTTTTCCGTCTCCTTCAAATCGACTTTTCGAGGTGTCATACGATGCGCTTATCCCAAAGACTAATTGCCGAACTGTTCGGCACCTTCTGGCTGGTGCTGGGCGGCTGCGGCAGCGCGGTGCTCGCGGCGAGCTTCGCCGGCCCGGTTCATGGCCTCGGCATCGGCTTCGTCGGCGTCGCATTCGCGTTCGGCCTGACCGTGCTGACGATGGCGTTCGCGATCGGCCATATCTCCGGCTGCCACCTGAACCCGGCGGTCAGCGTCGGGCTCACCGTCGCCGGCCGCTTCCCGGTGCGCGACCTCGTGCCGTACATCGTCGCGCAGGTGATCGGCGCGGCGCTCGGCGCGTTCGTGCTGTCGCTGATCGCGACCGGCAAGCCGGGCTTCGATCTGGTCGCGAGCGGCTTCGCGACGAACGGCTACGGCGACCACTCGCCGGGCCACTATTCGATGGCCGCCGCGTTCATCTGCGAAACGGTGCTGACCGGCTTCTTCGTGTTCGTGATCCTCGGCGCGACCGACGAACGCGCGCCGGCCGGCTTCGCGCCGATCGCGATCGGCCTGTGCCTGACGCTGATCCACCTGATCTCGATTCCGGTCACCAACACGTCGGTGAACCCGGCGCGCTCGACCGGCCCGGCGCTGTTCGTCGGCGGCGAAGCGATCTCGCAACTGTGGCTGTTCTGGCTCGCGCCGATGATCGGCGCGGTCATCGCTGGCGTCGTCTATCCGGCGGTCGCGCAACGGCGCTGATCCGCCAGGTCCGCGCGACGCCATCGAGCGTGCGCGGAGCCGCCCGATTCGAGCGTGGCCGGATGACGCCGCTGCTAGAATCGGGCGACCGTCATCCGATTCCCCTTTCCCTTGCCGCCGATGCGCGCCGCCATGCGCCCGCTTTCCTTTTCAACCTTCCCGTTCCGCTTGTCCTTGCGGACCGCTGCTTCGCTTTGCGTGAGCGCGACGGCTGTGCTGTTCGCGCCGACGACGCGAGCCGCGCCGACCGACATCGAAACGCTGGTGTTCGTCCGCCACGCCGAGAAACCGCCTGAAGGACTCGGGCAGTTGAACTGCCAGGGATTGAATCGCGCGCTCGCCTTGCCGGCGGTGATCGCCGCGAAATTCGGCAAACCCGACGCGATCTACGCGCCGGACCCGGGCGAGAAGAAGGACGACCGCGGACATCCGTATTACTACGTGCGCCCGCTTGCGACGATCGAGCCGACCGCGATCCAGTTCGGAATGCCGGTGCAGACGCCGTATGGCCGTTCGCAGATCGGCGCGCTCGAACGCACGCTCGTCGCGCCCGAATGGCGGGGCCGCACCGCGCTGATCGCGTGGGAGCATCGCGACGTCGAGGAACTGGTCCGCAAGATCGTGACGACCTACGGCAGCAACGATGCCGACGTGCCGACATGGCCCGGTTCGGATTTCGACAGCATCTATGTAGTGCGCATCGACTGGAGCGCGGACCGGCCGACCGCGACGTTCACGCACGATCACGAAGGCCTCGACGGCCGCTCGACCGACTGCCCGTGCGCCGCGCTGCCGGCCGCTCAATGACGATGCCCTGAGCGCGCGGCACGCAGCCGTTCGAAAAAAGCTCAGGACGCCGCGATTTCGTCGTTCATCCGAAACAGCCTGCGCAGATGATGCGCAACGCCCGCTTCGAAGTTGTTGCCGATGCGCGGCACCGACGGCAGCCGCGCGATCAGGTCCGGGTTCGCGTTGTTCATCATGAACGGATGGCCGGCGGTTTCGAGCAGGTCGATGTCGTTCATGTTGTCGCCGAACGCGACGCAGCCCGACGCGTCGAGGCCGAGTCGTTCCAGCACGACGCGCAGCGCGCGCCCCTTCGACACGTCCGACGTCATCACTTCGAGGCAATCCGGCAGCGAGTAGGTCACATAAAGCGCGTCGCCGAATTCGCGCGCGAGATTCGCGGCGACGTGCGCGAGATCGGCCGGGTCGCCGATGTACAGCACCTTGCCGATCTCCTCGCCGTGATGCGCGTGCAGGTCGGTCACCTGATAGCCGAACCCCGAATCCTGATGCAGCGCGAGCAGTTGCGGCGCGTCGCGGTCGATCAGCCACGAGTCGTCGGAGAACAGGCTGACGATCACGCGGCCATGCTCGCCGGTGATCTGCGGATGCACGATCCGGCGCACCGCTTGCGCGGACAGGTTGCGCGCGTGAATCAGCGTGTCGTCCGGCGCATGCACGCGCGCGCCGTTCGACGTGATCAGATACGGCCGGATGCCGAGCACGTCGCGAATGCCGGCGACGTCGCGATAGTGCCGGCCCGTCGCGATCACGAACGGCAGCCCCCGCGCCTCCAGCGCGCCGACGGTCGCGACCGTGAACGGATCGACCTGGTGGTCGGCGTTGAGCAGCGTTCCGTCGAGATCGGTGGCGATGACCTTGTACATGGCAGGCAGGCGAAGAGAATCAAACGTCGAATCGTAGCATCCGCGCAAGCGACGCCGCGCAGGCCGTTGGCGCCCGGCGCAGCGCCGTCACGCGCGCGAGGCCGCTTCGTCGCGAAGCCGCGCGGCCTCGCGCAACGCGAGCCGCAGCGCGCCGTGCGCCGAATCCGCGAGCGGCGCGCGCAGCCGGGCGCGCACCGCGTCCGGCACCCAGTCGAGCAGCGGCTTGCCGAGACCGCCGCAGAGCGCGGCGGGCAGCGTGCCGGACGGATCGAGCGCGACGACCATCTTCGCGATCTCCGCACCGGCTTCGGCGAGCAGCTTCGCGACAAACGGGTGGTCGCGATGCGCGAGTACGGCCGGCGCGAGGCTCGCGTAAGCGGTCTGGTTCGCCGCGCACAGCCACACGATCAGGCTGTCGCGATCCGTTGCGCCGGTGTGCGCGAGCAGGGCCTGCGCGAACGCGTCGGCAGGCGCGCGGCCGTCGAGGGTCTGTTGCGCATACACGATCGCTCGCAGACCGAACCATGCGCCGCTCGCCTCGTCGCCGGACGGAAAGCCGAAGCCGCCCGCGATGCGCGACGCGCCGTCCGCATCGAGCACCGCCGCGATGCTGCCGGTGCCCAGCGCGACGATCACGCCGGGTTCGCCGCCATGCGCGCCGAGCAGCGTCGTATAGGCATCGGTCTCGATCGCAAGACCGGCGACATTCGGCGCGGCGGCGCGGAACGCCGCGAGCCAGTCGCGGTTGTTCACGCCGGCGAGGCCGCAACCGAGCACGCAGCGCGGCCAGTCGAGCGCAATGCCCACATCGGCGAACGCCGCGCGGCACCCGTCTTCGATCGACTGCCACGCGCGCGCGATGCCGAGCCCGAGTCCGGACGGCCCGGCCGTCGCCTGCGCGAGTTCGGCGCCGCGCGCGTCGCCGAGCACGACGCGCGTGCCGGTGCCGCCGCCGTCGATGCCGATCAGATACGAGAAGTTGTCCATGATGATTGCCCGCGCGATACGCGAAATAGGTCGTGCCGCAGAGACTAACGGGTCTGCCGCGATCGCACAATTGGCCGGATGGCCAGGGTGGCCGAGCGGGCGCGATCCGCTATGCTGGCGTCGTCCTGAAACATCCGAAGAGGAGGCATCGACCGTGACTCACCGCTGCAACTGGGCGACCACCGACTCGCTCGCGCACTACCACGACACCGAATGGGGAGTGCCGTCGCACGACGACCGCCACCTGTTCGAGATGCTCGTGCTGGAGGGCGCACAGGCCGGGCTGTCATGGTCGACGATCCTGAACAAGCGCGAAGGCTATCGCCGCGCATTCGCGAACTTCGACGTGGACAAGGTCGCCCGCTTCACGCCGAAGCAGGTCGAAATGCTGTTGCAGGACGCATCGATCGTCCGCAACCGCAACAAGATCGAAGCGGCGATCCTGAATGCGCGCGCGGTGCAGCAGATTCGCGACGAGCACGGCTCGCTCGCGCAGTTCGTCTGGTCGTTCGTCGGCGGCACGCCGCTCCAGAACGACTGGGCGACGTATCGCGACGCGCCCGCATCGACCGAGGTATCGGACGCGCTCAGCAAGGCGCTGAAGCAGTACGGCTGCAAGTTCGTCGGCACGACGATCTGCTATGCGTTCATGCAGGCCGTCGGGATGGTCAACGACCACGAGCGCAATTGCGATTGCCGCGCCGCATGCGCCGCGCTGGGCAAGAAGCGACGGGCGCGCGCGGCACACTGAACGAGCCCGTCGGCCGGACCATCGCCGCTCGGCCTGCGCGCGTGAAGCCGCATCGGCATGACGCGTTTTGGCAACGGCCGGCCGCTCTATTGCCCTCTATGCGGGAAAGTCCCTGGCGGCCTTCGCGGCACCCCGCAAAGCATTACCCCATAAGGCTGCGCGAGCTTCGCCCCACGCCGCGCACGTTTCGCATCGCTGCTCAATCGCCCGCGAAGCGTGCGGCGCATAACGCTTTTCCCGCCGCGCGCCGTTATAACTGTCAGCGAGTGCAGGCGCGCCGCGGGAACGCGCATCGACGCATGCGCCGCGCTCGATGGGGAGACATCCGCTGTGCGTCGCGCAGGGGGCTGCAATGAAAAACGTCCACTTCCTGACCCATCAGGAGATCTTCGACCGGGCCGTCGCCCATCTTCTGGGCCAGGGGCGCGCGGCGCTGCTGCCCCGCGGCGGCGGCGCCTATCGCGGCAGTTGCAGCAGCCTCAGTTATGGGGGCTGTCCGATCGGCAACCTGATCCGGCCGCGCGACTACGTGAGCGCGATGGAAGGCATCCCGGTCCGTTATATCGGCAAACCGGCGAGCGAAGTGCCGCTCTATATGGACGTCGGCGTCGCCGCGCTGAAGAAGGCGCTGCTGCGCGCGCGCATCAACATCTACGATCCGGCGACCGTCGATCTGCTCGGCTGCCTGCAGAACGTCCACGACGTATTCGGCGCATGGGAATGGCGCGGCCGGCTGACCGCAATTGCCGCGCAGTTCGGCCTGTCGTCGGACGGCGTCCGGCATGCAGCCTGAATAGTTATCGGGCACACGGCCGGGCCGCCGGCGAAATAAACGCGCCCCGCTTTCGGCATCACCCCAAACGCAGACGGCGGTGCTGCTTCTTGCGAAGCATGCACCGCCGTCCGGCGGACCTGCGAAAAAAGCGGCTTAGTGCAGCTTCTTCGGCAGCATCTGGCTGCGCAGGCGCTTGTGCAGACGCTTGACCGCAGCGGCCTTCTTGCGCTTGCGCACGGCGGTCGGCTTCTCGTAAGACTGGCGCTCACGCAGTTCGGCGATCAGGCCGTTTTTTTCGATCGCACGGCGGAAGCGGCGGATCGCCACTTCAAACGGCTCGTTTTCCTTCAGAAGAATCGTCGTCATGTAATTCCTAACTCAATCGCTTGATATGGTTTCAATCGCGCGAGCGCAAAGCTGCTCGCACGCCGGCCCCTCCGATCGTTCCGGCGGGCAACTGGCCACGGAGCCCGAAACGAGAGGCAAGGCGGCCACGGAGGCCGGAAAAGAGAAGTAGGGGGTTCACTGCGGAACGCGGCCGGACGCACCCTGCTGCATCGCGTCCAACCGCCGGTTCGCCCCCGTCGACAGTAACGGATTACGGCGGCAAAACCAGGCAAGGATCTCAATTCGCCCGACATGATATCAGGAAATGTATCGGCAAACCACCGTTTCTTGTGTCCGGTCAGGGACTTGCCGAATCCCCGGCTGCCGTCGAGCCGCTGACCGGCCCCGTTCACCGTCCGTAAACCCCGGTGCGAGCGACGTTTCGGCGTTTGTGGGGGCCCCGATGCCGCCGCAGCACAGCCATCGGCGCAGCCCGCTCCGCGAGGCAAACCGCGCCATGCATCGCGCATTTTCCGGCATGCGGTGAGCCGGAGCCGACCATGCGATGCAACGTCTCAACCCATCGCGCGCCGATACCGCATCGCCCCCGCCGGCAGCGGGGCGGCGCTCACCGCGGCGAAGCAGATCTATCAATTCGTAACAATCGGGCACCTAAAGTTTGTTCTCCACGCGCCGTCAACCAGGGTAAGGCAGTCAGCGCGACCCGAAGAAACCAAGCGACAGCGCGACGCCGAAGCAATAAAGAGCCAACTCTAAGGCGTTTTACAAACGAGGACGCAAATGCTGAATATCAACACCAACATCATGTCCCTGACGGCGCAGACGAACCTGTCGGGTTCGCAAAACGCGCTGTCGCAGGCAATCAACCGCCTGTCGTCGGGCAAGCGTATCAACACCGCCGCGGACGACGCAGCAGGTTACGCGATCGCCACGTCGCAAACGAAGTCGATCAACGCGCTGAACCAGGGCGTTGCGAACGCGAACGACGCGATCTCGCTCGTGCAAACGGCGAACGGCGCGCTGCAATCGACGATCGACAACCTGCAACGTATCCGCCAGCTGGCAGTGCAGGCAGGTGACGGCTCGCTCGACTCGTCGGCGCTGCAGGATCTGCAATCGGAAGTCACGACCCGTCTGGGCGAAATCAGCCGCGTTGCGCAACAAACGTCGTTCAACGGCATCAACATCCTGTCGGCTGCCGGCACGCTGAACTTCCAGGTCGGCGCGTTCTCGGGCCAGTTCGTCAGCATCAACTTCGGCGGCACGGTGTTCAACGCTGCGGGCCTCGGCGTCGACGGCATCAACATCTCGACGTCGGCCGGCGCGCAAACGGCGATGACCACGATCGACAACGCGCTCACGCAGATCAACGTGTATCAGGCGCAGCTCGGCGCGCAGCAAAACACGCTGCAGGAAACCGTCACGAGCACGCAAACGGAATCGACGAACCTGAGCGCCGCCGAATCGCAGATCACCGACGCGGACTTCGCGCAGGAAACGGCGAACCTGAGCAAGGCGCAGGTGCTGCAACAAGCAGGTATCTCGGTGCTGGCGCAAGCGAACTCGCTGCCGCAACAGATCCTGAAGCTTCTCCAGTAAGATGCACCCGGCGCGCGATGATGCGCGCCACCCCGGCGCGGACGGCGGCCACGCCCGCCCACCCGCGCCGGCTTACCCCATACAAACGACAGGAAGGCTTGCCTTCCTGTCGGTATTTCAACCGATACCGCTCTGGCATGCGGCCAGGCGCGCGGAGAATTCGGCATGACCTCAACCGTCACGACCACGAGCGGCACGACAGCGGCCGACCTTAACTCGCAACTGGCCCAGGCAGCGCAGTCGATCATCGACGGCGCAACCGGCTCGACGCTGGACATCAACTCGCTCGTGCAGGCAATGGTCACCTCGAAGACCTCTGCGCAGGCGAGCGCGATCGCGACCCAGCAATCGTCCGACAACACCGAGCTGTCGGCGATCGGCAAGATCCAGTCCGCGCTGTCGTCGCTCGACGACGCGCTGTCCGGCTTCCTCGACGGCACGGCGCTGTCGCAGGTGAAAGCCTCGCTGAACGGCACCGGCATCACCGCGAGCACCACGACGGGCGCCGTCACCGGCAGCTACTCCGTCAGCGTCTCGCAACTGGCGACGGCCAGCTCGGCGCAGTCGATCGCCTTGCCGTCCACGTCCACGCTGAACGCCGGCACGATGACGCTGCAGGTCGGCAGCTCGTCGATGAACGTGTCGGTGACGTCGGGCGAATCGCTGTCGGCGATCGCGACGGCCATCAACAACTCCGCGGGCAATCCGGGCGTCAGCGCGACCGTCGTGAACGCGACCGACGGTCAGCACTTGCTGCTCACCTCGAAGCAGACTGGCCAGGCCAACACGATCACGCTGACGAGCAACGTCACCGCGACGGACTCGTCGGGCAACAGCACCGCGCTGTTCTCGCAGGGCGTCGTCGCCGGCCAGGACGCGCAGCTCAGCATCAACGGCCTGCAGGTCACGAGCGCGAGCAACACGGTGACCAACGCGCTGACCGGCGTCACGCTGGACATCTCGGGCGTGAACGGCGCGACGCCGTCGACCCCGGTTACGCAGACGCTGACGCTGGTGAACGACACGTCGGCGTCCACGACCGCGATCAACAACTTCGTGTCGGCGTACAACAACTACGTGACGACGGCCGCGAGCCTGTCGTCGTACAACCAGAGCACGTCGACCGCCGGCCCGCTGCTCGGCGACTCGATGACGAACGGCATCACCAACGGCCTCGCGTCGCTGATCAGCAGCGGCATCACGAGCGGCGGCAAGACGTACAGCCTTTCGTCGATCGGGCTGAACCTGCAGCCGGACGGCACGATCTCGGTGGACGACGACACGCTGCAGAACGCGCTGTCGACGAACAGTTCCGCGCTGACGGCGGTCTTCAACCCCCTCAACGGGATCGGCGCGAAACTCGACCTGTTCATGACGCCCTACACCCAGGCGAGCGGCATGATCGACCAGCGCACGAGCACGCTGAACGCCGATTTGAGCGATCTGCAGGACCAGTCGACGCAACTGACCGATTATCAGAATGCGCTGACCGCGCAGTACAATGCGCAATTCACCGCGCTGAACAACCTGATGACGCAGATGCAGAACAACACGCAGTATCTGACGCAGTTGTTCGGCGGCAAGGACAGCGCGGGTACCCTCGCCTCCAACAAGTAACCGCCGCATCGCGCGGCGCGGGAGAACCGTCATGACGACCGAAGCGCTTACCCGTGCCGCGCAGCTGACGCACGAGATTCACGCTGCCGTCCTGCAACGCGACTGGCTGCGCGCCGAGACGCTGATCGCGGAACGCTCGCCGCTGCTGATGTCGCTGAAGCGGGAACAGCCGCCGAAGGCGCTCGCGCTGATCCGCGAAATCCAGACGCTGGACGAGCAGATCAGCGCCGCGGCGCGGGTCGGTCTCGACCGGCTGACCGAAGAAAACGTGCAGGCGCGCCAGCGGATCAACTCGGTGAGCCAGTACCACGCAATCGGCATGCTGCAACGGTAACGCCCGCGCCGGCAGCGCGACTGCCGCCGGCTCACGAAAAAAGATGCCCCCGTTCGAACGCCTCGCGAGAGGAGGCGTCGAACGGGGGCATCGGTTTTTTACGGCCTGCCCTTACGCGTGCTGCTGCGCGTCGACGTGCTTCGACCACATCTGGTGGAACGCATCCACGAGATTGCGCGCGAAGCGCGGCGCATCGCACATCGGCGACCCGCGCGCGTGTTCGCGCAGCCCGGCGCGCAACGCGGCAAGCTGCTCCGGCTGCGACGCGAACGCGATCGCCTTGTCCAGATACTGCTGCTGGTCGTCGGCGATCCATTCGCCGAGGCCGGCCGCGTGCACGAGGCTCTCGCAGATGTGCGCGAGGAACCGGTCGCCCTTCAGGCCCAGCACCGGCGCGCCCATCCACAACGCCTCGGCCGTCGTCGTGCCGCCCGGATACGGGAACGGGCTCAGCATGATGTCGACGCGGTTGTACGCGTTGAAGTATTCGAGGCGCGGCGACTCGCCTTCGAGTATCAGCCGGTCCGCGTCGATGCCGTGCGCGGCGAAGCGCTCGATCGTGCGGAACTGCGAATAGTCCGCGCCGAGCCCGATCCCCTTCAGGAACAGCTTCGCGTTCGGCACGCGATGCAATAGCCGGCACCACAGTTCGACGACCTCGTCGGTCAGCTTCACCAGCTTGCCGAAATAACCGAACGTGACGAAACCGTTTTTCGCCATCGGCAGCGGACCGACGTCCGGCGCGCCCGGCGGCGGCGTGAAGCACAGATAGCTGTCCGGCAGCCGCCACGGCTTCTCGACGAAATACTGCTCCTCGCTCTCGGGCAGCACGTAGCGGTCGCCGACGAAGTAGTCGATGAACTCGCAGCCCGTCGTCGCAAAGAAGCCGAGCCAGCTGATCTGCACCGGCGCGGGTCGCCACGCGAAAATCGCGAGCCCCGTGTACGCGGTATGGCCGGCGAGATCGACCAGGATGTCGATCTGGTCGTCGCGGATCTTCTGCGCCGCCTGCCGCGCGCTCATCCCTTCGAGCAGGCACCATTCCGAAAAATGCGGCTTCAGCCGCTCGGTCACGTCGTCGTCCTTGCTGTACGTGACGTACGCGACCAGATCGACGCGCGAGCGGTCCAGATGGCTCAGGATGCTTTCGAGGAAGATGCCGACCGGATGCGTGCGCAGATCGCCGGACACGAAGCCGATCCGCAACGGCCGCTTGCCGTCGTACACGAGCGGCGCGGGATCGAACGGCTTCACGGCCTTCTCGACCAGCTGGCCGAAGCGCACCGCGTGCTCGTACACGTCGCGCGGCGAATAACGCGGCGAGCCCGGCATCACGAACAGCAGCCGGTTGTACGTCTGGACCGGCTCGCTGCCGAGTTCCAGCGCCTTCAGGATCGCGTCGAGCCCCTCTTCCGTCGCGCCGCGCGCGATCAGGATGTCGCCGAGCGCGAGGTATTTCTGCCCGGTCTGCACGCCGATCGACAGCGCCTTCTGGATGGCGTCCATCGCCTCGTCCAGTTGCTGGTCGTCGCGCAGCGCGGTCGACAGCCCGTACCAGCACTGGTCGTCCTCGGGATCGAGTTCGAGCGCGTGGCGAAAGCCCATGATCGCCGCCGGCCGCTTGCCGAGCATGTAATACGCGACGCTCAGCTCCCGATAGGCGGGGCTGAACTTCGGATCGAGTTCGATCGCGCGGCTGCTCGCCTCCACCGCTTCGTCGTTGCGGTCCTGCTTGCGCAGCACGCCCGCGAGATTGCAGTACGCGACCGCGAACGTCGGGTCGATCCGGATCGCGTCGCGGAAACGCTGCTCCGCGCCTTCCAGATCGTTGAGGTCGCGCAGCGCGCAGCCGAGCGTGTTGTGCACTTCGGCGTCGGCCGGGTCGAGCGCCTTTTCGAGGCTTTCGATCGCGGCCGCCGTCTCGCCGCGCGCGAGCAGCAGGCCGCCGAGGCCGTGGTGCGCGCTGCGCAGATCGGGCTGAAACGCGACCGCCTTGCGGAAGCAGTCGATCGCCATGTCCGCGTTGCCCTGCGCGAGCAGCACGTTGGCGAGATTGCTGTACGCGAGCGCGTAGTCGGCCTTCAGCTCGATCGCCTTGCAGTAGCTCGCGACGGCCTCGTCCAGTTCACCCATGCCCTTCAGCGCGTTGCCGAGGTTGTTGTACGCCTCGGCATAAGCGGGCCGCAGGCGGATCGCCTCCACGCATTCGCGCATCGACGCGTCGTACTGCTTCGTCTCGCGCAGCGCGTTCGCGAGGTTGTTGTGCGCCTCGGGGTAATCGGCCTTCAGGCTCAACGCGTGCCGGTAGCTGTCGATCGCGTCGCCGAAGCGGCGCAGGTCCATCAGCACGTTGCCGAAATTGTTGTAGTAGATCGCGTCCGGCCGCACGGCCAGCGACCGCTCGATCAGCGCGACGCCAACGTCGTGACGCCGCACCTGGCATGCGAGCAGCCCGAGGAAGTGCAGCGCGTCATGCTGGTTCGGATCGACGCGAAGGATCGCTTCGTACAGTTCGCGCGCCGCGTCGAGCTGGCCGGCGCGATGGTGCGCGAGCGCGTCGCGCAGCGTCTGCGCGACGTTGCTTCCATGTACCACGCCGTTCATCCGTTCACGCCTCGCGCTTCGTCAGCCGGCGTTTCGCGATGTAGTCGTCCCACATCGCGTGCAGCGCGCTTTCGAGGTTGCGCGCGAAGCGCGGCGCGTCGCACAGCGGCGAGGCGAGCGTCTGCGCCCGCAGGCTCGCGCGCAGCACCGCGAGACGGCTCGCGTCCGAGGCGAGCGCCACCGCCTTCCCGATGTAATCCTGCTGATCGTTGGCGATCCACGCGTCGCCGAGCCCGGCGGTATGCAGGATGCTCTCCGCGATGTGCGACGAGAACCGGTCGCCCTTGCGGCACAGCACCGGCACGCCCATCCACAGGCTTTCGGCGGCGGTCGTGCCGGACGGATACGGGAACGGGCTCAGCGTGACGTCCACGCGGTTGTACGCGTCCAGATACAGGTCGCGGCCCGAGAACCCTTCGAGCAGCAGGCGGTCGGCGCCGATGCCCTGCGCGGCGAACCGCGCGACCGTCATGTCGCGCACGTCCTCGAAGTCGAGCTGCGCGGACTTGATGAACAGCTGGGCGCCCGGCACGCGGCGCAGGATCTCGGCCCACGCCGCGATCACGCTGTCGGTCACCTTCGTCAGACGGCCGAAATAACCGAACGTGATGAAGCCGTTTTTCGTCATCGGCAGCGGGCCGACTTCCGGCGCCTCCTGCGGCGGCGTGAAGCACAGGTAGCTGTCCGGCAGACGCCACGGCTTCTCGACGAAATGCGCCTCCTCGCCTTCCGGCAGCACGTGCGGGTCGCCGAGCACGTAGTCCATCGTCGCGAGCCCCGTGCTCGCGAAGTAGCCGGGCCAGCTCACCTGAATCGGCGCGGGCTTCCACGCGAACAGCGACAGGCGGTTGCTCGTCGTGTGGCCGGACGCGTCGATCAGGATGTCGATCTGGTCGCCGCGAACCTGCTGCGCGGCGGCGATGTCGCTCATCGTCGCGATGCTCTGCCACTGGCTGAAATGCGGCTTGATCGACTCGGTCAGCTCGTCCTCGTTCATGCGGGTCGGGTAGCCGAACAGTTCGATGCGCTGCTTGTCCAGCGCGCCGACCACGCTCGCGAGGAAATAACCGACCGGATGGCGGCGCAGGTCGCCGGACACGATGCCGACGCGCAGCGGCCGGTCCGTGCGCGGCGTCGTCGTGACGAGCCAGCTACGGAACGGCTGCGCGGCGCGGCCGACCAGATCGCCGAAATAACGCGCATCGGCCAGATACTGCTCCGGCGACATCTGGTTTTCGTAGTGCAGCGCGAACAGCCGGTTGCTGAGCGGCTCCGGATAATCCGGCGCGAGCTGGTGCGCGATCGCCCATGCTTCGAGCGCGGCCGGCAGTTCGTTCAGTTCGAGCAAGGCGTTCGCGAGGTTGTTGTACGCGCGGCCGTTCTGCGGCTGCAGTTCCAGCACCTTGCAGAACGACTGCACGGCGTCGTGATACTGCTTCAGCGCGCGCTGCGCGGTGCCGAGGTTGTTGTAGGCATCCGCGTAATCGGGCTGCAACTGCGTCGCGAGGCTGAAGCATTCGGCGGCGGCGGCGGGCCGGTTGTTGGTCGCCATCACGTTGCCGAGCGTGAAATAGTAGTCCGGGCGCGGCGCGCGCGTGATCGCGTCCATCAGCCGCTCGACGGCCAGGTCGTAGTCGCCGCGCCGATACGCGACGATGCCGTGCAGATGGATCGCCGCCGCATTCCCCGGCTCGGCGTCGAGCACCGTGCGGCACAGTTCTTCGGCTTCGTCGAACCGTTCGGCGCGGCACAGCGTATCGGCGCGTGCCAGCAGCGTGTCGGCGGTTTCGAGGCTCGGTTCGGTGGACTTCAATTCGCTCATGGATGAATGCTTCCGGCTAGGGCGCTGCCCCGACAAGGGAAGCGTCAGTCCGCGCACGCACTGACGCATGTTGAGCCGCCATTGTGGCGCGCTCCCCCGGTTGACAATCCGTGGATCAAGCGCGGCAAACGGGTGCATTTCAGGCGATGGCGCGACGCCGCGGCGCCCGCACGACGCCCCCGCGACTCCCCCGCGACACCCTCGCAGCCGCATCGTGGGGGCAGCCGCGCCGCCGCGGCGGCATGAATTGGCGGCAAAAACGTCTGCTGTTCCGGGCTTCGGACTGGACAGGCAGCCCCTAGACTGCGTGCGATACGAAATGGTGGCTCGACGCCTCGCGGCGGCCGCACGCCGCGCCGAATCGTTCCGGCAGGCCCGCGCGCGACACAGCATGGTCAACGCGCCCGCCACGCCGGAAGGCGCGGCCCGCGCGCCGGCCCGCGCGTCGCGCCACCCAACCGACCGAACACCGTGACAGACCTGAATCGAGACGACCCGCTCTCCGCCGCCGGCGGGGAAACCGCTGGCGCCAGCCCGGAAGACGGCAGGAAATGGAAGGCGCTCGCGCTGGAGATGATCCAGAAGGGCAGCTTCGCCGAAGCGCGGACGACGTTCGGCCTCGTCGTGTCGTGCCTGCCCGACGATCAGGAAGCGCAGACGTGGTTCGGCAAGCTGAACGAACTGCACAAGGCAAAGCAGCTGGCCGAGAGCCTGCTGGGCAGCGGCAAGATCGACGCGGCCGCGCAGATCATCGGCGCGCTGCTGGCGGCCGGCTGGAAGGACGCGGGCATGCAGGCCCTCGCGCGCGAGGCGCAGGCCAGCGGCGGCGGCGCGCCGCAAAACGCGGCGGCCGAAGCCGCGCCGCCGTCGCCCGCCGCGCAGGACGACGACTGGGCGCCCGATCTCGCGAAAACCTGCGTCTATACGTGCCTGTTCGGAAACTACGAACAACTGAACGAATTCCCGGACGGGATCGACAGCCGGATCCAGCGCATCTGCTTCACCGACAACCCCGAATTGACCAGCGATAGCTGGACGATTCGCCTCGTCAAACCCGCGTTCCCGATGGATTCGGTGCGCAGCCAGCGCCGCGTGAAGATCCTCGCGCACGAATATCTGCCGCCGGACGTCGAGACGTCGCTGTACATCGACAACACCGTCGTGCTGCACGCGAAACCCGAGACGCTGTTCCGCCAGTACCTGCGCAACGCGGACATGGCGGTGCCGTATCACAGCTTCCGCGCGAACGTGTTCGACGAATTCGTGGTGGTCGCGAAGGCCGGGCTCGACGATCCGGCCCGCGTGTTCGAGCAGTTGAATCACTATCAGATGCTCGAATCGAACGCGCTCGAAGAGCGTCCGTACTGGACCGCGATCCTGCTGCGCCATCATCATCGGCCGGGCGTCCGCGACGCGATGGTGAGCTGGTACAACCACGTGATGCGCTACTCGCGCCGCGACCAGCTTTCGTTCAACATCGCGCTGCACGACGCGAGCGTCGCGGTGCAGCCGATCGTGATCGACAACTACAAGTCGTGGTTCCACAAGTGGCCGGCGGCGTCGAATCGCGACAACGTGAAGCGCAATCGCAGCCTGTCGATGTCGGGCGAGCCGCTGCGCTCGCAGATCCGCTCGGCCGAGATGGACCTTCAGGTCGCGAAGCAGCAGATCGCGGAGCGCGACCGCAAGGTGCTGAGCCTGTCCGCCGCGCTGGCCGAGCGCGACCGGGCCATCCAGAAGTTCAGCCAGACGTCCGCCGAAGCGGCGCAGAAGCAGGAAACCTGAAGCAGACCCCGCCGGCGGAGAAGAAACACCATGGAAAGCAGCACGGTCAGCCCGAGCGCCTACGTCGCGATCAACGGGCAGCGGATGTACGTGAACCCGTCCGACACGCGCGCGCAGCAACTGCTGCGCTCCGGCGGCACGTTCAATCCGCTGTCGGCCGTCATCTGGAAGCGGCTGCTCGCCGCCCTGCGCTGGGATCTGATCGTCGACGTCGGCAGCAACTACGGCGAAATGCTGCTCGAAATCGCGCCGTCGAATCCGGCGACGGTGATCGCGTTCGAAGCGAACCCGACGCTGATCCCGTATCTGACCCGGACCTTGAGCGATGCCGGCCGGAACGCGAAGGTCGAGCCGGTGGCGCTTTCGAACAGCGAAGGCACGGTGACGTTCAATCTGGACGAAACGTGGTCGGGCACGTCGTCGATCGTCGCGGTGCCGGAAACGGCGCGCGGCCATGCGATCCGCAGCATCGAAGTGCCCGCGACGACGCTGGACAACTATTTCGCGTCGGAGACCGCGCGCAACGCGTGCGTCAAGATCGACGTCGAAGGCGCCGAGCAACTGGTGCTGAGGGGCGGCGAACTGTTCTTCGCGCGGCGCGAGAACTGCACGGTGATGATGGAGATCGCGCACCTCGACGCGAAAGTGATCCGCTCAATCTGCACGAGCTGGCGGCTGTACCTGATGAGCCGCCGCACCCATGCGTTCGTCCGCGTCGATCCGGACATGCTCGCGGAACTGGGCTCGCATACGTGGCTGTATCCGCAGGACGCGGTGCTCGTGAGTCCGCGCAGCGGGCTGCGGCTCGCGCAGTCTGACGCGCATCGGCGGTTCTCTGCCGCGCAGGCCTGCGCGTTCGATCTGAGCGTGGAGCTGTCGGGCGCGCGGCCGGCGGCTTAAGCAGCCGACCTTCGCGGCCGACCTTCGCGGGAAACCGGCCCGCCGCTTTTTGCGATCACCGGCCCCGCCGCCGAGCCGGCTTTCGTAGCCGGCCGGCTCGACGCCCCACCCGGCTGCGCACCCAGCCGCACGCATCACGCCGGCATATCGGCAAGCTGCCAGAGCCGCTCTTCGAGATTGCGCACGAAACGCGGCGTATCGAACAGCGGGCCGCTTTCCTTCGCGCTCCGGAGCACTGCGCGCACCTGCTCCAGCGCATGCGGCGTGCTGGCAAGCGCCACGGCCTTTTCCTCGTAATCGCTGAAATTGGTCGTGGTCAGTTCCGCGAGGCCGGCGGCCGTCAGCAATGCGCCGGCCATCCGCGACGCGAACGCGCGCCCCGAACAGGTCAGCAGCGGCAGGCCGGCCCACAGCGCGTCGTTGGCGGTCGTCCCGGCGTTGAACGGGAACGAATCGAGAAACAGATCGGCAATGCCGAGCCGCGCGAGAAACACGTCGGGCGCCGCCCGCGGCGCGAACACGAGACGCTGCCCGTCCACGCCGCGCGCGGCCGCCTCCTTGCGCAGGTTGGCCTCGGCCCACCGGTTGTCAGCGAGCAGCCACAGCACGCTGCCCGGCACCCGCTTCAGGATGTTCATCCATGTGTCGAACATCTCCGGGTTGAACTTGTAGTTGTTGTTGAACGAGCAGAACACGAAACCCTGCCCGGGCAGGCCGCAACTCTCGCGCGACGGCGCTTGCGCGATCACCCGCTGGCGGTCGCTCACCTGGTACACGTCCGGCATGTACAGCATCTTCTCGGTGTAGCAGTGCGCGAGCGTTTCCGGGATCAGGTAGCGGTCCGCGATCACGTAATCGATGAACGGAAACGCGGTGGTCGCCGGCAGGCCGAGGTAGGTGATCTGCACCGGCGCCGGCCGCGCCGCGAGGATGTTCGGCCGCGCGCCGAAGGTCTGGCCGTGCAGGTCGACGAGGATGTCGATCTCGTGCGCGCGGATCAGGCGCGCCGCCGCGTCGTCGTCGAGCTGGTTGATGCGCTCGAAGTGATCCATCGACGCGATCACGCGATCGCGCAACGGGGTGCCGTCCTCCGGCGACCAGCAATAGCCGAACACCTCGAAGCGCTCGCGGTCGTGCAGTTCGAACATCTCGACCGTCAGCATCGACACCGGATGCAGGCAGAAGTCCGACGACAGATAACCGATGCGCAGCTTCCTGTGTCCGTAGCCGCCGCCATCCGACAGCGCGGGCAACGACGCATCGACCTTCTCCTCGACGTAGCGGACCGCCGCGGCCAGCTGCGCGTCGGGGTCGTCGGACTGCGAAATCATCGCGAGCGCCGACGTCGAATCGCGCATCAGCTCCGGGCTCACGCCGGGCACGGGTATGTACACCGGCCATTCGCACGTCTTCGCGCGCAGGAAGATCCAGTGCTGCAGCACGTCGGGCTGGTTCGGATCGACCGCGAGGCACTTGCCGAGCCAGTCGAGCGCGTCGCCGAACTGCCGCTCGGCCTCGTATAGACGCCCGAGGTTCTTCATCGCCATCAGCCGCAGCCCGGCGTTGGCTTCGTCGCGCGGCGACACGGTATGCGCGACCCACAGCCATTCCGCCAGCGCGGACTGCGGCTGCTTGAGCCGCTCGTGGATCATGCCGAGGTTGAAGTGCGGCTGGACGAACGACGGCGACAGTTCGATCGCGCGCCGGTACGCGTGCTTCGCGTCGTCGAGGCGGCCGATCAGGTTACAGGTCGCGCCGAGATTGAACAGGACGAGATGGTTGAACTGCGTCTCGTTGTGGTCGAGCCACGTCTGGAACAGCACGATCGCCAGTTCGGGCTTGCCGGCGTCGCTCAGCAGGTTGCCGTAGTCGATCAGTTCGCCCAGCGCGAGGCTGCCTCGCCAGGCGGCCGAAATCCTGCTTGCGTACTCTGTCTCAGCGTGATTGGTCACTTGATGCTTGAGTGCAGGAGCGCACCCGACTCCTTCTGACTTCCGGGTAGACGAACGCGCCCATCGCTGGCGTCTCGCGCGACGGGCAAGACCAGTGATGGGCGCACTCGCCCAGTATCGCCCGATTCCCCGACGACTGGCCACTCGCGCGGCCCGCCATCGGGGAACGGGGAACTGCTTGCTGCTGTTACTGCTGCTTCGTTACTGCGACTGCGTGCTGCTTAGATCGGCAGTGCCTGCACCTGATCCGTCGACAGCGCATGCACCTGGTCCGCCGTCAGCGCGTGCGACTGGTCGGTCGTCAGCGCGTGCAGCTGGCTGGTGGTCAGGCTCGACACTTCAGCCGTGCTCAGGCCGCCGATCTGGCCGGTCGTCAGTGCGCTGATGCCGGACGTGCCGAGCGCCACGACGCCCGACGTACCCAGCGCGCCGATCTGCGTCGCCGTCAGCGCCTGTACCTGCGCCGTACCCAGCGATGCGACTTCCGACGTCGTCAGACCCGACACTTCGGTCGCGGTCAGACCGGAGATCTGCGCGGTCGTCAGTGCGCCGACGCCTGCGGTACCCAGCGCCGCCACGCCGGCCGAGCCGAGCGCGCCGATCTGCGTAGCCGACAGCGCCTGCACCTGCGCCGTGCCCAGCGCGGCGACGCCCGCCGTGCTCAGGGCGCCGATCTGCGCGGCCGACAGCTTCTGCACCTGTGCCGTACCCAGCGACGCGACCTGCGCCGTCGTCAGGTTCGACAGCTCGGCTGCGCTCAGGCCGGAGATCTGCGCGGTCGTCAGCGCATGGACGCCAGCCGTGCCGAGCGCGACCACGCCGGCCGTACCCAGTGCGGCGACTTGCGTGGCCGACAGCGTCTGCACCTGCGCCGTGCCGAGTGCCGCGACGCCCGCGGTGCTCAGCGCGCCGAGTTGCGCGACCGTCAGCTTCGCCACCTGCGCCGTACCCAGCGCGGCGACTTCCGCCGTCGTCAGGCTCGACACTTCGGCCGTGTTCAGGCCTGCGATCTGCGTGGCCGTCAGCGCGTTCACGCCCGCCGTACCCAGCGCCACCATGCCCGCCGTGCCCAGCGCGGTCAGTTGCGCGGCCGACAGCGCCTGCACCTGCGCCGTACCCAGCGCGGCGACACCCGCCGTGCTCAGGGCGCCCAGTTGCGCGGCCGTCAGCTTCGCCGCCTGCGCCGTGTTCAGCGCGGCCACTTCCGCCGTCGTCAGGTTCGCCACTTCGGCCGTGCTCAGGCCCGCGACCTGCGTCGCCGTCAGCGCGCCCACACCCGCCGTACCGAGCGCCACGACACCCGCCGTACCCAGTGCGCCGACCTGTGCAGCCGTCAGCTTCGCCACCTGCGCCGTACCCAGCGACGCGACTTCCGCCGTCGTCAGGTTCGCCACTTCAGCCGTGCTCAGGCCGGCGATCTGCGCGGCCGTCAGTGCATGGACGCCCGCCGTGCCCAGCGCCACCACGCCCGCCGTACCCAGTGCGCCGACCTGCGTGACCGACAACGACGCCACTTCCGCCGTACCCAGCGCCGCGACGCCTGCCGTGCTCAGCGCGCCGACCTGTGCGGCCGTCAGCTTCGCCACCTGCGCCGTGTTCAGCGCGGCCACTTCCGCCGTCGTCAGGTTCGCCACTTCGGCCGTGCTCAGGCCCGCGACCTGCGTCGCCGTCAGTGCATGGACGCCCGCCGTACCCAGCGCCACGACGCCCGCCGTGCCCAGCGCGGCGACTTGCGTGGCCGACAGTGCCGCCACCTGCGCCGTACCCAGCGCAGCCACACCCGCCGTGCTCAGCGCGCCCAGTTGCGCGGCCGTCAGCTTCTGCACCTGCGCCGTATTCAGCGCGGCCACTTCCGACGTCGTCAGGTTCGCGACTTCAGCCGTACTCAGACCCGCGACCTGCGTCGCCGTCAGCGCGCTCACGCCCGCCGTGCCGAGCGCCACGACGCCCGACGTACCCAGTGCGCCCAGTTGCGCCGCCGTCAGCTTCTGCACCTGTGCCGTGCCCAGCGACGCCACTTCCGCCGTCGTCAGGTTCGCGACTTCCGCCGTGCTCAGGCCGGCGACCTGCGTCGCCGTCAGCGCGTGGACGCCCGCCGTTCCGAGCGCGACCACGCCGGCCGTACCCAGCGCGCCGAGTTGAGCGACCGACAGCGTCTGTACCTGGGCCGTACCCAGCGCGGCGACAGCCGCCGTGCTCAGCGCGCCGATCTGCGCGACCGTCAGCTTCGCCACCTGCGCCGTACCCAGCGCCGCCACTTCCGACGTCGTCAGGTTCGCCACTTCGGCCGTGCTCAGGCCCGCGACCTGCGTCGCCGTCAGCGCGGCAGCACCTGCCGTACCGAGCGCCACGACGCCCGCCGTACCCAGCGCGCCGACCTGCGCGGCCGTCAGCTTCGCCACCTGCGCCGTACCCAGCGACGCCACTTCCGCCGTCGTCAGGTTCGCGACTTCAGCCGTGCTCAGCCCGGCGACCTGTGCGGTCGTCAGCGCGTGAACGCCAGCCGTGCCGAGCGCCACCACACCGGCCGTACCCAGCGCGCCGACCTGCGCGGCGGACAGCGTCTGCACCTGCGCGGTGCCGAGCGCAGCCACGCCCGCCGTGCTCAGTGCGCCGATCTGCGCAGCCGTCAGCTTCTGCACTTGCGCCGTACCCAGCGCGGCCACTTCCGCCGTCGTCAGGTTTGCCACCTCCGCCGTGCTCAGGCCGGACACCTGCGTCGCCAGCAGCGCGCCGACGCCAGCCGTACCCAGCGCCACCACACCGGCCGTACCCAGTGCGCCAAGTTGCGACGCCGACAGCTTCTGCACTTCCGCCGTGCCCAGCGCGGCGACGCCCGCCGTGCTCAACGCGCCGACCTGCGCAGCCGTCAGCTTCTGCACCTGCGCCGTATTCAGTGCGGCCACTTCCGACGTCGTCAGGTTCGCCACTTCCGCCGTGTTCAGGCCGGCGACCTGCGCCGCCGTCAGCGCGCCCACGCCCGCCGTACCCAGCGCCACCACGCCCGCCGTACCCAGCGCGCCGATCTGCGCGACCGTCAGTTTCTGCACCTGCGCGGTACCCAGCGACGCGACTTCCGCCGTCGTCAGGTTCGCGACTTCCGCCGTGCTCAGGCCGGCGACCTGCGTCGCCGTCAGCGCATGGACGCCCGCCGTACCCAGCGCCACCACGCCGGCCGTACCCAGTGCGCCGAGTTGCGCGGCCGACAGCGTCTGTACCTGGGCCGTACCCAGCGACGCGATACCCGCCGTGCTCAGTGCGCCGATCTGCGCAGCCGTCAGCTTCTGGACCTGCGCCGTACCCAGCGCGGCCACTTCCGCCGTCGTCAGGTTTGCCACCTCGGCCGTGCTCAGGCCGGACACCTGCGTCGCCAGCAGCGCGCCGACCCCGGCGGTACCCAGCGCCACGACGCCCGCCGTACCCAGCGCGCCGACCTGCGCAACCGACAGCTTCGCCACCTGCGCCGTACCCAGCGCCGCCACTTCCGACGTCGTCAGGCTCGATACTTCAGCGACGCTGAGGCCGGAGATCTGCGCAGTCGTCAGCGCGCTTACGCCCGCGGTGCCGAGCGCCACCACGCCCGCCGTCCCCAGGGCGCCGAGTTGCGACGCCGACAGCGAGCGGATCTGCGCGGTGCCCAGCGCGGCCACGCCTGCCGTGCTCAGTGCGCCGATCTGGGCAACCGTCAGCTTCTGGACCTGCGCCGTACCCAGCGCGGCCACTTCCGCCGTCGTCAGGTTGGCCACCTCGGCCGTGCTCAGGCCGGACACCTGCGTCGCCAGCAGCGCGCCGACCCCCGCGGTACCCAGCGCCACGACGCCCGCCGTGCCCAGCGCGCCGATCTGCGCCGCCGTCAGCTTCTGGATCTGCGCCGTACCCAGCGCGGCGACACCCGCCGTGCTCAACGCGCCGACCTGCGCGACCGACAGCTTCTGCACCTGTGCCGTGCCCAGCGCCGACACTTCGGCCGTCGTCAGGTTGGCGATCTGCGCCGTGCTCAGGCCGGCAATCTGGGTCGCCTTCAAGGCGCCGACGCCCGCCGTGCCCAGCGCGACAACACCCGCCGTGCCCAGCGCGCCGAGTTGCGCGGCCGACAGCGTCTGCACCTGCGCCGTACCCAGCGACGCCACTTCCGACGTGGTCAGGTTCGCGACTTCCGCCGTGCTCAGCGCGGCGATCTGCGTCGCCGTCAGCGCGTTGACGCCCGCCGTGCCGAGTGCCGCGACACCCGCCGTGCCGAGCGCGCCGATCTGCGCGGCCGACAGCTTCTGAACCTGCGCCGTGCCGAGCGCGGCCACTTCGGAGGTCGTCAGGCTCGCCACTTCGGCGACGCTGAGGCCCGAAATCTGCGCCGTGTTCAGCGCCTTGATGCCCGCCGAGCCCAGCGCCTGCACGCCGGCCGTGCCGAACGCGCCGATCTGGGCCGCCGACAGCGCGCCGATCTGGTCCGAGCCCAGCGCCGCGACGTCGCTCGTCGTCAGATGCGACAGTTGGGTAGCCGTCAGGCTCTTGATCTGGAACGTCTGCAACACGCCGATCTGGCTCGTCGTGAGCCCCACGATGGCGGAGACGTCCAGCGAGCCGAGCTGTCCGGTGGTCAGCGAGCGGACCTGCGCGGTCGCCAGCCCCTGCAATTGGGCGGAGCTGAGCGCGGCGATCGCGGCCTTGCTGAGAGAAACGATTGCCGAGGATTGGATTGCGTCAAGCTGGCTTGTGTTCAAGCCCTTGATGTCCGCTGCGGTCAGGGCCGCGACGTCGGCAGTGCCCAACGCCGCGAACTGCGACGTTGTCAGCGCCTGCACCTGGGCGGCTGTCATTGACGAGATGATTGATACCATGATCCGTTTGGTCCTTTTAATTGTTCAGCGCCATACCTGCCACCCAGTCGTACCGAAAAACGGTCCGCGCAGCCTGCCCGCCCCCCGTTTGGCGTACAGAACGAACACACTCGGCCAGCCAGAACATGACTCAAAGGCAAGAGCCGACGACAGAAGTGTTATCGGCAGCAATTCGGCCGACTTTAGAAAGGCATTTCGAACCTTTCGAACCTCGCGCCACCGCCGGGGCGCCGGATATACTCGCGAAAAACCTGCCCCGGTCAGCCCTCGTTCCGCAGCGGCGCCGGTTCCCGCCACGGAGCAACGATGCCGTCCGCCGCACCCTTTCTTTCTGTCATCATTCCGACGCACAAGCGCCCGGTGCTGCTGGAGCGCGCGCTCGCGTCGATCAAGGCGCAGGCGGGTCCGCTTTCCCATGAAGTCATCGTGGTCGCCGACGAGTGGAATCCCGCCGACGACGAGGTGTGCAGCCGGCTGCTCGGGCCGGACGACATCAAGATCAAACGCAACGGCGAGCGCGGCCCGGCGGCGAGCCGCAATCTCGGCCTCGACCTCGCGTCCGGCCGCTACGTGATGTTTCTGGACGACGACGACGCGTGGCAGCCCGGCCTGCTCGAACAGCTCGCCGCCCGCCCGGAAGTCGCCGCCGGCCGGTTCGTCTATTTCGACTGCGCGGTCGTCACCGAAAGCCGGGCCGCGCCGCAGCCCGTTTTCATCGCGGAGCAGAAACTCGATTTAACGCATCAGCTCAATGAACTCGTTTATGTGAAAAACCAGGTTCATATGTCCTGCTTTGCCTTTCCGCGCCGGCTGATCGGCAATACCCGCTTCGATCCGCATATGCGCGCATACGAGGATTGGGATTTTCTGCTCGCCATTTTCGACAAGGAAATGCCGGTGCATCTGCCGATACAAGGCTCGATCGTGTACGAAGTCGCCGACGCGTCGTCCGACCGCCGGGGCAACAGCGAGGACGCGAACAACTTCAATGCGGTGATGGACTATCTCTATGTGTACCGCCGCCATCCCGCGCGCAGCGAGACGCTGCGGCTGCACAGGCAGAGCCTGATGCAGCAGGTCGGCATGGCGCTGCCGGCGGATCTGCTCTGACGCTCCCCGCAGGCTCAGCGCCGCCCGGCCGGGCGCCCCCCCTTTTTGCGACACCTTTCCCAACGCACCGATGAACACGCCGCCCCTCTCTCACGAATTCGACGGAATCAGCAGCCGCACCGTCTTCTGCCTGTGGACCGGCCCGGAAGTGATGTCCGCGAACCGGATCCAGGCGCTCTGGAGCATCTTTAATCAGGTCGCGTGTCCGGTCGCGCTGGTCAATCAGCATTGCGTCGAGGACTGGGTCAAAAAGGATTACCCGCTGCATCCGGCTTATCCGTATCTCAGTTCCACGCATAAATCGGATTATCTGCGCTGTTATCTGATGCACCATTACGGCGGCGGTTATACCGACATTAAAATCACGACCACAAAATGGCCGCGGTTTTTTGAAACGCTCGAACATTCGGGCAAACTCGCACTCGGTTATACCGAACTCGCGCACGGGCTGCCGCACGTCCAGGGTGAATTCGGCGACCTGCTGCGCAGGTCTCATCACGAACTGATCGGCCTGTGCGCGTTCATTTTCGAGAAACAGTCGCCGCTGACGGAGAAGTGGCTGAATCAGGTCCACGACGTCCTCGACCGCAAGCTGGACGACCTGCAACGGTTCCCGGCGTCGCATCCGCAGGACCAGGCCGGCGTGATCCTGCCCGACGGGACGAAGTCGTCGTACCCGCTGCGATGGGCCGAAATACTCGGCGAGATCCTCCACCCGCTGATGTACGAATACCGCGCCGAGCTGATGCACGCGCCAATCGCGCCCTATTTCGGCTCGTATCGGTGACGGCGGCTGACGGCGGCTGACGGCCGCCCGCGCCGTCTCAAGTTTTCACGCAAACCGGCCGATATCTCGCACTGTGCCTGTGGCCGCACGAACCACGCACGCGGATCCCGCAGACTCATCGCACCGAAAGAGCTTTTTATGGCGAACGAAACCAGCAAGCAGATGTTCCGGCGTAGCAGCGACAGGCGGTATTTCACGCGCTGGCTCGTCGGCGACGGCATCGACGTGGGTTGCGGCCCGGACCCGCTGTCCAACCTGTCGGACTTCTTTCCGCTGATGCGCTCCGTGCGCGGCTGGGACTTGCCCGACGGCGACGCGATGCTGATGGAAACCGTCGCCGACGGTTCGTTCGACTTCGTCCATTCGAGCCATTGCCTCGAACACCTCGTCGATCCGGTGACCGCGCTCCGGAACTGGATCCGCATCTGCAAGCCGGGCGGCCATCTGGTCATCACGATCCCGGACGAGGACCTGTACGAACAGGGCGTGTGGCCGTCGACCTTCAACGAAGACCACAAGTGGACCTTCACGATCCTGAAGAAGGAAAGCTGGTCGCCGCGCTCGATCAATCTCGTCGAGCTGCTCGCGATGTTCGCCGACGACGTCGAGATCCTGAAGCTCGAAAAGCTCGATTCGACGTTCGACTACAACCGCCCCCGCTACGACCAGACGCTGTACGGCCTCGCCGAATCGGCGATCGAGTTCGTGCTGTACAAGCGGCCCCGGTCGTCGACGGTGGCCGCGCCCGCGCTCGACACGAACGCCCATTTCGCGCGCGCGCTCGAACTCCATGAGGCCGGCCGCCTCGAAGAGGCGCTGGAGAATTACAAGGCCGTGCTCGCGAGCGAGCCGGGACACGTGCCGGCGCTGAACAACCTGTCGCTGCTGTTTCCCGGCGAGATCCGCGAGAGCCTGCTGCGCCGCGCGCTGGAATTCAAGGCCGACGACCCGGACGCGCTGCTGAACCTCGCCGCGCACCTCGGCAGCACTCACCGCCTCGCCGAAGCCAGGGATGCGTATCTGAACGCGCTCGCCGTTTCGCCGAACGACCGCCGCGTGATCGCGGGCCTGTGCGAAACCTACGAAGGGCTCGGCGAGCTGGATTCGGCGATCGCGCTGCTCGAAAGCCGCCTCGCGCATTTCGACGATCCGGCCGGCACGTACTGCCAGCTGGGCAAATACTGCGAAAGCGCGAACCGGACCGACGATGCGCTGCGTTACCTCGAACGCGCGATCAGCATCAATCCGGAACACGCCGAAGCGCACATCCTCGCCGGTCGCCAGCATCTGAAGAAGGGCCGCTACGACAGAGGCGCAACCGAACTGAGCTGGATCTGGCACGGCCGCGCGCCGGAGTTCTGCCAGCAGGTCGGCCTGTTCGCGGACGAGGACGGCCGGCTCATCCGCCAGGACGGACGGACCATCGTGCTGTCCGCCGACAGCGGACTCGGCGACACGCTGCAGTTCGTGCGCTACGCGCAGCTTCTGCGCGCGCTCGGCGCGAGCGTCGTGCTCGAATGCCAGAACGAACTCGTGCGGCTGCTGCACAACGCGGAGGGCGTCGACAAGGTCGTGCCGCTCGGACAACTGACCGACACCGGCGACGTGCGGGTGCCGCTGCACAACCTCATCGGCGCGTTCCGCTCGACGCCGGACAACCTGCCGAACGCCGTGCCGTACCTGCACGCGGACGCCGAAGAAGCCGACGCGTGGCGCAAGCGGGTCGAGCCGCTGCCCGGCCTGCGCGTCGGCCTGTGCTGGGCCGGCAGTCCGCAGCACTGGCGCAACCGGAGCCGCTCGATTCCGGTCGAGCAGATCCTGCCGCTGCTCGACCTGCCGGGGATTTCGTTCGTTTCGCTGCAGAAGGACGGGGCGCTGGCCGCGCCGGGCCTGCACGACTGGTCGGCCGACTTCACGGACATGGCCGCGACCGCCGCGCTGATCCAGAACCTGGATCTGGTGATTTCGGTGGATTCGGCCGTTGCGCACCTCGCCGGCGCGCTCGGCCGCCCGGTCTGGCTGCTGAACCGGTTCGACAGTTGCTGGCGCTGGATGGAAGAGCGTCCGGACAGCCCGTGGTACCCGACGCTGACGCAGTTCCGTCAGCAGAGCCCGGAGGACTGGGCGACGGTGCTGGCGGTCGTCGCGACGACGCTGGTGACGCTGGTGAATCAGCGGGAAGCGGCGGCGGTGGGGTGATTGCCCGCCATACGGAAAGGTGTGTTCCGCGCGATTCGTTTTTCAGCGAGGGCCGGGGCATGAAACCGGCCACTTCGCAAAACACTGATTCGAGGCGGGACAGGGTTGATGTCCTGTCCCGCACGATAAGTTCGCGCAGCAGTTACGGTCCGCCGCCTTCAGGCGGCAGCCCGTCCTGCTCCGGGATTCACTGACCTTCGATAGCCGGCAATTCGATGCCGAGACTTGCTTCTTTTTCCCTGGGCACGCAAAACAGGTCGCTTCCCCAGGTCCAGACCTTGTAATCCAGCTGCAGGAAAAAGTTGGCCAGTTGAGCCTTATCGGATTTGATGTACTCGATAAGGGCCACCGGTCGTTCACGCTCGAAGGTTTTGCTCGCGCCGACGAGCACGTCGTACTCCATCCCCTCGACGTCGATCTTCGCGAAGCAGATCTGCCGATAGTCCATGTCGTCGATTCTGATTTGCGGCACGTTTTCGGTGGACGGCAGGCGTGGCTGATGAAGCCTCTCGGTCTGGTTGGCGCCGAATTCGACGCTGCCGAAGTTCATTTCGCTGTGGTAATCGAAATGCGGGATCGGAATGTCCTCGACGCCGTTCCCCACGCAGGCGTGGTGAACATAAAGGTTCTCGATGCTGTTGATCGCGGCCGAACCGCAAATCATATAGGCGAGCATGCGCTGCCCCTCGAATGCGTGAACGCTCCCTCCGTTTGGCATGAGCGCCCTTGCGCAACTCAACGAGTACGCCCCGAAATTAGCGCCGATGTCGAGCATTACGCTTCCACTGGGCGCCCGCTCGCATAGAAACGAGGCTATCTCGATCTGGCGGACGTCATATGCCGCCCCGGTCTTTATCAAGGCATTGCTCTGGTTGATGTCGTGCCTGTTGACGAGCATCTGACCATAGACCGTAGGCAATACGATTGTGTAGGGAAGCTTCACGGCTGTCTCATTGATTGGATAAAGCGACGCTCAGGGACACCTGCGGATGCGCGTACCCGGGTCGTTATGGGTGACGGTGACAGCCATTATGGCAAGCGGGTGCAAATTCAAACTCCCGAACATCCTCCAAAAGACGGTGCTGTTTGATGGTGGGCTTGGTGCCCGGGGTTCGGATCGCTTACCGCCCGTTGCGTGGATCGGGTCGGTGGCATGGTGCGTCGTGTTCGGCGATTTCACGCGCCGCTCCGGTTCAACCAAGACGACACAACGGGTAGCCATGCAGCGCCGATCGCTCGGGTGAACGCGGCGGGTGTCGCGACACAAACAGGGCTCAGCGGGGATCGAAAAAAACTGCGAGAGGCCCGTTAGACAAGGCATTGAGGGGCGCCACCTTCTTGCGGGTACGACGTGGGAGGTAACGATCTTTTCGCTGTAGTTTTTTGCAAAAAATTATTATGGGAGCGGTGGAGGGTCGAACTACCGACCTTCGCATTGCGAAGCGTGTGAAAGATGGTGCCTTTCCCGCCCCACTAAAGCTCGGCCCGGGTTCAACCGGATGGCGCGTCGCCGACATTGACGCTTTTTTAGCATCCCCCAGCAACGTGTGGGGGATGGACGCACGGAGCAGGCGAAGACTCCCGCGCCTTTCGGCGCAGAAAGAAAGACGTTCAGCGGAAACGAATCGTCCTTGAAGTACTAGCTCATCAGGCGGGCACACACTTCATCTTTTAAGCATCCATTTTGACGGATACCGGCATCGCGGTTTCAAGATTACCGCGCTCTTTGATGCGGTGCAGGCAACGCACAACCTCGGTCGGTTTGATCTCCTCCACCGAAAGTCACCCTGACCTGCCTGATTTCTTCGGACCGTTTCAATCTTGGAGAACGGCCTCGGTTGCTTTAGTTGAACAATGTCGCTGCTTAAACTCGTTGGGCGTCAGGTAGGCCAGGCTCGAATGCGGCCGGATTGCATTGTAGTGACGCCGCCATTGCTCAATTACGACCTTGGCTTCGACCCGTGTCCGAAACCATTCCTGGCTCAGACATTCGTCCCTGAACTTGCCGTTGAAGCTCTCGTCAGCGCCGTTCTGCCATGGCTTGCCGGGATCGCTCAACGCCATATCCATGCCGTTCTGGGCAGCCCATTTCAGAATGGCGCGTGACACGAACTCCGGCCCGTTGTCCGAACGCAGATAACGCGGTGCACCATGCAGGCTGACCAGCCGTGACAACACTTCGATCACCCGTCCCGAGCGAATCGACCCTGCCACATCGATGGCCAGGCATTCGCGCGTGTATTCGTCGATCACCGTCAGACACTTCAATTGCTGACCGTTGGCGCAGGCATCGAACACAAAGTCATAGGCCCAGACGTGCCGTGCCGCCGTGGCCGGCTGAGGCCGAGGGCGGTGCACAGACACCCGCCTGCGTGGGCGCTTGCGGGGCACCTGCAAGCCCGCGAGCCGCCACAGTCGCCAAGCCCGGTCGGCGCTCATCGGATGGCCTTGCCGATCCAGAAAAATCTGGATGCGACGGTAACCGTAACGCGGATACTGTGCCGACAGAACACACATCGCCGCCAGCACCGGCGCATCACGCCCGGCCAGCTTCGACTCGTAATGCAGCGCCGACCTCGCGACCGACATCAGCGCGCACGCTCGCCGCTCCGACAGGCCCCGCGCTTTCGCGTAGGCAACCTGCTGACGGCGAGCGGGCGCGCTCACCACTTTTTTGCGTTGATCTCCTTCATCACATCGAGTTCGAGATCACGCTCCGCCAGCATCTTCTTCAGTCGCGCATTTTCCTGCTCAAGCTGCTTTAGTCGCTTCACATCGGCTGCCTCCATCCCGCCGAAATGCTGACGCCAGTTGTAGATCGTCTGCTCGCTGATCCCGTGCTTCTTCGCCACCTCGGCGACCGGCGCCTTGTCAGCGTCGCGCAGGATCGTGACCATCTGCTCTTCCGTGAACCGGCTCTTCTTCATGACTTCCTTTCTCCGTTGGAAGCCATTCTCTCAACTTTCAACTGGTCCGAAAATCGCCCGGCAGGTCAACCCTACCCAGGGAAACACGTGCAGCTCCAGATAACGGATGATTTTCTCGGCGTAATTGGCAGACCACTGGCGATCCTTTTCCGACGCCTTATGCCATTCTCGGGCCACCAATTCAAACGTATTGAGCCGAGCTGCCTTCTCTTGCTCGCGCTTCTCGCGCCGAACTTTTTGAGGGTCGATCCCGTCTTCTCGCCGCTTCATTTCCTCACGGGCTTTTCTACGAGCCTCCGCAAGCGAAATAATCGGGTATCGGCCGAGCCCTAACTTGATCTCTCTTCCGTCGCGTTTGTAGCGGTAGATCCAGACCTTACGCGTCTGTCGAATCCGAAGGTACAGCCCATCGCCATCTGGCAGGAAATATTCCTTCTCGCGAGGCTCCGCGTGCTTGATCTGCAACTCGGTGAGCTGGCCCATGGTGTACCCCAGAATCGAAGTCGAGGAAAAACCATTTTGGGGTACACCGAAGGGCACATGCAAACGCCGGATTTCTTCGGATCAGCTCGGCTTTCCCCGGACGCAAAAATCCCGCAACGCCTTATCCGGCGGGGCTTTTCAGGATTTCAGGGGATGTCTGCGGAAATAGGGATGGTGCGCCCGGCTGGGATCGAACCAGCAACCCCTGCCTTCGGAGGGCGGGAATATGGGTCCACGGCCATCCACGAACATCCAGAACGCCACCCCAATCTATTGATTTTATTCGAAAATATGAACATTGCCGTCCAATGAGATCCAGCTTAAAATTTCCGTACCATTTCCGTACGAAAATCATGGCTACCTCTATCGTCAGCAAGACCTCACGCGACAAGCTTCCCCCGCGCCGGGAACCCTACTTTGCTCGGGTTCAATCCGGTCTCTACGTCGGGTTCCGTAAGCTCGCCGAGGGAGATGGAACCTGGGTTGCTCGCAGACGCAACGAGGCGGGCAAGCAAGAATACAAAGCGCTCGGCACCCTCCCGAGCTTCGATGATGCGGCGAAGGCTACCCTCGAATGGTCGAAGGCGGCAGACGCCGGGGTGTCCACCAAGACCACGACCGTCAAGGATGCCTGCGAACACTACGTCAAGCATCTCGGGCTGCACAAAGGCGCCTCCAGCAAATCGGACGCCGAGGGCCGTTTCAAACGGTTGGTCTACGACAGCAAGCTCGGGCGCATCGATCTATCAAAGCTGCGTACCTCGCACGTGAAGGACTGGCTCGCCGAGCAAATCAACGCAATCGAAGAATCTGCCGAGGACGAAGACGACCTCCGGCGTGCCAAGGATTCGGCAAATCGCAACCTTGCGTCGTTGAAAGCAGCCCTGAATCTTGCGCTACATGATCGCCTCGTTGCGACCGACGCGGGATGGAAAACGGTCACGAAGTTCAAAGACGTCGGGCGGCGTAGGCAGTCGTTCCTACCAGCAGATCAGCGAAGCGCGCTGATTGAAGCGTGCGCCGCAGACATCCGGCAGCTAGTCAAGGCAATGCTCTTTACCGCAGCTCGGCCTGGAGAGCTTGCCAAAGCCAGCGTCAAACACTTCGACCGGCAACAAGGGACCCTCGCCCTTGACGGTAAAACCGGCCATCGAATCGTGTCCCTTTCGTCGTCCGCCATCCAGTTCTTCAAAGAACAAACCAAGGACAAGATCGCCGACGCTTCGATTTTCACAACCGAGTATGGTCAACGCTGGAACAAGGATTCGTGGAAAAAGCCCATCAAGGAAGCGGCCAAGGCTGCCAAGCTTCCACCCACGATCGTAATGTACTCTCTTCGACACACCGCAATCAGCGAGATGATTGCGAATGGCATCGATAGTTTTGAAGTTGCGCGCATGGCGGGTACGTCAACGGAGATGATCGACAAACACTACGGACATCTTCGGCATGACAGAATGCGGGCGAAGCTGGATGCGATTGGGATCTTGTAAAAACAAGCCCTCATGCCCGCACGCGCACGCGAATTTGTTGGTAGAGCCGAATGTCCTGCTCGTGACTAATTTCGACAACCACCGCGAAGCGTTGGCTCTGCACGAGCTCCTGAGCCCACCCACTTTCGCAGCGCACCACTAGATAGTAGCGATCACCATAGACCGAGACGTCGCGCTGAAAGGTAACCGAGGCGCACTGAAGGGTTGCCTTTTCACGGGTTTGAGGACCCGGCTCAAGCTTGCAAGCATAGCGAGCTGCCATTTCTGGCACGGCACCTTCGACAGCCACATTCCGCCGTCGATAGTGCTCGAACACCTCCTCAGCATCGCACCCCCTGATCAGGCGAAAACTCATTCCGATTCCCGCATAGTCCGTGCGTGTATGCCTCACCGGTGGGTCAAAGGCTAGGCTCACCTTAACCGTGCGTCGTCCGGGGGTTTGTTGAAAATCAGCTGGAATCGGTACTTCGTAAACGGCGAAATGATCAATCGCAAGCTCATCCTCGGCGTAGAGAACAACCCTTGCGTCGTCTGAATACGCAGCGCGCTCCAGATCCACAAGCCCATGCCCACACACTTGGTCAATAGCGTCGGCACCCAGCAGGCCGAGACGATCCGACGCTTCAGTCGGAACTCGAGCGGCCCCAACCAGAAGTGCACGCACGAGGTTAGCTGAGGCGTTCGGCAAAAGCGAAAGAATCTGGCTTGCCTTGAATGCAACAGTAGGGGCTGCGTATGAGGTACCCGAACGCGCTGTAAACAGCTGTTCAATCGGCAGATGGTGCAGGGAGACTACGCCAGCACTCGGAAGGTCGTCACCATTGCGCAGACTTGCGGTAACGGCGTCGAACACCATCGTGCCGCCAAAGTCAACGAGATCCGGCTTGACCGACCCAGCGATCCCGGGTCCCACCCGTGTGAACGGTGAAGGCTCAAGTGCGCCCGTGATCGGACGTACACGAACGTCATCAGCCAGTTCCGGCGCGATGCCTGTACCGTGCGACAGCGCGCCCACAGTCACTACATTCATCGCACCTGCGGGTTCAAGAAACCGGTTAGCAGCTTCGACAAGATAGTCCGGATATTCGGTTACCGCCTGCTCGACACGATTGCCGCCACGAGGATACCGGTTGCCTGCCGAAACGACGATCACCAGGTCAAGCTCACGAACCAGCTCGTCCAGCGTGGCCGCCCACGCCCCGACCTTACCGCCGTCGTAATGAAGCCGCTTGTCTCCCAACGCGATGACGAAGATCCTGCAGCCGAAACGGCGATGCAGTGTCGTGATCGCTTCGCGCATTTGGGACGGAACCAAGCGCCGATTGTCGAAGCCACCTTGGTCATTGACTACTTTGGCGGAACACAAGCGCGCTCCGCGGTTCAACGTCCCCGCCGCGAGTTGCCCCTTGATGTCGCCAAAAACGGCAATGCCGCCGACGCGAGTTCCATGACCCCATACATCCGCGGTACCGAGGGTCTCAGGGACTCCAATCGCTCCCACCAGAATGTCTTCGATGAGCGGGTGATCATTAATGCCACTGTCTATAACACCGATCAGCGGCGCATCAGCGTCCAGGCGGTTCAGATCGGGAATGCCAGCGAGGTCTAAAGCCAAGGCCTCCGCCATGCCCATGTCTGGCTGTGGCGGGAGGTCGATGTTTGCGACGACGTCGATACCCAGCAGCGCCCTGACTACCGGACCCTCGACGACCATTCTCAACATCGAGATTGACGGGCCGATGTAGCGATCTAGCACCTCGCCACCACGGGCAGCGATGTACGCGCCGATCTCATCAAGCTTCCGCTCCCGTAGATCGCGCCGGCCGAAATCCCACAGCTCAAGGTCGAGCGTATACCGCTGCCCGTCAACAAAGTCTGTTTCGACTGCGAATCCGTCTTCTCGCAACTTGACTCCAATCCTGTCGCGAGGCTCTACGCCTCCGATGGATTCGATGTTTGCAACAAACGCAGCGTAGGCAGGGTTAATTTGTCCCGCCGGTACGCCCTGCGCGTAAAGATTCAGTCGCTGTCGAAAATCACGCAGGTCGTCGGTATCGGCGAAAAGAACAAGGGAGCGATCGGCGTCAGAAGACAACACCGTGAGTCCCAGCCCTTCCCAAGCGCCTTCTTGCAGCGCACCAGCCATTCGGACGCGCAGAATCAGCGCCGGATCAACGAACTCCGGTCGACGCCGCGCACGCTGCGCAGCGATCGTGTTATCGAGTTCAACTGATAGACGCGCACTGTGGGTGCGCGGGTCGCGCTGCGGAGGAGGTCCGCCGCCCCCATGCTTTCTGCGCTCGAATTGCTCGGGCAGGCGAACCAGACGCAAGTGTTCGTAGTGGGGCATCTGTGCGGATGCCGTTATGTAGTTTCGTTCATCCGCTCACGCCCCGCCTTGCGACGGCGCTCGTCGTCGAGCGCAATCCTGAAGTCACGCTCGCTCACCTCTTTCCTGCGGTCTATGACGCCTGCTTTGATCGCCTGGACGCATATCCTTTCGATTTCGGCGTATGAGTACCCAGACAGCTTCGGGCCAAATGAGATCGGATCGAACGTAATTTCGACGTTCTTGAATTTCATTCGCAAGAACTGCCGGATCATGCGGGTATCCGGCCGGTCGAACCAGATCACCTCGTCAAAACGTCGCCAGATTGCTGGGTCTAGTGCCTGACCGAGATTCGTGGCCGCGACGAGGAATCCCTTCGGCTCGATCCTATCGATAAAGATGAGCAGACTATTGACAACCCGACGCAGTTCGTTGTGTTCGGACGTGTCGTCGCGCGAACGAGCGAGTGCATCGAACTCGTCGAGGAACAGCACGCACGGATGCTTGCGCGCGAAATCGAAAATCTTGCGGACGTTCGATGCCGTCTCGCCCAGATAAGACGAAATCAGCCGATCAAGCTTGACGATATAGAGGGGCAGTCCGAGTTCACTCGCAAAAACCTCAGCACACAGTGTCTTTCCGCAGCCGGGCGGTCCACAAAACAACAGCTTGGAGCGGACCGGCAGCCCCTTCCTGAGGATTTCGTCCGAACGTCGAAACTCCTTCATCAAACCGAGGAATACTCGGACGTTGGCAGGTGCGAGAGCAATGTCCTTGTGGGTCCGGTTCGGCTCAATTTTCTCGACGAATTCGCCGGCCGCATCCGGAAACGGTATCAGCGGCGCCAGCGTTTTAGGCGTCTTCGTTTCCTTGGCGACTGCAGACGCGTTGTCGAGGGTGCGGCGCAGCGAGCGAGCGAGCACCCGATTGTTCTTCTGCTCTTCTTCCAGGATGATCTGCTCGGCGACGGCTCGGAACTCGTCGTCCTGCCCGTAACTCGCGAGCAACTTTTTCATCAGTTCGCCGCGTGCCATTTCAGATCCTCAACGTTTTTGTTCCCGCCAGAATTATACGCGATTGCCGCGGTCAACCCGATCGCCGTCGGGGCTCGCGCCGAACCCATCCATTGTTGATCGGCAGCGGCCATTGCCTAGACATCGTATCTGCCGCCGAACTTCGCTTTGGTAACGACGCCTGCTTAGACGATGGCAATCCGGTCACACGGCGCCCCAACCAGCGAGCAGAAACCTCTCAAGCTCGCCGCGCTTCATTGGATGGAGTGCGAGCATTTCCGCGAGATGGTTGCCCTCGATCAACTCCACGTTCAAAACTCCCGCTTGGTGTCTCGCGGCCTGATTGAAGCGTCGGTTGGTAACGGCCACCATCGAGAAAGTGATTCCAGGGTAGCGAGCCGCGTATGAGGCCCGTCCAGCAGAAACATCTCGGACCCCCTCCCACCCAAGCTCCTTATCTTCGACGGTCGAGCTTTTGCACTGGATCAACGCGCCTTCGCTGCGCTTAATGGCGACTACATCGACACCGCCGTCGCCCACACGCTTAGTCTTGATGGTCCGCGCATAGCCCATCTTGGTCCACAACAACGCGCAGAAAGCTTCGAAGGCGTCGCCATCGAGTGCGCCGACGTCGTCGGCCGTGAGAGGCTCATTGCTGAACGCATTGCCACCATCGGGAGCCTCCAAATCTCCAAAGTCAGCAGGGCTCACATCCCCTGCCCCGTTAAGCATGTCGGTCGAAAGCGCTCGCTTCTTGTTGAGCAGTGTGTCGAGTTTTGCGTCGAACGTCAGAAAATCGTGAGCCACCACCACAGGGTAATAGACATGGACATTGCGCTCTTGGCCAATGCGATAGGCGCGGTCCGTTGCTTGGTCCTCCTTAGCCGGATTCCACGTCCGGGTGAAGTGGATGACGTGGTTGGCCGCCTGGATGTTCACGCCAAACCCCACCGCAAGCGGTGAAAGCACAATCACGCCGAAGCCCGGCGTCTCCTGAAACGCCTTGATCCGCCTTTGACGATTGTTGGCGTTGGCAGAGTCCGCCGATGTGTCGCCGTTGATCACGTCGGGGACGAAGCCGAAGCGATCCGATATGGCCCGCTGCAATGTCCGTTGCAAATCCCTGAACTCGCAGAACACAATGGCCTTCTCCCCCGCCTTCTTGATCTCTTGCAGATGTCCCAGCATCCACGCCATCTTGGGCGAGTTCCGCTCGACGTCAGCGAGCGGCTCCGACTCGGTGGAAAGATGGCCGGGCGATCTGGGATCGGAACAGAGCCGGCGCAAGTATTGCAAAAGCCCCAACGGAGATTGCATCCCTGTCGCCTGGCGCCCGCCCGACCTCGACCTAAACTGCGCAACGGCGTCTGCATAGAGCGCGCGCTGGCGCTGAGACAGGGGCAATGCGCGGCACCCCTCGAATTCGATCTTCTTGGGCAGGTCCTTGGCGACTTCCGCCTTGGTACGCCTGAGTTTTTGCGGTTCGATCAAGCCCCGCAGCTCTTCGAGGCGGGCCTTTTCCTCGTCGGTCTCGGACTCGATTGGCCTACGATATTTAGAGCCGAAGTCCTTCAACGCGCCGAGCAGCCCCGGCTGAATGAAGTCGAAGAGACACCAGATGTCAGTGAGGGTGTTCTCCACGGGCGTTCCTGTGCAGGCGATTTTCAGCCTGGCGTTTTGCTTTTTGGCAGCGCGAGTCACCAACGCGTTGGGATTCTTGATCTTCTGCGCTTCATCGCAAATCATGGCCGACCAACGCTGCGCCGCCAACGAAAACTCTAGATCGCGAAGCGTCTCGTAGGTCGTCAGGACCACGTTCGCGGAGCCGAGCCATCCCGACGACAGCAGCTTGGGCGACCCCGCCTCGACAAGCCCTTCGTCGAGCGCTGACTTGGGCACCCTCTTGGACGCCAGGTCCGGGCCATACAGCGTCAGGACCTTCATTGCGCCCGGCGCAAAAAACTTGGCGATCTCCTCCTTCCAGTTCTCGAGCAGCGAAACCGGCGCCACAACCAGAAATGGATCGATGCCGGTCTCTCGTTCGATGGCTGCGGCCATGAACGTGAGTAGTTGGATGGTCTTGCCAAGCCCCATGTCGTCGGCGAGCAGAGCGCCCCGGCAAGCGGTGGGCGAGTGCCGCCACAAATGCTGAAGCCACGCGACGCCATCAAGCTGGTGCTCTTTGAGCTCAATGTGGCTGAGCATGGCGGATGGCAACGCGGCGGGCTCGACGGGGAGAGCAAGGATTCCGCGCCGTTCCTCGTAATCCAGAGCGTCGACGTTGGGCTTGACGACCAGCCCCTTGCGCTCGGAGGCACGCCCCTTGGCGGTCGGCTTCTTCGGGTCGAATGTTCCCTTCGAAACATCTTCACGAACCTGCCCCAAGGTTTCCAGGGCGTCGACCGCCCATGTAACCGGCACCGGCTTGGGGCAACCCGGAAACTCGAAAGTCTCGCGCTTTTCTTGGCGAGCCTTGTTGAGCTCTTCTCGAAAGCTTTTCAGATTCCTGTCGTCCAGCGCGATGGCAACCGTCTCACCACCGCCCTCAGGCTCAAAGCACAAACCCAAATCGACATTTTCGGGAAACCACCCGGCGTCCTCGCTCTTCTTGGCGATGAAAGGCGAGTAATAGGGCTTCTCGACCCCAAAGCCGCCCACGCGCTCGGAGTATTTCGAAAGGTCGAAGATGTCGGCCGCGCTTATGAGGCCTGGGCGTCGCCAGTCGTTCAGCGCGCCGCGCAACAAAGCCACCTGAGCTGGCGTGTCGCCCAAGATCTCGAGGTCGAAGCCCTGCCAGTGACAGCACTGCGCACCAGCCGCTATTTTGCCGTCGAGTTTTTTGAGAAATGCGTCTAACGCGACCGGGCCTTCGAACTTCAATTGTTCAGCTCGGACTGCGCCCCGAAGTGTCTCCTCGACGACAAGCGACACCTCGTACGGATGACCTTTATCGTCGCGTGACACCTTGGCGGTGAAGCGTGCGAACACGATGCCGGCATCCTCTCTCGCGCGCTCGAACTGCTCGGGGTCAATAACCTTGGCGGCATCCGGCCCCAAGGTGGCGAATGGGTTGCGGACAAAAGCCTCGGCGCGCTCCCCTGCGATGCGCCGGCCAGGCATGCGTCTGATTTCCCGCAGCACCGTCCGCGCCTCCTCCGACAACAGCACATGCATCAGGCCGTTGCCGTCTGGAATTTCATAGCGCTCCGGCACTGCGTCGAAGCGATCGAACAATTCGAGCCAGCGCGGTGGCGCGCCATCGAATCCCGGCATCACCTCCACCAGTTTGTCGCCAATCACGTCGCCCTTGCGGAGGTCGATTCGCAAACGCTCGGGCGTCAGGACCACTGTCTTGCGCAGATAGTCGGTCAGGTCAGCGCCCGCGCGAGAAGCATGGCCCCGGATGGTCGACCAATCCCGCTTGTTGACATCCGGCGTGCGATCCTCAGCCTTGCGGTTTCGCTGCTCAGCGATAGCCTGCGCCATTCGCCAAGCCGCCTCTGGCAGGATCGCAGGCTTGCCCCCCGCAGTCAGCACGGCGCCCTCGATGCCTACGTTTCCATTTGGTCGCTGCCCATGGGGATCGAGCCACCCTTGAATGCTGACCGAAAAATTGGCATCCGTGAGCGTGCCGTTGCTTGACAGGATCGGCTTCCACGCCTTCTGCCCCGGCAACCCCAAAAGACCGAGAGCGTCGCAGTGCTCCGGAGATTCCAGCAGCGTGTAGTAGTTCGACCACGAGAGGCTGGCGCCATCGGCATGCAATTCAGTGAACCCCTCCTCTTCTAGCTGGCGAAGCAGAAGCACAAGCTCGGCGCCCACCGCAAAGGACATCGGCTGCGAAAGCCAATTATCGAACACCGGCTCGGGACGGAAATATGCTCCGTCGCGGTCCCAAGAAACCAACAGCGTGGCGGGTCTCTTTGCCGGAAGGCTTGCCGCGGCTTTGTCTTTTGATTTGAAAGGCGACCAGACCATTGCCTACTCCTTAAACCAGCCACGGCCGGCCCTGAAGGAAAATCCCATGGTTTGCAGTTTCCTAGCGAGATGCGACGAGCGCTCGGTTTCGTAAACCCAAAGAGCGCCGCCAGCGCCTCGAAGATCCTTCACCTCGACGCGCCCATCAGCGACCAAGGTTTCAAGGTCCGGCACACATGCGGGCCGTGTTTCCGGCTTTTTCCCGATGAGCTTAGTCAACTTGTCGTCGAACTTCTGCTCCCAGCTCTTCAATGCGACCGGCGAGTCGCGGTGGCGGATCGTGTCTTCATTGTCATCACCCTTGAGCTCGGTGATGTGGACCCCTTCGCTCGCCCGCCCGGAGTTGAGGGATTGCAAAAGTGAGGGGCTCAGCGAATCCCATCGAAACAGATAGAAGGCATTCCCGCCTGCGCCAAACTCGACGGCCAAGTAGGCGCCGATTCGCATAACAAACGCGTTGTTGTCGGCCGTGGTGCCTTCAAGATTCAGCAAGCGCCCCTTTGCCCTCTCGCGGAACTCGCCAAATTTCCCCCCTCGTCGGCTCGACGCCGAAGAGCCCAGCGCGAACCACATGTCCTCCACAAACGGCACAAACCTCAGCCAGTAAGCCACTCGCCTCTTGTCGTTGATTCCATCGACGCTGAGAAGCTCGAAGAAGTCGGCGACCAGCCGCTCTTTGAGCCAAAAGAACACCATCTCCCGCGCCTGATCATCAGCCTTGTCGCCAACACGGACATACGCGTCCCAATGGGTCCGTCGAAGCCATGGGTTGCCAATCGTCGATGTGGCGGCGTCCCGCAACGCAGGCTGCTCGGGCCGATCGTCGCATCGCGCATAGCGCGATACCAGATGGGCGACGCATCGAATTCTCAAGGACTCGCTGATAGAAACGCCCGAGCGTCCCATAGCGATCGCAAGCAAATCGGGCAACGCAGATTTGAACAGCGGATCTCTAAGGTCCGCGGCGGCTTTCATTTGGGCGAACACCGCCTCGTCGATCACCCATGAAGTCTCCGGGATCGACAACCCATCCCGAGCGTCATTGAAACTCGACGCGTCGCCCCGGAGAAGATCGGAGCCAAACTTGTCACATGGCTGGTTGGTCAGCAATTCTGGATGGCGCAACAGCGTTTCGAACCAAGGGGGCTCGAAGTCGAGGAGCTTTCCTATGCGGTCGCGCTCGGCCCGAAGCCATCCGCGCAGGCCGCGCCACCCCGTCTTCGATTCGAGACTTGCATCCTTGCTGTTGAAGGGAAATGAGAAATAAGTCGACAGCAGAGCTTGGAAGCATCGCAGTCGCCGATGCGCCTGCGACTGCTGCTCGGCCATGCGGGCGACAGTGCCCCGCAGCACCTCGTCCGCCAGCACAGACCAACCTTTGCTGTCCAATGCCCCGATGCCAAGGCAAACATATTTGAGATCACGGAATCCGCCGATCTGACCTGATCTCTTGAAATCCGCGATCGCGGCCAAGATCGAGCGAGAATCGGCGGCGATGGCCGCCCCGCCATGGTCGTGCTGGACGCGCTTGCGCGCGCGGGCCATCTCCTCCGGGTCCGACCATGTTTCGGGCGACACCAAGCTGCCCGCGAAGGATCGCGTGAGCGCAGTTTTAAGGATGGCGAGGGCGTCGATCATCGGTCGTTGGGGCATCTCAGCCCGGGGTCCAATGGAATATCGGGTGGCGGCTCCTTGGCTGAGCCCAAATCGCGAAATTCCAGCTTAATTTCGACGCGCCGCATTTGGGCCGCGCTGCTCGATGTCGTATTGAAGGACGAGCCGCCCGCCAAGAATAGCGTTTGGATCAGCGCGCGGTCAGCCGCCGACAGTGCGTCCGGTGGCTGCGTGCTCAGCAAGGCGCAGAGCACCCGCTGCGAGCGCAGATAGCTTAAATTCAGATTGAACAGGTAATCGCCCGTCTTGCTCGCGAAGCCCTCGACCACAACTCGCTTCAACCACTTGTCGCACTTGGCCGATCGGGCCACGTCCAGCACGCGTGGGACGAACTTGCGGACGAAGTGCTCGTCGTCAGGATTCTCGAACTTGTGCGCATTGTCCTGGAACTGGACCAAGGTGCCGAAGTCGATGGAGTGGCCGCGCACGGTGACGCCCTTGAATACATCAAGTTTCGTCAACGCATCCACATCGGCGACGCAGCTCTCAATGGTCTTGTCGCGCTCCTCTGTCGCCTTCTTGATCTGCTGCAAGCCCTGCGTGACCGCCATCAGGGCCACAGCCATAGCCACCAGAAACAGCACCATCAACGCCGTCATCAAATCCGAGAACGAAATCCAGAATGGCTTCTCGCCATCATCTCGGGAGCCGCGCCGCCTGGGAGCTTTGATTCCAAGCATGGCCTATCACCTCCGAGCGGGAATGTCGTCGACCACGTCGCCCAAGTTCTTGATCGCCCCGGACAGCAACTGGACCGAACTCGACAACTCGCTCTGGAACTGACGGTTTCCATCTCGCAAAGTGCGCTCGACATTTTCTCGGAACGATTCATGCGCCTTGACCAAGACCTCGCTGACGCCTTGGAGATATTCCTCGGATTGCTTCTGCGCGATGGCAAGTTGCTGGGCTGCGGTTTCGATGCGCCCTATGATTTCGGACGTCATCGACGCGTCGCGCTTGGCGTTCTCGAAAGTGCGCTCCAACTCCGCGACCATCAGCGCAAAGGTGTCGCGCGTTTTTGCGTAGTCGGCAAAGATCGCACGCGCTCCATCGGTGGAAGTGGTGAGCTGGGCCGAGGCGGCTTTGATCGCCTCCGTCGCGACAACCGACGCCTGCATGGTCTCAGACACGCCCTGACCGGCCTTTGCGAAATCGGTGGCGGCGACATAGAGCGTTTCGGCGCCGGAATTCATGCCAGAAATCGCTTTATCGGTGGCTTGCGCGAGGCTTGCCACCGTGTTTTGCAGCGATTTGTTGGTCTCCATCGATTGGGCTAGCAACTTCTCGACCTGGCTCGACAGCGAGCCGATGGCCTGCCCCGTCGTCTGCTCAAAACGCATATGACGCTCGCCTTGAGATTCCGCGGCCTGCTCGGCCTGTTTTCTGAGTTGCTCAACGACTCCGGCGACCTGGTCACCCACCACCGTCAGCGTGTCTTTGAGCTTCTGTGACGACTCGGTCTGCGATTCTGACACCAAGGCTTTTATCTGCTCGACGAACGCCCCCATCTGGGCATTCATCGCCGTCTGGCGGGCATCCATAGCCTCCAACGCCTTGCCCAGACGCTCGCCCATGGCGTCGACCGTGTTGGTCCCTGCCGCGTTCATGTTCGCGGCGAGCTGCCCAAACTGGATCGCAGTGGCCTGCATGGATTCACTTGCCTTGACCATCAATTCAGACATGCCCGCCATCTGCCCGCCAAACATCTCGCGCATTTGCGAGGCGAAGCTCGCCAGAACGTCCGTCAGCATCTTGTTGACGGCCTCGCCTTGGTTTGAGCTCACGCCCTGAACGGCCTTGGTGATCGCGTCCATGGGGCCGCTGAGACTCTCTGCAATCACCTTGCCCATGTCGACCGACATCTGCCCGACGTTCTGCGCCTGCGCTTCCATCTGTTTGGTGGCCAGCGTCGTCAATATTTCTTTGAGGTCGGCGACCAGCGCATCCTTGATCTGGGCAGACTGGGTGGCAGCGTTTTCTGACGAGATGGCGAGCCGTTCGAGATACTCTTCCCCCGCGCCGCCTTGAAACAGACTGTCGATCACTTCGCGCAACTGCTCTACTTGACGACAACGCGCCGTGACCAAGGACTTTTCGATCCAAGTGAACAGCATTGCCAAACCAATCGCGGAAGCGGAGACAAAGAAGGCATGTCCCACTGAGTTCACAAGACCGCGGAGCTGTTCTTGCGCCTTGGCCGGGTCGATCGACACATCGAAGTGAATCAGCCCTTTGATCAAGCCCAAGAAGGTGCCGATGATCCCTAAACCAGTCAAAATTCCCGGAAGGTGCTTGAAATACTCCGTCTTGAGGCGGCTCTCCACGACGGCTTGCTCGGTGAAGAAGCTCTCGGCTAAGGCGGTCGAGCGCCAACGCACAAGCAGGATCTGCCCGTGCTCATCGGCTCTCTTTTGAGGGTGCAGCGTTTTACGGTATTCGCTCCACAAATGGCTGAGCGCCGGCCCCGACATCGCTTTCTCGCCGATCTCGTCGAGCTCGGTGATATCGCCCTTGATATTGGAGCGGATCGCCAAGAGCGCCGTCAATGACTGCTTGAGCTCTCGCGACAACTTGTTCGACTGACCGACAAAGCGGACCACGAAATCGATCGTGATGATGACCAGAAATACGGCCACCAAGCCGATGTGCCAATAGTCCCTGGCTAGCCCTTGGAGATCGACGCCTCCCATATTGGACTTCCTCTAATTCATTTTTGATCTTGTCTAGCGCCGCCCGATGCAAAAAGCCGAAACACGCCCACTGCCAGCATTAAATGGAAGCGAGCGCTGCCAACCGTCTAACCCTCTCCACGTGTGAATGCAAAAGTCGAACGGAGACTCACGCGAAAGCTTTCTGCGAACGAGCGGGCACTAACCCCGGCGCGAACTAAGCGCAGTCCACACCTTATATCAAGTTCGCTCAACTCGCGAAATAGGCCGCCGAATTTAAGCGGACGGGCGTTGCGGAAACCATGGCCCTTGCTCCATATATGCGTAGCGGATAAGAACCTCGCGCGTTCTCCTTTCCAACTCTACAAAAGTCCCCAGCATTCGAGGGCGACAAGACCGCTTGCGGCGCGAGTTTGCCCCCTTCGCCAGCCGTCGTCACCGCGCAGCCCACGAGTTGTTCGGGCGGCCAAGCCGGCCACCAGACGTCGAGCGACGGTGCCAGCCCGTATCGCGGACGCGTCCGGGTTCTTGACTAAACGACGGGCAATCTGATCCAGAACGACCCCTATACCCAGGGCAGGGAGCAGCATGTCGAAGGCGAACCGAATTTACGACTTGCTGACGTCGGACGCAGAGGCTCGGGTGAACGCATGCAAGAAGGGCATGGACAACACCCCGAGGGCCAAGCCGGGAATGCCAGGTCGGCGTTAAGGCTGCGCTACACTGCGCAACAGGATACGACTTTCAGCATCCTTGGATGCCAGTTCCCCAAAATCCGAGCGCGCGGAAGGGATCAATGAAGCCCCCATTCAAAAAGACAATAATTGGTGCAGCTGCGGAATTGTCGGAAGCAGGTTTGCCCGGTCCGTCGAAGTTCTCCGTCGTGATCACCCCCTTCGAGCAGAAAATCAACAAGCGCGGGCCGTTTAAGCTGTCGAAGGTCACCGACGAGTACCCATACTTCTCAGATCTCTTGAACCAGATCGTTCAACAATCGATTCGAGAGCTCCCGGACTTCTCCGACGACAGCAAGATCGCCGTCATGTCCGATTTCGGTGGCGAACATGCGAGCGCGCGGTTTTATACCTACTCGTTCCTTTTCCTCGCCTACAACAAGGTCGGGCCATTCGAAGAGAAGGTGAGGGAACTGCGAAAGAAGTACGGCCTGCTCGAACACTACAGCGAGTTCGCATACAAAAAGCTTGCGTCGGGTGCCAAGGCACGAGCGCTTCCCGAGTATCTGCAGTTGATCGATAGTTTCATCCATGGCGCGATCATTACCATCGCGATCGATAAGCGGATCGAGACCGTATTCGGTGCGCAAAAGAAACAGGCTCATCCGGTCATGGTTAAGCATCTGCAAGAAGAAGGCCTCGGAGAATGGCATGGCCCGGGAGCAGAAAAGGTTCTTCGCGTAGCCAACATCATCGCGGCGTTCGCATCCTTGCTGACTCACGAAAACCAAAGGTTACTCTGGTACAGCGATAGAGATCTGATAAACGAGGACGGCAAGAAGTGGGACTTCACGCATACGCAGCAGATACTAGTCCGCGTGCTTGGCATGTACCTGTCGCATAAGCTCGACGTCGTCGGGTTTGCGAAGTCCTTCGACAAGAAAAGCCACCTGGACGATCTGCTCAGCGTGCCGGATTTGGCCGCGGGCGTCGTACAGGATTTGTTACTGCAGAACGAGAGGGGGGAGGATATCCCAGGCGGTGATGAAAAAGCGATGGTCATGCGATGGATTGCGACGCCTGCGAAATACCTCTCGAAGCTCACCGTCCAAATAACGCGGACGGCTGATGGCGGAATAGGCTTCGGGAGCGTCGATATGGTCGTCAAGCGATAGCGGAAGTGCAATCGCAGAGAGATTAGCGAAATTGAGTCCAGCATGGGCCAGAACTCTCTACGCCCAGTGCCATACAGAGTCCAATCGACTTAAAATAATGGAAGCCAACCAGCTTCCCTTTTGGGTAACCAGTAATGCGTGAGAAAATACGCCTTAGGAACTTTCGGCTACAGGAGCTACTATCCTCAGCGTCCGAGCGAATGCGATTAGACCTTGCTCAACAGTTGGTCAGCCATCCGGGAGAACTGGGTCGTGAGCGCGAAGAGGTCGTAAGGGAGTTCTTGAGAAAGTATTTACCTAAGCGCTTCGAGATCGCAACCGGTTTCGTCTTCGACGCCCATGAAAAAGTCAGCGAGCAGGTCGATATCATCATCGCGGATTCTTTTCGTTGCCCGAGGTTCGAAACGGTGGGTGGTACTCGGTACTTTCCATGCGAATCAGTCGTCGCCGTTGGTCAGGTCAAGTCATCCTTAACGTCTACCGAGCAATTCAGAGCCGCACTGCTCAATCTCGAGTCCGTCAAGGAACTGGATCGGTCTGGCGGAGGACGTGCTCGTGATCAGGCGACGCGTGAACCAATTGAACAACTCGCGAATCATCTTCATCAAATTTTTACGTTTGTCCTTGTGACGGGAAAGTCGCTGTCGCGCATGATAGCGACTGAAACGATGATGGAGTTCGTTCTCGAGCGAGACGCTCATCTTTGGCCCAACGTAGCCCTTGCCATGGACCAATGGCTGCTAACCTACTGCTGCGATGAGGGAGTTTGTCCAAATCCAATGCACGCCCGCGGGGTAGCTTCGCAGCCAGCGGATGGTCAGCAGGATCTGGTAATGCGCTTCTACTTGTTACTCGCACGCGCGATCGAAGTTACAGCCGTCGCAAACTTGCCCTACACCGCATACCTGCATCGGATGGGGGACTGGACCGCTGAAGTATTCTTTTCCACAAGGGACACGCCGCCGCCCTACCTCGAATCGATCCCGCGATAATGTCTGTTTCGTGAATGTCCGCCGACTGCCGATACTTTAGCCGTGTAGCTAGACACGAAATCGCGGCGGAAATCATTGAGTGGGAAAATCCGCAGAAAAGCGGCACCCCATATGGCGGGAGGGGCGTGCTTCCCGTCCTAGGAAGCACGCGATACAGCCGGAGTCACCCAACGCCAGAAACCGCCGTCCCCCGGACCGGAGTCCGGGGGGTGGTCACTGACAAGCCATACCCCCCATCATGAAAGTTCTAGAGCCAGAGCGCTCATGGTGGAGGGTTGCGGGTTCGCGAATGCATAATAGCAAAATTCAGAATCTCAGTAAAAATTTCATGACCACTTTCGTCGCTTGGGTCGGGGCAGATTCCCGCGGCATGACCTCAATGTACTTCGCAAGCGATAGCCGCTTGTCGTGGGACAAGGACAAGAAGAACGCTTGGGATTGCGGGCAGAAGGTCTACGCATCAAGCGTAGCGCCAGAGATTTTCGGATTCACCGGCTACGCTGTAATACCGCAGAGCATTATCAGCAAGGCGTGCCAACTGGTCGACAAGGGCCTTCGATCGCCCAACGACGAGAAGTCGATCGAAGGGCGAGCCGACTGGTTGCGCATACTGGTTCTGCGGGAGGCTGAGAAGCACCCTAAGATCAAGGACGAAGACTTCACCATTTTCTACGGCGTCCGTATCGGGCATGGCATGCCCGGTCGTTCCTCCTTTCATCTCAACACTTACGCATGGGACTCGAAGCTCAAGCAGCTCGCGCATGCCTGCATCCCGATGCCAGTGTGTTCCGCGGTCCTGAAGATCTCAGGCACCGGTAGCGACGCCCTGGGCGAGATGAAAAAGATCTGGGACGCGTCCGATCAAGGCAATACCAGCCGAACGATGTTCAGCGCGTTCTGTGATTCGCTCAGGAATGGCAAGGACCCTTATTCGGGTGGCGAGCCGCAACTGGTCGGAATCTATCGGGAAGGTCCTGCGAAGATCTTTGGGGTCGTCACCGAGAATGGTCCAAGCTTCCAGGGGCAACTGGACACCCCGCTCTCGCATCTTGCGAAGATCGAATGGCGCGATCCGCTATTTCAGCGTGTTGACGCGTGTGGAAACGTCCTCAAGAAGGCGCAACGTCACGCACGTCCCGCCGGAGTATGATCTCACCATCTCGCTCAGCATCAGACGCGACGATGGTCTGCGTGTTACGCAGCGGCTCCATCTCGTCGCGAGCCGACCAATTAAGGCGCGGCCCGGAAACTGTAGCTCGGGGAAAACTCAGTCTCTTTCAGCGACGTTGAGCCCGACAGAAAATGGGAAGCGACGCCGTTATGCACGGACGACATACCGTTCAGCCGCACTGTTAGTCCTGGCCGGCCTCAGAGACCGTTGTACCCGAATCCAACGCATAAATCTGGGACAGGATCTCCGCGACCAGTTCCATGGTTCCGAGCACTTGGTTCGTCAACATCGACGAGCCATGGGCCAATTCGTTCCGCAAACCAGGAAGGCTCTTTCGCAATATCTTTACCAGATCCCAACTCTGATCGTCCGGGGTGATGTTGATCGACTCTTCCTCGTCGATCTCCACGCTTTCAAGTTGTTGGTCGATCATAGCTTGGAAAATCTCCATTGATCGGCGCTGCCGCGCGCGGCCTTCTGCAGCCTGATGCCAACGACGAAAACCTTCGTTTCGGACGAGACCTTGGTCTATCGCATAACCGAGCAGGCCAGCAAGCATCGGTTGCCGCTGCCACGGACGCTGATACGGCTCAGGTAGTCGATCGGGAAGCCGGGCTCTGAGCCCAAGCTCCAGTGAGAAAAGCGCCTGGCTTTGAGCCACCGGAAAGAAGCGGTACACGTGCCATGCATACAGATAGAGGTTGCGAGCATTCTCGAACTGGGTGGCCACGGCCTCCGGCACGCCGATGGTGAGCTGAATAGCTTCGATGTCGCGGTGGTGCGCCGCGAGGGAAGGCAGAGTCTCCCCGGCGAACATCGTCGTGCGTGGGTCTGGTTTGGCTGCGGTGTCAGGGCTCCGCAAGCTTTCGGCGGCATTCAAGATCGTCGATTTCATGACAGGTAATTACGAGGCTGACGCTTCGGAGCGATCTCGCGCGCTTCGCCGAAGTTGGATCAGCTCTACGGGGTCTTCGTGCTTCGCTGGATACCCCGGAATACCCGGCAGCAGGCAGTCATGCGGGCATTCGTGACAAGAGGCAGGTTATGGTCAAGACCAGACCGACACAGTACCCGAATCGCAAAAAATCTCACACATATATCACCTCGTTGAGCATCCATTCGGAATGCCTGGGCAACGCCGTTTTCCCTGACCCCTCACGAGGCTGATACATGAACCATTCTCTTTTCTGTCCCCGCTGTAACTCGCCGCGCATTGCAACGCGCGACTACGCTCGCAAAGCCGGTGGTGCCGTGGGCGCTGCGGCTGGCGCTGCCGGTAGTGCCGCTGCCGCACTCGGTGGCGCCGAAGCCGGCGCTGCCCTCGGCCTAGTCGCTGGCCCTGTCGGCTCGATCTTCGGCGGACTAGCCGGTGCCCTGATGGGGGCGCTGTTCGGAGGAGCGGCGGGCTGTGCTGCCGGTTCCGCCGTCGGCGAGCAGATCGACACCCACGTACTCGACAACTACGAGTGCTCGGCGTGTGGCTATGCCTTCAGCCAGCAAAGCACGACCTGACCTACCTCAACGTTTTCGCTGTTCCCTTTTTATGGGCAATGCCGATAGCCCTCTGGGGCTATCGGCATTTTTGCTTTCTGTTTCCCGTTATCTATGAGGATATTTTCAAATGCACCTCGTCACCAGCATGGCTTACGTCAACGAGACCCCGTGGCACGGCCTCGGCAACCCGCTCGCCCCCAACCAACCCATGGAAGTCTGGGCTAAACAGGCCGGCATGGACTTTACGATCGAATCCGCCGACGTGCGCTACGTGTCGGGCAGTGCCGGTACCAACCTCGGTTCGATCCACGCCTTCCCTGAACAGAAGGTGCTTTATCGCTCGGATACGAAAGCGCCACTGTCCGTCGTCTCGTCGCGCTATCAGGTCGTGCAGCCTATTGCACTGATCGAGTTCTACCGCGATCTCGTCGAGGCGGGCGGCTACCAACTGGAGACTGCTGGCGTACTGCGCGATGGCAGAAAGCTCTGGGCGTTGGCACGTACCGGCCAATCCGTGTCGCTCAAGGGCAAGGATACGGTGAACGGCTATCTGCTGCTCTCGACCTCGTGCGACGGCACGCTCGCCACGACGGCGCAATTCACGTCGGTGAGGGTCGTGTGCAATAACACCCTGCAAATCGCGCTTGGCGATTCAGCGGGAGCCGTGAAGGTGCCGCACCGTTCGCAATTCGATGCCGCCGCTGTGAAGCGCCAGCTCGGCATCGCGATCTCTTCGTGGGACGGCTTCATGGTCCGCATGAAAGCTCTGTCCGAATGCAAGGTAAACGATGCCGCCGTCGAAACGTTCTTCCGCCGTGTGCTGACCTACGCGGTCGGTTCGGGCCAGCCGGTGCCCGCCACCAACGATTCCGCCATCAAGGCCGTGCAGTCGCTCTATGCTGGCAAAGGCATGGGTGCGGCGCTGGCCTCGGCATCCGGGACGGCATGGGGACTGGTGAACTCCATCACCGAGTACGTGGATCACCAGCGCCGCGCTCGCAGCGATGACCACCGACGCGATGCTGCGTGGTTCGGTACGGGGGCCACGATCAAGCAGCGCGCATGGGACGAAGCCATGAAGATGATCGCATGAGTCCCATCCATCACTCATGTCATGCCCGGCCGGGATCGTTCCTGCCGGGCATCGTCATTTCTGGAGGTTGAAAAATGCCTTTGCCTGAATTGGTCGGGCGCGGCCGGCATCGGCCGGCGCTACGGCTTGTCGAAACGAAAGACCTCGCGCGCGAGGACTGGCTGGAAGTGAGGAAATCCGGGGTCGGTGGCTCCGATGCGGCCGCTGCCGTGGGGCTTTCACCGTACAAATCGCAACTCGAACTCTGGATGGAAAAAACGGGCCGAGACGCGAACCTGCCGAAGCCCAATCCCGACGACACAACCGAACCCGTGTACTGGGGCACGCTGCTTGAACCCATCGTCGCCGCTTCCTATACGAGGCAGACCGGCAATCGTGTCAGGCGCATCAATGCCGTGCTCCGCCATCCAACGATTCCATGGATGCTCGCCAATCTCGACCGCGAAGTCGTCAGCGTGCCGGACGTTCAAATTCTCGAATGCAAGACGGCAGGCGAATTCGGTGCGCGGCTCTGGCGCGACGGTGTGCCCGAATACGTGCAGTTGCAGGTTCAGCATCAGCTTGCCGTGTCTGGCAAGCAAGCCGCCGACGTTGCTGTGCTGCTCTGCGGCCAGAAGCTCGACGTGCACCGCATCGAGCGCGACGACGCGCTGATCGCTCGCTTGATCGAACTAGAAGCCGCGTTCTGGAAGTACGTCGAATGCGATACGCCGCCACCCGCCGATGGCTCCGAATCGGCGGATCGCGCGCTCCGCTGCCTGTATCCGGGCGCGGGTGGCACGGTCGATTTCACGGACGACCGGACGCTATCAGCCACGTTCGCCGATCTGGTCGCCGTACGGGCCGATATCGAAACGCGTCAAGCCATCGAGTCGCAGCTCAAGCAGCAGATCCAGCAGGCCATGGCCGAGGCCGATCGGGCGCAGTTCGAGACGGGTTCCGTGTCGTTCAAACGCAGCAAGGACGGCTCTGGCGTCGATCTCAAGCGCCTGCTCGCCGATCACCCCGAGTTTGCTACGCAGTACGCGATCACGAAACCGGGTTCGCGCCGGTTTCTCGTATCGACCTGATCCGCTTTTCCATTCCCTCTACTTAATCTCCAGGAGCCAGACATGCTCAAGGGCCTTGCCCTAACGCCGCCAGTTTTGGGCCGCATCAGTATCGGACGCATTGTCGAGAAGAACGGCAAGCGCCTGCCCGCTGCCGACGACCAGTTCACCCTCACGACCCAAGTGCAAAATAGGGGGGAGTGGCTGTTGCACCCGCTGAATGAGGAACTGCGAAAGGCTGTTCCCGGCAAGCTCCGCGCGATTCCCGTCCGGATGTTGTTCAACGATCCCGATCTGAACCTTCGGGCCGACTATTCGTGCTTCGACCGCGAGACAGGACGCCCTGTCTGCGTTGGCAATGGCGAAACCTGCCGTCGTGCCGGTGATTCAGGTATCGAAGAATTGCCGTGCCCGTCGCCAGATGCCTGTGCGTTCGGTCAGGCCGGAGCTTGCAAGCCCTACGGGCGGCTCAATGTGCTGATTGGCGAGGAAGACGAACTCGGGTCTTTCGTGTTCAGGACCACGAGCTTCAACTCGATCCGCACATTAGCGGCACGGCTGCACTACTTTTCCGCAGTCTCGCGCAACCTGCTCGCCTGCCTGCCGCTCGAACTTAAGTTGAGGGGAAAAAGTACGACTCAAAGCTACCGCTCCGCGATCTACTACGTCGACCTCGGCGTGCGCACGGGTAGCAGGCTCGAAGCGGCAATTACCGAAGCGCGCGAACTCGACGCCCGGCGCAAGGCCGCTGGCTTCGACCAACAGGCACTCGATACCGCCGCGCACGCCGGGCTCAGTAACGGCGCATTCGAGGAGAGTATCGAGGATGGCGGCGCAGCCGTGGACGAGTTCTACCCACAGGAAACGCCGGGTGACGCGCCGCACGAAGCCCCCGCATCCCCCGCAGCGGCAAGCGGGCCGCCGCCGTCAACGCTGCGCGACAAGATGGAACGCAGGGCCGCGCAGCTCGGCGGCAAGGCAGCATGACGCGTCGCACTGCGCTCGCCCTGGGAGTTGTAGCGACGGCAACCGCGCTCAGCCTGTCCGTTCTGGCCGGCTGGCAGCGTGGCGGATCACTGGCGGAGCGAGTCGCCTGGGTGGCGATCGGCCTGGTGCTCGTCACGAGCGCGCACCTGTTACCGGCACTACTTCGGGAATCGTCGTTCCTCGTCCGCAGCATAGGTAGCGTGCTATGGGGAGCATCCCTGATCACCGCGTGTATCGGCCATGCGGTTTTCTTCGTGACTGCCCAGCAGCATGCGGGGGAACTGCGGGTGTCGGCTGTCCCCGCACCTCCCGTTCCGGTATCCAGTCGTAGTCTCACGACAGTCATGTCGGAACAGGCGAATGCGACGGCACAACTCGCCACGGCTCATGCCCGTTACTGCGTTGGGAACTGCGCGACGCTGGAAGCCCGTCGCACGACGCTCGCGGCCAGGGTGGAGGCGTTGAACGCCGAAGCGGACGACATTCGACGCCAGCAAGCCGACGACGACCGGACCACAGCCCGTCGCGACGCGGTACGCGCCGATCCGGTCACGTCGCGACTCGCTGCGTTACTCGGCATACCCGTCGCAGGCATCGACCTGCTGTTCGGGGCGCTCTTCGCAGCGGTACTGGAGGGCGTCGCCTGCCTGCTGTGGACGCTGGCACTGCGGCCATCGTCGTTGCTCGTCGTAACAGAAGTCGCGACGGTAACGGGTTCTTCCGACACAACTGCGCCGACGGTCGCGGCAGTCGCAAACGGGACGCCCCCGCCCGATCCAGTCGTCGCGCCGGTCACGGTAAGTCACACCGATGCGGCCGTTAGTCGCAAAACTGCCTCACCCCGTCGCAGCGGCATGAGGAACAGTCGCGTCCAGCGAAACGATCGGCGATTGTCATCATCGACCTCCGAATCCACGGACGTGCACCTGGCGCAACTCGATCGCGACGTTGCAGCCGGGATCGTCCGACCGACCGTCGCTGATATCCGCCGTCATCTGGGTTGCTCCCAGGCGAAGGCGGTCGCCCTGCGTCGCCAGCTCATCGAACCCGACGTAACGGCATAGAAGACCGAAGCCGCGAACAGCTATTTCCATCTGCGCTAGTACAGGAACGTTAACGAGCATCTGACGTTCAGCCGCATCGATTTGGTTGACCAGATGAACCGCATCCTCGCGATGCACTACCCGAACGCGCTCACCTCCGAGGCGCGGTAGCTCCCGTCACCGGACGCGTCCTGCGCCCGGCTTACTTTTTTTCTCACTTTCAGCGACACGCTATCCGGTCGATCCGGAGGCCTGTACTCGTCCGTCTTCTGGAGAATTCGTCATGAATCAGCCTACCCGACTCAAACCGCTTTTCCGTCCGGGACGCCTGCTCGTCGCGCCGGACGTGCTCACGGCACTCCGTGCGAACGGCATCCCCGTCGTCAGTGTTTTACTCAGGCATGTGGCGGGCGACTGGGGCTCAGTGTCAGACGAGGACTGCCAGCAGAACGACCTGTCAGTTGCGGCAGGCCTGCGCCTGATCTCGCTCTACCGTCTGCCAGACCAGACCCGCATTCTCGTCATCACCGAGTGGGATCGCTCGAACACGACCATCGAACATCTTGATGATGTCGTGCCCGACAGCGCGGCACGCAAGGACGCGCCCGCGACTCGTCGCTATCCGGTCTGGCCTTCTTTGGGTTACGTGCAGGAGGTACGCGCATGAGCTGCTACGAAAACGGACCACGCTTCCCGATGGGTCGTCCTGCCATCACGCCTGCGGCCGAAGCCGCCCTCGATGCCGCCGACATTCATCCGGTACGGCTTCTGGCGCGCCATATTCACGGCGACTGGGGCGAACTCTCCGCCGAAGACCGGGCCGCCAATGAACTCGCGCTGCTCTCCGGCAGGCGGCTGCTTTCGAGCTATGCGATACCGGGCGGCACCAAGGTCTGGCTGATCACCGAAGCCGACCGTTCGGTCACGACGATACTGCTACCGGAGGACTATTGACGCCTGTCCTCGTCCAGAAACTGGGCCCGGCTGCATCCCGGAAAAGCGGCTAATGCTTACCGGAGCCTGCTGCGCTTGATCTCTGGCGGCGTCGCCGCATTCGCCCGGCGTTCGCCGGTCGGTGCCAGCGACACACCGTCCAGCGGCGCAAACAGCGACGCCAGCGTGACGTTCAATGAATGGCAGATGTTCGCCAGGGTCTCGACGGACGGATTGGCAATACCCCTCTCGATCGCCGAGATGTATGTCCGATCAACGTGCGCTTCAAAGGCAAGCGTTTCCTGCGACTTCCCGGCCGCATGCCGGCATTCCTTGACCCGCCTGCCGAGGGCAATCGAGATCGGGGCGGGCCGGGCTACAGGAGGAGTTGGGCGCTTCGCAGTCATGGCGTGCAGGATGCCCGCCCGTCGACTGATTCACGACGCTCTAAACTCTACACTTAATGTCGTGTATACACTTCATTTTTTCCGCATATAGCCGATACTGAGGGTTGTGGGCTCGCATCCAAGCTATCCCGCACCCATCTTTGTCGAGTAAACACTACATTTAACCACTTGAGGAAGCTACGCCGTGCAGAAAAACAAGCTCAATACGGGGATCACGAAATTCGCGCTCGGCGCGTCCATGTGCGCGGCGCTCGTCGCCTGTGGCGGGGGCAACAGCAGCAATTCGGGCACCAGTAGCCCAAGCGTCACAACGAACGGTACGGCCGCGGTCGGCTCGGCGATCGTTGGAGGCACCGTTTCGCTCAAATGCGCGTCGGGTGCAACGGCGTCGGCGACGACCGCCGCTGATGGCACATATTCCGTTACCTTGAAGTCGGCAGACTACCCGTGCGTCGCCCAGGTGTCGGGCGGGCAGGCGAACGGTGCAGCACTCGCGTCGGCGCTGCACTCCGTCGCCTCCGCTCCCGGCACAACAAACGTTACCCCGCTGACTGATCTGATTGTCGGCGTGCTGGGGAATGGCAATGCAGCGGCGCTAGATGGCGCTACGTCGAGCACGCTGTCGAGCACGATCACGGCCGAAAATCTGGCGAGCGCACTCACGAAGGTCCAGACGGCAATTGCAACGCTGCCGGGCAAGCTGACGATTGCGAGCGGCTTCAATCCGCTGAACTCGCAATTCGGCGTGGGCGATGCCAATGACGCGCTGCTTGACCAGTATGCGGCGGCGCTGAATGCTGCCGGCTTGACGCAAGCCGATGCGGTCACGCACACCGCCGGTGGCCAAGAACTGACGCTAGCAGCCTTTAGCACCACGGCGTTCACCACGCCTTATACGTCCTTCAGTGCCGGCTGGTCGAATAATCTCGACGGCAAAACGGTGCTGTCGATCCCCGATCCGCTGCGCGGCGCATTGTCGGCGGAGGTCAGCGCCGACGCGACGACCGGCAATCTCACACTGGTTGGCACTACGCCGTTCACCGGCATCGTCAGTCTGCTCGGCAATCGCGTCGGCACGCTTTGCGTGTCGGGCAAGGGGCAGGCCAGCAACGCGCAGCACTCGCTCTACATCTACGTGTCGCCGGACTTCACGCAAGTCACCGATCTCGCAGAAATCAAGAGCGCGCTGCTGAACAACAGCTGGGAGACCTACGAGGATTGCACGAAGGACAGCATCACCTACACGACAACCGCGACCGGCCTCATCGTGACCTATAGCGATGGATCAAGCGACGCTGTTGCCGACGCAGATTTTAGCGAGGCCGGCAATGTAGAAGCTCGCCAGACTGCCAGCGGCGTCGCAATTGGCACTTCCGTCGCCCGTAGCAGGCTCTACAAATACACCGACCCGAACAGCCGCAAAACGACTTACGCCACCGTAGAAACCAGCAGCGATAAGGATTCGACCGATCTGGCCTACGACCCGACCAAAGACCTCAACAACGTCATTTTGAGCATATCGCAATAAGCCTTTGGTTAGCCGTGCTCCGATGTTTCGGCGGGTACGGCGGCATCTTCCCGGCGCAGCGGCTGCTTGTTCGAGCCTGCTGCGCTTTTCTCTATCTGACGAACGCGATTCCATGAGCCGCGCTCTTCATTTTCTCTTCACATTTACCGATGAAAACGAATTTCACCACGCTTGCTGCGGCGGCGTGCCTGAGCGCGGCCCTGGCCGGTTGCGGTCATTCCGAGATCGATACAGTCAACGCAACAACCATTCCGCAGGACTCAACCCATACCTACAAGACAGCGCTCTCGAACCGGGCCTCTTGCGAAAAGGAGAACTGGCGCAAGTTCAAGGACGACACGAACCGCACGGTCGTGGAATACCGCTGTGAGCTGAAGAACGGCGCGGCGCTGCTTGCTGCATTCCGTCAGCAGAAGATCGGCGATACGCAGCACGATTTCCAGGGTTATTACAACGGTCTGGATCAGACCGCCGGGAGCATCCAGAATCCCGAGGCTCTAGAGAAACAGCTTGCCGACACTCAGAGCCAACTCGCGCGGTTGCAGGCCAACGGCACGCCGCCGGCAGATACGCCGGAAGCGCTAAAACAGGGGCTCGTCAATCGCGCAAGCGAAATGGACGCGGCTCAGTCCGCCGTCGAGCGGGCGCAGCGGGAACTAGACGATGCTAGGAGCAACCAGACCGGAGTGCAGCAGGAGCGCGCTCGTTTCGAGCAGCAGGAAAAGGATACGCTCGCGCAGATCGACAAAACATACGGCGGCGTAACCGGGGTGAGCGAAGTGTTCCAGTGGTACGTGCGTGACGATGACGTCGTGCCCGCGTGGTCGGGCGTCGAGCTGGCGAAGCAGGACGGCAGCACCTCGCGTCTTGACCGAAACTGGAACCAGACGATGGGCGATTTGCTCAGCCACCGTGGCAACGATCACGTTCACGCCGTGCTCAACATCCCGGACAACATCGTCCCCGGTCAGCAGCCGTCGGCATCCTGATCAAACCGGCTGAACCAGAACAACGTGCCGCGCCAGTATAGGCGGCATTTTTTTTGGTTCTTCGCGGATTCCCGTGGGGGCAATACCGGCTGGAGTCGGCCAAGAGCGCACCAATCAGCGAGGCTTCATGTCGGTGGCAGTCCGCTCTTCCTGTATATCTTGGAGTGTGAGGCGACGGGGCCTACTCGGCTTGTTGCACTTCGAAGTACAAATTGCCAGTTGTTTGCCGTGGCAGTTCATCTGCTCCGACTCGATAGCCAACCTCGAACGAATGGATATCCGCCTGGGTGCTCATCACAATCGTGAACGATTTGAAAATCTTCCGAAACCCATGTTGAATCTTTCCCGCTCGGAAAGCGATGGCTTTATGGTCGTCGCCGATCCGTGGCCCTTCCCTCAAATACGAACTATCGAGCTGCGGGGAGTGTACTGTCGTCGAGCTTATGAATCCATGGGGCGCCAGAGGCGGAGGTTCCGGTAGTTCTGGGCCCTTTGGTAAATCATCGTCTTCGTAGACCAGAACACCGTCCGGGAATGTAACTCCTGCCCATACATCTGTTGCAGGCCGTGTTCCTCGGTTTACAACAGCGAGCTGGATATGCACGGTGCGCTGTAGAAGCAACCTGTGCTCCTTGAGCTTATCGAGGTACTTCCCATAGCTGTTGTAGTACCATTTCACGCGCATGTTGTATCCCTCGAGTTCCTCCTCTGTCCATTCTCCAAATCGCTTAACGCGCGGCCCCCCGAACGGAATCAACGCCCCCGAACGAAGCATTTCAAACGGCGACTCGGGCTCATCCTGTTGAGCCTTTGTTCTCAACGGTGTCTTGGCCATGACGTCAGCTAGCGACGGCACATCGGTCAGTTGTACATCTTGCCGAACGACAAAGACTTTCGGGATATCGTCGGCTACCTCAACCGACAGCGACGGCATTGGATTGCGAATCAACTGGTCTTCTCTCGGCGCTGCCAAATTCGTCCTAAGCGCTGCAACAAGCTGTCCAACAAGACCATTTCGAATCTTTTCGATAGCAGGGTTCTTTTTACTGTCGAGGTGATAGGTGATAGCCCCACGCCTGTGCCGCAAGTCGAACGGCAGTTCCTCTGGTTTGCCGCCAAACGCTAGGTTAGCAACGGTAATAACGCGCTGCGGGCCTACTTCACGGATGGCATAGCCCAGCTCAATCATGACATTGGGATTTGGAATCTTCTTCGTCGCCGTATCTTTCTTGACCTCGGCAACCGGAGTGACATCGGCAACAAATATTTGACAGTCGTCTATCTTCCGGAAAATCGTGGCCACGATTTCAACCAGTCCTGCTTCGCCCTTGGTGTCATGGTCTAACTCGAGACGGTCCGCCACCTCTAGCTGAAGCTCCTCGGCAACCTTTTCTATGGCCTGAGCGAGCGCATCCTTGATGAAGTCTTTGGTAGTTGCTGCGGGAAGGTCGCTCTGCCACGACCAAAAAACGGTTCTGCTCATGATTTCACGTTGACGGTTGCGCCCACAATTGGACCGAGAATTCTACCAAACACCAACCGAACGAAAGCATCCTCCGGGATCGTTCAAGGACGCATCTGGCCAACTGAACGGCTTCGACATCGATATTGCAAGCGCACTGTGCGCTGAAATGAAGATGACCTGCCAAATCACCGCGCAGGCGTAGGGCGGCATCATTCCTGGCCTACAGGCAATACGTGAGTGCCCGCTCCTCGCAACTTCAGATGTCCGCATCGGGGTCGGATACCGCCCCTTGCCTCGGTTGCGCGGGACCTGATCTGACGGTGACTGTCATATCGAGCCCCGACCTCTACACATCAAGCGATTCGCTGAAGGTGATGACCGCAAGCAGGTTGCACTACTGCCCGAATGCGTCGACAACTACATTGGGCAGGACAATCCAGTCAAGGTCACAGACTCCCCTCAGTCAGCACCGAACTTCCGTCTCCCACTCAATTTGTCGTCCTCGTCTCGATCCAGAGGAGCCTGCGTCACCTTGCTCATGTACAGACCAATGACCTTACGCAGCGATTCACGCTTTTCCTCGTCATCGCGGTGAAGATAGCCCACAGCTACGCCCCATTTGTTCTTGTAGGAATGCGCATAGCGATTGCCGTTGTCGTAGTCGCCCCAGCCACGCGTGAACGCTACCCAATACTCTCCCAACTCATCGCAAGCCGTTACGTGGTCACGACGACTGGCTGAAACGAAAACGACCAGATGTAGGTGATGATTTTCATCGCCGTTACCACCGCTCTCCTGCCGCCATATCAGACCATGAATCTCAGACAGGATTCCACGAGTCGCATCCTTGATACGCTGAAACAATTTACGACGAAGTATCTGCATCGTTTCGAAGTTTACATCGTCACGAAGATATTTCTTGACAACCAGCGTGATGAATAGGATCTGATAGCTCTTACGGCGATCAAGCATCTCCAACTCAAAATTCAAGTTCCTGATTCTGCATCTATCGAAGCGTTGCTTCTTGCGTCTCTGGGTATTGGAATCATCGTCTCTATCGAGCCAATATTTTTTCGTTCTATCAGACATGGTTGACCTCGTTGGTTGTTACATCAACTGATCAAGCCATATGGTAGAAAATTATTGATTTAGTTTTTTCCGAATTAATGATACTCGATGCCGCATGCAACATGCATTAATTAACTTTTCTCTTGATAGATGGTCTTTTTTTGTAAATATTTTTGCTGTCGATGAATGTTGCTTGCAGACGGTGTATCGAATATATTTTTTTTAGTCTGCGGAATTTCTTTTAAAAGCTATTTCCTTTTAAAACCCTATTACATAGGCACTGCAATTTCAGATGAACGGCGACATGGATGCACGAGCAATACTTTTTGCATGGACAACATTCGCATCACCGATAAACAAAGCGATTCAGTCTGATTTTCCACTCCGCCAAATGTGCAACAAGTCGAGAGCAAAAAAGAAGGGAGCTGTGTCGCACCGCGCAGCATCAATATCGCCATGCACACCAACTTCCAGATCGGATAATTTCGTCGCGAGCAGCAACAGTCAAGGCATTTCCTGAGCAACTTTCGAGGCAACTCTTGGCCTTCAAACAGTGTGATGCATGAGCAAGCGCCTGAAGAAAGCCGTCCGTTCCGCACCCATGCAGGTGGCCCGACCGATAGTCGAGTGCAATGCCGTGACGGGGCGCTCCCGAAAAATTCGAGGCCGCATGGCATAGAAAATCGCCTTTCTCACCCCGGAAAGGCGAAAAAGGCGATGTTTTCGTGCGTTCTGATTCAAAAAAAGATCTTCAATCCACTACCGGGAGCGGGAACGGAGCCAACGGTTATCTAGATCAAAAAAGAACTCGTACTTGTCGCCGCCCACGCGGTACCTAATTTCGACCGACTCTGGCTTCCTCTTCGGCGGGGCAGACGCCCTGCTTGTCGCGCGGGATTCGGCTTCCCGGACGAGCACATTTCCTCTAGCGTGAAGCCAGTCCAGCACCGGCCTGAAATTCTCGATCTTCTTCAGTCCATATCGTGAACAATTGGCGCGCAGATCTTGCACGGGCACGTCACAAACCATCCTGACATCGCCAGGCAGATCCTCCAGAGGGCCACCATTTACGCTTTCCAGCATGTCCCTGAACTTCGTTAGCACGTACCCGGCCATCTCGCGCATCCGGGTTTCCTGGTTGAACACCCGCCTGAATTCATTGAGATACCATTCCGCTACCTTGAAGGCTGCTTCGACCGTTGACTTCGGAATTGCCAAGCCAGCGCCAGCCGGGTTGTCCATATCACCACATTCGAAAAAGTGAAAGAGTGCTGACAATCTTGCGACGTGCTCAGCGAAACGATTGGCAAACTCTCGCTCATTTTCAAATTTCCCTTTCGTTGCCATACCAACTTCAATACCGTTGTACATCTCCTCCCAGAATTTTTGAGCATCAGGCTCGAAGTACAACGTCTCTCTGTTTTCCGCCCGCTCTTCGATGCTCGCGTGGGAGTGCGAAAGAAACGCCTGAACCCGCTTATTAAAGCGGTCGATCCACACAGTCGAACGGTCTTCTGGCCTTTTAAAAATGCGCGTTCCATAGGGCGTATCCGGCCTCGATAAAAGTACTCTGGACATTAACCCGATGCCTTTTGCGAGCTCCCCTTTTTGCTCCACGAAGCGGTCAAATACGATTGGCTGCACCATGAGCGATAGGGTTAGCCGCGGGTCATGGACGAAAAAGCTTTCCTGTTTCGTGCGGCCGACGACATCAATCGAGCCGCCATCCCACAGGCGATCTAGGCTCGCCATGTCGGATTCGCCTTTCGAATTGAGAATCCCGGCGGCTTCGTCCGAAAACAGTCCGACAGCCGGCCAATTCTGCGCTAGGCTCTGTTCAAGCTGGCGTATCGGAATTTTCGAATACAAGACCCGCTGCAATCGCGGCGGACGGCGTTGGATTACTTCCCGGTTGAGTTCGGCAAGCTCCCGCGTCACCTCCTCTGCCTTGTCGCCCGCCTTCTTCGCGAGTCTCTTTGTCTCTGCGTCTTCACTTATAGACAGCGTTTTGGATTTGCGAAGCAGTTGCCCTTCGGCCTTTTCCAGTTCACGGATTTTTCGTTGCGATGCGGCCCGGTCGAGTTCGTAGGCAGTCGTCTCCGCCTCGAACACCGAGCGCCTGATAAGGTCGTATGCCTCAATCGGTTTGACAACCAGTTGGTCCGCGCGGGACTTGCGCGCCCCCGTATCCGCCACGGTCAGGAGGAAAAGCGAACAAACCGATTTGTGGTCGTTCGCTATGCCGCGATTCATCCAAATCAGGTCTTGGCATGCCACCGAAATGGCAGACAACACTGCCTGTGCCGCAATGGGCACCGCCAGTCCGTCATTCTTGCAAATTTCGATAACGGCACCTCTCATGGTCTGCGGCAAGGCTTCCCAAGGATAGGTTTCGTCTTCGGGGTCAAAATCAGGGAACGGCGGTTTCTCACAATGCCCGGCAACAGGTTCGGGTGCGAGCAAAAGCGGCACATTGAAGTCGATATTGTCGCTCATGCGCCACCTCCCTGCGGCTTCTGCGGTGACTGCGCGGAGAGCGTTGCAAGAGCTGCTTGCACAAGGCTGTCCGGTTTGCGTTTTTTGGCCTTGCGTATTGCACGCGATGACGGATCCACCCGGCCATCCTCCTGAAAAAATCTACTGACCTCGATGCCCGTGAGCTTCGGCCCCCCGTGCTCGAATATCGCTTTGGCGATCTTGTCCCACGAGACCTCCTTCTCACGGGCCTTCTGGACGAAGTTGACGCACGGCGGGAAAGCCTCACGCTTTTCGTCATCAGCACTTTTCACGTGCGCGAGCGCGGCCAATGCCGCCTGCTCATCGAACACGATTACTCTTTTCTTATCGCTGTGTATTTTGCCAATCATGACCGCGCCCCCTTTTCAGACCAGCAGCGCACATCAAAATTGGGCTTGGTCTGCACCTCGCTAAGGCCGTTCATGAGCGACTGGCAGTAATCCAATAGATCTCGCGCGAACCAGAAGTGATGAACCTTGCCGCGATATTTGAAAGAACCACCACGCGGGGTAGGGAACTCGGGATCGTAATCCGCGCTTCGCTTGTCAGTGAAGGCTCGAACCTGCGCTTCGTCAACGCCCAAGGAATGTGCAACCACGCCGGTTGTGAATACACAGCCCTTGTCGTCACGCACGCATCGTTTCGTCAGAGAAAGCGATTCCAGGTTGATAAGCGCGAGTCGATCATGAGGCGACAAGATTTTTCGAGTACGAACATTCATTCCTGGTCTCCCTTCAGGCCGACAATCGCGCGGGTGCGAGGACGATTGGCAATCCACGGATCTACCTCAGCCCCAATCCACCGGTTGCTCACGGAACTGCCCTTTGCGGAAACAGCGGCGGGCAAGGGAAAACTGCTGGCATACGCAGCGTCGGCGGAATTCATGCGGGCATACACCGAACTTCGCGACAACCCTGTGCGCAGCTGCGTTTCACCGCCGCGCACTCTTCCGTGGAGAGGAAGTCGCGATTCTCGGGAACCGGCCTGATAGCGCGCGCCGCCGGGCGAAAGTTCGTCCGTCATCGCCTGCCAGAGCAGCGGAACGTCTCTTTTCGGTAAAGCAGATGGCGAGGATGCGCGGAGAACCATTATTCGCCCTCCCGCTTAAAGCCGCTTGTGTCTCGCACGCGAGGACGCGATGCGATATAGGCCAAAACCTCACTGAGCCGGTAGCGTACCGACTTCCGTCCCAGCCGAACACCCACCGGGTGCTCCGCGTCATAGGCGATGGATGTCTGGTTCATTTTTTCATACGCACCGCTGCGACTATCCCCCGTGAGCTTGATCAACTCGTTGATATCGATAAGGCGATCGCAGCGGCAGTCAATAGGACTACAAATTGATACAACACCGGCTTCTGCTTTCAATTGGGCAGCAGACAGCCCTGAAGATACGTGATTCACGCCCACTCCCTTCCGCCATTGCGGAATCGTTGAACACTAGATGTTTGGAAAGTGAAATTCGCGCGGCCAAAAAACACGGCGCGATTAGGCAGAGCGGAACCTTCGATCGTTGATCGAAACAGGTTGCGTCTGAACTGGAAGTCTTTGTGTATTACCCGTGATGGGCTTATATGGAGTGTCCCTCGATGGGGATACTCACAACGTAGGTGGGCTACGTCTTTTGGAGGGTGCGCCACTACGGGGCACCAAGTCAAACCACCGCAGGAAAGTGGAGTCATACCCTACGATGGACGCTATTGGATCATCAGCGACACGAAAAATCAATCGATTTTTGCCCAACACCGCTTGCGGATTCGGTCCTGGAGCAGAACAGGCCTCAGCGGCTTCCGCTTCCAGGCCAGGTTTTCGCAAAGACGACCGCGGGTCCAGTCGCAACCGCAAATCTTTAGTGGCCGTCACCTAGTGCAAGGCCGGTGCGGGCCTCGCGGACGGCGCCGCCATTGAGGATGTCCATCTGCCTCAAGTCGGCCATCAACGGCCGGTCGACGACGTCGCTTGGATAGCTGACAATCGAAGCAAATGACATCCTGTCGACGGCGAAAGATGAGCGGCAACCGAGAAGAGAAGAAAACCAGCGACTTACGCGAGGCGTTGGATCGCGTTGTCGATGAACGGTCGCTTATTAGTTTCTTGCATGCCCTTGCTTGCGACTGGTCCGCGGCGTCTAGCACGCCAGGCTAGGAAAATGGGTCGATTGGCGCGTTCCTCGATGCGGTTGCCACGTGGGCCGAAACGTCCAAAAACGGACTCCGCTTCTACGATGTCCCATCGAACCCGTGGCGCCGTTTCGCCGACATGCTTATCGCCGGCAAGGAATACGAGTAGGTCAGCCGAACCGCTGCCGTTAGCGGCCGAGGCCGTGTAAAAACGCGCGTGATCACCTAGACTAAATCAACCCGCTGAAACAAGAGGCGCAGATGGGGCGATTTATCGAAGGTGCGGAACGCAGTCAGACGACACTCCTGCCGGAGTGTCTCGATGACTTTATCGCTGAAGATAATCCTGTGCGGATTGTCGACGCCTTCGTCGAAGAACTCGAACTGGCATCCCTCGGATTCGAAGGCACCACGCCGGCAAGCACCGGGCGACCTTCTTACCACCCGGCCGTGCTGCTCAAGATCTATATCTACGGCTATCTCAATCGCGTGCAGTCTAGCCGACGCCTGGAGCGGGAGTGCCAGCGCAATGTCGAATTGATGTGGCTGACCGGCCGGCTTGCGCCAGACTTCAAGACGATTGCCGAGTTCAGGCGGAACAATGGTGAGGGCATTCGCAACGTGTGCCGTCGCTTCGTGATGATAAGCCGGGAGCTGAAGCTGTTCACACAAGCGGTCGTAGCCATCGACGGTAGCAAGTTCAAGGCGGTCAACAGCCGCGACAACAACTTCACGCCCAACAAGATTGCACGACGTCAGGAGCAGATCGAGCAAAGCATCCAGCGTTATCTGGACGCACTGGAGACCGCCGATCGCACTCAACCAGCCGAGGTAGAAGCGAAGACTGAACGCCTACGGGAGAAGATTGAGACGCTGCGTGAACAGATGCGCGATCTGGATCGCGCAGCGGAGCTTCTAAACGACCTGCCGGAAAAGCAGGTCTCGCTGACCGGTCCCGACTCACGCTCAATGGTCTCTCAAGCCAAGGGTACGGGCGTGGTTGGCTATAACGTTCAGGTCGCCGTCGACGCCCGGCACCATCTCATCGTTACCCACGAAGTCACGAATGTCGGCAACGACCGGACGCAGTTGAGCCCAATGGCCAAAGCGGCGCGCGACGCGATGGGCAAGAAGAAAATCAAGGCACTGGCAGACCGTGGATACTTCAGCGCACCAGAGATCAAGGCATGCGACGACGCGGGCATTACGGCATTGGTGCCCAAATCACAAACCTCCGGTGCAAAGGCTGACGGTCGCTTCGACCGGGCCGACTTCATTTAAATCGCCAGAGACGACCAGTATCTGTGTCCGGCAGGGCAACGCGCGATATACCGCTACACCTCGTTGGAGAGTGCCAATCTGCTGAAACTGCGGACCTACTGGAGCACTGCCTGCCCACACTGTCCGCTCAGAAAGCAGTGCACGCCGGCGCCGTATCGGCGCATTCGCCGATGGGAACACGAAGCGGTACTCGACAGAATGCAACGCAGACTGGATCGTCAGCTTGACGCGATGACAATACGGCGACGAACGGTCGAACACGTGTTTGGCACGCTGAAGCACTGGATGGGCTCAACCCACTTCCAGATGCGCAGGCTTGGGAACGTTTCGACTGAAATGAGCTTGCATGTGCTGGCGTACAACCTCAAACGCGTCATGAAGATCCTCGGATTTGCAAAGACACTGCGAGCGATGAAGCTCGCAGGCGCGTAATCTCACGCCTGCCTTTGCTTGTTGGCGTGGCGAAATCAGTTCAGTCGTAGACAACAGGAAGACAGGAAGCTGCGAAGGCGCGGCCTCACCAGTCGCTCGACAGACCGCCGGCTCACGCGTTTTTACACGGCCTCGGCCACAAGCGGCCGTTGACATACGTCGTCGATCGGACATTCAGACGTCGGCACCGCCGCATGACCGGCCCCCCGATTGTTATAAGACGAATGCCCGTTCACTGGTCTATTATCAGTTGGCTATGCCTCTGAGTGTGGCCGTGTTCGTCAGCACACGTACAAGGATAGGTGGCTGCTGGCTATCGTCTAAGCGATCCTATACTGCAACCGCGTCTTATAGCTTGCATTCAAGAGGCATGAATGCCACTTGCAGCGAAATCGCGGTGGCTGATAGGCCCACTGTGCGGATAAAAGGGAGAACTGTATATGGAGTCGATCAGCTGGTTCTGGCCCTGGATGGAAAGTAACTTCGGGAAAAACGCGGCAACGGTACTTTTCACTAATTTTTTCGCTGCGTTGTTCGCCGCACTACTAATTAGATTGTGCTCAAAGCTCGCACCTGATTTGAACTCCAGATTTCAAAACTACTTGATTTTTTGTTTGGGGGCGTTACTTGGATGGGGATTAGGAATGTTTTTGGCACCGTACGGGGCTCAGGATCAAACCGCCTTCGCACAGATGGGACAACTGGCGTCCGTATTTATCTCCGGATATGCGCTGAGCAAGTTTGATCGTTTCATTGAAGCGAGCATGTTCGACGAGAAGAAACCACGAGTGGATTCGTGGATCAAAGTGGGGTTGTTTGTCGCGACCGCGCTTTTAGCTCTTCTAACCGTCGTAACGAACAGGCTTTACTTTCGTCCCGATGGCATATCAGAACAATTCAATTTCTCGCTAGGCGGTGAAGTAGTAACGCATAAGTATTCCATTGCGAACCTAAGTGACGCGGTTTACGTCGACCTGCTTCGATCCGAAGACGTCGCCCCGCGTCGATGACAAAAACGGCCCTCAAATGCGAGGCTAGCGACTGACACGTAAAGTGGCGGATTCGACCGGTGGATGCAATAGTTTGCCGGAACCGATCGGCTTGAGTTTGGTAGTCCGGGGTCTCTCTCGGACGCTCGTTCAATTGTCTCGCCACGGCATTGAGTTGTCTGCGAATATATTCACACATCGGTGCGATAGTTGAGCCACAACGTTTCCTTGGGAGTAGATTTTCAGCCGCCACTCCACGTCTTCAAGGTTAGACAGCGCGCGAGCAACCACCGTCCATCGTTGGCCCACGGTCATACCGCTAGTTCGTAAGCCGTCGCCGACGGCGCTGATTTTCGTGCCTTTCAGATAAATTTGCGATAAATTCTGATCTCGAAAGCTTAATTATATTTTCGGAAGCGTCAGTTATAACGAAGATAGTTTTTCTTGCTAACAGCCAGATGACAAGCATATGCATCCTTGGAATCGAAAGAAGCCTCATCCTGGCGGATCCGCCTGCGACCGATTGAGCGAATCGGATGCCCTCTTGAGTTTTTCTAGCTCCGCGCCCAAAATGAACGGACGACAGCACCAAGTGATCTTTTTCCACATTTGAGACGTCAGCGGCGCTGATCGCGAACTCTCCATTCAGGAGCAAGAATCGCCACGCAAAAAATTTCGGCTTTGACATTGCCCCGCTCGCAGAGATATCCGCGACATAAAGCGGAAACGGTCCCAGGGCGCCGATAGAGACAGCAGACACATCAAATGCGTTCCTGCCGGCGCTAGATTTTCTTAGAACGTCTGGTATCTTGCTGCATAAAACGTGATTGACCGCGTCAGGTGCCGTTTCGAAAGTCAGTTTCATGGCCGTATCTGCTAGCCGGTAAGATAGCTATTACTCCAATACCCCGTCCCTCGATAACAAGAAGTTAGCGACGTCAGTAATGTCGATTTTTCGCCAACATCTGGGTCAGGGTCCGCGACTTCAATCCAAACGTCACCGGCTGATCCCCCATATATCCCGTAAATAGAAACGAAGTGGCCGTGGAGCGGGTCCCAAGCGACGCGCACGCCGACCGGCCGCGAGTTATTAATCTGTTCTGTAATCTCCGCTTGGTTGAGGGCCCTATCGAGCCTGGTTGCGTTTATTCCCGCGCGCTCCATGGCGACTTCAAGTTCTGCTGGCTCATCGCACGCATATCCTGGAGAGCAGCAGGCCTTCCCTGGAAAAACCGCTTGGGCAAGTTGACATTGCTGCATACCGTCGCCGTTGCGCTGGTAGAAAATTCGCATACTTAAACTCACAGCGGCCCAACACCAGAATTCCTTCTGTTGCGTAACCAGTGGAAACTGAATTCCGACGTTTGGAACTTGCCTCAGCGCGGCGAAACCTCCACTGCCCAGGCTGACTGTCAAATGTGGCAGATCGTCGAATGGCGGCATAAGGGGCTCAATTGGCGTTGAACTTAGAAGGTTTCCCACTATTCTCCAAAATAGATCAACAGAGTAGAACCGCAGAGAGGGTATACCATGGTGCTGACTCGATTGGTCGCAGCCTCATTTCTTTGTGCGTTGGCAGGATGTGCGTCGCCGACGATAAACTATTCGATGCTCAAGAAAGGCGATACCTCGATGTCGGCAAGCGCTCCAAAATTCAAATTCGCGCACACCGTTATCAATATTGATGCCAAGGACTCCGGCTATACCGCTACCTCTGTTCTTGTTGATGGGGCGGCCGATCCCTTCTTCACGGCCGTTGGTTCAAGCATGTTTTGGGGTGTGAAGACGCACCTGTCAATGAAGTACAAACCCGGTACGATGTTGATGGATTCTGTCGACGTCTCGGTCGAAGACAACCGCATAAAGTACATTGACGCAGCAGCGGGTATTGTCGGCTCCTTGATAAAAGGAGGCAGCGCCCCTCCGACGCCGGGTCCTATCCAGTTTCCCATTTCAATTGCGGTTGATCAATTTCTGTCTGCAAGCATTCCAACTGTTTGTCAGGAATCAGATGACGTCCGCGTTTGTCAATACGATGGCCCGGCAGGATCTGAGACTCCACAGTGGCGTATCTCAATCACGTTTTACCCTCCGTCGCCGGGCGCCATTTCTTTCAGCGAATTTGCAGCTAACCACTTGGGATCGAACGAAACAGCCGTTTTTTACTCTTCATGCCGAGAGGCAATGGTGAGATTTTCTCCGATCGGCGCGCAAGCCGAATCGAATCTTGGTATGAACGAGATTGGCATGAGCAAACGTGACGAGACAATTCCTACGTTGAGTCGTGCGCCCGAACTATATCGGAACTCCGCCATGTTGAAGGTTGCAGCGAATACCCCAAAGCCGATTGATAATCCACCGCCGCCAATGGCCCCAATCATGCCGTCCAGACCTGCGGTCTCGCGCGCGTCAATGTCTATGACGGTCCGAGTGGCGGATCCGAATTTTCTCGAATCAACTATGCTGCCAGACAAAGGGACCGTTTCGTTAAGGAGCGACTGTGGCGCCGAAGTTACAAGTCAGCCTGCGGGCACTTCGAGTGGATGGGAAGTGGCGGCGGACGTTATTAAGCAAGCAAAGAGCGCATACGACGCTTCGCATACGAAGCCTGCCAAATAGCGAATCAGGCCACACAAACCAATTTACAAGCAACGCGATATAACCCAGTGAGTGGGGAACCCAAGCGACTACGTGGTGACGAAACCACGACGCTTCTACGAGTCCTGCCGCGCCGGCACTTGCCGGCCAGTCGCGAACCGTCTACAGCGAACAGAGGAGGTGACATGTCGATCCAGTACGAATTCACCGGGCGCGATACCATCCGAATCGCATGCGACTTCGATGTAATCGAAGTCCCCTTGCCGACTTCCGTTTCGTCCGGGGACGCGGCAAGTGGGAATGTCGACGTTGACGGAACGACTATGGGTTCTTCGTCGTCGAAGTCGGAAGGGGCTCGCGGCGGCGTGATCGCGTCGGGCCCGCAACCATCATCAGGGCGTCCCAAGCAGGTCACGCGGGCGATGGGGCTTATCACCAGGACAGGCGTTACTTTCGACTGGACCCAGATGGATTTGTCGGAGTCAATGCTCAGTCTGGACGGCAACGCTAACATGTCCAAAGATGAGCTGGCGCGGCACCTTTCGCAGCGTGTATTCGAGACGTTCACCGGTAACGCAGGCGACAAGCTGAAATTCGTCGACGTTGGCGTGAAGCCTTGGAGCGGAACGACTCCAGAGCAACTGGAAAACTTGCGCAGCATCGTCGAGGACCCCTCGATCCCCGTAGATGCGGTGCGACTTTTCCGGCTTCCCGACAGCAATTAAGTCGGGTGTGCGAGGTGGACTCGACCGACTCATACGCGACCCCGAAGGCGAGCCTGCGTGACAATGTCAAGACGCTGCTCGGAGTCTTCGGCGGTATCGCCGGCTTGCTGCTCGCCGGTACGCCATTCAACGGCTACGGCAGCCTAGACCCCACGCGAGCTCCTATCCGCTGGCTGATCGCGACCGTGGGGCTTATCGCAGCTGTCCTTCTCATCGGCAGGTCGATGGTTCTCCTTTTGCGCCTGTTGAAGCCTGACCTGGTTTACGCGAGCGTACTTCGCGAGCATGTTGACCTGACGGGTTATGCTCCTGCCGATCTCGAAGAGGTCGGGTGGCTTCGCGCCGAATTCAAACTCCACCGCAAGGATGTGCTGCCGGACGACGCGCCGACCCTTGACGATCTCGAGAAGAAGGCCGATAGCGCATATAACAAATGGGAGAATTCGCGCGAGGTGCAACGCCAGGATAATGCACCGGCCAACATCGATGGCCGGGTCGCCGGCGACCGGCAAGCTTACGATGATAGAGCGAGTAGCCTCCAGAGTGTGAACGACTGGGCGGCGTTCACCCGCATGCACTATCGGGTCGTCAAGGGCTGTAATGAAGCATTTGTATTGGGTTTTCTCGCGTTGCTCGCTATCGGCGTCTTCTCTTGGGCGATCGGACAAAAGAAAGACGCTCCACCACAAATATTTGTCGTTCCGCCAGTTCCTGTGCCACCGCCATCGCCTCCGGTTTTGCCACCCGTAGCGGCGCTGCCGGACCTGCGACCGATCCTCTTCGAAACTGGCAAGGCAGAGTTGTTAGTCGATGGTTTGGCAGAGCTCGCGAAGGCGCGCGACTACCTGCGCGGCCATCCCGAAACGGGATTGTTGGCCCTTGCCTACACAGACACGCGCGGCGGCCGCATGTTCAATCGCGCGCTCGCGGCGCGGCGTGCTGAGGCAGTACGCAGTGCCCTGATTGCCGAAGGTGGGATTGCCGCTTCGCGCCTCTTCGTCGCTGAGTTGCCACAGACCGACCTCCCGACGCTTACGGGTCAGGCCGTTGACAGCCAGAGCAACCGCAGCGTGCATCTCATGCTGCTGACGCTGCCCGTGCGCGGACGCTGAGCCGGTGAAGGGCGCGGTTGTCTCTGGTCGCCGAGATAGGCTGCATCATCCGCATCTGCAGCAGGCCTAAGCCTGCATAGCCGATGATTCCGTCCCTTCCGCTTCGATCGTATCGGGTTTGGTGTCACGGTACCGTCCTTAGAACTGCGCCGGTTCGACTGACAGCAACGGGTCGACTTTCGCCCCTCCGATTTATAATCGGACTTTCCCCCGGCTGAACCACACACATGAACCTTGCTGCATTGCAAGAACAACTAGGTCGCGTTCGCGAGGAACTGAATGCGGGCGAGCAGCCTACTCGAATATCAGTTCGGGAGTTGCTACGCTGGGGTGGTGCGGAGCGACGCGGCTCGAACGTCGCTTACGCAATCCGACAAACGCTTCGCAATGCAGGAGTTGATACCGATCCCAACTTCAATCATGCGAGCCTCGATACTGAGTTGGCTTTTCGACTAGATCTGCCAGTTCCGCCGGACAACGTTGTTCCGGCTGACGCCGAACCCGCGCCGATCGTCGGCGCCGGCGACGCGGTTCAGGCACGGCCGGTCGCGGCTGCTGAGGGTGTCGCCGAGCAGCCGCCGTATCTCGGCGGCGCCCCATTGGAACCGGCTTTTCGGATTAGCCGTCTTGACGCTGCAAATAAGCAGCCGCTAAGCGTTCGTCCCGACTGCAGTCTCGCAGAAGCTGTGACGACTATGCTCTTGCGTGACTTCTCCCAGCTTCCTGTCATGACGAACGAGCGCGATCTTAAGGGCGTTGTGAGTTGGGAATCGATAGCTCGGCATTTGCAGTTTGACGCGGAACGCCCCACCACCGTGAGACAGTGCATGGACCAAGGAGTGGAAGTAAAGGAATCGGATTCCCTATTCGATGTGATTCGGTTGATTGCCGCCGAGTCGTATGTACTGGTTCGAGCGGCAGACAATCGCATCAAAGGTATTGTTACATCGACAGATCTGAACTTGCAGTTTCAGCAACTTTCTGAGCCTTTTTTACTGTTAGGCGAAATCGAAAATTTCGTGCGATCGTTGATTGATGGAAAGTTCACGGGTGAGCAGCTTCTGGAGGTTCGCGATGGGGCCGATGAGGGGCGTCCGGTAGATTCGGTCGCAGATTTGACCCTAGGGGAAATTATAAGATTGATGGAAAATCCAGAGCGTTGGCAGCGAATTGGGCTGCAAATCGACCGTGTGATTTTCAAGAAGGAGCTGGACCGGGTGCGACTAATTAGAAACGACGTGATGCACTTTGACCCAGACCCTATCTCAGCCGAAGATCATCAATCGTTACGAGCCTTTGTCCAATTTCTGCATCAGATTCAGCGATTGAACTAGCAATCACAGGCCGCCTGTTCTGATAGATGCTATTGGGCTACCGGATCGTGTAGATTACCGTCGCAAAGCCGCGAATGAGCGGCTGCTGTAATTCAATAAGAGCCCCTTCGAGATCGAATACCGAACGTCGCTTCAGGGTCCGGAAAGAGCCGACCGCCGGATGCCATTTTCCAACGTTGGACGTCGTCAGATCAGATCGCTCAGAGCCGCGAAAAAGGGGGAGATTGTCTACGAGCAGCCGCCTTGCTACGAACATCGGGAGTCGCCAGTTTAGAGCCGGGAGAATTTCGGCAGGATAACGCGTAGCAGCTGTAGAGAACAGGGAGCAAGGCAGAGGACCTCGACTGACGCGCCTTGGTGCACCGCGCATTTCCGTATGATTTCCGTACGAACTTGCCTAGCGCTAACGGCGCGACACCAACCCCTTGATTTTTATCATATTCTTGGTGCGCCCGGCTGGGATCGAACCAGCAACCCCTGCCTTCGGAGGGCAGTACTCTATCCATTGAGCTACGGGCGCTTCACAACGCGAAAGCGCTGCCACCGTACCGGATAGCAGCGCCGCAGTGAGACCGAGAGAATACCCGGTTTCGCCGGTGCCGTCCACCGCGCGGCGGCTCGCTCCGGCAACCCGCCCGCCGAACCCTATCCGAACCCCACTCCAACCACCCGCAACAATCAGGGCCGGGTCCCAACGCCACGCCAGCTAAGGGTAAACGTCCGCTGAACACCGCCGCCGACGCGCTGTCGGCGCAAAACCTTCCGTCTATAATCGTCCCTGTCCGACTTTCCCCCGATCGTTACCGTCCTGCCGTAGCGGCTCACAAGACCAACGGAGACGAGACAAGCATGAGCGAAGCCCCCCACGGAGCCCCGATCAAGACACCCGGCCAGCTCATCGCGGCGATCATCGCCGGGTTCGCCGTCCCCATCGCGATCATCGTGCTGCTCGCGTATTACGTCGACAACACGACGCGCACCGGCGCCGGCACCGACGAGTTGTCCAGCGCGGCGGTTTCCGCCCGCATCGCGCCGATCGCGCAGGTCACCATCCGCGACGCGAACGCGCCGCGCGCGTACAAGACCGGCGAGCAGGTATTCCAGGCGGTCTGCTCAGCGTGCCATGCGAGCGGCGCAGCCGGCGCGCCGAAGTTCGGCAACGCGGCCGACTGGGCGCCGCGCATCTCCCAGGGTTTCGACACGCTGTGGCACACCGCGCTGACCGGCAAAGGCGCGATGCCCGCGCGCGGCGGCACCAGCCCCGACGACTACAGCGACTACGAAATCGGCCTCGCGGTCGCGTACATGGCGAATCACGGCGGCGCGCAGTTCCAGGACCCGCCGCAGCCGGCCGCGAACCCGCCGGCGGGCGCCGCGCCGGCCTCCGGCGCCGATACGTCCGCGCAGGCCGCCGCCACCCAGGCCGCGGCGGCCATCGCCGCGATCGCAAGCGCACCGCAACAGGCCGCCGCGCCCGCTGCGGGCGGCGGCGCGCAGCCGAGCGCGGACGCGTCGCAGGCCGGCAAGGCGCTGTATCAGCAGGTGTGTCAGGCGTGTCACGCGGCGGGCGTGCTCGGCGCGCCGAAGTTCGGCAACAAGGACGACTGGGCGCCGCGCCTGAAAGATCCGATCGACACGGTCTACAACTACGCGCTGCACGGCAAGGGCGCGATGCCGCCGAAAGGCGGCTCGAACGCGTCGGACGCGGACGTGAAGGCCGCGGTCGACTACATGGTCGGCGCGGCCAGATAACTAACGGGCAAAACGCGAAGGCGCGCCGTCACCCCTTCTGCAGCAGCGCCTTCAGGCTCGCGAGCCGGTCTTTCGGCGACATCGGCGCTTCGTCGGCGGTCGGCGGCGGCGCGTCTTCGAGGCTCATCTCCTTGATGAAGCGCGACGCTTCGCAGACGACCGTCTCCCGCGCGCGCTTGCGCTTCTTGCACCAGTTCAGATGCAGGCTGCGCTGCGCGCGCGTGATCGCGACGTACATCAGCCGGCGCTCTTCCTCGATCCGCGCGTCGTCGACCGGTTCGTCGTCCGCGCCGCCGCGGTGCGGCATGATCCCCTCCTCGACGCCGACGAGAAACACGTGCGGATATTCGAGTCCCTTCGACGCATGCACGGTCGACAGCCGCACGGCGTCCGGGTCCTCCTCCTTGCCTTCGAGCATCGACATCAGCGCGACGGTCTGAATGAGGCCGAGCAGGTTCTTGCCGGTGTCGCCGAGGCCATCCGCGTTGTCGTAGCCGGTGGCCTCGCTGTCCTCGCTAATCTCCTTCTCCGGCTTCGTGCCCTTGCGCTTCAGCCATTCGAGGAATTCGAGCACGTTCTGCCACTTCGTCTGCGCCTGGCGTTCGTCGAACGCGTCGTACAGGTACGCCTCGTAGTGGATCGCTTCCATCAGGTCGTCAAGCACGGTGGTCGCCGGGTCCTTGTCCGCGCGCTCGGTCAGCCGCTGCATGAAATCGCAGAACGTGCGCATCGGCTCGATCTGCCGCGCGGACAGCCGCGCCTCGATGCCGCCCATGTACACCGCCTCGAACAGCGACACCTTCGCCTGCCCCGCGAACGCACCGAGCGCCTCCAGCGTCGTGTTGCCGATGCCGCGCCGCGGCGTCGTGATCGCGCGGATGAACGCGGGGTCGTCGTCCGGGTTCGCGATCAGCCGCAGGTACGCGCACAGGTCCTTGATCTCGGCCTTGTCGAAAAACGACTGGCCGCCGGACAGCACGTACGGAATCCGCTCGCGCCGCAGCACCTGCTCGAAGATCCGCGCCTGAAAGTTGCCGCGATACAGGATCGCGTAGTCGCGGAACTGCGCGCGCCGCTCGAACTTGTGCGCGGAGAGGCGAAACACGACCGACTCGGCCTCGTGCTCCTCGTCGTTGCACGGCGTCACGGTGATCGTGTCGCCCATCCCGTGTTCGGACCACAGCTTCTTCTCGAACAGCTTCGGGTTATTCGCGATCACGTTGTTCGCGGCGGTCAGGATCCGCACCGTCGAACGGTAGTTCTGTTCGAGCTTGACCACGTGCAGCTTCGGGAAGTCCTTGCCGAGCTGCGCGAGGTTTTCGAGCGTCGCGCCGCGCCAGCCGTAGATCGCCTGGTCGTCGTCGCCGACCGCGGTGAACGCCGCGCGCGGGCCGGCCAGCCGCTTCAGCAGTTCGTACTGGCACGCGTTGGTGTCCTGGTACTCGTCGATCAGCAGGTAGCGCAGCCGGTTCTGCCACTTGTCGCGCACTGGCTCGTTGTTCGCGAACAGTTCGGCCGGCAGGCGGATCAGGTCGTCGAAATCGACCGCCTGGTAAGCGTGCAGCGTCGCGACGTAGTTGCGATAGACGATCGCGGCCTGGTGCTCGTCCTCGTTCGACGCGATCGCCATCGCCTCCTCGGGCATCACGAGGCCGTTCTTCCACAGCGAAATGATCGACTGGATCTTGCGGATGAAACCCTTGTCGGTCGAGCCGACCTGCTCCTGGATCATCGCGAAGCAGTCGTCCGAATCCATGATCGAGAACTGCGGCTTCAGCCCGACGTGCTCGGCCTCCTGGCGCAGGATCTGCACGCCGAGCGAGTGGAACGTGCAGACGGTCAACTGGTTCACCGGCACCTTGCGGCCTTCCTTGCCGGGCGTGGTGAGCGTCTTGCCTTCGAGCAGCTTGCCGACGCGCTCGCGCATTTCGGCGGCGGCCTTGTTCGTGAACGTGACGGCCGCGATGTGGCGCGGCTCGAAGCCTTTCGCCTCGATCAGGTGCGCGATTTTCTGCGTGATCACGCGCGTCTTGCCGCTGCCCGCGCCGGCGAGCACGAGACACGGACCGTCGAGATAGCGCACCGCTTCGCTTTGGGCGGGATTCAGACCTGCGGACATCGTTGCTGGATGGGAAAAAACAGGTGATACGACTGGAAGGCGTGCGGCCGCGCATCACGGCGGCCGGCACGGCGCGAGGCGGCGGCGGGGTATCGCTCCGGGATGCAATTTCCGGGCAATCCGTTCGGCCGCCAGCGCGCGGGAGCTGCGATGTTAACACGACGACCCGACGACGACCCGACGAAGAGCCGGCGGCGACCCGACGATCGCGCGGCGCAGGCGGCCCTCGCGCCGACACCAGCCGCTGTGCCAGAATCCTGTGTTCCGGCCCACCGCCGCCGCGACTCGCGGCGCGCCACATGGAGGAAGTTTGCAGATGACCTCGCCGCTGAAAATCGGCTTGATGGGCTACGGCTTTGCCGGCCAGACGTTTCACGCGCCGGTGATCGCGCACTGCGGCCACGCCGTGGTCGCCGCGATCGCGACCGGCCAGCCCGACCGCGCGCGCGCCGACTATCCGGACGCGACGCTCGTCGCCGACCTCGACGCGCTCGTCGCGCTCACGGACGTCGAATGCGTCGTGATCGCGACGCCAAACGACACGCACTTCGACCTCGCGCGCCGCACGCTCGCCAGCGGCAAGCACGTGGTCGTCGACAAGCCGGTCACGCTGACCGCCGCCGAAGCCCGCACGCTCGCGGACCTCGCGCAGCAGCGCGGGCTGGTGTTCGCGCCGTTTCACAACCGCCGCTGGGACGGCGACTTCGCGACGGTCCGCGAACTGCTGGACGCGGGCACGCTCGGCCGCGTCACGCATTTCGAATCGCACTTCGACCGCTTCCGGCCGCTCGTGCGCCAACGCTGGCGCGAGGACGCCGCGCGCGGCGGCGGCCTGCTGTACGACCTCGGCCCGCACCTGATCGACCAGGCGCTCGCGCTGTTCGGCGCGCCGGACACCGTCACCGCGTTCGTGCACACGCGCCGCGACGACGGCAGCGCGCCGGACTACGCGCATCTGGTGCTCGGTTATCCGCAGCACGAAGCGGTGTTGCACGCGAGCGCGCTCGCCGCGTTCGCGCCGCGCTTCGTGATCCACGGCACGCGCGGCAGTTATCTGAAGAACGGGCTCGACACGCAGGAGGACCAGTTGAAGGCCGGCCTGCGTCCCGGCGACGCCGGCTTCGGCGGCGGCAACGAGCCGGGACGTCTGCATGTGCTGCTCGACGACGGGCACGAAACCGAACGCACGCTGCCGACCGCCGACGGCGACTACACCGGTTTCTACCGCGCGCTGGCCGCGTCGATCCGCGCTGGCGTGCCGTTCCCGGTCAGTCCGCAAGACGCGATCGACGTGATGACCGTGATCGAGCTGGCGATGCAGAGCGCCGCGTCGGGCCGCACGCTCGCGTTCGCGCACGCGTCCTGACGAACCGCCGTCACGCGGCGCGCGCCTGACCGTCCGGTTACGCGCGCGCCTGCCTTTCGCCGACGGCGCCGAAAGGCGCAAACGAACTGTTACAAGTGCGTCCGGGCGCGCGGTCATCGCGCTGCGCGGACGAAGCGTTTGCCGACGGTACAACGCAAAAAAGCGACAACGACAACAAGGAGTTTCCGATGTCCCGCATCACTCGCGCGCTGGTGGCCGGCGCGCTGCTTTCGACGCTCGCCGCCTGCGTCGTCACCCCGCCGGAACGTCCCGGCCCGAGTCCGCACGAGATCGCCGCGCAGCGGCTGCATCAGGTGGACGGCCGGATCGGGAACCTGAGCCGCCGCGTCGACGCGCACGTCGCAGACGGCCGCTATCCGCCGCCGCAAGGCGACGCGCTGCACCACCGACTCGACGTGATCCGCGGCGAGGCGCACAACATGGCCGCGCAGCACGGCGGCGGGCTGTCGCCGGACGAACAGCGCGTGCTGAACGAGGAACTCGATACGGCCGCGCACGCGATCGAGTAATCGTCGTAATGCTGGCGGCACGGGACACCGCGCCGCCGGTCGTTCACCGCGACCGCCATCGTCGAAAAGGATGTTTCAAAAGGCTGAACTGCCTCTTCGGTTCGGGCCGCTCTGGCAGGTGAAAAACAGGCCCAAACCGCACGGATCGTGCGCGACCGGGTCCAAACACCCCGTCGCCACCGATGCCAACGGCACGCCGGCCGCAGTCATCCCGGCGGGCGCCCATTGCAACGACGCCACGCTTCGACCGCAAATCGGCCTTCGTGGCGGTCGCGGGAGAACCCTGGCGCATGTCCCCAATGCGCTCCGCATCACCGTTTTCGTGGTTAACGCAGCGCAAGGCGCACGGCATGGCCGGCGTGTTAGGTATACCGCCTCGGACCGATGCGGAGGGGAGATGTCGTTTCCCGAATGGGGGAATTCATACAACGCGCTGTACGTGCCACTGACGAACGACTGGCAATGCTCGCTTGTGCCTGTCCGCGATGTGCAAGACGTTGACCGTGGCTTGACGCTCTCTTACGAGGAGCGCCAGGAGGCGCGCAGGGAGCGCCAGAAACAGATTGAGCAGGACCGGCGAGACTTCGCCCGGCTGTTCCGGGTTTCCATCGGTCGACGCGATGCGCGCACCTGCCGCGACTTCGCCGCTTATGCCGCGTTCATCGGAGAACATCTGCGCATCTCGGGATGGGATACGCCGGTCGACGGTGAAAGCGTGACGCGCATACTTCACAACGCGGTACGCGATGGCTGGCTCGTTCCCGCGATTGACCGAGCCTGGCGAGGTGGCCGACAGGTCATCCGATTCTACGCGCCACAGAGCTGGCCGAAGCGAGCACCAGAACCGAAGCCGACCGTCTACGGTGTGCGTAACGGTGAGTTCGTACCGCTCGATGACAATGGGTACTTTATCGACCACACGCCATACGTACCGGTTGTGGCATCCTTGAAAAACGCCACTCGTTCCAGCAGTGGGACTGACTGGCCTCACGCGGTCGAAGAGGTGATGGGCGCGTTACGCGGCGGCAGGACACTGGGTATGGCCGATAGCTTGACGCATGGCGCGAGCACCCCCGGCGAATCAATGTCTTTCGGGGACGCGCATCCGTTTGAGTATCATCCGGATCCGATCAGCGGCGGCGTGTTTGACCTGGCTGCAAACGACCGGGGCGGCATATATGCTTGCGACATCCTGTCGGCGGAATGCAAGGGCTCGGTACTACGTGAGTTCCCCAGCCAGTATCTGAATTCGACGTTAAATGAAATCCAGGGGGATGCGCAGAGCGGCATGAAAGACGCTCGGAAAGCGTTGAAACTCCTCAACGACAACCGATTTAAAAAATAGGGGCCTCGGTGATGAATCACCCACTGTTTGACCTTCTGGCACGACTCGACGAAGCGAAGATCAGTTATACCCTTTCGCGCCATCGCCCCGAAACGGTTCAGGTTCTGATCACCATTGTCGGACAGCGCATTGAGATCGATGTGTTTGCCGATGGTCACATGGATGTATCCCGCTTCGTTGGCAACGAAGACATCGAGGGGGGAGCGGAATTGATCGATTCCATCATCGCTCCCGGAGCCTGATTTCCAGATGAATGCCCGCTGTGGTCGGCGTCAGACCGGTTCGCGTTTGCCACACCAGCGGCAGCATGGGATCGAAGCCATAACCGTCCCATTCCGGCTCCATCGCATGCCCTGTTCGACTTCCTGCGCACTCGCCCGGAACGATCTGTGCGCCGCTGACCGTATCCTCAGCATTGTGCTCATGCGCGGTGTCGAACGCCACACCGCAACGACGAGCCGACATTCACGAAGGGCTCCTCAAGCTGGCCTGTTGCCTGATTTGCTGGCTCACTCTTCAACGCTCCGATGAGCCTTTTTGAACTGCGTTCTTATTCTCCACGCCGCCCCGGGGTGGTACAGCAACACGCGAACCCACCAGGTTTTCCGGTGCAGCCTCATCTCCGTCGCGATTCCGCTGCCCGGCCGACGCGACACACGACTCGAAGCGGCCTCTTTCCCGCCTCGCGCATTCAGCACACGCTTCATTCGGCCGGGTGGCCAGCCATCGCCCACGGCCCGCCGCGTCCTTCTGCACGCCGACCTCATACCCCCCAGCACACGCCCTGCAACAGCCCCACCCCACCCCTCCCGTTTTTTCTCGCATTGACACAGCCCCCGGGCGTCGCGCACAATCGCCACGCGCGCCGGGAGAGCGCGCCGGCCGATGCGCACAGCGCATCCCGCCGGCGCCGCCGAAGGGGCAACCCACAAACTCTCAGGCAAAAGGACCGTGCGCGCCGGACCGCTGATCTGCCCATGCATCCACAGGATGCGGACGGAAACGCGCGAAGGTCCGCACTCTGGAGAGCGGCAGTAGCGTACCCGGCGCGGTCCAAACGAACCACGCGGCACGCAGGCTGCCCACCGAAGGGGCGCGCGTCGTCCGGTTCGAGCGAACCGCGGCGCAATCTCTCAGGTACCGAGGACAGAGGGGCCATGCACGAGGCGTCCACAGGCATCCCGCCTGCGGCGCGTCCTGCATGGCCCTTTTTGTTTTCGCCGGACCTGTTCCGGAGATGCCGAGGCCCCATGACCGAACTCAGGAAAACCCCGCTCCACGCCGCTCACCAGGCGCTCAACGCGCGCATGGTCGATTTCGGCGGCTGGGACATGCCCGTCAACTACGGCTCGCAGATCGACGAGCACCGCGCGGTCCGCACCGACGCCGGCATGTTCGACGTGTCGCACATGTGCGTCGTCGACTTCAGCGGCGCGAACGCGCGCGCGTTCTTCTCGCACGTGGTCGCGAACAACGTCGCGAAGCTGCAAACGCCCGGCCGCGCGCTGTACAGCTGCATGCTGAACCCGCAAGGCGGCGTGATCGACGACCTGATCGTCTATTACTTCGCGGAAGACAGCTTCCGCGCGGTCGTCAACGCGGGCACCGCCGAGAAAGACATCGCGTGGTTCCAGAAGCTGAACGACGAAGGCGGCTTCGGCCTCGCGATCACGCCGCGCCGCGACCTCGCGATCGTCGCGGTGCAAGGCCCGAACGCGCGCGACCGCGTGTGGCAGGTCGCGCCGTCCACTCGCAGCGCGAGCGAAACGCTGAAGCCGTTCAACGCAGCGAAGATCGACGCGACGCCGTTCGGCGAATTGATGATCGCGCGCACCGGCTACACCGGCGAGGACGGCTTCGAAGTCGTGCTGCCGGCCATCGCGGTCGGCGAATTCTGGGACGCGCTGCAACGCCAGGGCGTGAAGCCGTGCGGCCTCGGCGCGCGCGACACGCTGCGCCTCGAAGCCGGCATGAACCTGTACGGCCAGGACATGGACGACACGGTGTCGCCGCTCGACGCCGGCCTCGCATGGACCGTCGACCTGAAGGAGCCGCGCGACTTCGTCGGCCGCGCCGCGCTGGAAGCGAACGGCTGCCGCGCCGCGTTCGTCGGCCTGATCCTGCAGAAGGAAAACGGCAAGGCGGGCGGCGTGCTGCGCGCGCACCAGAAGGTGCTGACCCCGCACGGCGAAGGCGAGATCACGAGCGGCACGTTCTCGCCGACGATGCAGGAGTCGATCGCGTTCGCGCGCGTGCCGCAGGGCGTCCAGCCGGGCGACGTCGTGCAGGTGCAGATCCGTGACAAGGCCCTTCCCGCAAGCGTGGTAAAACTGCCGTTCGTGCGCAACGGCAAGGTGCTCGCCGCCTGATTCGCGCGTCGCGCACGCCCTTTCCCTGAAGCCACACCGAACCACGCACAGGAGCATCCAATGAGCATCCCGGCAGATCTGAAATACACCGAATCGCACGAATGGGTCCGCACCGAAGCCGACGGCACGCTGACCGTCGGCATCACCGACCACGCGCAGGAAGCCCTCGGCGACATCGTCTTCCTCGAACTGCCCGCGGCGGGCAAGACCGTGACGGCCGGCGACGCGGTCGCGGTGATCGAATCGGTGAAGGCCGCGTCCGACATCTACGCGCCGGTCAGCGGCGAGATCGTCGAATCGAACGCGTCGCTCGTCGATACGCCCGACCAGGTGAACGGCGCGCCGTACACGTCGTGGCTATTCAAGATCAAACCGGCTGCGGACGCGTCGCTCGACAAGCTGCTCGACGCCGCCGGCTACGAAAAGGCGATCGGCGCCTGATCCCCATCACAGGCGCGCCGCGCGGCCGTCGTCCGAGACAGGCCCGCGCGCGCCGGCAGGAAATTCCATGAAGCCCGAACACCCGGAACACTTGATGAACCGCACCCCTCTTTCGCTCGCCGCGCTCGAAGCGCACGACGCCTTCGCCGCCCGCCACATCGGTCCCGATACGGCCGACCAGCAGGCGATGCTCGGGGCGCTCGGCTTCGCGTCGCGCGCCGCGCTGATCGACGCGGTGATTCCGCCCGCGATCCGCCGCGACGACGCGCTGCCGCTCGGCCCGTTCGCCCAGCCGCGCTCGGAGGCGGAAGCGCTCGCCGAACTGCGCAAGCTCGCGGACAAGAACCAGGTTTTCCGCTCGTACATCGGGCAGGGCTATTACGACACGCATACGCCGGCCGTCATCCTGCGCAACGTGCTCGAAAACCCGGCGTGGTACACCGCGTACACGCCGTATCAGCCGGAAATCTCGCAGGGCCGCCTGGAGGCGCTGCTGAACTTCCAGCAGATGATCGTCGACCTGACCGGCCTCGCGATCTCGAACGCGTCGCTGCTCGACGAGGCGACCGCCGCCGCCGAGGCGATGACGCTGCTGCAACGCATCGGCAAGCCGAAGTCGAACGTGTTCTACGTCGCCGACGACGTGCTGCCGCAGACGATCGAAGTCGTGAAAACCCGCGCGAAGCCGGCCGGCATCGACGTGCGGGTCGGCCCGGCCGCGGACGCCGCGAACGCGGACGCGTTCGGCGTGCTGCTGCAATATCCGGGCGTGAACGGCGACGTGCGCGACTACCGCGCGCTGACCGAAGCGATCCACGCGGCGGGCGGCCACGTCGTCGTCGCGGCGGACCTGCTCGCGCTGACCGTGCTGACGCCCCCTGGCGAATGGGGCGCGGACGTCGCGGTCGGCAACTCGCAGCGCTTCGGCGTGCCGATGGGCTTCGGCGGCCCGCACGCCGCGTACCTCGCGGTGCGCGACGAATTCAAGCGGCAGATGCCGGGCCGGCTGGTCGGCGTGACCGTCGACGCGCAGGGCAACCCGGCGCTGCGGCTCGCGCTGCAAACGCGCGAACAGCACATCCGCCGCGAGAAGGCGACGTCGAACGTGTGCACCGCGCAGGCGCTGCTCGCGATCATGGCGAGCATGTACGCGGTTTATCACGGCCCGCACGGCCTCAAGACGATCGCGCAACGCACGAACCGGATCGCGGCGCTGCTCGCGGCCGGCGCGAAGCAGCTCGGTTACGCGCTCGTGAACGACACGTTCTTCGACACGCTGACGTTCGAAACCGGCACCCGCACGCCGGCATTGCACGAAGCGGCCGCCGCGCGCCGCATCAACCTGCGCCGCGTGAGCCCGACGCGGGTCGGCATCTCGATCGACGAAACGACGACCCGCGCGGACCTCGCGGACCTGCTCGCGATCTTCGCGGAAGTCGCGTCCGCGAGCGACGTGCCGTCGATCGACGCGCTCGACGCGGCGCTGCCCGCCGACGCAACGCTGCCTTCCGCGCTGCTGCGCGAAAGCGCGTACCTCACGCATCCGGTGTTCAACCGCCATCACTCGGAAACGGAAATGCTGCGCTACCTGCGCAGCCTGGCCGACAAGGACCTCGCGCTCGACCGCTCGATGATCCCGCTCGGCTCGTGCACGATGAAACTGAACGCGACGTCGGAAATGCTGCCGGTCACGTGGCCCGAGTTCGGCCAGATCCACCCGTTCGCGCCGGCCGACCAGACCGTCGGTTATCGCGAGATGATCGACCAGCTCGAACAGATGCTGGTCGCCGCGACCGGCTATGCGGCCGTGTCGCTGCAACCGAACGCGGGCTCGCAGGGCGAGTACGCGGGCCTCCTGATCATTCACGCGTATCACGCGTCGCGCGGCGAAGCGCATCGCAACGTGTGCCTGATCCCGGCGTCCGCGCACGGCACGAACCCGGCGTCCGCGCAGATGGCCGGCATGCAGGTGGTCGTCGTCGCGTGCGACGCGCAGGGCAACGTCGATCTCGCGGACCTGAAGGCGAAGGCCGCGCAGCATGCGGACAAGCTCGCCGCGATCATGATTACCTATCCGTCGACGCATGGCGTGTTCGAGCAGAACGTCCGCGAAGTCTGCGAGATCGTGCACGCGCACGGCGGCCAGGTGTACGTGGACGGCGCGAACATGAACGCGATGGTCGGCCTCGCCGCGCCGGGCCAGTTCGGCGGCGACGTCTCGCACCTGAACCTGCACAAGACCTTCTGCATTCCGCACGGCGGCGGCGGACCGGGCGTCGGTCCGGTCGCGGTCGGCGCGCACCTCGCGCAGTTCCTGCCGAACCAGACCTCGTCCGGCTACGAGCGCGACCCGCACGGCATCGGCGCGGTCAGCGCGGCGCCTTACGGCTCGGCCGCGATCCTGCCGATCTCGTGGATGTACATCGCGATGATGGGCGCGGCGAACCTCACGGCCGCGACCGAGGCGGCGATCCTGAACGCGAACTACATCGCGAAGAAACTCGCGCCGCACTATCCGGTGCTGTACAGCGGCCCCGGCGGCCTCGTCGCGCACGAGTGCATTCTCGATCTGCGTCCGCTGAAGGACGCGAGCGGCATCACCGTCGACGACGTCGCGAAGCGCCTGATCGACTTCGGCTTCCACGCGCCGACGATGAGCTTCCCGGTGCCGGGCACGCTGATGGTCGAGCCGACCGAGTCGGAGCCGAAGGAAGAACTCGACCGCTTCATCGACGCGATGATCGCGATCCGCGACGAGATCCGCGCGGTCGAGGAAGGCCGCGCCGACCGCGACGACAACCCGCTGAAGCACGCGCCGCACACCGCGGCCGTGGTCGTCGCAAACGACTGGAAGCATGCGTACTCGCGCGAGGCGGCCGCGTATCCGCTGCCGTCGCTCGTCGCGCGCAAGTACTGGCCCCCCGTCGGCCGCGCGGACAACGTGTACGGCGACCGGAACCTGTTCTGTTCGTGCGTGCCGGTGTCCGAGTACGAGTCACACTGAGTCCCGGCACTGAGTCCTGCCGCACCCGGCCGTGCGGCAGGCATCCGCTTCACGCGGGCTGCCGCAAACCGTTACCATCACACACCTGTCAGCCCTGACCAAGGAGTCCCGCATGGTGCGGATGGTGCGAACGGAAACAATCGAAGCGGCGTCCGCGAGGGACGGCCGCGCGCGCCCCGCCGGCGCGACGCTCGCGGCGGCGCTGGTCGCGGCGGGCGCATGGCTCGCGGCGCTGCCCGCCGCTCACGCGGCGATGAACTTCTGCGCGGCGCCCGCGCTGCAATCGAGCGAGCGCACGAACGCCGATCCCGGCGTGAAGGCGCTGGTCGCCGAGGTGCAGGCCCGGCTGAACGACGCGCCGCGTCCGCTCGCGCGGCTGCACACCGAAGGCACGCTGCCGCACGAAGGCATCTACGACCAGAGCGTGGATGCGCAGAAAGACCTCGACCTGATGCGCAACGCGGCGCTCGCCTGGCGCGCGACGAGCGACGACCGTTACCTGCGGCTCGTCGACCGGTTCCTGTACGCGTGGGTCACCACCTATCAGCCGAGCTTCAATCCGATCGACGAAACGCGTTTCGAAGGGCTGATCCTCGCGTACGACATGACCGCCAGCGCGCTGCCGGTGAAGACGCGCAACGCGGCGATGACGTTCATCAACAAGCTCGCGAACGGCTACATCGCGGCGATCGACGGGCAGCCGCGCCCGCTCACCGGCACGTTCGCGAACAACTGGCAGAGCCACCGGATCAAGCTGATCGCGATGGCCGCGTTCACGCTCGACAACCGGCGGATGATCGCGACCGCGCAGCGCCTGTTCGTCGAGCACATCGGCGACAACATCGCGCCGGACGGCTCGACGCTCGACTTCACCGAACGCGACGCGCTGCACTACGTGACGTACGACCTTCAGCCGCTCGTGACGGCCGCGCTCGCCGCGCGCCGCCACAACCGCAACTGGCTGAACGAACGCGCGCGCAACGGCGCGACGCTCGCGCGCGCGCTCGACTGGCTCACGCCTTATGCGCTCGGCCAGAAGACGCACGACGAATTCGTGCGCTCGACCGAGCCGTTCGACGTGCGGCGGCGCGAAGCGGGCCTGCCCGGCTACACCGGCGCATGGGACCCGAAGAACGCCGCCGAACTGTTCCACCTCGCCGCGCGCCTCGACGGCCGTTATATGCCCGTCGCGCTGAAGCTCGCCCCGACGCCGCCCGCATGGCTCGCGGTGTGCCTGCCGCTGCCGGCGCGCTGATCCGTTCCCCCCGTTCCCTCAGGAGCAAGCTTCTCATGGCAGTCAGCGTCTTCGACCTTTTCAAGATCGGCATCGGGCCGTCGAGTTCGCACACGGTCGGACCGATGCGCGCGGCGCTGATGTTCGCGGAAGGACTCGAACGCGACGGCCTGCTCGCTTCGACGACAGCGGTGAAGGTCGAGCTGTACGGCTCGCTCGGCGCGACCGGCAAGGGTCACGGCACGGATCGCGGCGTGATGCTCGGCCTGCTCGGCGACGCGCCGGACACCGTGAACCCGGACACGATCGCTGAACGGCTCGACGCGATCCGCACGACGCGCACGCTCGCGCTGCTCGGCCGCCATCCGGTGCCGTTCGTGCCGAAGGAGCACATCGCGTTCTATCGGCAGGCGCTGCCCGAGCATCCGAACGGGATGAAGCTGCGCGCGCTCGACAGCAACAGCGCGACGCTGCGCGAATCGACGTATCTGTCGGTCGGCGGCGGGTTCGTCGTGACCGCCGGCGCGCCGAACACGAAGGTGCTCGCGGCGGTGGAACAGTTGCCGCATCCGTTCAGCACCGGCGCGGAACTGCTCGCGACGTGCGCGGCGACCGGCAAGTCGATCGCGCAGCTGATGCTCGACAACGAACGCGTATGGCGCGACGACGATGCGATCCGCTCGGGCCTGCTGCGGATCTGGGACGTGATGCAGTCGTGCGTCGCGCGCGGCTGCGGGATCGGCAACCCGTCCGCCGACGGCACGCTGCCCGGCCCGTTCAACGTGAAGCGCCGCGCGCCGCAGCTGTATCGCGCGCTGACCGGCAACCCGGAGCGCGCGTTGCAGGACCCGCTGTCGATGATCGACTGGATCAACCTGTACGCGATCGCGGTCAACGAGGAAAACGCGGCCGGCGGCCGGGTCGTCACCGCGCCGACGAACGGCGCGGCCGGCATCGTGCCCGCCGTGCTGCACTACTACACGCGCTTCACGCCCGGCGCGAACGAACAGGGCGTGATCGACTTCCTGCTGACCGCCGCCGCGATCGGCATCCTGTACAAGCTGAACGCGTCGATCTCCGGCGCGGAGGTCGGCTGCCAGGGCGAGGTCGGCGTCGCGTGCTCGATGGCGGCCGGCGCGCTCGCCGCCGTGATGGGCGGCACGCCGCAGCAGGTCGAAAACGCGGCCGAGATCGGCATGGAGCACAACCTCGGCCTCACCTGCGACCCGGTCGGCGGGATGGTGCAGATCCCGTGCATCGAGCGCAACGCGATGGCGTCGGTGAAGGCCGTCAACGCGGCGCGCATGGCGCTGCGCGGCGACGGCGCGCACTACGTGTCGCTCGATTCGGTCATCAAGACGATGCGCGAGACCGGCGCGGACATGAAGACGAAGTACAAGGAGACGTCGCGCGGCGGCCTCGCGGTGAACATCGTCGAGTGCTGAGGTCCGCGCCGTGCGCGCGTCGCTCGCAACGAAACAACCGACTGGAGACTTGAACGCAATGCCGCATCCGAACGAATCCGCCAACGCCGCCGACCGCGCGAAGCACGCGACCACCGGCGCGCGGCTCGTCGTCGATACGCTCGTCGCACAGGGCGTCGAGCGCGTGTACTGCGTGCCCGGCGAGAGTTTTCTCGCCGTGCTCGACGCGCTGCACGACGAAACCGCGCGCATCGAGACGATCGTGTGCCGCCACGAGGCGGCCGCCGCGAACATGGCCGAGGCGACCGGCAAGCTGACCGGCCGTCCCGGCGTCGCGATCGTCACGCGCGGGCCGGGCGCGACGCACGCGTCGATCGGCGTGCACACCGCGTTCCAGGATTCGACGCCGATGATCCTGCTGATCGGCCAGGTCGCGCGCGACCAGATGGACCGCGAGGCGTTCCAGGAAGTCGATTACCGGCGCATGTTCGGGCAGATGGCGAAGTGGGTCGCGCAGATCGACGATCCGCGCCGCGTGCCCGAATACCTGAGCCATGCGTTCCACCTCGCGATGTCCGGCCGTCCGGGGCCGGTCGTGCTCGCGCTGCCCGAGGACGTGCTGAGCGACGCATGCGAGCCGATGCCGGTCGCGCCGGCGGCGCAGCGCGTGCAGGCGTCGCCGTCCGCCGCGCAGATGGAGCGCGTGCGCGAACTGCTGGCCGGCGCGCAAAAACCGTTCGTGATCGCGGGCGGCAGCGGCTGGACGCGCGCCGCGTGCGACGACCTGCGGCGCTTCGCGGAGAACTGGCAACTGCCGGTCGGCGTCGCGTTCCGCTTCCAGGACACGTTCGACAACGAGCATCCGAACTATGCGGGCGACGTCGGGCTCGGCATCAATCCGGCGCTTGGAGCACGCATCCGCGACGCGGACGTGCTGCTCGCGCTCGGGCCGCGTCTCGGCGAGGCGACGACCGCCGGCTACACGCTGCTCGACATCCCGAAGACGAAGCAGACGCTGATCCACGTGCACCAGGGCGCGGAGGAACTGGGCCGCGTGTATGCGGCCGACCTGCCGATCGTGTCGGGCCTGCCGGAGTTCGCCGCGCAACTGGCCGCGCTTGCGCCGCCCGCTTCGTCCGCTGCGTTCGCTTCGTTCGCGTGGACCGGCACGGCCGACGAAGCGCATCGCGCGTATCTCGAATGGCGCAAGCCGCGCCCGATGCCCGGCGACGTTCAGCTTGGCGAAATCATCGAACAACTGCGCGCGCGGCTACCCGACGACGCGATCGTCGCGAACGGCGCGGGCAACTACGCGACATGGCTGCACCGCCACTTCGCGTATCGCGGCTTCCGCTCGCAACTCGCGCCGACGAGCGGCGCGATGGGCTACGGCGTGCCGGCCGCGATCGCCGCGAAGTCGCTGTATCCGCAGCGCGCGGTGGTCGCACTCGCCGGCGACGGCTGTTTCCTGATGTCCGGCCAGGAGATCGCGACCGCCGTGCAGTACGGGCTCGCAGTCGTGTTCATCGTCGTGAACAACGGCCACTACGGCACGATCCGGATGCATCAGGAACGCCACTATCCGGGCCGCGTGCACGGCACCCAACTGACCAATCCGGACTTCGCCGCGTTCGCGCGGGCGTTCGGCGCGCACGGCGAAACGGTCACGCAGACTGCCGGTTTCCTGCCCGCGCTCGACCGCGCGCTCGCGGCCGGCGGTCCGGCGCTGATCGAACTGCGCGTGCCGAAGGAAGCGAGCACGCCGGCCGCGACGCTCGCGCAGGTTCAGGAGCAAGGGCGCAAGCTGCGCGGCGAGGCGTAACGCACCGCGCGGCGCCGTGGCCGTGGGCGCTTCGTTCAAACAGATTACGCAGCAGCACCCGCCGCAACACGAGCCGCAACACGCCCCGGACGCCTCGACAAAAAAGCCCCACGGCCGCGAGGCCGTGGGGCTTTTTACTTCGGGACAACGAACAGCGTTCGGCTTACTTGCCGCCGATGCTTTCGAGCGTCGCCCATTGACCGTCGACCACCTTGTACAGCGTGATGCCGCCGTTCTTCAGGTCGCCGCGCGAGTCGTACGCGAGGTCCTTCGTCGTGACGGCCGGCATGCTGGTCTTCGCGAGGTACGGCAGGTACTTCGCCGGGTCGGTCGAGTTCGCCGCCTTCATCGCCGCGAACATCGCCATCGCGCCGTCGTACGCGTACGGCGAGTACGTCTGCACGTCTTCGCCGAAACGCTTCTTGTAGCGCGCGACGTAGTCCTTGCCGCCCGGCATCTGTTCGAGCGGCAGGCCCGCGAGCGACGCGACCGTGCCGTTCGCCGCGTCGCCGGCGAGCTTCAGGAACGTCGGCGTGTGCACCATTTCGCCGCCCATCAGCGGCGCCTTCACGCCGAGCGTCTTCATCTGCTTGACCATCGGCGCCGCCTGCGAATCCGCGCCGCCGTAGTAGATCAGGTCCGGGTTCGCGGCCTTCAGCTTCGTCAGGATCGACTTGAAGTCCACCGCCTTGTCGTTCGTGAACTCGCGGTCGACGATCGTGCCGCCCGCCGCCTTCGCGGCCTTCTCGAACTGGTCGGCGAGACCCTGGCCGTAGGCCGTGCGGTCATCGACGATCGCGATCTTCTTCATGCCGAGGTTCTTCACCGCGAACGTACCCGCGACCGAACCCTGCTGCGTGTCCGACGTCATCATGCGGAACGTCGTCTTGAAGCCCTGCTGCGTGTATTCCGGCGCGGTCGCCATCGCGATCTGCGGGATGCCCGCGTTCGCGTAGATGCGCGAAGCCGGAATCGTCGTGCCCGAATTGAAGTGGCCGAGCATGCCCTTGATGCCGTCGTCGACAAGCTTCTGCGCGACGGTCGTGCCGGTGCGCGGGTCGGCCTGGTCGTCGGCCGAATCGAGCACGAAATGAACCGGCTTGCCGCCGATCACCGGCTTCGCCGCGTTCGTCTCCTCGACCGCGAGCACGATGCCGTTCTGGAAATCCTTGCCGTAGTGCGCCTGCGCACCCGTCATCGGACCGGCGAAACCGATCTTCACGTCCTCCGCCTGCTGCGCGTGCGCGGCCCCCGCCAGCGACATGGCCGCGACGAGCGTCGCGCCTGCCAACTGTTTCATCGTGTGTTGCATAGCTTCTCCTTGGTACAGGTATGAATGGAGCGGCTTCGGCGAGAAAGGCCCTGCCGCTTCCTTTATTGAGCCGACCGGAAGGATGGCTCAGCCGATCGTCATCAAATTCGCGTTGCCGCCCGCCGCCGCGGTGTTCACGCTCACCGAACGTTCCGTCAGCAGCCGTTCGGGTGCGTAATCCTCGTCGCCGTTCGCCAGCGCGTGCGCCGCGACGCCCTGCACCGACACGATCGGCCCGGGCCGCTTCGCGACCTCCTTCACGAGCGCGAGCAGTTCGTCGCTGTCGCCTTCGAACAGCACCGCGTCGAACGCCGCATCCGCACCCTTTTTCAGCGCCGCATACGGCTTCAGCGACGCCGGCAGCGCGCCGACCAGCTGCTCGCCGGCCGGGCCGGAGAACAGCGCGCGGTTGCCGGTCGCGAGCGCGGCCGCGAACTGCGCGCGCGCGCCGGTCGCCGTCGCCGGCACGCACAGCACCGTGCCGCGCGCGGACAGCGAGTACGTGTTGCGCTCGCCGGTCGGGCCGGGCAGCACCGCGGTCGCGCCGGCCAGCACGTGCTCCAGATAACCGTCGCAGCGCGCGGCGAGCGCCGGCTCGCGCTCAGCGATCAGCCAGTCGCGCAGCGCGGTCAGCGCAGCCTGGGCGGACTGCGGATTGTCGCCCTTTTCGGCCGGCGCATCCACTATCAGCGACTGCGCGAGCGACTTCGGCAAACCGGCCGGCCGCTTCGCGAGCAGACGCGACAGATACAGCGCGCCGCCCGCCTTCGGACCCGTGCCGGACAGCCCTTCGCCGCCGAACGGCTGCACGCCGACCACCGCGCCGATCACGTTGCGGTTCACGTAGATGTTGCCGACGTGCGCGCGACCGATCACGTGCGCGATCGTCTCGTCGATCCGCGTGTGAATGCCGAGCGTCAGGCCGTAGCCGGTCGCCCGGATCTGGTCGAGCAGGCGGTCAAGCTGGCTGCGGCGATAGCGGACCACATGCAGCACCGGGCCGAACACTTCGCGCTTCAGTTCGTCGAGGCTGTCGATCTCGATCAGCGTCGGCGGCACGAAGGTGCCCTGCGCGGCGCCGTCCGGCAGCGGCATCTGCACGACCTTGCGGCCCTTCTCGCGCATCGCCGCGACGTGCGCGTCGATGCCGCGCTTCGCGTCCGCGTCGATCACCGGGCCGACGTCGGTCGACAGGCGGTCCGGATTGCCGACCGACAGTTCCTTCATCGCGCCGGTCAGCATGTCGAGCGTGCGCTCCGCGACGTCGTCCTGCAGGCACAGCACGCGCAGCGCCGAGCAGCGCTGGCCGGCGGAATCGAACGCCGACTGCAGCACGTCCGCGACCACCTGTTCGGCGAGCGCCGACGAATCGACGATCATCGCGTTCTGGCCGCCGGTCTCCGCGATCAGCGGAATCGGCCGGCCGTCCGAGTCGAGCCGTTCGGACAGCGTGCGGTTGATCAGGCGCGCGACCTCGGTCGAGCCGGTGAACATCACCGCGCGCGTGCGCGCATCGGCGACGAGCGCCGCGCCGACCGTCTCGCCGTCGCCCGGCAGCAGTTGCACCGCGCCGGCCGGCACGCCGGCCTCGCGCAGGATGCGCACCGCCTGCGCGGCAATCAGCGGGGTCTGCTCGGCGGGTTTCGCGAGCACCGTGTTGCCGGCCGCGAGCGCGGCGGCCACCTGGCCCATGAAGATCGCGAGCGGGAAGTTCCACGGGCTGATGCAGACCACCGGCCCGAGCGGGCGATGCGTGTCGTTCGAGAACTCGTCGCGGATCTGCTGCGAGTAGTAGCGCAGGAAGTCGATCGCCTCGCGGATCTCCGACACCGCGTTCGGCAGCGACTTGCCCGCCTCGCGCACGATCAGGCCCATCAGCGTGTGCATCTGCGCTTCGAGCAGGTCGGCGGCGCGCGCGAGGCAGTCCGCGCGCGCGTCGACCGGCGTCGCCTGCCAGATCGGCGCGGCGGCGACCGCGTTCATCAGCGCGGTGCTCACGTGCTCCGGCGTCGCCTCGACCACCGTGCCCACGATGTCGCGATGATCGGACGGGTTGCGCACATCGCGCGCGGCGCCTTCGACGGCGTCGGTGCTCTCCAGCATCGGCGCGGCGCGCCACGGATGATGCGCGCTCGCGAGCAGCGCCGACGACAGCGACGCGAGCCGGTGCTCGTTCGACAGGTCGAGGCCCATCGAGTTGAGCCGCTCCTTGCCGTACAGGTCGCGCGGCAGCGGAATCTTCGGATGCGGCGCGCCCGGCGGCACGACCTTCGCGGCCTCGTCGACCGGGCTTGCGACCAGTTCGCTGACCGGCACGCTTTCATCCGCGATGCGGTTCACGAACGACGTGTTCGCGCCGTTCTCCAGCAGCCGGCGCACGAGGTACGCGAGCAGCGTTTCGTGCGTGCCGACCGGCGCGTACACGCGGCACGGACGGTTCAGCTTGTCACGACCGGTCACTTCCTCGTACAGCGGCTCGCCCATCCCGTGCAGGCACTGGAACTCGTACTGGCCCGGATAGTAGTTCTGGCCCGCGAGGTGATAGATCGCCGACAGCGTGTACGCGTTGTGGGTCGCGAACTGCGGATACACCGCGTCCGGCGCGCCGAGCAGCTTCTTCGCGCACGCGAGGTACGACACGTCGGTGTAGATCTTGCGCGTGTACACCGGATAACCTTCGAGGCCGTCCACCTGCGCGCGCTTGATTTCGCTGTCCCAGTACGCGCCCTTCACGAGCCGCACCATGATGCGGTGACGGCTGCGGCGCGCGAGGTCGATCAGGTAGTCGATCACGAACGGGCAGCGCTTCTGGTAACCCTGCACGACGAAGCCGATGCCGTTCCAGCCCGCCAGCTCCGGATCGAAGCACAGCGCTTCGAGCAGGTCGAGCGACAGTTCGAGGCGGTCCGCTTCCTCGGCGTCGATGTTCAGGCCGATGTCGTAGCGGCGCGCGAGGATCGCGAGCGCGCGCACGCGCGGCAGCAGTTCGTTCATCGTGCGTTCCTGCTGCGCGCGCGAGTAGCGCGGGTGCAGCGCGGACAGCTTGATCGAGATGCCCGGCCCTTCGTAGATGCCGCGCCCGCCCGCGGCCTTGCCGATCGCGTGGATCGCCTGTTCGTACGACGCGTAGTAGCGCAGCGCATCGGCCTCGGTGGTCGCCGCCTCGCCGAGCATGTCGTACGAGTAGCGAAAGCCGCGCGCCTCGAACTTGCGGCTGTTCGCGAGCGCCTCGGAGATGTTCTCGCCGGTCACGAACTGCTCGCCCATCAGGCGCATCGCCATGTCGACGCCCTTGCGGATCAGCGGCTCGCCGCCCTTGCCGATCAGGCGCGTCAGCGCCGACGACAGGCCGGTCTCGCTGTTCGTCGTCACGAGCTTGCCGGTAATCATCAAGCCCCAGGTCGCCGCGTTCACGAACAGCGACGGCGCGTGGCCGACGTGCGATTTCCAGTCGCCCTTGCTGATCTTGTCGCGGATCAGCGCGTCGCGGGTCGCGCGGTCCGGAATGCGCAGCAGCGCCTCCGCGAGGCACATCAGCGCGACGCCTTCCTGGCTCGACAGCGAAAACTCGTGGATCAGCCCGTCGACGCCGCCGCCGGTGCGCTTCGTGCGCAGCGTGGTCACGAGGCCGGCTGCCATCTTCTCGACGTCGGCCGCGAGGTTCGCGGGCAGCCGCGCCTCGCCGATCAGGAACGGCACGCATTCCGGCTCGGGCCGCCGGTACGCGGCGGTGATCGCCGCGCGCAGCACCGACTGGGGCTGCACGTTCTGCGCGAATTCGAGGAACGGGTGCGAGACGGCTTCGTCGTCGCTTTCGACCGCGGCGTCCGCGAACTCGGTTGTGCCGGCGTGGCCGGCGAGTTCCGGCGGCAGCTGGCCGTGCTCGATCTTTTCGAGGTACGCGAAGATCGCCTGCTTGATCAGCCAGTGCGGGGTGCGTTCGAGGCGCGCGGCGGCTTCTTTCAGCCGGGAGCGCAACAGGTCGTCGACCTTGACGCCGAGGGTGGTGCTAGCCATGGTTCCTTCCATGCCGGCAATGAGCGCGGCCTTGACTAAAAAGTTGGCGAATCCTACCCCTCCAAATAAAAAGGTGCAACCTCCCGGGAGCCTTGGTTGCACCACGCGTCGAGCCTTGTATCGTGCGGGTTTGCGGCGGGTCGCGCCGCGCCGTCGGGGCAGCGGTTGTACTCGGTGTTTTCCCTGGGAAGAATCTTTTTTGACAGCCCTTATCGAAATGCGCGGCGCGCCGTTATACAGCCCATGGAAGTTCGCCGGCGACGCCGGTTGGGAAGGAGGCCGAAAATGGAAAAGATGGTGGTGATCGCGGGGATCTGGACGATGTGCGCGCTGTGCGCGGTGCTGTTCATCCGCGGCGCGACGGGGCCGGCGCAACGGCGCCTGCCGGCGGGCCATCAGGCCCGCGACGAAGAGTTGAGCGTCACGCAGCGCGCCGAGTGAGGCCCGCGTGCGCAAAGACCGGGTGCGCCGCCGCCCGCTTCGAGGTCATGCTGAAGATGCCGGCCGGCGCGCGTGGCCGGTCAGCGTTGGCGCGGGCGAAACGCGCTGCATGAATCGCCCGGCGAGACCAGCTGGTCGTGCAGCGTGCACAGCCGGCTGTGCGCGACGCTCGCACCGAATCCCGAACTGAACACGATCAGGCCGGCGACGCGCTGCTCCAGCGTCTGCCGGTCGTCCGCGCGGTGCGCGCAATGCTCGCACGCCGCCTGCTCCGGTAACGCGAACGAAGCCGCCGAAGCGGCCTCGTCCCCCATCGCGCGCCGCCGCGCCACCTTGCTCATCACGAACCCAGGCTGTCCCAGTAGTGCGCGAACACGTGCGCGGACAGCACGTAGCCGAGCACGACGTTCACGACCACGCCGGCCGTGAACGCGAGGAACGGCTTCGCGCCGGTCGCGGACAACGACCGCACGCGCGTCGTCAGCCCGATGCTGAAGAAGCAGAACGTGAACGCCCACGTGCGCAGCACGGTGATCGGCGCGACGAATTCCGGCGTCACGACCTTGCGGTAGTCCGCGAGCGAATAGTGGCTCGCGATCCACGTGACGAGCGCCGACGCGATCACAAAGCCGATCACGAACTTCGGGAAACGCGCCCAGATTTCGCCGACGTCCGCCTTCTTCGCCGTCACGCCGCTTTCGTCGCGCTCCCAGCGCGTCGTCGCGACGATCGCGAGCAGGAACGCCCAGATGCCGATCCAGATGTCGCGGCCGACCACCTTCATCAACGTGAACGCCTGAAGCGACGCGTCCGGCGCGCCGGCGATCGCGCCGTTCGCGTGCCGCGCCAGGTCGCCGAACGCCTGCGCGGCCGCGATGCCGGCGGCGTCCGCGAATTCGGACGTGCCGATCCACGCGCCGGCGACGCCGGTGGACAAGCCGAGCGAGCGCGACACGAACGGCAGCGCGAAGATCATCACGATCGCCCACAGCACGACGAGCGAGATTGCGACCGACGCCTGCTCGCGCTTCGCGCGCACCGCGCCGGCGATCGCGATCGCCGCCGACACGCCGCACACCGCGCCGCCGACGCCGAGCACCGCGGCGAACCGTTTGTCGAGCCCGAGCGCGCGGCCGGCGAAGAAGATCACGAAGAACGTGACGAGCGACACGATGGTCGCCTGGCCGACCGCGACCGGCCCCGCCCAGACAAGCAGCGTGAACGGCAGCGTCGCGCCGAGCAGCACGATGCCGACCTTGATGTAAAACTCGACGCGCAATCCCGCGTGGAACCATTCGGGCAGGCGGAACACGTTCGAGATCACGAGGCCGACCGCGAGCGCGACGAGCGGCGGCTCCAGGTTGAAGCGCGACGCCTGCGCCCATGCGCCGACGGTGAAGATCAGCGCAGAGCCGACGAACAGGATCAGGAACGCGGGCAGGAAGTGCGCGAGCCGCTGGCCGAGCGCGACGACGCTGACGCCGAACAGCACCGCGAACACGACGAAAAGCGCGGCATACGCCGGCAGATGCGCGGCGAGGTTCGCGCCGGCTTCGCCGGGCGTGGTCCATTTCGCGGGCGCGACCGCGAGCCATTTGATGCTGCTGCCCGACGCGAACAACGCCCACGCGACGACGATCACGAAGAGGCCGATCCAGACGGCCCACCAGTCTTCGGTGGAAAAGAGTCCGCCGCCGCGCGTGGTGCGCGTCGTCGGAGCATTGGCCGGTGCGGCGCCCGCCGGCAGGCTGTGGTTGGTGTCGCTCATCGCAGAAGCCCCCCCGAGAGGTTGAAATGCCGGCGCACGGAGATTGTTGTTGGGTGTGCGCCGATCCGGCGAAATATAGTCGAGTGACTTTGCGACGCGAAACGATCTTTCGCTCTATCAATATGACCGAAAGTGATGCGGCGGATTTGGCGGGAATTCGTGGCGGGTTGGACTCAGGTTGCTGACTGAAGCTGCGAAAACGAGTGCGAGCGGGCTTCGGCGGCCGCACGCAGTACGTTGCGCGGGCATCGTATTCCGAGCCGGTTGGACAGCGCGGGGCGGCGGGCCGCAGGTCGTCGCGTCATGCCGGGCACAGGCCGGCCGAACCGCCCATATCGCCGCAGGTTGCGCGCGGTTCGCCGCAAAAGCCGGCTAGATGTCGAGCGGATCGACTTCGAGGTTCCAGCGCAGCACGCCGCGCAGCGCGCGCAAGGCAGGCTGCCATTCGCGCAGCGTCGCCTGCAACGCGGCGCGCGACGCGCTTTCAACCAGCAGTTGCGCGCGATGCACGTTCATCACCTTCACGATCGTCATCGGCACCGCGTCGTAGGCGGTGACGCGCTCCGCCGCGGGAATGCCCGCCAGCGCGTCGGCGGCCTGCTGCAGAAACGCGAGCGCCGCTTCCAGCGTGCGTCCCTCGGCGCGCAGCAGCGCCTGATAGACGAACGGCGGCAGGTGCGCGTCGCGCCGCTCGGCCAGTTGCGCGTTCGCGAAGCCGATGTAGTCGTGCCGCGCGAGCGCGTGATACAGCGCATGACGCGGATAACGCGTCTGCACCAGCACCTCGCCCGGCAGCCCGGCGCGGCCCGCGCGGCCGCTCACCTGCATCAACTGCGCGAACAGCCGCTCGCCCGCGCGGAAGTCGTGCGAGAACAGCGCGTTGTCGGCGTTCAGCACGCCGACCAGCGACACGCGCTGGAAGTCGTGTCCTTTCGCGATCATCTGCGTGCCGACCAGGATATCGACCTCGCCCGCATGCACGTCGGAGAACAGCGCCTGCGCGCTGCCCTTGCGGCGCGTGCTGTCCGCGTCGATGCGCAGCACCCGCGCGCCCGGCACCGCGGTCGCGAGCGCCTCCTCGACGCGCTGGGTGCCGCGCCCCATCGGCGCGATATCGACATTGCCGCAATCCGGACACGCGCGCGGAATCCGCGACTCCCATCCGCAGTGGTGGCAGCGCAGCGTGCGTTCGGGCTTGTGCAGCACCACGTACGCGCTGCATCGCGGGCAGCCGGCGACCCAGCCGCACGCGTCGCACGACAGCACCGGCGCGTAACCGCGCCGGTTCAGGAACACGAGACTCTGCTCGCCGCGCTCGACGCGCGCCTTCAACGCGGCGACCAGCGGTCCGGACAACCCTTCGAACGACGCGCGGCCGCGCCGCCGTTCCTCTTCGAGATCGATCAGCCGCACGGCCGGCAGCACGGCATCCGCGACCGCGCGGCGCGACAGCGTGAGCCGCCGGTAACGGCCCTGCTCGGACTGCCACCAGCTTTCGAGCGACGGTGTCGCGGAGCCGAGCACGACCGGCAGGCCGAGTTGCTTCGCGCGCCACACCGCGAGGTCCCGCGCCGAATAGCGCAGCCCTTCCTGCTGCTTGTACGCGGGGTCGTGCTCCTCGTCGACGACGATCATCGCGAGGCGCGGCAGCGACGCGAGCACCGCGAGCCGCGTGCCGAGCACGATCCGCGCGCGCCCGGTGTGCGCGGCAAGCCAGCTGCGCGCGCGCTCGCCTTCCGCGAGGCCACTGTGCAGCGTGACGATCGTGTCGTCGGCGAGCGACGCGAAGCGCGCGCGGAACGCGGCTTCGAACTGCGGCGTCAGGTTGATTTCGGGGACGAGCACCAGCGCCTGCGCATCCGGCTCGCGATCGAGCAGCCGGGCCAGCGCGCGCAGATACACCTCGGTCTTGCCGCTGCCGGTCACGCCGTGCAGCAGGAACGGCGCGAAGCCGCGCGCGGCGGCGATCGCCTCGACGGCGTCCGCCTGTTCGTCGCTGAGCGTCGGCACGCTGACGGCGATGCCGTCAGCGTCGTCGGCCGCACCGGCTGCATTGGCGGCTGGCGAGCCCGCCGCCGCGCCGAATTCGATCACTCGATGCTCGACCCAGCCCGCTTCGCGCCACGCGTCGAGCGTCGCGACTGCTTTCGGATGCAGCGCGCGCGCGTCCGCGAGATCAAGTTCGCCGGTTTCCACGAGCGCCGCCGCGAGACGCCGCAGCGCCTGCGCGCGCGCCGGCAGCGCGTCGGGCAGCGCGTCGCGGCCCGCCGCGAGCAGCCGGTAGCGCTCCTGCGGCGCGAGCAGCCGCGCCCAGCGCGACGGATCGCGCAGCGCCTGCGGCAACGCGGGCAACGCGACTTCGCCGAGCCCGCGCTGGTAGTAGTCGGCCGCGAACGCCGCGAGCGCGAGCCAGGGTTCGGACAACGGCGGACACGCGGTGCACACCGCCTCGACCGACTTCAGCCGTTCGGCCGGCACGTCGCTGTGAGCGGTCACTTCGCAGATCAGCCCTACCGCGTCGCGCCGGCCGAATGGCACGCGCACCAGCATGCCGGGCGACGGCGGCGCGGCGTCGGCCGGGTAGCGGTAGTCGTAGAGGGCGGGCAGCGGATGGTCGAGCGCGACCCGCACGAACAGGCCGGTCATGCGCGCGTCCATCGTCGGGTCGGTGCGGTATACCTCATACGCGCGCACTTAAAGTAAAACTTCACTTTCGCCGCTAAGTTTTGGATTCCGCAGAACAATCCGTCCCTCAACCTGTCCCTCTGTGGATAACTTTGTTGAGAACTTCCGCCAGACGCGCCGCAAACGGCGGCGCGGCGGCGCTTCGTGGGATACCGCACACTGCGGGCTGGAGCGGCGAAAGCCTTACCTGTCAAGGGTCCGATTGATTCGAAGTCAATTCCGGAACCGGGTTGCGGACAAAAATCGGTCTTGCGCGCCGCAACGAGACAAGTGTGCATAAGTCAAGTCTTGACAACCGTGGGATGGCGTCTGGATGGCCTTGAAGGCCTGTCCGGACCCTGATGCGCAGAGCCCAGTCCGCTGCATTGCAACAAGACTGTCACGCTCCGGGGGCGCGCAACACACGGCTGTAACGGTGCACTTCATCCACGAGCGCGGCGACGCTATCGGGCGGCGTGAACTGCGAAATGCCGTGGCCAAGGTTGAATACGTGGCCCGGATGCGGGCCGAAGCTGTCGAGCACCGCGCGCGCTTCCGCGCGGATCGCGTCCTGCGGCGCGAACAGCACGGTCGGATCCAGATTGCCCTGCAATGCGACGCGGCCGCCGACTCGCTCACGCGCTTTCGACAGGTTCACGGTCCAGTCGACACCCACCGCGTCGACGCCGGTCGCCGCGATCTCGTCCAGCCACAGTCCGCCGCCCTTCGTGAACGTGATCACCGGCACGCGCACGCCGTCGTGCTCGCGCTTCAGCGCCGCGACGACCTGCGCGGTGTAGCGCAGCGAGAAACGCTGGTACGCGCCGTCCGCGAGCGCGCCGCCCCACGTGTCGAAGATCATCACCGCCTGCGCGCCCGCGTCGATCTGCGCGTTCAGGTACGCGGCGACCGACTGCGCGTTCACGTCGAGAATCCGCTCCATCAGATCGGGGCGCGCGTACAGCATCGACTTCACCGTGCGGAAGTCGTCCGAGCCGCCGCCTTCGACCATGTAGCACGCGAGCGTCCACGGGCTGCCCGAGAAGCCGATCAGCGGCACGCGCTGGCGGCCTTCGCCATCGGTCAGCGCGCGGCGGATCTGCCGCACCGCGTCGGTCACGTAGCGCAGCGTCGCGTCGATGTCCGGCACCGCGAGGCGTGCAACGTCCTCTTCGGTGCGCACCGGGCGCGCGAATTTGGGCCCTTCGCCGGCCACGAAATCGAGGCCGAGCCCCATCGCATCGGGCACCGTCAGGATGTCCGAGAACAGGATCGCGGCGTCGAGCGGGAAGCGGTCGAGCGGCTGCAACGTGACTTCGGTCGCGTAGTCCGGATTCTTCGCGAGACCGAGAAAACTGCCGGCACGGCTGCGCGTCGCGTTGTACTCGGGCAGATAACGCCCGGCCTGGCGCATCAGCCAGATCGGCGTGTACTCGGTCGGCTCGCGCAGCAGCGCGCGCAGGAAGGTGTCGTTCAGGAGAGTGTGAGCCACGTTCTGGGTCGCGAAGGCGCGTCAGGGCAAAGCGGCATTTTACCGGAGCGGGCGCGCGAAGCCGCGCGGCGGGCGCCGTCGATGCATGCGCGCGCACGGATTGGGGTCGATGCGCGTTAACCGCGCAGCATGCGCGGGCTATCATCGACGGCGTTTGCCGTTCCGTTTGCAAACCAATGACACATCACGGAGGAGACTCGATGAAGAAGGCCGTAACCGTCGCAATCGCCGTAGCCGGCATGCTGGGGGCGGCGGGCGCCGCGTCGGCGCAAACCGCGCAGGCAGCCGCCGCGGCGACGCAACCCGCCGCGACGCCGTCGCGGCTCGACGAAGTGATCGCGCGCGGCACGCTGCGCGCGTGCACGACCGGCGACTACAAGCCGTACTCGTATTACCGCGACGGCGGATTCGAAGGCATCGACATCGACATGACCGAGTCGCTCGCGAAGTCGCTCGGCGTGAAGGCCGAGTTCGTGAAGACGTCGTGGTCGAATCTGCTGAACGACTTCGTCGCGAAGTGCGACGTCGCGGTCGGCGGCGTCTCGACGACGCTCGACCGGCAAAAGCGCGCGTTCTTCACCGACGCGTATCAGGTGGACGGCAAGACGCCGATCGTGCGTTGCACGGATGTCGGCAAATATCAGACGGTCGCGCAGATCGACCAGCCGTCGACGCGCGTGATCGTGAATCCCGGCGGCACGAACGAACGCTTCGCGCGCCAGTATTTCCCGCACGCGAATCTCACCGTGTACCCGGACAACGTGACGGTGTTCAAGCAGATCCTCACCGGCAACGCCGACGTGATGGTGACCGACGCATCGGAAACACTGCTTCAGCAGAAGCTGAATCCGGGTCTATGCGCGGTTCATCCGGAGCAGCCGTTCCAGTACGGCGAGAAGGCATGGATGGTGCCGCGCGGCGACGTGGTGTTCCAGCAGTACGTCGATCAATGGCTGCATCTCGCGCGGGCCACCGGCGAGTACCAGACGATCTCGGACAAGTGGCTGAAGTGAGCGCGGCTCACCGCCCATTACAGCGGTAACCGGCCGCAGATGTATCCGCCGGTGTTGCACTGCATGCAAGCGATGCGGCGTGCGATGCGGACCGCATCGCACGTTCGACTGGCCGTCCGGCCGACTGGCGTTTTACGCAGGTCCCTGATGCAGCGTATTCCGTCGATGCAATGCGAATTGCGACGCGGCTTTTAACGCTTCAATGGTCGAACGAATACGGTAAATCTGACTTTCATTTAATGATCAGGATGGCAAAAAATCCCCCGGAGCCTTGTCTGGCGGGCGTTACAACCTGAAACACTTTGTTACCGCGCACCTATCTCAATTCGCCCACAATGCGTTCAACGGTTTCAACACGGATGTGGTTCGGTATCGAGTGTGAGCGGACACTAAACACCGGCCGGTCGGCTTCATGCCGAAGCCCTTCGCAGGGGCATCCTTGCTGGAGCCGTAACCGGCGCTGTGGACGTCATCACACCCGGCTCCTCCTTTGGTCTCCTCGCGCTAACCCCGTAGCGTGTGGTTTTTAGCGGGCTCCAGGCCCGCTTTTTTTTCGTCTGTCGTTTGGCCTTCCTGCCGCGCGACTCCACTGGCACCCCTCTCGACGCTCGCATTCGCTGTTCGATATGCGATGCGTCGGGCGCGAGCCGCCTCTCACCGGCCCGCTTCGCGAACCGGTCCCCCTTCGTTTGCATCACGCGGTCTTTTGCTCGTTGACGCGCAGTTCCTCGATCATCCTCGCGCGCATCACGAACTTCTGCACCTTGCCGGTCACCGTCATCGGCAGTTCGTCGACGAAGCGGATGTACTTCGGCACCTTGTAGTGCGCAATCTGCCCGTTGCAGAACGCCTGAATGTCCTCCGCCGTCGCCTGCTCGCCCGGACGCAGCACGACCCACGCGCACACTTCCTCGCCGTATTTCGCATCCGGCACGCCGAACACCTGCACGCTCTGGATCTTCGGATGCCGAAACAGGAATTCCTCGATCTCGCGCGGATAGATGTTCTCGCCGCCGCGAATCAGCATGTCCTTCAGGCGGCCGACGATGTTGCAGTAACCCTCCGCATCGATTGTCGCGAGGTCGCCGGTATGCATCCAGCCATCGACGATCGACTCGGCGGTCTTCGCATCGTCGTCCCAGTAGCCGCGCATCACCGAGTAGCCCTTCGTGCACAGTTCGCCGGTCTCGCCGACCGGCACGACGTTGCCGAGCGCATCGACGATCTTCACTTCGAGATGCGGCTGGATGCGGCCGACCGTCGTCGTGCGCTTGTCGAGCGGATCGGCCGTCGAACTCTGGAACGACACCGGGCTCGTTTCCGTCATCCCATACGCAATCGTGATCTCGGACAGATGCATCTTCGACACGACGCGCTTCATCGTCTCGATCGGGCACGGCGAACCCGCCATGATGCCGGTGCGCAGCCGCGACAGGTCGAAGCTCGCGAAGTCAGGATGATCGAGTTCCGCGATGAACATCGTCGGCACGCCGTGCAGCGCGGTGCAGCGTTCCTCGGCAACCGCGGCGAGCGTCGCGCGCGGATCGAACGCTTCGCCGGGGAACACCATCGTCGCGCCGACCGACACGCACGCGAGCACCGCCAGCACCATCCCGAAGCAGTGATAGAGCGGCACCGGAATGCACAGCGAGTCCTGCTCCGACAACCGCATCGCCATTGCAATGAAGCGGCCGTTGTTCAGCACGTTGCGATGCGTGAGCGTCGCGCCCTTCGGGTTGCCGGTCGTGCCGCTGGTGAACTGGATGTTGATCGGCTCGTCGGCCGCGAGCGTGGACGCGATCTCGTCCAGCGCCGCGGGGCCGTGCCGTTCGAGCCATGCGCGGCCCATCTCGATCACATCGGAGAACGTCAGCATGCCGGGCGTCGGCGTATCGCACATGCGGATCACGCTGCGCAGCGCGGGCAGCCGCGCCGCGTGCAGATCGCCCGGCGTCGCGTCCGGGAGTTCCGGCGCGAGCGTCTGAAGCATCTCCACGTACATCGACGTCTTGAAGCTATGCGCGGCCACGATCGCCGTGCAGCCGACCTTGTTCAGCGCGTATTCGAGTTCCGCGAGCCGGTACGCCGGGTTGATGTTCACGAGGATCGCGCCCATCCGCGCGGTCGCGAACTGCGTGAGCAGCCATTCGACGCGATTCGGCGACCAGATGCCGACCCGCTCGCCCTGGCCGATGCCGAGCGCGACGAAACCCGCCGCGAGCACGTCGACCTCCTGCGCGAACTCGCGCCACGTCCAGCGGATGTCCTGCTCGCGGAACACGACGGCCGGCCGGTCCGGGAAGCGGCGCGCGGTGTCGCGCAGGAACTCGCCGATGGTCGCGTCGCTGAGCGGGATGTCCGTCGTGCCGCGCACGTACGAGAGGCCGTCCTTCGGTGCGATGATCGCTTCGCGCGTCGGCGCGGCGCCTGCTGCGTCGATTGCCATGGTGAGCTGTCTCCTGCGGGGGTGCGTGCCCCCGACTGAAATGAATTTGAAACCGTACTTTGACGCCGATTGTGCGCCGTGCCGATATCGGACGGCATCAAGTTTTACCCGCAGCGCAGCCGCGCCGCGAATGCATGATTTCGCATTACCTTTCCGTAAACGTCAATCAGCAAAAACGAACCCGTCACGACGCGTCGCTGACCTCGCGCAACCCACCCGCTGCGGCGCACGCGAACGGCATAAAAAAAACGGGCTTCCGGCATTAGCCGGAAGCCCGTTTCACTGCGGCCGGCCACTGCGCCCGAAGGCGCAGGACCGCTGCATCAATGCTGGTTCATCTTGCGCAGCCGCTGAATCGCCGTGAGTTGCGCAACCGCATAGGCCAGTTCGGCCTGCGCGGTCGCGTACTCCAGATTCGAGCCCGCATTCTGCAACGCCTCTTCCGCACGCTTGCGCGCGTCGGCGGCCTTCGCTTCGTCGAGATCCTTGCCGCGGATCGCCGTGTCGGCGAGCACCGTCACGGCGCCCGGCTGCACTTCGAGAATCCCGCCGGCGACGAACACGAACTCTTCGTTGCCATCCTCCGCGACGATGCGCACCGCACCCGGACGAATCCGCGTGATGAGCGGCGTGTGGCCGGGCAGAATGCCCAGTTCGCCCGCCTCGCCCGGAAGCGCGACGAACTTCGCCACGCCGTCGAAGATGTTCTCTTCGGCGCTGACGACGTCTACCTTGATGGTGGTTGCCATATATGTCGACTCCTGTCGATCGGGGCGGGCACGTCAGCGCCTCGCCCCGATCCCATGCACCGCGGGTTGAGCGTGATGCGTGCGGCGGAAAGCGCGTGACGCGCCGCCCGCCCCGTTGCGGTCACTCAACCGTTACTGGATCTTCTTGGCCTTCTCGAAGGCTTCGTCGATCGTGCCGACCATGTAGAACGCCTGCTCCGGCAGGTGATCGCACTCGCCGTCGACGATCATCTTGAAGCCGCGGATCGTTTCCTTCAGCGGCACGTACTTGCCCGGCGAACCCGTGAACACTTCGGCGACGTGGAACGGCTGTGACAGGAAACGCTGGATCTTCCGCGCGCGCGCGACGGCCAGCTTGTCTTCCGGCGCCAGTTCGTCCATGCCCAGAATCGCGATGATGTCGCGCAGTTCCTTGTAGCGCTGCAGCGTCTGCTGCACGCGGCGCGTGATCGAGTAGTGCTCTTCGCCGATCACGTTCGGGTCGATCTGGCGCGACGTCGAGTCGAGCGGATCCACCGCCGGGTAGATGCCGAGCGAAGCGATGTCACGCGACAGCACGACGGTCGCGTCCAGGTGGCCGAAGGTGGTCGCCGGCGACGGGTCGGTCAAGTCATCCGCCGGAACGTACACGGCCTGCACGGACGTGATCGAGCCGGTCTTGGTCGACGTGATGCGCTCCTGCAGCTTGCCCATTTCTTCAGCCAGCGTCGGCTGATAACCCACCGCCGACGGCATCCGGCCGAGCAGCGCCGACACTTCGGTGCCGGCCAGCGTGAAGCGGTAGATGTTGTCGACGAAGAACAGCACGTCGAGGCCTTCGTCACGGAAGTGCTCGGCCATCGTGAGACCGGTCAGCGCGACGCGCAGACGGTTGCCCGGCGGCTCGTTCATCTGGCCGTACACGAGCGCGACCTTGTCGAGCACGTTCGAGTCCTTCATTTCGTGGTAGAAGTCGTTCCCTTCACGGGTCCGCTCGCCCACGCCCGCGAACACGGAGTAACCGCCGTGCTCCTTCGCGATGTTGTTGATCAGCTCCATCATGTTGACGGTCTTGCCGACGCCGGCGCCGCCGAACAGACCGACCTTGCCGCCCTTCGCGAACGGACAGATCAGGTCGATGACCTTGATGCCCGTTTCGAGCAGTTCGGTCGACGGCGACAGTTCGTCGAACGCCGGCGCCTTCTGGTGGATCGAGCGCGTGTGTTCGCTGACGATCGGGCCGGCTTCGTCGATCGGACGGCCGAGCACGTCCATGATGCGGCCGAGCGTCGGCTTGCCGACCGGCACGCTGATCGGCTTGCCGGTGTTCTTCACCGCGAGGCCGCGGCGCAGGCCGTCCGACGCACCGAGACAGATGGTGCGCACGACGCCGTCGCCGAGCTGTTGCTGCACTTCGAGGGTCAGCTCGGACCCGTCGAGAATCAGCGCGTCGTAGATCTTCGGCATGTGCTCACGCGGGAATTCCACGTCGATCACCGCGCCGATGCACTGTACGATCTTGCCTTCTACCAAAGCAGTTGTACTCATCGCTTTTCCTTTAGATACCTGAATTCTTCACTCGCCAGACCGGACAATGCGGGGCGCGGCAAACGGGACTCACCCGGTCAAACCGCCGCGGCGCCGCCGACGATCTCGGACAGTTCCTTCGTGATCGCGGCCTGGCGGCTCTTGTTGTACGAGAGCTGCAGTTCGTTGATGACCGTCTTCGCGTTGTCCGACGCCGCCTTCATCGCGACCATCCGTGCCGACTGCTCCGACGCCATGTTCTCCGCGACGGCCTGATAGACCAGCGCCTCGACATAACGGACCAGCAGTTCGTCGATGACGGTCTGCGCATCCGGCTCGTAGATGTAGTCCCACGCGGACTTCGGCGTCACGCCGTCGTCGCCGTGCCTGTCACCGTCTTCGCCCGAAAAACGCTCGGCGGACAGCGGCAGCAGCTGCTCGATCACCGGCTCCTGCTTCATCGTGTTGACGAAGCGCGTGTAGCCGAGATACACAGCGGACAGCTTGCCTTCCGAGTACTGGTCGAGCTGCACCTTCACCGCGCCGATCAGCTTTTCGAGGTGCGGCGTGTCGCCGAGCTGCACGACGTTCGACACGACCTTCGCGCGCAGGCGATTCAGGAAACCGAGACCCTTGCTGCCGATCGCGGTGGCCTCGACCGTCTGGCCGGCGGCTTCGAGTTCCTTCAGCTTCTGCAGCGTCGCACGCATCACGTTCGTGTTCATGCCGCCGCACAGGCCCTTGTCCGTCGTGACCAGGATCACGCCGGCCGCCTTCACGTCGCGGTTCTCCGTCATGAACGGATGGCGATACTCGGGATTCGCACGGCTCATGTGCGCGGCGATGTCGCGAACCTTGTCCGCATACGGACGGGCAGCGCGCATACGCTCCTGGGCGCGGCGCATCTTCGACGCCGCGACCATCTCCATCGCCTTCGTGATCTTGCGCGTGTTCTGCACGCTCTTGATCTTGCCGCGAATTTCCTTCATTCCAGCCATTGCTTGCTCCTTTGTCGACCCGGGTCGGCACTATCTGTGCGACACGCCTACCCGGGTCCCAGTCCGTTTATCGTTGATGATTCCCGGACGGATCAGTAAGCGCCGGACTTCTTGAAGTCCTTCAGAGCCGCGTGCAGCGCGTTCTCGTCGTCCTTCGACAGGTCCTTCGTGTCCTCGATGCGCTTCACGAGGTCGGCGTGGCTCGTCTTCAGGTATTCGCGCAGGCCCTTTTCGAACGGCAGCACGTCCTTCACGTCGAGGTCGTCGAGGTAGCCGTTGTTCGCCGAGAACAGCGCGACGGCCAGCTCCCACACCTGCAGCGGCTGGTACTGCGGCTGCTTCAGCAGTTCGGTCACGCGGCGGCCGCGTTCGAGCTGCTTGCGGGTCGCTTCGTCGAGGTCCGAGGCGAACTGCGCGAACGCAGCCAGCTCGCGGTACTGCGCGAGGTCGGTACGGATGCCGCCCGACAGCTTCTTGACGACCTTCGTCTGCGCGGCGCCGCCGACGCGCGACACCGACACGCCCGCGTTGATTGCCGGACGGATGCCCGCGTTGAACAGGTCGGTTTCGAGGAAGATCTGGCCGTCGGTGATCGAGATCACGTTCGTCGGAACGAATGCCGTGACGTCGCCCGCCTGCGTTTCGATGATCGGCAGCGCCGTCAGCGAACCGGTCTTGCCCTTCACTTCGCCGTTCGTGAACTTCTCGACATAGTCGGCCGACACGCGCGCCGCGCGCTCCAGGAGACGCGAGTGCAGATAGAACACGTCGCCCGGGTACGCTTCGCGGCCCGGCGGACGGCGCAGCAGCAGCGAGATCTGACGGTATGCCCACGCCTGCTTGGTCAAGTCGTCATAGATGATCAGCGCGTCTTGCCCGCGGTCGCGGAAGTATTCGCCCATCGTGCAGCCCGCATACGGCGCGAGGTATTGCAGCGCGGCCGATTCCGAAGCCGATGCGGCGACGACGATCGTGTACTCCATCGCGCCGGTTTCTTCGAGCTTGCGGACCACGTTCTGGATCGACGAAGCCTTCTGGCCGATCGCGACGTAGATGCAGAAGAGGTTCTTGCCCTTCTGGTTGATGATCGTGTCGACGGCGACGGCGGTCTTGCCGCACTGACGGTCGCCGATGATCAGCTCGCGCTGGCCGCGGCCGATCGGCACCATCGCGTCGATCGACTTCAGGCCGGTCTGCACCGGCTGCGACACGCCTTCACGCCAGATCACGCCCGGCGCGATCTTTTCGATCGCGTCGGTCAGCTTCGCGTTGACCGGACCCTTGCCGTCGATCGGGTTGCCGAGCGGATCGACCACGCGGCCGATCAGCTCCGGGCCGACCGGCACTTCGAGAATGCGGCCCGTCGTCTTGACGATGTCGCCTTCCGAGATGTGCTCGTACTCGCCCAGGATAACCGCGCCGACCGAATCGCGTTCGAGGTTCAGCGCGAGGCCGAACGTGTTGTCCGCGAATTCGAGCATTTCGCCCTGCATCACGTCCGACAGGCCGTGAATGCGCACGATACCGTCGGTCACGGAGATCACGGTGCCCTGGTTGCGAACGTCCGCGCTCGCTTCAAGGCCCTGGATCCGGCTCTTGATCAGCTCGCTGATCTCAGAGGGATTGAGTTGCATTATTCGCTCCTGATGTTCAATTCTGTTGCGTGCCAGCCGTGGCGCCCGATTTTCGAAATCGGGGCGCTCAGGCGGTCAATGCCGCCTGCATGCCGGCGAGCCGCGCGCGGACCGAGGTATCGAGCACTTCGTCGCCGACCGTGACGCGCACCCCGCCGATCAACGACGGATCGACTTCGACGGTCGGTTTCAGCTTGCATTTGAACTTGCGTTCGAGGCTGGCGATGAGATCGTTCAGTTGCGCGCCGTCGATCGGGAACGCGCTGACGATCAGCGCGTCGGCCGCGCCTTCGTTCGCGTTCCTCAGCGCCTCGAACTGCTCGTGGATCTGGGGCAGCAGTTGCAGACGGTGATTGTCGACCAGCATCTGCACGAAGTTTTTCGCCTCCGGGCTGTCCTTCAGCGGCGACTTCGCCGCCGACAGCAGCAGGTCGATGACCTGCTCCGGCGCGACCTTCGGGCTCGTCGCGACGGACAGCACTTCAGGCACGGCCGCAACCTGTGCCAGCTCCGCGACGAGCGTGGACCAGGCGGCGATGTCACCAGCTTCGGCCACGCCGAACAGCGCTTCTGCGTACGGGCGGGCGATGGTTGCAAGTTCGGCCATGATCAGAGCTCGGCTTTCAGTTGATTCAGCAGTTCGGCGTGGGCCGTCTGGTCGACTTCGCGCTTCAGGATCTGCTCGGCGCCCTTCACCGCGAGCGCGGCGACTTCGGCGCGCAGTGCCTCGCGTGCCTTGACGACCTGCTGGTCGGCGTCCGCCTTCGCCTGCGCGACGATGCGGCCGGCTTCCGCGTGAGCCTGAGCCTTGATTTCGTCGGCCACCGCCTGCGCGCGCTTCTCGGCTTCTGCGATGCGATGCTGGCCTTCGTTGCGGGCCTGCGCGAGTTCCTCGCCGACGCGCTTGTGCGCGGCTTCGAGTTCCGTCTTGCCCTTTTCGGCAGCGGCGAGGCCGTCGGCGATCTTCTTCGAGCGCTCGTCGAGGGCGTTGATCAACGGCGGCCACACGAACTTCATCGTGAACCACGCGAGGATCAGGAACACGACCATTTGCGCAAACAGGGTTGCGTTGAGATTCACGGTGTTTCCTTAAACGTTGCTATTTCCGGGAATTGAAACGGCAAGGCGCCCATCGATCCAGTCGATCAGCGCCCCGGCACCCGTTCCGCCCTGCGCCCGTTACCTGTTATAGGTCAGGCGCAACCTTCCTGGGAACTTAGCCCGCGAGCTTCGACAGCAGCGGGTTAGCGAACGCGAACAGCATGGCCACACCGACGCCGATCAGGAACGCCGCATCGATCAGACCCGCGAGCAGGAACATCTTGGTTTGCAGCGGGTTCATCAGTTCAGGCTGACGGGCGCAGGCTTCGATGTACTTGCCGCCCATCAGACCGATACCGATACAGGCGCCGATCGCACCCAGGCCGATGATGATGCCGATACCGATGGCGGTCAGACCCTGGATGTTGGCGATGAAAGCTTGCATGATCACTCCTTTGTGAAAAATCTCTGGAACTGGGGATTGGAAAAACGAAACCGTTCGACGCCCTTAGTGGGTGTCGTGTGCCTGGCCGATGTACACCAGCGTCAGCATCATGAAAATGAACGCCTGCAGCAGCACGATCAGGATGTGGAAGATCGACCACACGCTGCCCGCGATCACATGGCCGATGAAGCCAAGCACCGTCGTGTCCGCGCCGAAGCTCCACAGGCTGCCCAGCAGGGCAATCAGCAGGAACAGCAGCTCACCCGCGTACATGTTGCCGAAGAGCCGCAGTGCGAGCGAAACCGTCTTGGCGACGAACTCGATAATGTTCAGTGCGAGGTTCGGGATCCACAGCAGCGGATGTGCGCCGAACGGCGCGGACAGCAGTTCGTGCGTGAAGCCGCCTGCGCCCTTGATCTTGAAGTTGTAATAGATCATCAGGACGAACACGCCGAGCGCGATGCCAAACGTGCCGTTCAGGTCGGCGGTCGGGACGATGCGATGATGCGGGATCGCGTTCGACAGGCCCAGCCAGCCGATCACGCGGCCCGGCAGGTCGACCGGAATGAAGTCGAGCGAGTTCATCAGCGCGACCCAGACGAACACGGTCAGCGCGAGCGGCGCGATGAACTTGCGGTTGCCGTGGATGATCGACTTCGACTGGTCTTCGACCAGTTCGACGAGCATCTCGACCGCGCACTGGAAGCGGCCCGGCACGCCGGAAGTCGCGTTGCGCGCGGCAAGGCGCAGCACGAAGATGGTCACGAGGCCGCAGAGTATCGACCAGAACAGCGTATCGATATTCCAGACGCTGAAGTCGATGATCGACGTCTGGTGCGAGGTGGAAAAGTTCTGCAAGTGGTGCGCAATGTACTCGGACGGATCCAGAGCGCGCGTTCCTTCGCTAGCTGCCATATCGTTAATGCCACCCAAATTGTCGAAAATCGTTTTCGGGCCGATCCCGCCGCAACCGTGTGCGGGAACGCGCCTTCGCGGATCAGTTCAAACCCGCGCGTCTCCTGAGCGCCGGCCGCGCCCTGCCTGCGCGACCGCCCATGGCGGCCCGCGGCGGCGCGAAGCCAGCGGCGCTCAGCGCCACGCGAGCGCGATCCAGTAAGTCTTCAGTGCGATCAGGTAGGTGACGAGCAGCGGCAACCACAGCACGTCGCGATACCAGAACGCAATGGCGACGAACATCGCAATCGTCGCCCCCATCTTGAACGCCTCGCCGAGCATCCAGTTCAGCACCGTGCCGGCGCCCGTCAACTGCCTCAGCCGCGCGGCGAACAGCGCGCCCGGCAGCCAGCAGATCGCTCCGCCGAGGAATGCCGACAGCGCAGCGGCACCCGGCGGCTTGTAGAACAGCCACCACACCAGCGTAGCAACCAGGGACAAAGCTATTTGCGCCGCCACGACCCGAAACGGCGTGACGCGCGCGGGACGGCTCACCTGTGGACCGAAGAGCTTTTCCGCCTCGGCCCGGGTCAGCGGAACGACGTCGTTGTTATCTTGCTGGTCGGCATCCCATTGCGCGTTGTAGTCCACTGACGTGAAAGCCTTTTGCGTTTCGTCACGCGAACCGTTCGGGGTCCGCTGTCCGCGTTGCGGACCGTTGGGCCCCTGTTGCGCCGAAGGCGCCTGATCCGGCCTCTGATCCACCATCGCAGTATTTCGCAAAGTTCGGTTCACGCCCGTTTATTACAGCGCGCTTACGGCGTTGCCAACCAAATAAATCCGGGCGATTGTAAGCGATAGTTGCAGCCAATTCAAGACTTTAGCCCGCTCAATAACACCCGTGAGATACGACTTCATGATACGGAAAACCGCGCTCGGGCGACTTCGGGATGGAAACTGTAAGGCGCGGGAATTCGTTTAGGAAAACCAGGAAAAGCCGGAAGGCAGAGAGGTCAATAGACGCTGATATTTCAATGCGTTACAGCATTAGAAACGCTGCAGCAGCCAGCCGCCCGCGATCGTCGCGACGATCCAGAACGGCACCGACACGAGATGAAACGGTCCCCAGATGCCCTTCTCTTTCGAAAGTCTGACGGCGATCAGGTTCGCGAGCGAACCGATCGCGATGCCGAAGCCGCCGACGCTCACGCCGAACGCAAGCGCGCGCCAGTCGTGTGTGAATTCGGCGAGCAGGATCGCGGCCGGCACGTTGCTGATGGCCTGCGACAGCACGGAACCGGCCGCATACGCGCGCAGCGGCGTCTGCAAGCCGAGATGCGCGAGTACGTCGTGAACCCACCCGAGTGCTGCGACGCTGCGCAGCACGATGAACATCAGCGCGAAAATCAGCAGCAGCAGCCAGTCGATCTTCAGCACGATGCGCGGACGCCACACCAGGAAGCCGAACCCGACGCCCGCGAGCGCGACGCCGGCGTGATGCGCGTCCGCGAGCGCCACGAACGCGGCGAACAGCAGCGCGGCGACGCCGGCGAGCGAACGATCGACCGGATGCGGATCGGTGTCGGTCGACAGATCGAGCGACTTGCCCTTGAACAGGCACGCGGTGACCGCGAACAACATCGCGGTCAATACCGCGCACAGCGGCGCGAGCGCCCACATGAACGCGCCGAACGATACGCCGCTCACCTGCCACAGAAACAGGTTCTGCGGATTGCCGATCGGCGTCAGCACCGAGCCGGCGTTGACCGCGAGCGCGATCACGATCACGAGCCGCCTGAGCGGCAGCGGCGTCAGTTCATTCAGTGACAGCGCGAGCGGCACGATCACAAACAGCGCGACGTCGTTGGTGACGACGGTCGATAGCGCGGCCGCGAGTCCGATCAGCAGAAAAGCGAGCCCGCGCTCCGAACGGATGTGATGCACGACGCGATGCGCGAACCACGTCAGCAAGCCGGAGTATTCGATCGCTTTCGTCAGGATCAGCAGGCCGGCAAGCGTCATCACCGTCTGCCAGTCCACGAGCCCGGGCAGCGACGACCAGCGGCGCGGCGCGAACGCTTGCAGCAGCGCGAGCGCGACGATCAGGATCGCGAGCACCGGTTCGCCCGCGACGAACGCGACTACCCGGCGCAGTGCGCGCAGCGGCGCACTGGCGGATGCGGAGGATTCCGTCACGGGAAAACGCAGCGGATGGATCGCCGCTTAAGCGGCCGTTTCGCCGCGCAGTCGCAGCAGGATGCCGTCGAGCGCGTCGAGGTCGCCGAAATCGACGGTCAACTGACCGCGGCCGCGGCGGCCGAGCTTGATTTTCACCGTCGCGGCGAGCAGATCCGACAGTTCATCTTCGAGCCGGCGCGTGTCGCGCCCGCCGTCGTAAGCCGGCTTCGCCTTCACCGCCGGCGCGGCCTTCGCCGTCGCGGCGACCAGCTTCTCCGTCTCCCGCACCGACATCCGCTTGTTGACGACCTGGTTCGCGAGCGCGATCTGCGTCGCCGCGTCGACGGCGAGCAGCGCGCGCGCGTGGCCCATGTCGAGGTCGCCGGCGAGCAGCATCGTCTGCACCGGCGCGGCGAGGTTCAACAGCCGCAGCAGGTTCGACACCGCGCTGCGCGAGCGGCCGACCGACTCCGCCGCCTGCTCGTGCGTGAAGTGGAATTCATCGAGCAGCCGCTGGATGCCCTGCGCTTCTTCGAGCGGATTCAGGTCTTCGCGCTGGATGTTCTCGATCAGCGCCATCGCGGCCGCCGCCTGGTCCGGCACGTCCTTCACCAGCACCGGCACCTCGGTCAGCCCGGCCAGGTTCGCCGCGCGAAAACGACGCTCGCCGGCGATGATCTCGTAGCGATCCGGGCCGACCGGCCGCACGAGGATCGGCTGCATCAGACCCTGCGCGCGGATGCTCGCAGCCAGTTCCTGCAACGCGCCCTCGTCCATCCGCGTGCGCGGCTGATACTTGCCGGCCTGCAGCTTCGTGAGCGGCAGCGTGTTCGGCGCGCTGTCGATCTTCACCGCCTCGGTGATGTCGGCGCTGCCGCCGAGCAGCGCCTCCAGCCCGCGACCGAGTCCCTTCTTCCTTGCTACTGCGTTCATAGTGCCATCCCAGTCCGCGTTGGCCACCGCGCGCGTCAGAGCGCACGCACCCGTTCGATCATCTCCGCGCCGAACTGCACGTACGCCTGCGCGCCGCGCGACGCGCGGTCGAACACCACGCCCGGCAGTCCGTAACTCGGCGCCTCGGCAAGCCGGACGTTGCGCGGAATCACCGCGTCGAACACCTTGTCGCCGAAATGCTCTTTCAGTTGCTCCGACACCTGCTGCTGCAACGTGATCCGCGGATCGAACATCACGCGCAGCAGGCCGATCACCTTCAGGTCGCGGTTCATGTTCGCGTGCACCTGCTTGATCGTGTTGACGAGGTCCGACAGCCCTTCGAGCGCGAAGTATTCGCACTGCATCGGGATCACGACGCCATGGGCCGCGCACAGACCGTTCAGCGTCAACAGCGACAGCGCCGGCGGGCAATCGATCAGCACGAAGTCGTAGTCGGCATCGACCTGCGCGAGCGCGGTCTTCAGGCGCCGCTCGCGATGCTCGACCGACACCAGTTCGATCTCCGCGCCGGCCAGTTCGCGGTTCGCCGGCAGCACGTCGTAGCCGACCGGCTCGGGCCGCACGCGCGCGTCCGCGATCGCGACGCCATCCACCAGCACCTCGTAGACGGTGTATTCGCACGCGGCCTTGTCGATGCCGCTGCCCATCGTCGCATTGCCTTGCGGGTCGAGGTCGATGAGGAGGACACGCTGTCCCTGCGATGCGAGGCTCGCGGCGAGATTGACCGTTGTCGTCGTCTTGCCGACGCCGCCCTTCTGGTTCGCAACGCAGAAGATTTTTGCCATCGTCTAAGTGTCCCTTTTACTGCCTGAGAAGTTTGCTTTCTTTATCGTGCACCGCGGATCGCCGCAGCGCCAGCCGGCCTTTCGGCCGGCGCCGCTGTCACGCATCCGCCGCGACCGCGACTTCGACCAGATGCCGCTCGGCGTCGAGCATCGGCACGCCGAGCCGGATCACCTGAACCGCGCGGGCGTCGGCCGGCAGACGCTCGATCTCACCCTCCGGACGCACGCCCTTCATCGCCCAGATCGCGCCGCCATCCGCCACCAGATGACGGGCCAGTGTAACGAAATCGGCGAGTTCCGCGAATGCGCGGGAAACGATGATGTCGAATTCCGACGGCACTTCGACGCCCGGCCGCAGCGATTCGACACGGCCGGTGACGACCGCGAGGTTCGCGAGTCCGAGTTCGGCCTTCGCCTGCGCCTGGAACGCGGTCTTTTTGTGCACGATGTCGTTCAGCGTGACCTGCCAGCCGGGCCGCACGATCGCGAGCACGATGCCGGGCAAACCGCCGCCCGATCCGACGTCCAACACCGACGCGGTCTCGCGCGACGGCAGATGCGGAACAATCGACAGCGAATCGAGTACGTGCTGGATCAGCATCTGGCGCGGATCGCGGATCGCGGTCAGGTTGTAGACCGCATTCCACTTCGCGAGCAGCGCCACGTAGTCCAGCAGTTGTCCGTGCTGCTTGTCGGTGAGTTCGATCCCCAGTTCGTGCGCGCCGTCTGCGAGCAGCGCCGACAGTTTCTCGCGATCCGCCGCGCCGGATAAACGTCCGCGAACGGTCATTGAGCCACCGGCAGCGAATCGTTGCCCGTACCCACCGCGCCCTGCTGGCGCCGGCCGAGGCCGCGCTTCAGGTGCACCATCAGCAGCGAGATTGCCGCCGGCGTGATCCCGGAGATGCGCGATGCCTGTCCGATCGTTTCCGGACGGAACTGGTTCAGCTTCTGGCGCGCTTCGAACGACAGTCCGCGGACTTCCGTATAGTCGATGCCCTCCGGCAAACGCGTGTTTTCATGCGCTTCGTTGCGCTCGATCTCGTCGGCCTGGCGGTCGATATACCCCTGATATTTGATGCCGATCTCGATCTGTTCCTTGACCTGGGCGAGCAGCACGTCGTCGCCTTCGATCAGCGGTGTCGCCGGCCCGCATGCGCCTTCGAGCAAACCGCACACGCCGTCGTAGCCGACACCAGGGCGGCGCAGCAGGTCGGCAAGGTTGTACTCGCGGTCGATCGGCTTGCCGAGCAGCGCAGTCGCTTCGTCGGCGGACAGCGTCTTCGGATTGACCCACGTGGTACGAAGCCGCTCTGTTTCACGTGAAACAGCATCACGCTTGCGGCTGAATGCGCCCCACCGGACGTCGTCAACGACGCCCAGCTCCCGGCCGATCTCGGTGAGCCGCATGTCGGCGTTGTCTTCGCGCAGGCTCAGCCGGTACTCGGCGCGGCTCGTGAACATCCGGTAGGGCTCCGACACGCCCCGCGTCACCAGGTCATCGACCAGCACGCCGAGGTACGCCTGATCGCGACGCGGACACCACGCGTCCTTGCCCTGCACCTGCAACCCGGCGTTAATGCCGGCGAGCAGCCCTTGCGCCGCCGCCTCTTCGTAGCCGGTCGTCCCGTTGATCTGACCCGCGAAAAACAGGCCATTGATCACCTTCGTTTCCAGCGACGATTTCAGCCCGCGCGGATCGAAATAATCGTACTCGATCGCATAACCGGGCCGGAGGATATGCGCGTTCTCCAGTCCGCGCATCGATCGCACGAGTTCGAGTTGCACGTCAAACGGCAAACTCGTCGAGATTCCGTTCGGGTAGAACTCGTTCGTGGTCAGCCCTTCCGGCTCCAGGAAGATCTGATGCGATTCTTTCGACGCGAACCGGTGAATCTTGTCCTCGATCGACGGGCAGTACCGAGGCCCCACCCCTTCGATCACGCCGGTGTACATCGGCGAGCGGTCGAGGCCGCTGCGGATGATGTCGTGCGTCCGCGCATTCGTGTGCGTGACCCAGCACGGAATCTGCCGCGGATGCTGTTCGGCACGACCCAGGAACGAGAACACCGGCACCGGATCGAGATCACCCGGCTGCTCTTCCAGTTGCGAAAAGTCGATGCTCCGGCCGTCGATGCGCGGCGGCGTGCCGGTCTTCAGCCGGCCTTGTGGCAGCTTCAGTTCCTTGAGCCGCGCGGACAGCGTGACCGCCGCCGGGTCGCCCGCGCGACCGCCGGTGTAGTTGTTCAGTCCGACGTGGATCTTGCCGTCGAGGAACGTGCCGGCCGTCAGCACCACCGCACGGCTGCGAAAACGGATGCCGACCTGCGTGACTGCGCCGACGACGCGATCGCCTTCGACCATCAGGTCTTCGACCGCCTGCTGGAACAGCCACAGATTCGGCTGGTTTTCGAGCCGATGCCGGATTGCCTGCTTGTACAGCAGACGATCGGCCTGCGCGCGGGTCGCACGGACCGCCGGCCCTTTCGACGAGTTCAGAATGCGGAACTGGATGCCGCCTTCATCGGTCGCTGCGGCCATCGCGCCGCCGAGCGCATCGACTTCCTTCACCAGATGGCCCTTGCCAATGCCGCCGATCGACGGATTGCAACTCATCTGGCCAAGCGTCTCGATGTTGTGCGTGAGCAGCAGCGTTTTCACGCCCATGCGGGCGGCGGCAAGCGCGGCCTCGGTGCCGGCGTGACCGCCGCCGACGACGATTACGTCAAACTCAGTGGGATAAAGCATGGTGGACCTCACGCATGACCGACCCGCGTGAGCTTTCTCAGAAAAATGGTATGCGCGGATTATAACGGGTTCGCGTTTTGGGCCGTTCCCGCCCGATTTTGGTTCCACGCCTTGCCGAATAAAAAAGCGGGGTGTTTCACGTGAAACACCCCGCTTGGTTCGCCGCTTAGCCAGCCGCTGACGTAAAACGCTCAAGCCGTCTTCTTCGCCAGCCCAAGGTACGTCTCGATCACGCGCGGATTCTGCGCCAATTCCTGCGCCGGCCCTTCCAGCGCCAGATCGCCGGTCTCCAGCACATAGCCATAGTCGGAAATCTGCAACGCGGCGCGCGCGTTCTGCTCGATCAGCAGCGTCGCGACGCCGGTCTGCCGCAGCGCGCTGATGATGTGGAAAATCTCCTTCACGATCAGCGGCGCGAGGCCAAGGCTTGGTTCATCGAGCATCAGCAGATCCGGCTTGCCCATCAGCGCGCGGCCGACCGCGAGCATCTGGCGTTCGCCGCCGGACAGCGTGCCAGCCGCCTGCGCGCGCCGCTCCTTCAGGCGCGGAAACAGTTCGAACACGTGGTCGAGTTGATCGAGGAAGTTGCGCTCGCCGGCCCGCTTGCGCCGGTACGCGCCGAGCACGAGGTTGTCCTCGACCGACATCGACGCGAACAACTCCCGCTTCTCCGGCACGAGGCACATGCCACGCGCGACGCGCCGCTCAATCGGCACCCGCCCGACGTCGTCGCCGAGATACGCAATGCGGCCGCTCGCATGGCCGGTCGCCGGCAGCGCGCCCATGATCGCGTTCAGCAGCGTCGATTTGCCGGCGCCGTTCGGCCCGATCACCGACACGATCTGCCCCGCGCCGACTTTGATCGCCGCCTGATGAAGCGCCTCGATCTTCCCGTAGCGCACCGCGAGGCCCGACACTTCGAGTACCGGTTGGATGGACGTATTCGTCATCATTCCACCCCACCCAGATACGCTTCGAGCACCGCCGGGTCCTTCTGCACATCCTCCGGCAACCCTTCTGCGATCCGCGTGCCGAATTCCATCACGACCAGCCGATCCGTCAGATTCATCACGAAATCCATGTCGTGTTCGACCAGCAGCACGCTCATCCCCTCTTCCCTCAGCTTGCGCAGCAGCGACGCCAGTTGCTGCTTCTCCTGATACCGCAGACCGGCCGCCGGTTCGTCGAGCAGCAGCAGCGTCGGATCGCAGCACAGCGCGCGGGCGATCTCCAGAATCCGTTGCTGGCCGAGCGCGAGACTGCCCGCGTCGTCGTACATGTACTGTTCGAGCCCGACGCGGCGAATCTGCTTCGCGGCCTCGCTCATCAGCCGCCCTTCCTCCGTCGCGTTCAGCTTCGCGATGCTGCGCAGCACGCCGGCGCGGCCGCGCAGATGCGCGCCAATCGCGACGTTCTCCAGCACCGTCATCCCCGGCAGCAGCTTCACGTGCTGGAACGTGCGGCCGATCCCGCGGCGCACGATGTCGCGCGCGCCCAGCCGGTCGATCCGCTCGCCGCGAAACGTGATCTCGCCGCTCGTCGCCTGCAGCACGCCGGTCACGAGGTTGAACGTGGTCGACTTGCCCGCGCCGTTCGGGCCGATCAACCCGATGATCTGCCCCGCGCGCACCTCGAAACTCACGTCGTTCACCGCGACCAGACCGCCGAACTGCTTGCGCGCCTTGTCCACCGTCAGCAGCAGTTCACCGGCCGCCGGCTTGCTGCGCTGCGGCAAAGGCTCGGCGTTCTCCGGCACGTGCGCCTGCGGGCCGCGCGGGAAAAACCGCGCGACGAACGGCCAGACGCCGCGGCGTGCGTATTGCAGCAGCAGCACCATCAGCACGCCGAACACGATCACCTCGAAGTTGCCGTTCTCGCCGAGCAGCTTCGGCAGCAGCGTCTGAAGCCAGTCCTGCAGGATCGTCAGAATCGCCGCGCCGAGCACCGCGCCCCACACGTGCGCGACGCCGCCGACGACTGCCATGAACAGATACTCGATACCGTGGTTGAGCCCGAACGGCGTCGGGTTCACCGCGCGTTGCAGATGCGCGTACAGGAACCCGGACACCGCCGCGAGCACCGCCGCGTACACGAAGATCACGACGCGCATCCACGCGGTGTTGACGCCCATCGCCTCGGCCATCAGCCCGCCGCCGCGCAGCGCGCGGATCGCGCGGCCGGCGCGGCTGTTAAGCAGGTTCTGAACAGACAGCACCGACGCAAGCACGACGACCCAGATCAGGTAGTAGATGTGCCGCCCCGACTCCAGCTCGATGCCGAGCACGTTCAGCACCGGAATGCCGTTGATGCCGTCGTACTTGCCGAGCATGTCGAGGTTGCCGAACAGGAAGAACAGCGCGAGCCCCCACGCGATCGTGCCGAGCGGCAGGAAGTGGCCGGACAGCCGCATCGTCACGAGGCCGAGCACGAGCGCGACGAGGCCGGTCACGATCACGCCGACGACGAGTCCGAGCCACGGCGACAAGCCGAACTGCGTGGTCAGATACGCGGTCGAGTACGCGCCGATGCCGACGAACGCGGCCTGCCCGAAGCTCGTCATCCCGCCGATGCCGGTCAGCAGCACGAGGCCGATCGCGACGATCGAATAAAGGCCGATGTAGTTCAGCAGCGTGACCCAGTACTCCGGCACGCGCAGCGGCTGCGGCAGCACCGGCAGCGCGAACATCACGACGAGGAACAGCCAGAAAAAGCGGTTGTGCATGATGATCCGTTTCATCGCGTCACTCCTCTTCCTCTTCGGCGTGCGGCGTGGAAAGACTCCGCCACAGCAGCACCGGGATGATCAGCGTGAACACGATCACTTCCTTGTAGGCGCTCGCCCAGAACGACGAATACGATTCGAGCAGCCCGACGAGCACCGAACCGGCCGCCGCGAGCGGATAACTGACGAGGCCGCCGATGATCGCGCCGACGAACCCCTTCAGCCCGATCAGGAAACCGGAGTCGTAGTAGATGGTCGTCAGCGGCGCGACGAGAATCCCGCACAGCACGCCGAGCCCGGCCGCGAGCGTGAACGCGAGCCGCCCCGCCTGGGTGGTGCCGATGCCGACGAGCCGCGCGCCGAGCCGGTTCACCGACGTCGCGCGCAGCGCCTTGCCAGAGATCGTCCGGTCGAAATAGAAGTACAGCGCGACGATCAGCACCGCGGCCGTGCCGACGACCCACAGGCTCTGCCCGGAGATCGACAGGCTGCCGATGTCGAACGTCGCGTCGGTGAACGCGTTCGTGCGCGAGCCTTCCGCGCCGAACATCACCAGCCCCAGGCCGACCATCGCGAAGTGCACCGCGACCGCGACGATCAGCAGCAGCAGCGTCGACGCTTCCGCGATCGGCTGATACGCGAGCCGGTACACGAACGGCCCCATCGGCACGACGATCGCGAGCGTCAGCGCGATCTGCGCGAGCATCGGCAGCGGCTGGCTCGCGATGCCGCGCGTCAGCGCATAAAGCGCGATCGGAAACAGCAGGTACCTGCCCGCGAGCGTGACGAGCGTGCGCGCGGCATGCCGGCGGCGTTCCGCATGCCGCGCGATGCCCGCGGCCTCGACGACGAAACACGCGGCGCCGAGCGCGACCAGCAGCCAGCACGTGGCCGGAAACTTCTGCGACTGCAACGCGGCCAGCGTGAGCGCGCCGTACGACACGAACTCGCCCTGCGGAATGAAGATCACGCGCGTGACGGAGAACACGAGCACCAGCGCGAGCGCGAGCAACGCGTAGATCGCGCCGGTGGTGATGCCGTCCTGCGCGAGGATCGCGGCGATTGATAAATCCATACACCCTCGTCCTGAAACGTCGAAAATCGGAAAACGAAGCAATCGGGATTGCTAACTGCGGGGTCGAGCCGACCCGCGCGGCGCGCCGCTCATTGTCGGTGACCAGAATGACGACGCGATCCGCGCGCAATAAAGACGCGGACCGCGGCACGCGGGCGGATCAGTCGCCCTGCAGCTTCCACTTGCTGTCGACGATCTGCACGATCACGCGCGCACGGTCGTCGAGACCGTTGTGATCGCTGGCCGTCGTGTTCATGATGCCGTGCGCGAGCGGCAGCTCCTTCACGTTTTCGAGCGCGTCGCGCAGCGCCACGCGGAACGCTTCGGTGCCCGGCTGCCCTTTCTTCAACGCGTCGGGAATCGCGCGCGCAAGCATCTGGCCGGCATCCCACGCATGACCGCCGAACGTCGCGACCGACCCTGCCCCATACGCCTTTTCATACGCGGTCTTGTACGCAAGCGACGACTTCTTCACCGGGTTCGAATCGGGCAACTGGTCCGCGACGAGAATCGGACCGGCCGGCAGCAGTTCGCCTTCGCAGTCCTTGCCGCACACGCGCAGGAAGTCGTTGTTCGCGACGCCGTGCGTCTGATAGATCTTGCCCTTGTAGCCGCGGTCCTTCAGCGTCTTCGCGGGCAACGCGGACGGCGTGCCGGAACCGGCGATCAGCACCGCGTCCGGGTTCGCGGCCATCAGCTTCAGCGCCTGGCCGGTCACCGACGAATCGGTGCGGTTATAACGCTCGTTCGCGACCAGCTTCAGGTTGTGCTTCGCGGCGACCGCGCTGAACTCCTTGTACCAGCTGTCGCCATAGGCGTCGGTGAAGCCGATGAACGCGACCGTCTTCACGCCGTGCTTCTCCATGTACCCGGCGATCGCATCGGCCATCAGACTGTCGTTCTGCGGCGTCTTGAACGCCCACTGACGCTTCGGGTCCATCGGCTCGATGATCGCCGCCGACGCCGCGAGCGAGATCATCGGCGTCTTGCCCTGCGACACCACGTCGAGCATCGCGAGCGAGTTCGGCGTGACCGACGACCCGATGATCGCGTCGACGTGATCCTCGTCGATCAGCTTGTGCGTGTTCTGCACCGCCTTGCTCGTGTCGGACGCGTCGTCGAGCACGATGTACTCCACGCTCTTGCCGCCGATCTCCTTCGGCAGCAGCGCGATCGTGTTCTTTTCGGGAATCCCGAGCGATGCGGCCGGCCCCGTCGCGGACAGCGTGACGCCGATCTTCACCTGCGCGGCCGCGAGGCCGGCGCTGCCCATCAATGCCGCTGCGAGGCTGGCACGTACTACCCACTTTGTCGTTTTCATTTGCGTGTCTCCAAACGCTTCGTCTGCGCTTTGTCTGCGTATCTGATGATCCGGTCCGAGGCATCGTGGGCCGACGGCCGGCCTTTGAGTGTAGTGACCGGGTCAACCGGTGTGATGCATGGTTTTCCCTGCCCGCTGCGCGCCTTCGCCTGCCACCGCACATTCGCCGCCGGTCCGTCGCGCGCCGTCACCACGCGCCCTGGGCGAAACACGCGCCGCGCTTGCGCGTGCAACAAAAAGGGCACGTCGTCTGCCCGTGCCCTGTTCGTGTCGATCCGTTCGCGTGCCTCGTTCCTTCGCTCAGTCGCCGGCCAGCTTCCACTTGCCGCCGACGATCTGCACCATCACGCGCGCGCGTTCGTCGAGGCCCGCATGATCGGTCGCGCTCATGTTGAAGATGCCGTGCGAGCCGGCGACGTCGCGCGAGTTTTCGAGCGCCGCGCGCAGCGCGTCCCGGAACGCCTTCGTGCCGGGCTGCCCCGCCTTCAGCGCGACCGGAATCGCATGCTGAAGCAGCAGGCTCGCGTCCCACGCGTGGCCGCCGAACGTCGAGATCGTGCCGACGCCGTACGCGCCTTCATAGGCGGCCTTGTACGCGAGCGCGGTCTTCTTCACCGGATTCGCGTCGGGCAGCTGGTCGGCAACGAGCAGCGGACCGGCCGGCAGATACGTGCCTTCGCAATCCTTGCCGCACACGCGCAGGAAGTCGTTGTTCGCGACGCCGTGGGTCTGGTAGTACCTGCCCGTATAACCGCGCTCCTTCAGCGTCTTCTGCGGCAGCGCGGCCGGCGTGCCCGCGCCGGCGATCAGCACCGCGTCCGGATGCTGCGACATCGCCTTCAGCACCTGGCCCGTCACCGACGCGTCGTTGCGCGCGAAGCGCTCGTTCGCGACGATGCGGATCTTCCGTTCCTCCGCGGCCTTGCTGAACTCCTTGAACCAGCTTTCGCCATACGCGTCCGAGAAGCCGATGAACGCGACCGTCTTCACGCCGTGCGCGGCCATGTGCTGCGCGATCGCGCCGGCCATCAGCATGTCGTTCTGCGGCGTCTTGAACACCCACGCGCGCTTCGCGTCCATCGGTTCGACGATCGACGCGGCCGCCGCCATCGAGATCATCGGCGTGCCGGTTTCGGCGGCGACGTCGATCATCGCGAGCGAGTTCGGCACGACGGTCGAGCCGATCAGCGCGTCGACGTGGTCCTCGCTTGTCAGCTTGCGTGCGTTCTTCACGGCCTGGGTCGAGTCGGTCGCGTCGTCGAGCACGAGGTAATCGACCTTCTGGCCCGCGATCTCCTTCGGCAACAGTGCGATGGTGTTCTTCTCCGGGATGCCGAGCGACGCCGCCGGCCCGGTCGCCGACACGGTCACGCCGATCTTCACGTCTGCCCAGGCCGCCCCGGCGGTCGCCGCGCACATCCCCGTCGCGACGCATGCCGCACTTATCCAACGCAAAGCCAACCGCATCTCCACTCCTTGTTCAATCGCTTCTTTCTTTATTGCGCCGGAGTTTGTCCGGCTGCGACGATTTTATCCGCGTAATTGCCGTCCACTTGACGTCGGGCAATACACCGACCGCATGGTCGGGGAAAGGCGAGTGTAGCGACGGTTATGCGCAACGGCAAGCAATTAACGGAGCGCGTGGACGCCGCGCGCGACGCGTAACGCCGGAACGCGCGCGGGCATTGGGATCGCGCGTAACGGGCCGCAGTTTGCGTAAAAGGAGGAAGGCGCGCGGCGCGGAAAAAATAATCGGCCGCGAAAGGAAAAGATAATCGCCGTGAAAATCGGTCGAATAAAAAATAAAAAGCGCTGTTGGATTCCCATCCAACAGCGCTTTCTGGCCGGGCACTTTGTGCCTCGTTGTCTCCTCGTTCTCCACCTGCAAATTCGGGTGCATCAGAACTGTTGCAAGATTAACGATCGGGCCGGGTTGCAACAACTAGCATTTACCCTAGTGGTGCAGTGCGGCACTGAATTGGGGCGGCTTGAGGCGGGTTGAAGCGCCATTCTCGCACAGCCGCACCGCAAGCCGCGCGCTTGCCGGCAGCCCCTTTCATCGCACTCCCATGGAACGCGCGACACGCGCTCCGCCCGGAGCGTTCACGCGCGCAGCGGCCGCACGCGCGCGACAATCTCGCCGACGATCCCGCGCCGGAACGCGAGCACGCACGCAATGAAGATCAGCCCGGTCACGATCGTCGTCGATTCGCCGAGCGACCGGAACCAGTCGACGCCGGTCGCCGACGCGAGCGCCGTGCCGATGTCGCCGAGCCGGTCTTCGAGCGCGACGATCAGCGCCGCGCCGAGCAGCGGGCCGAACAGCGTGCCCATCCCGCCGACCAGCGTCATCAGCACGACGAGGCCCGACATCGTCCAGTACGCGTCGCCGAGCGTCTCGAAGCCGAGCACCAGCACCTTCAGCGAGCCCGCCAGCCCCGCGAGCCCGGCGGACAGCACGAACGCGAGCAGCTTGAAGCGGTCGGTATCGTAGCCGAGCGACACCGCGCGCGGCTCGTTCTCCTTGATCGCGACGAGCACCTGGCCGAACGGCGAATGCACGACCCGCACGATCAGCGCGAACGCGAGCACCATCACGACGAGCACGACGTAATACAGCACCGTGTCCGACGACAGCGACAGGAACCCGAACAGGCTGCCGCGCGGCACGCCCTGCAAACCGTCCTCGCCGTGCGTGAACGGCGCCTGCAGGAACACGAAATAAACCATCTGCGCGAGCGCGAGCGTGACCATCGCGAAGTAGATGCCCTGCCGCCGGATCGCGAACAGCCCGACGATCAGACCGAGCGCCGTCGCGGCCGCGGTGCCGGCGAGCACGCCGAGTTCCGGCGTGAAGTTCATCGACTGGATCGCGTAGCCGGTCACGTAACCCGCCGTCGCGAGGAACATCGCATGGCCGAACGACAGCAGCCCGGTGTAGCCGATCAGCAGATTGAACGCGGCCGCGAACAGCGCGAAGCACAGCACCTTCATCACGAACAGCGGATACACGCCGACGAGCGGCGCAAGAATCAGACAGATCAGCAATAGGGCGTACAGCGCTTTTCTTTGCATCACCGTTCCTTGCCGAAAAGACCCGCCGGACGAACCAGCAGCACGATCGCCATGATGACGAACACGACCGTCGCGGACGCCTCCGGCCAGAACACGCGCGTGAAGCCCTCGATCACGCCGAGCAGCAGGCCGGTCAGGATCGAGCCCATGATCGACCCCATCCCGCCGATCACGACGACGGCGAACACGGTGATGATCATCGGCTGCCCCATCAGCGGCGACACCTGGATCACCGGCGCGGCGAGCACGCCCGCGAACGCGGCGAGCGCGACGCCGAAACCGTAGGTCAGCGTAATCATCAGCGGCACGTTCACGCCGAACGCCTCGACGAGCTTCGGGTTCTCGGTGCCCGCGCGCAGATAGGCGCCAAGCCGCGTCTTCTCGATCACGAACCACGTCGCAAAGCACACCGCGAGCGACGCGACGACCACCCACGCGCGATAGTTCGGCAGGTACATGAAACCGAGATTCGTCGCGCCGGCGAGCAGGTCCGGCACGTCGTACGGCTGCCCGGACGATCCGTAGATCGAACGGAACACGCCCTCGACGACGAGCGTGAGCCCGAACGTCAGCAAGAGCCCGTACAGGTGATCGAGCCGGTAGATCCAGCGCAGCATCGAGCGTTCGACCAGCATGCCGAACGCGCCGACGACGAGCGGCGCGACGAAGATCATCACCCAGTACGGCAGATTGAAATACGCGAGCCCCATCCACGTGAGCATCGCGCCGAGCATGAACAACGCGCCGTGCGCGAAGTTGATCACGTTCAGCATGCCGAAGATCACCGCCAGCCCGAGGCTCAGGATCGCGTAGAACGACCCGTTCACGAGCCCCAGCAGCAACTGGCTCAACATCGCCGGCAACGGAATGCCAAAGATATTCATTTGAAGCGGTCATCTCCCTCGCGATCGAACCCGCGCGAAGCCGCGCGCGTCACACGACGCACGCGGCACCGTCCCCGCCTGGCGTCACTTCCACAGCGCGCAGCGCGACTCCTGCTTCGTCGTGAACGCCTGCTCGCCGGGGATCGTCGCGACGATCTTGTAGTAGTCCCACGGCTCCTTCGACTCCGCCGGCGTCTTCACCTGCATCAGATACATGTCGTGGATCATGCTGCCGTCCTGGCGCACATAACCCGTCGCGTAGAAGTCGTCGATCTTCTGCTTCTTCAGTTGCGCCATCACCTTGTCCGGGTCGGTCGTGCCGACTGCCTGGACCGCCTTCAGGTAGTTGGTCGTCGCCGAATAGTCGGCGGCCTGCAGGCTCGACGGCATCTTCTTCATCTTGTCGAAATAGCGCTGCGCCCACTTGCGGGTGTCCGCGTTCTTGTTCCAGTACCAGCTGTCGGTCAGCACGAGGCCCTGGGTCGTGTCGAGTCCGAGGCTGTGCACGTCGTCGATGAACATCAGCAGCGCCGCGAGCTTCATCGTCTTCGTGACGCCGAACTCCTTCGCTGCCTTGATCGAATTGATCGTGTCGCCGCCCGCGTTCGCGAGGCCGAGAATCTGCGCCTTCGAGCCCTGCGCCTGCAACAGGAACGACGAGAAGTCCGACGCGGACAGCGGATGCCGCACTTCGCCGAGCACCTGGCCGCCGTTCGCCTTCACGACGTCCGACGTCGCTTTTTCGAGCGCCTTGCCGAACGCGTAGTCGGCGGTCAGGAAGTACCACGTCTTGCCGCCCTGCTTCGTCACCGCGGAGCCGGTCCCCTTCGCGAGCGCGACGGTGTCGTACGCGTAGTGGACCGTGTACGGCGTGCACTGCTCGTTCGTCATCGTGTCGGCGCCCGCGCCGATGTTGATGTAGACCTTGTGCTTCTCGCCCGCGACCTGGTTCATCGACAGGCCGGTCGCGGAGTTCGTGCCGCCGATCAGCATCTCGACGCCGTCGCGGTCGAACCATTCGCGCGCGCGCGACGCCGCGATGTCCGCCTTGTTCTGATGGTCCGCGTACAGGATCTGGATCGGCTTGCCGTTCACCTTGCCGCCGAAATCCGCGACCGCCATCCGGATCGCTTCGAGGCCGCCCTGGCCGTCGATGTCCGCGTAGAGGCCCGACATGTCGGTGATGAAGCCGATCTTCACGGCATCGTCGGCCGCCCTCGCCCCCGTCGCGCCGAACGCCGCGCACGCGGCGGCGGCAACGGACAGCGTCGATAGCCGCGCGAATGTCGTTTTCTTCATTGCAGTCTCCTTCGTTGGTCGTGTCGTTATCAGAGGCAAGGCAATTCGCGCGGCGCGCGACGGATCGCGCGCCGGATTCGCGAAGAAACGGCTAGACGCCGAGCAGGTCGTGCAGCACCGGCATCTTCCCTTCGAGTTCGGCGGTGCCGAAGTGCTCGACGATGCGCCCGTGCTCCATCACGTAGAAGCGGTCCGCGAGCGGCGCGGCGAAGCGGAAGTTCTGCTCGACCATCACGATCGTGTAGCCGCGCGCCTTCAGCGTGACGATCATCCGCGCGAGCGCCTGCACGATGACAGGCGCGAGCCCTTCGGAAATCTCGTCGAGCAGCAGCAGGTTCGCGCCGGTGCGAAGAATGCGCGCGACCGCGAGCATCTGCTGCTCGCCGCCGGAGAGCCGCGTGCCCTGGCTGTGACGGCGCTCCGCGAGATTCGGAAACATCGAATAGATTTCGTCGATCGACATCCCCTGCGCGCCCTTCACGACCGCCGGCGGCAGCAGCAGGTTTTCCTCGCACGACAGGCTCGCGAAGATGCCGCGCTCCTCGGGGCAATACCCGACGCCGCAATGCGCGATCCTGTGCGTGGGCAACTGGATCGTCTCGCGGCCGCCGATGCGGATCGAGCCGGTGCGCCGGCCGGTCAGGCCCATGATCGCGCGCAGCGTCGTCGTGCGGCCCGCGCCGTTGCGGCCGAGCAGCGTGACGACCTCGCCGCGCTTCACCGCCAGATCGACGCCGTGCAGGATATGGGATTCGCCGTACCACGCCTGAAGGCCCGCGATTTCGAGCGCAAATGCGCCGTTCGCCGCATCGGTCTGCGCGACGCGCTCGTGCTCCGTCACCGCGCTCATGCGTGCGCTCCGGCGAGGGCCGCATCGGCGCTGCCCATGTACGCTTCCATCACCTGCGGATTTTTCGACACTTCCGCGTAACTGCCTTCGGCGAGCACCTCGCCGCGTTGCAGGACCGTGATCGTGTCCGAGATGCCGGCGATCACGTTCATGTTGTGCTCGACCATCAGGATCGTGCGGCCGCTCGACACCTTCTTGATCAGCGCGGTCACGCGATCGACGTCCTCGTGGCCCATCCCCTGGGTCGGCTCGTCGAGCAGCATCAGTTCGGGTTCCATCGCGAGGGTCGTCGCGATTTCGAGCGCGCGCTTGCGGCCATAGGCGAGTTCGACGGTCGGCACGTCCGAGAAGTCGTTCAGGCCCACCTGCGTGAGCAGGTCCATCGCGCGGTCGTCGAGTTCGCTCAGGCTGCGTTCGCTCTTCCAGAAATGAAACGCGGTGCCGAGCGAACGTTGCAGGCCGATCCGCACGTTCTGCAACGCGCTCAGATGCGGGAACACCGCCGAAATCTGGAACGAACGGATGATGCCGCGCCGCGCGATCTGCGCGGGGCGCTCGTGCGTGATGTCGATGCCGTTGAAGAAGATGCGCCCGGCGCTCGGCTCCAGGAACTTCGTCAGCAGGTTGAAGCAGGTGGTCTTGCCCGCGCCGTTCGGTCCGATCAGCGCATGGATCGAACCGCGGGCGACGCGCAGGTTCACGCCGTTGACGGCGGTGAAGCCCTTGAACTGCCGGGTGAGTCCACGCGTTTCGAGAATCGTGTCGCCGAGAATCATGTCCGTTTCCACGCGAAATGACGCCTAACGCTTCGACCGTTCGCGCGGTCCGCCGCACACACGCTGATGATGGCAGCGCGCGCGAGCCTGAACCGCTCGAAGTCCGTAGTGAACCGCATCCGCGGATGGCGTAGCGCATCCGTCGCGCCGTCGCTGTACACGCCCCCCGATCTCGACCCATTGTCGCGCCAATGATGCAGCGCAATCATTGGGATTTGCACTTACGGAGGCACGCCAGGGCGAAACGGTCGCAGCCGTTGCGCGCGAATCCGCAACGCGCCGCGCCGATGCGCGCGCGGCGATGTGCGCACACGTGCGATGCGCGTCGGAACGCCGCCCGATGCGCATCGCGCGGATGCAGCAAATAACGTGCGTCAGGACACGGACGCCGGCACGTTCGCTGACGTCGTGCCGGGCTCGCGCACCGTCGATGCGGAGGCACCGGCGCGGCGATCCTCGCGCAGCATCTGCGCGGCGCGTTCCGCGATCATCAGCGTCGGCGAATTCGTGTTGCCGGACGTGATGGTCGGCATCACCGACGCATCGACGACGCGCAGCCCGTCGATGCCGCGCACGCGCAGACGGCTGTCGACGACCGCGTCGTCGTCGTCCGCGCGGCCCATCCGGCAGGTGCCGACCGGATGGAAGATCGTCGTGCCGACGGCGCCGGCCGCTTCCTGCAATTCCTCCTCGGTCTGGAACGCGAGGCCGGGCAGGATTTCGTGCGGCTGGTAGCGCGCGAGCGCCGAGGACGCGGCGATGCGGCGCGTGAGCCGCAGTGCGTTCGCGGCGACGCGCCGGTCGTGGTCGGTGGACAGATAGTTCGGCGCGATCGACGGCGGCGCGGCCGGGTCCGCCGAGACCACGTGCACGCTGCCGCGCGACGTCGGCCGCAGATTGCACACCGACGCGGTGAACGCATTGAAGCGATGCAGCGGTTCGCCGAAGCGGTCGAGCGACAGCGGCTGCACGTGATATTCGAGGTCCGGCCGCGTGAGCGCCGGATCGTCGGGATCGGACTTCGCGAACGCGCCCAGTTGCGACGGCGCCATCGACATCGGCCCGCTCTGGAACAGCGCGTATTCGATGCCGATCATCAGCTTGCCCCACCAGTGCGCGGATGCCGTGTTCAGCGTGCGCACGCCGTCCACGCGGAAAGCCATCCGCAGTTGCAGATGGTCCTGCAGGTTCTCGCCGACGCCGCGCAGGTCGTGCACGACATCGATGCCGAGTGGCCGGAGCCGCGCGCCGTCGCCGACGCCGGACAGTTCGAGCAGTTGCGGCGAATTCACCGCGCCCGCGCTGAGGATCACTTCGCAGCGTGCGCGCGCGACGTAATCGACGTCGCCGCGATATTCGACGCCGACGCAGCGGCGTCCTTCGAAGATCACGCGCTGCGTGTGCGCGCCGGTGATGACCGTGAGGTTCGGCCGCTTCATCGCGGGCCGCAGGAATGCCTTCGACGCGTTCCAGCGCACGCCGCGCTTCTGGTTCACGTCGAAGTAGCCGACGCCGCCGTTGTCGCCGCGATTGAAGTCGTCGGTCGCGGGAATGCCCTGCTGCTGCGCGGCCTCGGCAAACGCTTCGAGGATCTTCCACTTGAGGCGCTGTTTCTCGACGCGCCATTCGCCGCCCGCGCCGTGCCATTCGTTTTCGCCGCCGTGATAGTCCTCGCTGCGGCGAAATACTGGCAGCACGGCGTCCCACGACCACGACGGGTCGCCGGTCGCGCGCGCCCACTCGTCGTAGTCGCCGCGCTGACCGCGCATATAGATCATTCCGTTGATCGACGACGAGCCGCCGAGCACGCGGCCGCGCGGGTAGGCGAGCGCGCGGCCGTTCAGCCCGGCCTCGGGGACGGTCTTGTACAGCCAGTCGGTGCGCGGGTTGCCGATGCAGTACAGGTAGCCGACCGGTACGTGGATCCAGTGGTAGTCGTCCTTGCCGCCGGCTTCGAGCAGCAGCACGGACACGTCGGGGTCTTCGGTGAGCCGGTCCGCGAGCACGCAGCCCGCGGTGCCTGCGCCGACGATCACGTAATCGAATTCGCCTTCGACGCGGCGCGCGGACGCGCGGCCTCCGGGGGGTTCCGTTGCAGGCATGATTTGTCTCCTGTCGGTCGGAGTTAGTGCTTCAGCACTTACTCCGACCCCATGCAAAGCTGTCGGTCGGAGTTAGCGCTTCAGCGCTTACTCCGGCCCCATGCAAAGCTGTCGATCAGAGTTGGCGCTTCAGCGCTTACTCTGATCCCATGCAAAGCTGTCGGTCGGAGTTAGCGCTTCAGCGCCTACTCTGATCCCATGCAAAGCTGTCGGTCGGAGTTAGTGCTTTAGCACTTACTCCGGCCCCATGCAAAGCTGTCGATCAGAGTTGGCGCTTCAGCGCTTACTCTGATCCCATGCAAAACTGTCGCTTCAGCGCTTACTCCCATCCCATGCAATGCCGAATCCGTTTTCTTTTCGTTGTGATCCGTTTGCGTTGAGCAAGCGCGCCTACTTCGCCACCGGCATCGTAAACTCCGCGCCCTTCGCGATGCTGTCCGGCCAGCGCTGCATGATGCTCTTGTAGCGCGTATAGAAACGCACGCCTTCCTCACCATAAGCATGATGGTCGCCGAACAGCGACCGCTTCCAGCCGCCGAACGAATGCCACGCCATCGGCACCGGAATCGGCACGTTGATGCCGACCATGCCGACCTTGATCTGCCGCGAGAACGCGCGCGCGACGCCGCCGTCCGACGTGAAGCACGACACGCCGTTCGCGAACTCGTGCGCGTTGATCAGTTCGACCGCGCTCGCGAAGTCCGGCACGCGCACGACGCACAACACCGGCCCGAAAATCTCTTCGCGGTAGATCGTCATGTCGGTCTGCACGTCGTCGAACAGCGTGCCGCCGATGAAGAACCCATCCTCGTGTCCTTCGACGCGATGCGAGCGGCCATCGACGACCAGCTTCGCACCCGCCGCGATGCCCGCGTCGATGTAGCCCGTCACCTTCGCGCGATGCGCGGCCGTCACGAGCGGACCCATCTCCGATTCGTCGTCCATCCCGTTGCCGATCTTCAGCGCCTTCACGCGCGGCGTCAGGCGCTCGATCAGTTCGTCCGCGACGTGGCCGACCGCGACCGCGACCGAGATCGCCATGCAGCGCTCGCCGGCCGAGCCGTATGCCGCGCCGATCAGCGCATCGACCGCCTGGTCGAGATCGGCGTCCGGCATCACGACCAGATGATTCTTCGCGCCGCCCAGCGCCTGCACGCGCTTGCCGTGTTTCGTGCCTTCCGTGTAGATGTATTCGGCGATCGGCGTCGAGCCGACGAACGACAGCGCCGCCACGTCCGGATGCACGAGCAGCGCATCGACCGCGACCTTGTCGCCGTGCACGACGTTGAACACGCCGTCCGGCAGGCCCGCTTCCTTCAGCAGTTCCGCGACCCGCAGCGACGCGGACGGATCGCGCTCCGACGGCTTCAGCACGAACGTGTTCCCGCACGCGAGCGCGACCGGGAACATCCAGCACGGCACCATCATCGGGAAGTTGAACGGCGTGATGCCCGCGACGACGCCGAGCGGCTGCCGCAGGTTCCAGTTGTCGATGCCGCCGCCGATCTGGTCGGTGAAGTCGGTCTTCAGCAGGTTCGGAATCCCGCACGCGAACTCGACCACCTCGATCCCGCGCATCACCTCGCCCTTCGCGTCGGAGAACACCTTGCCGTGTTCGCGCGTGATCAGTTCGGCAAGTTCGTCGTGATGCTGGTCGAGCAGGTCCTTGAACTTGAACAGGATGCGCGCGCGCTTGAGCGGCGCCATCTCGCTCCACGCGGGAAATGCGGCGTTCGCGGCGGCAACCGCCGCATCGACTTCCGCGACCGTCGCGAGCGGCACGCGCGCGGTCACGCTGCCGAGCGCCGGGTTGAACACGTCGCCGTAACGGTCGCTGGTGCCGTCGAGCGGCTTGCCGTTGATGTAATGCGTGAGCGTGCCAACGCCCGCTTCGCTCCGATGTGTCTCGCCCATGTTTCAGCCTCGTCGTTTAACTGGATTGGATCGATCGATGCGCCGGCGTCGTCGCGACGACGCGCGCCGCCCGCCGCACCGGCCTGAATACAGGCTAGCGTAATCTCCAACGCGCGGCGCGATCCAATGATTAATGCTGAACTGAGATATAAGGCGAGTTAATATCAGCGAATGGACCTGACCTTGCTCCGCGCTTTCGTCACGGTCGCGCACGAAGGGAATCTGACGCGCGCGGCCGCGCAACTGCATCTGACGCAGCCCGCCGTGAGCCTGCAGATCAAGCATCTGCACGAGACGCTCGGCGTGACGCTGTTCACGCGCACGTCCCACGGGCTCGTGCTGACCCGCGACGGCCAGGCGCTGCTGCCGCACGCGGAACGCGCGCTCGCGGCGGCGACCGACGTGCAGCGCGCGGCGGCGACGCTGCGGCACGAGGTGCGCGGCCGGCTGCGGATCGGCACGATCCTCGACCCCGCGTTCCTGCGGCTCGGCGGCTTCCTGCGGCAGATGGTCGAGACGTGGCCGCAGATCGAGACCGCGCTGCGGCACGGGATGTCCGGCTGGGTGCTCGAACAGGTGCGCGCGCGCGAACTGGACGTCGGTTACTACATCGGCCAGCCGGCGCTCGACGGCACCCGCGACGGCGCGGCGTTCCACACGCTGACGCTCACGCAGTTCCAGTACCGCGTGCTCGCGCCGGCCGGCTGGAAAGACCGCGTGAAGGGCGCGCGCGACTGGAAGTCGCTCGCCGCGCTGCCGTGGATCTGGACGCCGCCCGCGTCCGCGCACAACCGGCTGCTGTCGCACGAGTTCGAGGCGGCGAACGTGAAGCCGGTGAAGGTCGCGGAGGTCGATCAGGAGCCGTCGATGCTCGACCTCGTGAAGTCCGGCGTGGGCCTCACGCTCGCGCGCGACGCGACCGCGATCGCGGAGGCGCACGCGCACGCGCTGACGATCGTCGAAGGCGTGACGGTGCCGACCGAACTGACGTTCGTCACGCTCGCCGCGCGCCAGGACGAGCCGACGATCGCCGCCGCGCTGAAGGCGATCGATCTGCAATGGGCGATATGAGCATCGCTGATGAAGCCGCGCGACGGTTTGCACAACGGTTTGCGCACCCCGCGTAACGTCACGGTCATGCAGGTTTTGCTAGATTCGGGGTTCGCCGTGCGCGCCGATGCGGCACGGCGTTTCGTTCCACCGATCCCGAGGAGACCCGCATGGCCCGTAACATCGAAATCAAAGCCCGTGCGCGCCAGTTCGATGCGCTGCGCGAACGCGCCGCGCAACTCGCGCCGGACGCGCCGCTGATCTTCCGCCAGCAGGACTTCTTCTACGACGTGCCGCGCGGCCGGCTGAAGCTGCGCCAGTTCGACGACGGCACGCCGCCCGAGCTGATCTTCTATCAGCGCGACGACCGCGACGGCCCGAAGGCGTCGTACTACACGCGCAGCCCGGTCAGCAACGCGGAGGCGATGCACTCGCTGCTCGCGACCGCGCTGACGACGCGCGGCATCGTCTCGAAGGAACGGCACGTGTATCTGACCGGACGCACGCGGATCCACCTCGACCGCGTGGACGGCTTGGGCGACTTCGTGGAACTGGAAGTGGTGCTCGGCCCGGACGACGACGAAGCGGGCGGCGAAGCCGAAGCGCATGCGGTGTTCGCAAAGCTCGGCGTGGACGAGGCGGATCTCGTCGCGGTCGCCTATGTGGACCTGCTGAACGCCGCGACGGTGTGAACGCGGCGCGGACGCGTCACGGCTGCGGCGCGTCCGGCTTCAGATGATCGAGCGGCAGCGGGCCGTTGCGCTTGAACGTGGTCAGCACGATGTTCGAGCGCACGCTGTCGACGCCCGGCACGCGCATCAGCCGCTTCATCACGAACGACGACAGCGCGTTCAGGTCCGGCGCGACGATCCGCAGCATGTAGTCGGCGTCGCCGACGACCGCATGGCATTCCAGCACTTCGGGCAACGCGTCGATCTGCTGCTGGAACTGCTCGATCACCGAATCGCCGTGATGCTTGAGCTTCAGGCTCGTGAACGCGGTCACGCCAAGGCCGAGCTTCTCGGGCCGCAGCACGACGCGATAACCGTCGATCACGCCCGATGCTTCGAGCCGCTGCAGCCGCCGCCCGATCTGCGACGGCGACAGCGGCACCTGCTCGCCGAGTTGCTGATGGGTGGCGCGGCCGAAACGCTGCAGCACGTCGAGAAGCGCAAGATCGAAGTGATCGAGTTCGAGCATGAACGATCTTAGTAGAAGGGGGCGGTAGGGACGCACGATTATTTCACAGCCGCGCGCCCGGTTCCGGATTGCCGCAGGTTCACGTACGCGCGCGCGAGAACTGCGTCGCATCGCGCCCGTTCGCTGCGCGCAGCCGCCGCTTCGCACGGCCGCGCCATCCGTGGAACAATGGCCGATTGACTCCCGCCGTCGCCGCGGCGCCCAACGTGTTGCCGCTATCCACAGACAGGGATTCGACACGCGCGCCGACTGGCAACGCGGGCGCCGGACAGACGAAAAGGTGCAACGATGATTACCCGACTGGCTTCCGAAGCGCGCGCGACGCAACTCGCGCAACTGCATGGCTGGCAGGCCGTCGCGGGCCGCGACGCGATCCAGCGTCACTTCGTGTTCGCGGACTTCAACGAGGCGTTCGGCTTCATGACGCGCGTCGCGATCAAGGCGCAGGAAATGGATCACCACCCGCAGTGGTTCAACGTGTACAACCGCGTGGAGATCACGCTGTCGACGCACGAGGCCGACGGACTCACCGGGCGCGACATCGAACTGGCGCGCTTCATCGATTCGATCGCGCCGGCCCTGCTCAGCGTCTGAGCGAAACCATGAAAAGCGTGCTTAAAACGGCTGGTGAAAGCGGAATGCAGGGCTGAACGGCTGCAAACCTTCAGTTCTTGAGGCTGTTCTTAAGGGACACGTAAGACTCCCACGCGACGCGGGCAATCGGCTCCAAACCTTCCGGCGACATGGAGTGCCGACGCTGTACAATCATCAGCGCATACGGCTTGGAGAGCGCATTCGCCTCCCTGCACAACGTGAGTTCGTCGCCGCTCGAAGGCGAGCGGTTGCGCCAGAAATTGATCGCGGCTTCGAGTTCGGTGATCGAAATATCGGACATGTGGATCGTGGTCGTGCAACGCGCGCGTGTGCGAGCTGCTTGCCTGAAACGCTAAACCCATTGTACTTGAGCGAAACCATGCGACTCCTTCTGATCGAAGACGACCGCCCCATCGCACGCGGCATCCAGTCCAGCCTCGAACAAGCCGGCTTCACGGTCGACATGGTCCACGACGGCATCTTCGCCGAACAGGCTCTCACGCAGAACCGCCATGAACTCGTGATCCTCGACCTCGGCCTGCCGGGCATCGACGGGATGACGCTGCTGTCGCGGTTCCGTCAGAGCAACCGCCATACGCCGGTGATCGTGCTCACCGCGCGCGACGAGCTGAACGATCGCGTGCAGGGCCTGAATTCCGGCGCCGACGACTACATGCTGAAGCCGTTCGAACCGGCCGAACTCGAAGCGCGGATTCGCGCCGTGATGCGCCGCAGCGGCCCACATGGCGACGTGCCGCGTCCCGAGGTGTCGCTCGGCGGCGTGCGGCTGTCGGGCGTCGATCGCCGCATCTTCAACGACGACAAGCCGCTCGAACTGTCGCCGCGCGAATTCGCGGTGCTCGAAATGCTGCTGCTGCGCCATGGGCGCGTCGTCAGCAAGGCGCAGTTGCAGGATCACCTGACGCACTTCGGCGGCGATCTCGGCGACACCGCGATCGAAGTCTACGTGCACCGCGTGCGCAAGAAGCTCGAAAACTGCCGCGTCGAGATCGTCACGGTGCGCGGTTTCGGTTATCTGCTGCAAGAAATCCGCCAGGCGTCGTAACGCCGGCGTGAACGAACGCGGACCGCTTCCCCGGCGGTCCGTGCGGGCGAACCCGACCCCCACGCCCGGTCGACGGTCGGGTTCGCCGCCTCACCACGCAGGCCCTCTCTGCAGGCCCTCCCCGCAACGTCCCCCGCCGATTGTCCGTCGATTCGCCGTCGCTGCCGCACTGCGACGCACGCGCGTACAATGCACCGAAGGTAAGCGTTCGCGCCCCGGTCCCCGCGCGGCGCGCCTCCGACGGCTCATTCTTCGTTCACACACCATGTCCTACCCGGCCGCAAACAGTCTGCGCCGCACGCTGCTGCGTCGGCTGGCCGCCCCGCTTTCGCTGCTCGCGCTGATGAGCGGGCTGATCGCGTACTGGCTTGCATGGCAGTACACGCAGCACGTCGTCGATCGCTCCCTCGCGGACCTCGCGACCGCGATCTCGAAGCAGATCCAGATTGCCGGCCCCGATGCGCCGATCACCGTGCCGCCGCTCGCGCAGGCGATGTTCTCCGATCCGGTCGAGCACCTCGTCTACCGGATCAGCAACGGCGAGGACGAGATCGCCGGCGATCACACGCTGCCGCTGCAAGGCACGAACGTGCGCCGGATGCACTACGCCTACGTGTTCGAGACCACGCACCAGGGCGTCGGCGTGCGCGTCGCGCAGGTGCGCGTGCCGCAGCCGACCGGCAATCCGATCGTCGTCGAGGTCGGCCAGCCGGTGCATCACCGGTTCCGCATCGCGGCCGAATTCCTGGTCGCGATCATGATGCCGCTGTTGTTATTGCTGCTCGCCGGATGGGTGATCGTGTGGCGCGTCGTGAACCAGCAGCTGAATCCGCTCACGCATCTCGCGGATTCGCTGAACCGGCAGACGCACACGTCGCTGGAGCCGGTCGACGAAACCTATGTGCCGGTCGAGATCCGGCCGCTGACCGGCGCGCTGAACGCGCTGCTCGGCCGCCTGAAGACGGCGCTGGACGGGCAGCGCAAGTTCATCGCCGATGCCGCGCATCAGCTTCGCACGCCGCTGACCGCGGTGAAGCTGCACGCGGAGCAGGCGGCGAGCGCGCGCGACCCGCAAAAGGTGAGCGCGGCGGTGCGCGAACTGCGCGCGGCCGCCGATCGCGCGGTCCGTCTATCGAACCAGTTGCTGTCGCTCGCGCGCGCGGAGCCGGGCGAGCAGGCGGCCCGCTTCACGGACATCGACATGGCTACGCTCGCGTTCGAGACCGGCGCCGAATGGGTGCCGCGTGCGCTCGCGAGTCACGTCGATCTCGGTTTCCAGCGGCTCGACGCGCCGGAAAACGACCGGCCGCTGACGGTGCGCGGCAACCCGGTGCTGCTGCACGAGGTAATCGCGAACCTGCTCGACAACGCGTTGAAGTATCTGCCGCCCGCGCGGCTCGACGGCGGCCGGATCACGGTGACGGTTTCGCAGGTCGACGTGGACAACGAGCGGATGGCGGAAATCATCGTCGAGGACAACGGCAGCGGCGTGCCGCCCGCGCAGCAGGCGGACCTGTTCAAGCGCTTCTTCCGCGGCGACGGCCAGAGCGATGCGAGCGTGGACGGCGGCGCGGGCCTCGGCCTCGCGATCGTCCACGACATCATGGCGCTGCATCGCGGCAGCGTGCATTACGAGGATGCGCCGGAAGGCGGCGCGCGCTTCATCGTCCGCGTGCCGCTCGCGAGCCGGCAGAAGGTGCGGGTCGTCGTCGGACAGCCGCCGGTCAGCGCAAACGCCGACGCCGAAGCGAAAAAGAACCTGCACAACGCGCCGGTCGATCTGTGATCGACGGATAGCGCGGCACGATCGCGAATCGCGCCGACTCATGACGAAAGGGCCGCAACACGCGGCCCTTTGTCGTTACTGCACGTTCATTTTTTCTTCTTGCTGCTCTTGCTGCTCTTGCTGCTCTTGCTGCTCTTGCCGTCGGCCTTCGCTTTCGTCTTCGCGGCGGCACCCGGCTTCTTCTTCTCCGGCGGCGCGAGCATCGTGCCGCGGCATTTGCGGGCGCCGCACCGGCATTCGTATTCGCGCTTCAGTTTCGCGGTCTGCTTCGCGTCGATCACAAGGCCGTAGTCGTAGAACAGCTCCTCGCCTTCCGCGATGTCGCGCAGCGCGTGCACGTACACGTGGCCGTCGATCTCCTCGGCCTCGCAGTTCGGCGCGCACGAATGGTTGATCCAGCGCGCGCTGTTGCCGTTCACCTTGCCGTCGATCACCTTGCCGCTGTCGAGCGCGAAATAGAACGTGTGATTCGGCTCGTCCGGGTTGTGCGGATGACGCCGCAAGGCTTCCTTCCACGAGATCCGCTCGCCCTTGTATTCGATCAGGCGTGCGCCGGCCTCGATGGGTGCCGCCGCGAACACGCCCTTACCGTGCACGCCCGACTGGCGCACGACGATCCTGCGTCCACTCATTGAATGAATCCTTGTGTAGTACCTGGGGAGAACATCCCGACCACGGATGGATGATGCCCGCCGATGGTTTCGCTCGACACGCCCGGCATCGCGCCGGCCGGTATCGCCATGCCCCATGGCAAAAGCGCGGCGCCTCTACGGCGCCGCGCTTCATGTGACGCCAACCGCGCCACAACCGGCATCGTACACGCTCGCAGCCGCTTCGTTCAACCCGTTATCAGAATGAACGACGCAGATCGAAACGCGCGACGCCTCGCTTCAGCGTTGACCGATCGTGATGTCGCCGAACAGCGCCTTCTGCTCGCGCGGCTGCGAGCGCCAATACTGCGGCGGCGCGCTGACGCTCGCGCCCAGTTGCGCGGCCGCGTGCCACGGCCAGCGCGGGTCGTACAGCATCGCGCGCGCCATCGCGATCATGTCCGCATCGCCGTCGTCGACGATCTGGTTTGCCTGCAACGGATCGGTGATCAGGCCGACCGCGATCGTCGTGAGACCGGTCTCCTGCTTCACCTTGCGCGCGAACGGCACCTGATAGGCGGGCTCGACCGGGATCTTCTGCAACGGCGACACGCCGCCCGACGACACGTCGATCCAGTCCGCGCCGCGCCGCTTCAACTCGTGCGCGAACGCGACGGTGTCGTCCGGCGTCCAGCCGCCTTCGACCCAGTCGGTCGCGGATACGCGCACGCCGACCGGCCGGTCAGCGGGAAACGCCGCGCGCACGATGTCGAAAATTTCGAGCGGAAAGCGCATGCGGTTTTCACGCGAGCCGCCGTATTCGTCGGTGCGCTGATTCGCGACCGGCGACAGGAACTCGTGCAGCAGATAACCGTGCGCCGCATGCACTTCGATCGCGTCGATGCCGAGCCGCGCCGCCCGCCGCGTGGTCGCCGCGAACGCTTCGCGGATCCGGTTGAGGCCGGCCGCGTCGAGCGCGAGCGGCGGCGTTTCGTCGTCCTTGTGCGGCAGTGCCGACGGCGCGTGCGGCAACCATCCGCCTTCGGATACCGGAATCAACTGGCCGCCTTCCCACGGCACGTGGCTCGACGCCTTGCGGCCCGCATGCGAGATCTGCATCGCGACGCGGATCGGCGAATAACGGCGGATCGTTTCGAGCACCGGCTTCAACGCGTTCTCGGTCACGTCGTCCCACAGGCCGAGGTCGCCTGGCGTGATGCGGCCGTCGGGCTCGACGGCGGTTGCCTCGATGCACAGCATCCCCGCGCCCGACAGCGCGAGATGGCCGAGATGGATCATGTGCCAGTCGGTCGCTTCGCCGCGTTGCGCGGAATACTGGCACATCGGCGACACGACGATGCGATTGGCGAGCGTCAGCCCACGCAGCGCGAGTGGTGTGAATAGCTTGCTCATCGGAGGAATCCCCAGCAGATCAACGGAGCGTTCGAGAATAGCACGCGACTTTTACCGTTGCTGCGCGCATCGCGTGCATCGTTACGCACGCGATACGCGGGGCTTCAGGGCTGCGCGGCGCCCTTCGCATCGACAGCGTCGAGCCAGTCGCCGAACGCGCGGCTCGCGGCCGCTTCGAGCGCGGGACCGAAGCGCGCGGTATCGGCGCGCAGCGCATTGACGTCCACGCCGGCCGAATCGATTTCGGACGCATGGCCGATTAACCATGGTTCGAAACGATCCGCACGAATCTCGGGATGACATTGCAGCGCGAGCACATGATCGCCCCACGCAAACGCCTGGTTCTCGCAGACCGGCGTTGATGCGAGCCGCGTCGCGCCTTGCGGCAGATCGAACGTGTCGCCGTGCCAGTGCAGCATCGACGTGTGCGCGCCGTCCAGATGCCGCAACGGCGAAACATGCCCGGCGGGGGTCAGCGTGAGCGGCGTCCAGCCGATCTCGCGTTGCGCGGCGGGAAACACGCGCGCGCCGAGCACGCGCGCGATCAGTTGTGCGCCGAGACAGATGCCGAGCGTCGGCAGTCCGGCCGCGATGCGCTTCTCGATCATCGCGGCCAGCGGCGCGAGCGTCGGATAACGCGCGTCGTCGCATGCGTTGATCGGGCCGCCGAGAATCACCAGCAGCGACGCGGACACCGGATTCGGCGCATCGATCCGCGCGAAGCCGACATCGAGATAACGCACCGGGCGACCGCGCTCGCCGAGCACCTTCTCCAGGCTGCCCAGGTCTTCGAAATGCACGTGGCGGATGGCCAGGACTTCACGATTCATCGGCAATTTCCCGGGCCGGCTAACACGGCAAAGGCTAACGCGGCAAAAAAAGCGCGCCGCCAGGCGGCGCGACGTTCGTCGGCGCCGGGGCCGCGATCATCGCGGCCGCCGGATGCTTCAGCCCCGCTTTCAGCCTTGCTGCGAGAAGATCTTCCAGTTCTTCTTCTGCGTCGCGGCATCCGCCCGTTCGTACACCGAGCAGTCGAGCCGCACGTCGGTGTCGGCCATCGTGATGCCGAGCAGTTCGCAGCGATGCGGCGTTTTCTTCGGCGTCTTGCTCGCCTCGAAGTGCGTGCACGTGAGGCACATCCGGTGCGCCGGAATCTGCTCCTGCACTTCGAGCTGATAGACGGTCTTCAGCAGCGTGCGATAGAACACCGATTGTTCTTCGCCGCGCAGCGTGCCGACCGCCTTCGCGAGAAAGTCCGGCCATTGCGCGGCGCGCTTCGCCGCGGTGCGACCGCGTGCGGTCAGCCGGACTGCGAGTGCGCGACCGTCGTCGAGCGCACGGCGCTTTTCGACGAGTCCTTTGGTTTCGAGCGTGCTCACCGCATCGCTCGTCGTTGCCGCAGTCAACGCAGTTTCCCGCGCGATTTCCCCTAGACGCATCGGCCCTTTACGCTGCATCAGCAGCACCAGGATTTCTCCCTGGGTCGGCGTGAGCCCTGCCCCCTCGGCCCAATCCCACGCCTGGCTTCGCATTGCCGTGCTCAGCCGCAGCAGGCTATGGGTCACCCGCCCGGCCGCCTGCTCTCCGTATACGCCTTCGCTCATAGTCTTTCGCTGGTTATTGACAGCTCTCGCTGCATCGTCGTCAGCCGCCGGTCCGGCCGACAGCCTGTATGAATATTCCGCTTCGGTTTTCCGAATGCCCTGTCGTCTCTCGAAATATATCGGCTTTGCGCGCCCAGGTTTTTAGCCCGATTGCACGCTTCGCGTAGTCGCTGCTTTGCCCACCGCAATGGTCGATAGCATTGTTTCAGCCGGTAAGCCGACGCGACGAACCGACATTCTATGCGAGAGCGCCGAATCGCACAGCTAACTTATCCAGCTCGAATTGTGGATAACCCGTTGATAAGGACGCTAATGGTATGTGGGTGGATTCTTGATAACGCGCAATCCGGACACGTCCTATTTTGGTTTTATCCCGGGAACGCAATCGTTTTACCGAATCGGTGCGCAGGGTTGCCGTTTTCGCAGTGCGTTGACTTTGCTACGAAAAACAAGGTTACCCACAGTTTCCGTCAATGCTTGTTAACTACTACCACGTATGTATACGTAAACATCAAACCCATGAAACCTTTGTCACCCGAGCGACAAAGAAAAAATTTTTGACGATCGTGCGATGTGTTGCATTCGTGCGATCGAATCACCCGGCCAAAAATACAGAAGGCGGCCTCAAGCCGCCTTCGATCACCATACGAATTATCGAAAACCCGAACGCGCAGTCAGTCAGTTTCGCGCGCATCCAATCATTTAGCTTTCATGCACATCAGGCGCGCCAGCGCAGGCACTGCTGGCGAACGGCTTCATGCAGCGAACGCTCCTCCGTGACCACTTCCCGTAGCCATGTCGCGTCGTTCATCTGATTGCGCGCGATCGTGCCGATCTCGGTCAACGCGCGCGTCGAGCCGAGTGCGTCGCCGTGCGGCGCGATCTGTTCGAGCGTGTCGAGGATGTCCTCGGAAATCGTGCGGCGCTCATTCGTCTGCGGATTCACGCAGGTGCCCGCGAGTCCGAAGCGGCACGCCTGGAACCGGTTGAACGTGTACACGAGGTAGTCGTCCTCCAGTGGAGTGACCGGCCGGTCGATCAGCAAATGACGCGCGAGCGTCTGGATGTAGCACGCGATCGCCGCCGCGCGTTCGACCGACAGCGGCGTGTCCATCACGCGCACCTCGATCGTGCCGAAGCCGGGCTTCGGCCGGATGTCCCAGTAGAAGTCTTTCATGCTGTTGACGACGCCGGTGTGGACCATCTTCGAGAAATAGTCCTTGAAGCCGTCCCACGTGAGCACGAACGGCGCGCGGCCCGACAGCGGAAACGCGAACACCGAGTTCAGGCGCGCCGAATGGAAGCCGGTGTCGACGCCCTGCACGTACGGCGACGACGCCGACAGCGCGATGAAGTGCGGAATGAAGCGCGACAGCGAATGCAGCAGGAACAGTGCGCTGTCCGGGTCCGGGCAGCCGATGTGCACGTGCTGGCCGAACACGGTGAACTGCTTCGCGAGGTAGCCGTACAGTTCGGAGAGGTACTGGAAGCGCGGCGTATCGACGATGCGCCGCTCGCTCCACTGCTGGAACGCGTGCGTGCCGCCGCCGCACAGCCCCACGTTCAGCCGGTCCGCTGCGGCGACCAGCGTGTCGCGGATCTTGCGCAGGTCGGCGACCGCCTGCTCGTGTGTCGTGCAGATGCCGGTGGACAGCTCGATCATGCTTTCGGTGATTTCCGGCGTGATGTTGCCGGGTATCTCCTGGTCCTTTACGAGCCGCATCAGGTCGCTGCCGGCCTTGGTCAGATCGTAGTCGTGCGTGTTCACGATCTGCATTTCGAGTTCGATTCCGAATGTAAACGGTTTCGAATCGACAAACGGTTCGAGTGACATGTCGGTTTCCTGTGTGTCGACCGGAGTTGGCGCTTTAGCGCCTACTCCGGTCCCATGCAAAGCGGTCGACCGGAGTTGGCGCTTTAGCGCCTACTCCGGTCCCATGCAAAGCGGTCGATCGGAGTTGGCGCTTCAGCGCCTACTCCGATCCCATGCAAAGCGGTCGATCGGAGTTAGCGCTTCAGCGCTTACTCCGATCCCATATGCAAGAAGCAAGATGGTTGCTGTACCAGCCACGCCGCGCGCATCGACACGCGCACAGCGCAGCCCATCGTTTCAATTCAGCCCCACGCGCCCTACCTCGGCACGCAGGCAAAAGCGCCACGCAGCACCGCCGCGCATCCGCCAACGCCCACTACCCCTCCCTCCGCTCACCGACGAGCGCGAGCGACCGGTACACGAGCCACGGCCCGACGACCTGCAGCACGACGATCGAGCACATCACGATCGCGCTCAGTTGCGGATCGAAGTTCGGATAAAGGTCGTAGGTATCGTCGACGAGCAGCAGCGCGAGCGCCGACATCGGCGACAGCGACAGCCCGAGCGCAACCCCCTGCTTCCAGTGCAGCCCGCTCGGCTTCGCGAACGCGAGCACGCCGACCAGCTTCGCGACGAGCCGCGCGACGATCAGCCCGGCCGCCGCGACGCCGCCCGTCACGACGTCGCGCCATTCGAACACGGTCATCGTCAGCACGAACAGCATCACGGTGAGCAGCCAGCCGGCGGTGCCGAAATGCTGCGGCCATAACTGCGGCTTCGCTTCGAGATTCTTCACGATGATGCCGGCGGCCAGCAGGCTCAGGATCGTCGACAGCTTCAGCAGATGCGCGAGCGCGATCGCGAGCAGCACGAGGCCGAACAGCGCGACGAACGAATGCTCGTCCTGCGGACTGAGCCGGCGATAGAACAGCACGCATGCGCGCGCGAGCAGATACGCGAGCACCAGCGAGCCGACGAGCAGATACAGCGGCTGCAGGATCGTCGCGAACACGTTGCCGTAGATCTCCTGGTGCAGCCAGCCGGACGCGAGCTTCACGACGACGACCGCGTACATGCTGTTCAGCGCGGTGAGCGTCAACAGACGCTGCGTGACCTGGCCTTCCGCGCGCAGTTCGGTCTTCAGCTGGATCACCATGGCCGGCGACGTGGCCATCGCGATCGACGCGACGACGAGCGACACCATCACCGACACGTTCAGGAACAGCAGCACCGCGAGCACGAGCACGAACGTGAGCGTCGCCTCCGCGATGCTTGACAGGATCAACCAGGGGTTACGCCGGATCCAGCGCAGGTCGAGCCGGCTGCCGAGCTCGAACAGCAGCAGGCCGAGCGCGACGTCGAGCAGCGGGCGGGCGGCGACCGCGATGTCGCCGTTGATTACACCGAAGCCGGCCGAGCCGGCGATGAGCCCGATCACCGCATAACCGGAAATGCGCGGCACGCGCCACGCCCGATAACACAGCTCGCCGCACAGACCGGCCGCGAGCAGCGCGAGGCCCACCCAGAAAATGCCGTCCGGGTGCAACGGCCAGGCGGGAAAGAACGAAAACGCCGACTTCATCGTGGTGGCTTCTCCTTGGTCCTTGGCGTCGGCGATCCAGCCGCGGCGGCGCTGCGTCGTTGCGCGGGCCGGGCGCGCCGCGTTCGGCGGCGGCCGGGTCGGGGACGGCCTTCAGCCGTCCGGCCGGAACACAACGACGGGAAACAACTGCGCCGGCTCTTGCATTGCGGCGGACAGCCGGTGCGGGTGCGCCTGCGTATGCAAGCGCGAGACCCGCGATGGATGAACGGGTCTCGCCGGCTCCCGAGTATTCAGATTCGGGACGAACGACAACCGTTCCATGGATGCGTCGGCCGTCTGTTGCGGCACGTGACGCGGGAAGAGCAGGGATTGTGCCACAGCTTTTTTACAGTTGTCGGGCGGTTTCGGCGATCCGGTAAATGCGCCCGGCGACGCCCAGACGGACGGAAAAAATGACCGCCGCATCGCGACGGGCCTGATCCGGGTACGTCCGATGCGAGCTGGATGTGACCGCTTCGACGGACGAAGCGCGCTTCGTCGCTTCGCTCCTGTTTGTCCTTTTCGGCTTCTTCTTCGGCCAATGGCGATAGCGTTAGCCTCGGGTTTACGGTTTACCGTATGTATACGTAGTAAGAGTTAACAAAGGGGGCCATTTTCTGTGGATAACCCCGGTTTACCGAAGCAGATCAGCTGTTTACGAAACGCACAACCGCGCGCAAAGCGTGTGCGGGACGAACCCGCTTCTCCTGGTAACTTTTGGGTCGCCTGTGCGGCGCGAGGGGTTACCCCGTTTACGTCCACATCGATTCCACACGGGTTTCACCCGCAATTCCGCCGGTTATTCACAGGTTCGCGTGGATAACCTCGCGCGGTTTTTACACGGGGTTAGATGGTGCGCTGGCGCAGCGCGCGTTGCAGGAAACGCGCGGGATCGACGTGGTCGGCCAGTTCGCGTTCCAGCGGCCACGGCTCGCCTTCGATCTGCGACGCGACCAGTTCCGCGCCGAGCGCGGACCAGACCAGCCCGCGCGATCCATACGCGAACGCGCCATAAAGACCGGGCGCGCGCGGCAGGTCGAGCGGCCACGCGCCGCGAAGCCGTTCGGCGTCGCGTGCGGCCGCCTGCTCGTCGGCGAGCGCGCCGAGCATCGGCAGCCGGTCGCTCGTCACGCAGCGAAACGCGACGCGGCCGGCGGGCGCTTCGCTGCGCGTCGCGTTTAATGCGTCGCGCAGGTCCGGCAGCATCGACGCCACGCGTTCGATGTTCTCGACATGACCGGCATCGCGCACCGCGTCGTCCGCGTCGTCGACTTCGTAGGTCGCGCCGGCGAGCGTGACGCCGTGCGGTCGCGGCACCGCGTAACCGTCGCCGATTACCGGCACGCGCAGGTTCGCGAGCGGACTGTTCGCCACGAGCGTCAACTGGCCGCGCACGATGCGCGTCGGCGCGAATGCGAATGCGCCCACGCGCGCCGCGTCGTGCGCGTTCGCGAACACGACCACTGGCGCACGCGCGATTTCGCGCGCGTGTTCGTCGAACGCGACCCATTCGTCGCCGCTTCGTTCGAGCCGTTCGACGCGCACGCCGAAGCGCGCATCGAGCGCGTCGCCGGCCGCGGCGCACGATGCGCGGCACAACGATGCCGGTTCGATCCAGCCGCCGTGCGGATAGAACCAGCCGTCGTGAGCGACGTCGACGCCGGCGATCTGCCGCGCGTGTTCGCGCGTGACCGGCTGCACATAATCCGATGGATAGCCGAACGAACGAAGTGCGGCCGCGACCGCGCGCGCTTCGTCGTCGGTCGCGAGATGCAGCAGGCCGCCGCTGCCGCGCACCGGCGCGTGACCGCGCGCTTCGAGCGCGGCCCAGCTTTGCAGCGCGTACAGGAACCCGGCGCGCGCGATCCGCGATGCGCTGCTGTCGTCGCGCGAGATCAGCGGATGGAACACGCCGGCCGGATTGCCGGACGCTTCGCGCGCGGGCGCAGCATGACGTTCGATCAACGTCGTGCGCCAGCCGCGCGCGGCGAGCCGCTCGACGATCGCGCAGCCGGCGAGGCCCGCGCCGATCACGATCGCATGGCGGTCGTCCGCCGCGAACGGCAGCGGCGGCTCGTAGCGGCGCACGCGCCAGCGCGGCGCGAAGCGGCCGACGAGCATCGTGTGCTTCGTGCCGAAGCCGTCGACCTTCCGGTATTCGAAGCCGTTCTGTTCGAGCGCGCGCTTCACGTCGCCGGAACTGCTCCACGTCGCGAACGTCGCGTGCTCGCCGGCGACGCGCGCGAGCGCCTTGAACACCGCGGGCGACCACAGGTCCGGATTCTTCGATGGCGCGAAGCCGTCCAGATAAAACGCATCCGCGCGCAGCCACAGCTTCGGCAGCAGATCGGGCGCGTCGCCGAACGCGAGCGTCAACGTCACGCGGCCGCCGTCGAATTCGAGCCGATGCGTGCCGGGCACGAGCATCGGCCAGCGATCGACGAGTTCGCGCGCGAGCGGCGTCAGCGGCGAATCGGCCGTCACCGCATCGAGCACCGCGCGCAGATCGTCGCGCGCGAACGGATGTTTTTCGATCGACACGAAATGCAGCCGCTCGCAGCGAGCGGGATCGTCGCGCCATGCGGACCACGTCGCGAGGAAGTTCACGCCTATTCCGAAGCCGGTTTCCATCACGGTGAAAATCCGGCGGCCGTGCCAGCGTTCGGGCAGTCCGTTGCCGTGCAAAAACACGTAGTGCGACTGCGCGAACGCGCCCGATGCGCTGTGATAGATGTCGCCGTACACCGGCGAAAACGGTGTGCCGTCGTCGCGAAACGCGAGTTCGGCGGGGATCAGGGTGGTGGTCATGAGGAAGGGAATGGCATGGGCGGATCGCTACCGGTAGCCTGAAAGCCCCGCCCGGCGTGGCTTTGCGGCCGGCTGGCGTTGGCAAAAACCAACGCGCTTCTGTAAGAGATTGTCAATCCGGAGGTCGGAACGGAGCCTCGTTCATGACGTCGCGCACTTTCTCCGCCGTTCGGGGCGAAACCCGCTGTAAATCTTCGAAACCCTTGTCGTTATTGGGTTTGCGCTGCGCTATCATAGCAAGCGCCGCACAGGGTAGCGGCAGCACGGACGTCGCGATTGCGTGGACAACCCGCGTCGCGACGCGAATCTCCGGGGCGTACCGGAACCGGCGCTGCTCGACGGCGCGGCACGCGCACGTATAATCGGCGCGTTCGCGCTGTTCGTGTCAACCTAAACCAGAAAGGAACCTTAATGAACAAACAGGAACTGATCGACGCCGTCGCTTCACAGACGGGCGCCAGCAAGGCGCAAACCGGCGAAACGCTGGACACGCTCCTCGAAGTGATCAAGAAGTCCGTGTCGAAGGGTGATGCGGTGCAACTGATCGGCTTCGGCAGCTTTGGTTCGGGCAAGCGCGCGGCACGTACGGGCCGTAACCCGAAGACGGGTGAAACCATCAAGATTCCGGCTGCGAAGACCGTCAAGTTCACGGCTGGCAAGGCGTTCAAGGACGCCGTCAACAAGCGCTGAGCGATTCGCTGCTTTGAGTTGACACCCGCCGCTGGCGGGTTTTTTTTCGTTCGTGCGCTTTGGTGCGCGCTGCCGTTCGCGAGGTTCGCGCGCCATCGATTCGTTGACGACGACACGGATCGCGAGCTTGCCCTTTAGCTGTTCCAGCCATTGATTCGCATTGCTGTGTTTGCCATGCAGCATGCGAATCGATGCGGACGAATGCAATCGAGCGGATGCCGCGTTGCACGGCATCATCGTCCAGCGTTGAGTCAGTCGTCGCGATGGACGATCTCGCCTTCGCCGTCGTGATCGTCGTCATCGACATCCCACGACGGGAACGGGTCCGCGTAATGCCGCCATGCGTCGGGGCCGGCCGCGAACTCGGCATCGGTCAACAGGCAGGCGTCGAGTTTCGCCTGCCACGCGGCATGATCCAGATCGACGCCGATCATCACCAGTTCCTGGCGACGGTCGCCGATGCGCATGTCATCCGGGTCGCCATGCCAGTCCGCGGCGATTTCCTTCGCGAGTTCGTCGTCTTGCGGCCACGTGTCGCGTGGTTGCGCGGCCCACCACATGCCGGCCGGTCCGTGCCGGCACGCGCCGCCCGCCTGCGAAAGCGACCCGGCGACGTCGTTGCGCGTCGCGAGCCAGAAGAAACCCTTGCTGCGCAGCACGCCTTTCCATTCTTCGTGCAGCAGCGCCCACAGACGTTCCGGATGGAACGGCCGCCGCGCGCGATACACGAAGTGGCCGATGCCGAACTCGTCCGCTTCGCCGTGATGTCCGTGGTCGTGATCGTGCAGCGACGCGAGCCAGCCGGGCGCCGCGGCGGCCGCGTCGAAGTCGAAGCGGCCCGTGTTCAGCACCTCGCCGAGCGGCACCGCGCCGAAGCGGCTGACGATCTGCACCGCGCGCGGATTGATCCGCGCGAGGATGCGTTGCAGCTTCGCGAGTTCGTCCGCGCCGACGAGGTCCGCCTTGTTCACGACGAGCACGTCGCAGAATTCGACCTGCTCGATCAGCAGTTCGACCAGCGTGCGGTCGTCTTCTTCAGTCGCCGCGATCCCGCGTTCGGCGAGCGCGTCGGCGCTCGCGTAGTCGCGCAGGAAATTGAACGCGTCGACGACAGTGACCATCGTGTCGAGCCGCGCGACGTCCGCGAGCGACACGCCGTCGTCGTCGACGAACGTGAACGTCTCGGCGATCGGCATCGGCTCCGCGATGCCGGTCGATTCGATCAGGATCGCGTCGAAGCGTTTTTCGTCCGCGAGCCGGCGGATCTCGGTCAGCAGATCGTCGCGCAGCGTGCAGCAGATGCAGCCGTTCGACATCTCGACGAGCCGTTCCTCGACGTGCGACAGCGCGGACGCGTCGCGCACCAGCGCCGCGTCGATGTTCACGGACGCGAGGTCGTTGACGATCACCGCGACGCGCAGTCCGGCGCGGTTCGCGAGAATATGGTTGAGCAGCGTGGTCTTGCCGGCGCCGAGGAAACCGGCGAGCACGGTGACGGGCAGGGGCGGCGGATTCATCGCAGTGTGCACACGGAAAAGACGGAAAGGACGGAATGCGCGTGGTCCGCGCGCGAGTCAGCATTGTGCATCATGCGCGGGGCGCTCGCCGGCCGTGCGGCGCTTCGGCCAGGAAAGCGGCCGGAAATCAGGCTGGAAAAACGGAACACATGAACGCGGCTGGCGCGGCTAGCGCGTCAGCAGGTTCCACTTGCGCAGGATGTCGGCGATCTGCTGCGCGTAGCGGTCGCGCAGCGGCGGCGTCTCGGAGTGATACGCGCCGACCGCCGCCCATGTGTTGCCGTACTTGTTCATCTTCTGGCGCAGATGCCACGCGGCGATGTACACGTTCTTGCACGGCTCCATCAGCGTGGACGACGAGATCCCGTACTGGGACAGCGTCGGCAGATGGACCGAGTTGATCTGCATGACGCCGTAGTCGGTCGAGCCGTTCGCATTCCTGTGAAGCGCGTCCGGGTGATTGTGCGACTCCTGCCATGCGATCGCGCGCAGGATCAGCGGATTCACCTTCTGGTAGCGCGCGGCTTCGTCGAAACAGTCCGCGTGCGCCGGCGCGGCCGCACCCGCCGCGCTCAACGCGGCGACGGCTAACGCAACGGCTCGGAACGGTTTCATCCGGATCATCAAGATCACTAACGAAGGAAGCGGGAACGACAATGGCCAGGTCGCGCTCGCCGGCACGGCATCGGGAACCCGGGAAAACCCTCTCCCGCAACGCAGCACCGGCGCATCGAACCGCCCGTATCATACCGGCAGACCGTGACGCGTCAAAGCTGGCCGTGTGATCGATGTGGCGGAAAGGCCCCATGCGCGGGCAACCATCGTGGACGACCGGCGCCTGCGCCGAGCTTACATTCAGCTTGGAAGGCGCCGATCCACGGGACGATGACGGAGACGACGAGGAGGACGACCACGGGAACGACCAGCCGCGCCCCCCGCGGTTTGTGACAATTCTGGTTTGTGACAATTTCGACACGAAAAGCTGCTACTGTTCCGTTCTTTTGACCGGGGGGTGGCCGGCAGGCGGAAGCCGGCGCCCGCCAACGGCCGGCGACGCGCCGAGACGACGGCTTGCCGGATCACCGGAGCGCGCATGAGCGGCGTCCGGCACCGGCTTCGATATGAGATCCATGAGAAGAAATCGTTTGGCTTTGCGCCGCATCGTGACGGCGCTGCTGGTGGGCGGACTCCTTTCGGTGCAGGTCGCCCACGCGCAGGTGACGCTCAACTTCGTGAACGCCGACATCGACCAGGTCGCCAAGGCGATCGGCGCGGCGACCGGCAAGACGATCATCGTCGATCCGCGCGTGAAGGGCCAGCTGAACCTGGTATCGGAGAACCCCGTCCCCGAAGACCAGGCGCTGAAGACGCTGCAATCCGCGCTGCGGATGCAGGGTTTCTCGCTCGTGCAGGATCATGGCGTGCTGAAGGTCGTCCCCGAGGCGGACGCGAAGCTGCAAGGCGTGCCGACCTACGTCGGCAACGCGCCGACCGCGCGCGGCGACCAGGTGATCACGCAGGTGTTCGCGCTCAGGAACGAATCCGCGAACAACCTGCTGCCGGTGCTGCGCCCGCTGATCTCGCCGAACAACACGATCGCGGCCTATCCGTCGAACAACACGCTCGTCGTCACCGATTACGCGGACAACGTGCGCCGCATCGCGTCGATCATCGCGGGCGTCGATTCGGCCGCCGGCCAGCAGGTGCAGGTCGTGCCGCTGCGCAACGCGAACGCGCTCGACATCGCGCCGACGCTGTCGAAGATGCTCGACCCGGGTTCGATCGGCGGCTCCGACCCGACGCTGAAGGTGTCGGTCGTCGCCGATCCGCGCACCAACTCGCTGATGCTGCGCGCGTCGAACGCCCAGCGGCTCGCGGCCGCGAAGCAGCTCGCGAAGCAGCTCGACCTGCCGACCGAGATGCCGGGCAACATCCACGTCGTGCCGCTGCGCAACGCCGACGCCGTGCAGCTCGCGAAGACGCTGCGCGGGATGCTCGGCAAGGGCGGCAGCGACACGTCGTCGTCCGGTTCGGGCAAGGCGAACTCGTTCAGCGAAGGCTCCGGCAGCAGCAGCTCGTCGACCGGGACGGCCGGCACGCCGCCGCTGCCGGGCGGTTCGACGGGCTCGTCGCTCGGCAGCAGTTCGACGTCGGGCGGCTCGTCGTATGGAAGCGGTAGCGGTAGCGGCGGCAGCGGCGACGCGCCGTTCCTCGGCGACAAGAGCGACAGCGACGACTCGAACCCGGCGGGCGGCATGATCCAGGCGGACCCGCCGACCAACTCGCTGATCATCACCGCGCCGGAGGCGGTGTACCGCAACCTGCGGGCCGTGATCGACCAGCTCGACGCGCGGCGCGCGCAGGTCTACATCGAGGCGCTGATCGTCGAGCTGAACTCGGACACCAACGCCAATCTCGGCATCCAGTGGCAGATCGGCACCGGCGCGGTGCTGGGCGGGACCAATCTTGCCACCGGCGGCGGCAACAGCATCGTCAACCTGACGGCGGCGGCAGCGGCCGGCGGCGGCCTCGCGGGGGCGCTCGCCGGCACCCAGGGCGGACTCCAGCAAGGCCTGAATCTCGGCTGGGTGCACAATATCTTCGGCGTGCAGGGGCTCGGCGCGCTGCTGCAGGCGCTGTCGCAGACGAGCGACGCGAACGTGCTGTCCACGCCTAACCTCATCACGCTCGACAACCAGGAAGCGAAGATCGTCGTCGGCACGAACGTGCCGATCCAGACCGGCTCGTATTCGAACCTGACGAGCAGCACCGCGAGCACGGCGTTCAACACGTTCGACCGCGTCGACGTCGGCCTGACGCTGCACATCAAGCCGCAGATCACGGCCGGCGGCATCCTGAAGCTGACGCTCTACACGGAGGACTCCGCGATCGTGAACGGCACGACCAACGTGGCGACCAATCCGTCCGGCCCCGAGTTCACCAAGCGTTCGATCCAGTCGACCGTGCTCGCCGACAACGGCGAGATCATCGTGCTCGGCGGGCTGATGCAGGATAACTACCAGGTCAGCAACAGCAAGGTGCCGCTGCTCGGCGACATTCCGTGGCTCGGCCAGTTGTTCCGCTCGGAGAACAAGACGCGCTCGAAGACCAACCTGATGGTGTTTCTGCGTCCGGTGATCGTCAACGATCGCGACACCGCGCAGGCGGTGACGGCGAACCGCTACGACTACATTCAGGGCGTGACGGGTGCGTACCGCTCCGACAACAACCTGATCAAGGACCGGGACGACCCGGTGGTGCCGCCGATGCCGCTCGGCCCGAGCCAGGGCGGCTCGGCGCTGAACCTGTTCGATCTCGACCGGATGCGGCGTCAGCAGGTGGTGGGAGTGCCGCCCACGGCGCCCGCTGCCGCGAGCAACGCGGCCGGCGTGAACGCGTATGCGGTGCCTGGCGGCAGCAGCGGCACGGCGCAGCCGCAGTCCGCACAGCCGGATGTGCCGGTGCAGACGATCCCGCCTGCGCAAATGGTCCCGCCCGTGCAGACGATCCAGCCGACCCAGCCGGTGCCGATCGCGCCGGGAGCGCAACAGTGAACACGCCGCGAACGGAGCCCCGGCCTGCCGCCGGACCCGCTTCGGCCGCGCCCGCGGCAGGCGCCGCTGCCGCGCCGCGCGAAGCGCCGTCGCCGCTCGCCGCCCGTCTCGTGCCGTACAGCTTTGCGAGAAGCGGCCAGATCCTCGTCGCGCATCAGCGTCCGGAAGGCCTCGAAGTGTGGATCAGCGAGCGCACGACGAACGCCGCGCTCGCGGAGGTCGCGCGCAATTTCGGCGCGCTGTCGATCGTGCGGATGCCGGCCGACGAACTCGCGCAGGCGATCAACCAGGCCTACGCGCGCCAGGACGGCAGCGCCGCGCAGGTGGTCGGCGAGGTCGAAGGCGAAGTGGACCTGTCGCGGCTGATGCAGGACATTCCCGAAGTCGAGGACCTGCTGGAGTCCGAGGACGACGCGCCGATCATCCGGATGATCAACGCGCTGCTTACCCAGGCCGCGCGCGAACAGGCGTCGGACATCCACATCGAGCCGTTCGAGAACGCGTCGGTCGTGCGCTTTCGGGTGGACGGCACGCTGCGCGACGTCGTGCGCCCGAAGAAGGCGCTGCACGGTGCGCTGATCTCGCGGATCAAGATCATGGCGCAGCTCGACATCGCGGAAAAACGTCTGCCGCAGGACGGCCGCATCACGCTGCGCGTCGGCGGCCGGCCGGTCGACGTGCGCGTGTCGACGCTGCCGACCGGCCACGGCGAGCGCGCGGTGCTGCGTCTGCTCGAAAAGGACGCGCAGCGCCTGAACCTCGAAGCGCTCGGCATGGCGTCCGACACGCTCGGCCAGTTCGACCAGCTGATCGGCAAGCCGCACGGCATCGTGCTCGTGACCGGCCCGACCGGCTCCGGCAAGACGACGACGCTGTACGCGTCGATGTCGCGGCTCGAAACCGCGACGACGAACATCATGACCGTCGAGGACCCGATCGAATACGACCTGTCCGGCATCGGCCAGACCCAGGTGAACGAGCGGATCGGGATGACGTTCGCGCGCGCGCTGCGCTCGATCCTGCGGCAAGACCCGGACATCATCATGATCGGCGAAATCCGCGACCTCGAAACCGCGCAGATCGCGGTGCAGGCATCGCTGACCGGCCACCTCGTGCTCGCGACGCTGCACACGAACGACGCGGCGTCGGCGGTCACGCGGCTCACCGACATGGGCGTCGAGCCGTATCTGCTCGCGTCGTCGCTGCTCGGCGTGCTCGCGCAGCGGCTCGTGCGGCAGCTCTGCCCGCACTGCAAGGAAGAACGCGTCGAGGACGACGGCCAGCGCCGCTGGCATCCGGTCGGTTGCGACCGCTGCGGGAATTCGGGCTACGCGGGCCGGCGCGGCGTGTACGAACTGCTGACCGTCGACGAGCCGATTCGCGCGCTGATCCATCGCAACGCGGCCGACGCGGAGATTCTCGCGGCCGGCCGCGCGCAGGGCATGCGCACGCTGCGCGAGGACGGCAACCGCTGGCTCGCGGCCGGCACGACGTCGCTCGAAGAAGTGCTGCGCGTGACGGGCGGAGTGTAAGGAGCATAACGACCGATGCCGGCATTCCGTTTCGAAGCGATCGACGCAGCGGGCAAGGCGCAAAAAGGCGTGCTCGACGCGGACAGCGCGCGCGGCGCGCGGGCGCTGCTGCGCAACCAGGGGCTGACGCCGCTCGTCGTCGAGCCGGCCGGCAGCCGCGCGCGCGGCGCGCGCCAGCAGCGGCTCGCGCTGGGACGCCGGCTGTCGCAGCGCGAGCAGGCGATCCTCACGCGCCAGCTCGCGAGCCTGCTGATCGCCGGGTTGCCGCTCGGCGAGGCGCTCGCAGTGCTGACCGAGCAGGCCGAGCGCGACTACATCCGCGAACTGATGGCCGCGATCCGCGCGGAAGTGCTCGGCGGCCATTCGCTCGCGAACGCGCTCACGCAGCATCCGCGCGACTTCCCGGACATCTACCGCGCGCTCGTCGCAGCCGGCGAGCACACCGGCAAGCTAGGCATCGTGCTGTCGCGGCTCGCGGACTACATCGAGCAGCGCAACGCGCTGAAGCAGAAGATCGTGCTCGCATTCACGTACCCGACGATCGTCACGATCATCGCGTTCGGCATCGTCACGTTCCTGTTGAGCTACGTGGTGCCGCAGGTCGTCAACGTGTTCGCGAGCACGAAGCAGCAACTGCCGTTTCTGACCGTAATGATGATGGCGCTGTCCGGCTTCGTGCGCAAAGGCTGGTGGGCGATTCTGCTGGTCGTCGCGGGGGTCGTGTGGATCGTGCGCGCGGTGCTGAGGCAGCCGGGGCCGCGGCTCGCGTTCGACCGCTGGCTGCTGACCGCGCCGCTCGCGGGCAAGCTCGTGCGCGGCTACAACACGGTGCGCTTCGCGAGCACGCTCGGCATCCTGACGGCGGCCGGCGTGCCGATTCTGCGCGCGTTGCAGGCGGCGGGCGAAACGCTGTCCAACCGCGCGATGCGCGCGAACGTCGACGATGCGATCGTGCGCGTGCGCGAAGGCACGTCGCTGTCGCGCGCGCTCGGCAACACGCGGACCTTTCCGCCGGTGCTGGTGCACCTGATCCGCTCGGGCGAGGCGACCGGCGACGTGACGACGATGCTCGACCGCGCGGCCGAAGGCGAGGCGCGCGAACTGGAGCGGCGCACGATGTTCCTGACGAGTCTGCTGGAGCCGCTGCTGATTCTCGCGATGGGCGGCGTGGTGCTCGTGATCGTGCTCGCGGTGATGATGCCGATCATCGAGCTGAACAACCTCGTGCAGTGACGAGGCCGGGCGCGGGTCAGCGCATGTAGATGGTCGGGCCGGGCGCGTTGGCGGGCAGGAAGATTTCGGCGTGCGCGCCGTGGCGGTCGATCACGATCGAGCGCGCGCGCACTTCGGCCAGCTTCGCATTGGGGCCGATCGGGCCGCCGAGCGACACCGCCTGCGGCGGCTCGCCGTCGACGCTGACGATCGCCGCCGCGCCCTGCGACAGCGCGAGGATGCCGGACAGCTGGATGTTCTGCGCGGCGTTCTGCGTCGGCTTGCCGCCGAACAGCGTCGCGGCCTCGTCCTGCGACACCGGCGCGCGCGCGGCGGCGGCCTCGACCGGCGACGAGCGGTGCGCCGCGAGCGTGATGCCCCACCACGTTGCGGTGGCGCAGAACACCGCGAACGCGGCGAGGGACAGGAGGCGGGTCGGCAGCGGATTCATGCGGGCCATTGTACGGAAAGTATTGTGAAATTTGCGATCGTCCCCGGGCGGTCATCGCGGAACCTTAGAATAGGCGGCCGGACGCGCGACAAGCGGAGCCGGCGAAGGCGGCGGGCAACGCCCGCCGGACAGTTTCATTGCGAGGAGGTAGAGAAGTCATGCAAATGTGGGCCATACGCCGTGCCGAACCCCAACAAACGGGCGAACGCGCGCGCAGCCGTCGTCAGCGCGGGTTCACGCTGATCGAAATCATGGTCGTGATCGCGATCCTCGGCATTCTCGCCGCGCTGATCGTGCCGAAGATCATGAGCCGTCCGGACGAAGCGCGCCGCGTCGCCGCGCACCAGGACATCGGCACGATCATGCAGGCGCTGAAGCTCTACCGCCTCGACAACGGCCGTTATCCGACCCAGGACCAGGGCCTGCAGGCGCTGGTGCAAAAGCCGTCCACCGACCCGGTGCCGAACAACTGGAAGGACGGCGGTTATCTCGAACGCCTGCCGAACGATCCGTGGGGCAACGCGTACCAGTATCTGAATCCGGGCGTGCACGGCGAGATCGACGTGTTCAGCTACGGCGCCGACGGCAAGGCCGGCGGCGAGGGCAACGACGGAGACGTGGGGTCGTGGCAGTAGCAACGAACCGGATCCGCTGAACGCGGACGGCGCGCCGGTCGGCGCCGTTTCGCGCAACGCCCGGCCCGCCCTCTTCCCCTCCCCCCTTTCGCACCATGCGCCAGTCCCGCCACCCTGTTCCGCTCCACGCCGCGCCGTTCGCGCGGTCGTGCCGGTCCGCGCGTTCGCGCGCGGCGGGCTTCACGCTGCTCGAAATGCTCGTGGTGCTGATGATCGCCGGGCTGTTGATCTCGCTCGCGTCGCTGACGCTGTCGCGCAATCCGCGCACCGATCTGAACGAGGAAGCACAGCGGCTTGCGCTGCTGTTCGAGTCGGCCGGCGACGAGGCGCAGGTGCGCGCGCGGCCGATCGCATGGCAGCCGCTCGACGGCGGCTTTCGTTTCGACGTGCGCACCGACGACGGCTGGCGTCCGCTGCGCGACGACCTGCTCGGCCCGCGCCGCTGGGAAGGCGGCGTGACCGGCGTGGCGATCGCGTATCCGGGCGCGGGCGACGACACCCAGGCGTCGCGCATCGTGTTCGGCACCGAGGCGGTCGATACGCCGGTGCAGATCACGCTGTTCTCGGCGGCCGGGCGCGCGACGATCGTCGGCACCGGCAGCGGCCGGTTCGAGGTGCGTTGAGATGCGCGTCCCGGTTCGTCGCGGCGCGTGCGGCCGTCGCGCCCTCCGCGCGCGCGGCTTCACGATGATCGAAGTGCTGGTCGCGCTCGCGATCGTCGCGATCGCGCTGGCGGCGTCGCTGCGCGCGGTCGGCAGTCTCGCGACCAGCGAAGCCGACCTGCATCGCCGGCTGCTCGCCGGCTGGAGCGCGGACAACGCGCTTGCACAATTGAGGCTCGCGCACGCGTGGCCGGACGTCGGCGAGCGCGAGTTCGACTGTTCGCAGGGCAACCTGCCGCTTGTCTGCGTCGAGCGCGTCAGCGCGACGCCGAATCCGGTGTTCCGCCGCGTCGAGGTGTCGGTATCGACGCCCGGCCAAAGCGGCTCGCTCGCGCAACTCGTCACGGTGATCGGCAATGAAACGAACCGTTCGCTGTGAGCGCGCGCCCGCGCCGCGCCGGCCGGCGCGCGGCTTCACGCTGATCGAGCTGCTGGTCGCGATCGCGATCCTCGCGGTCGTCGCGATCCTGTCGTGGCGCGGGCTCGACCAGATCGTGCGCGGCCGCGACACGATCTCGCGCGCGATGGCCGACGAGCGCGTATTCGCGCAGATGTTCGACCAGATGCGGATCGACACGCGGCTCGCCGCGACCGACGACGAAGCCGGCGTGCCGGCGATCTCGCTCGACGGCGGCCTGCTGCAGATCGTCCGCGCGTTTCCGGTCGCGCCGGGCGCGGCGCCGCGTCTGCAGGTGGTGCGCTACCGCGTGTCGGACGGCCGCGTGATCCGTTACGCGTCGCCGCCGCTCGCGAATCGCGGCCAGTTGCGCGGCGCGCTCGGCGGCGACACCGACGGCTGGACCTCGGTGTCGCTGATGGGCGGCGTCGGCCGCATCAGCGCGCGCTTTTTCGTGCCGGCCGCCGGCTGGACGTCGGACATGGCCGACGTGCGCGCGCAGATCCAGAGCAACGTGAACGCGCTGAAGACGCCGCAGCTCGGCAACGCGCCGCTGCCGCGTTCGGTGACCGGGCTCGAAGTGAGCGTCGGCGCGGCGTCGCTGCACCGGCCGATCACCCGCGTGTTTCTGGTGGGGGAATGACGATGCGCATGCGTTTTTCCGCCGACGGGTCGACGCGCGCGCGCTGCCGCCTGCTTGCGCCGGGTGGTTTTCCCCGCGCCATAGCGCCTGCCGATGCGTGCCTCCCGCCGCATGGCGACCGTCCGCGCCGCCGCCCATCGCAGCGCGGCGCGGCGATCATCAGCGCGCTGCTCGTCGTTGCGCTGTCGGCGATCCTCGTGTCCGGGATGCTGTGGCGTCAGCAGGTGCAGTTGCGCCGCATCGAGAACCAGCGGCTGATCGCGCAGGCGCAGTGGGTCGAGCGCGGCACGCTCGACTGGACCCGCCTCGTGCTGCGCTCGGAGGCCGACACGTCGGCCGGCGTCACGTATCTCGGCGGCGTGTGGGCGATGCCGGTCGCGAAAACGCGGCTGTCCGACTTCCTCGGCCAGATCGGCGAGGCGCGCGCCGACCAGGGCGCGGCGACGTGGCTGTCCGGCTCGATCGAGGACGCGCAGTCGCGCTTCAACCTGCGCAACCTCGTGACGAACGCCGCGCCGGGCGCGCTGCAACTGGACCTCACGCAGATCCAGGCGTTCGCGCGCCTGTTGCAGATGTTCGGCATCGACGGCCAGTTGGCGAAGAACGCGGCCGTGTCCATCCGTTCGTCGCTGTCGTATTCGGCGACGCGGTTCCAGACGCCGAACCTGCCGGGCGCGGCGGCGACGACCGATCAGGCGCTGCCGGGCGGCAACGTGACGGGCGGCGCGGCGTTCACCGACAAGCCGGGTATCGCGGACGGCGGCACCGACACCGCCGGCGCGCCGCTGCTGATGACCGGCGTCGATTCGCTGCTCGACGTGCCGGGTTTCACGGCGGACGCCGTCGCGCGGCTGCGCCCGTTCGTGACCGTGCTGCCGACCGTCACGCCGATCAACATGAACACCGCGAGCGCCGAGGTGATCGCGGCGACCGTCGCCGGCATGAACCTGTCGAGCGCGCAGGCGTTCGTCGCGCGGCGGCAGACGGTGTTCTTCCGCAATCTCGGCGACGTGCAGCTCGCGCTGCATGGCGCGGGGCTGCCGCAGCAGGTGACCGTCGATTCGACGCAGTTCGACGTGAACACGAGCTATTTTCTGATTCACTCGCGCGTGCAGCACGAGCGCGCGGAAGTGGACCGGACCACGCTGGTCTGGCGCGATCCGCTGACCCACACGACGCGCATCGTGCGCGTGAACGACCAATGATGAACGACTCCCCCATCGCGAAGAGGTGCGTTTGAGCACGCTGATCGTCCTGATGCCGCCGCGCGACCCGGCGGTTCATTCGCAGGAGTGGCAGTTGCCCGAACTGCCGTTCCTGCTGCTCGACAAGGCCGGGCGCACGCAGCGCGCGGGCCGCTCCGCGCTCGCGCTGCTGCCGCGCGCGTCGGCGACCGTGCTGCTGATCGCCGCGCGCGACCTGCTGATGATCGCGACGGCGGTGCCGCCGCTGAAAGGGCCGCGGCTGCGCCAGGCGCTGCCGAACGTCGTCGAGGATCACCTGATCCAGGACGCGCAGACCTGCCATCTCGCGCTCGATCCGAAGCCGCTCGCGGACGGCCGGCAACTGGTCGCCGCGATCGATCGCGGCTGGTTCCGGTTCCTCGTCGAAGGGTTCACCGCGGCCGGGCACCGCAACCTGCGCGCGGTGCCGGTCACGCGCGGTCTGCCGCAGCCGGTGACGGCGTCCGTGCCTGCTGAAGCGGTCGCCGGTGAAACCGTGGCCAAAGCGGCGGCGGAAGCGGCGATCGGAACGCGGGCCGAAGCCGCGCCGCTTGCGTCGCTTGCGTCGGCCGAGCCGGTGATCGCGTGCGTGCTCGGTCCTGCGATGCAGACCGCGCCCGCGTTGCTCGCCGGCGATCAGGCGAGCGTGCCGGTCGGCACGCTGGTCGAACTCGCGGTCGTGCGCGGCGCGTCGGCCGAAGGGCTCGCGGTGCCGGCGTCCGGCGTCGCGGCGACCGTCGCCGCGCTCGCCGGCGACGCGCCGGTCGCGCTGTATGCGCTGACCGCCGTGCCGGGCGAGCCGTCCGGCCGCAGCGCGCCGAACGCGTCGGCCGCGCTGCCCGGCGCGCAGCCGCTGACGTTCGAAACGCTCGCGCGCAACGCGCTCGCGAGCCGCTTCGACCTGTGCCAGTTCGAGTTCGTCGTGCAGCCGTGGAAGCTCGACCGCGCGACGCTGCGGCAGTTGCGCGTGCCGATGCTGCTGGTGGCGGCGTCGCTGGTGGTCGCGGTGATCGGCGCGAACGTCGAGTGGCTGATGATGGCGCGCCAGCGCGATGCGATCAACGCGCAGATGACCGAGCTGCTGCTGAACGCGTTCCCGAAGACGACCGTCGTGCTCGATCCGCCGGGCCAGATGGCGCGGCAGCTGCAGCAGTTGCGCGTCGCCGCCGGCGAACCGTCGCCGGACGATTTCCTCGCGCTCGCGGACGGCCTCGCCCGCTCGCTCGGGCCGCTGCCGGCAAACGGGATCGCGACGCTCGATTATCGGGACCGGCACATCGAAGTCACGTTCAAGCCGGACGTGACCGTCGACGCGGATCTGGCGAAGCGGCTCGCGCGCAACGGCCTCGCGGGCGCCGCGGACAACAGCACGGGCAAGTGGACGATCAGGAGCGCATCGTGAAGGCGACGGCATTGGGCGAAGTGTGGGCCGAGTTCTGGGATGCGCGCAACGCGCGCGAAAAGCTGCTGCTCACGTGGGGCGGCGCGCTGGTCGCGATCGCGATCGGCTGGTCGGTGCTGTGGCAGCCGGCGGCGGACGGCCGTGCACAGTTGCGCGAAAGCCTGCCGGCGTTGCAGCGGCAGCTTGCGCAGATGACCGCCGGGGCCGACGAGGCGCGTTCGCTGTCGGGCGCGGCCGCGAGCGTCGTGCCGGGCGGCGCGGCGCTGCGGGATGCGCTCGTCGCGTCGCTGAACGATCACGGCCTCGCGGGCGCGCAGGTGCAGACGATCGGCACGGCGGTGCAGGTGCAGTTGAAGAGCGCGTCGTTCGCCGCCTGGACCGGCTGGCTCGACGACGTGCGGCGGCAGTTCAAGGTGCAGGTGGTCGAGGCGCACGTGAGCGCGCTGAAGGCCGACGGCCAGGTCGATCTGACCGCATCGCTGCAACCGGCGAACGCGCGTTGACCGCGACCGCCCAGGAGACCAACAGATGACGTACTGGATGCGGCGCGTGCGCGCCGCGTTGCCGTGGCTCGCCGTCGGGGTGCTGGCGAGCGGCGCGGTGCTGCTCGCGCGGCTGCCGGCCGCGTGGATCGCGCCGCAGTTCGCGAAAGCGACGCAGGGGCACGTGAACCTGATCGAACCGTCCGGATCGCTGTGGCGAGGTTCCGCGTCGCTGATGCTCGCGGCCGGCCAGGAGGCGGGCGGCGCGACGCTGCTGCCGGGCCGCATCGAATGGCGGACCGCGTTCTGGCCGCTGTTCGCGGGGCGCGTGCGGATGGAGATGCGGCAGACCGATGCGATGCCGGATTCGGTCGCGCTCGAAGCGACGCTGCGCGGCGCGACGGTGTCGGCCGGCGCGATCGCGGTGCCGGCGTCGCTGCTGAGCGGCCTCGGCGCGCCGTTCAACACGCTCGCGCTCGACGGCGCGGTGCGGGTCAGCTGGAGCCCGTGGCGCGTGCTTGGCAACAACGCGTACGGCCGGCTCAGCGTGACGCTGACCGACATGAGTTCGCGCGCGTCGCCGGTCAAGCCGCTCGGCTCGTATCAGGTGGTGTTGCAGGCGCAGGGCGCGTCGTCGACGCTCGACCTGACGACGCTGAAGGGGCCGCTGATGCTGAACGGCCAGGGCACGCTGTCGCGCCGGTCGTCGTCGTTCCAGGGGACCGCGAGCGCGTCGCCGGACCAGCGCGACAATCTCGCGGGGCTGCTGAACCTGCTCGGGCGTCCGGTCGGGCCGGGGACTGTCGCGCTGACGTTCGCGCACTGAGCGGGCGCGGCGCGGGGGCAGCCCTTCGCTGCGCGTGATGGGGACCGGCTCTGCCTGTGGACGGCGGCGTTCCGCGCGTCGCAGCCGTCGTTGCGGACTGGGCCGTCGTGCTTTTCGTCGTGCCTTTCGTCACGCTTCGATGTTTGCGCACCGAGTATGAAGTACGCCGCCGCCGTTGGGCGGCGGCAGTCTGCGATGTATGGCCTGACTGGCTGCTTGCTGAACGGCCGCATTCGTGCTGCGTGCGGCAGCCGTTGTCGCCGGCTGGGTCGCTACCGTTTCCGCCGAGCTTTGACGTGCGCGTACTGAGTACGAAGTACGACGCGCTACCGCCGGGCGGCGGCCGTACTCGATGTGGCCAGCTGCCTACTGAACGGCTGCGTTCGTGCTGCGCGTCGCGGCCGTCGTCGCCGGCTGACCCGCCGCGGTTTCCGTCGTGCCTTGCTTCGCGCTTCCCGCCGACGCATCGTCGTTCGCAGGGCCGTTGCCCGGTTGCGCGCCGGAAGCCGGCGCCGGCGCGGCGACGTCGCCGGTCTCGCGATTCATCTGCGACGCGTCCCAGCCGCCGCCGAGCGCCTTCACGAGTCCGACCGACGACACCATCCGCTGCCCGGCCAGGTTCGCGAGCCGCTGCTCTGCGGTGAACGCGGTCGTCTGCGCGGTCAGCACGTTCAGGAAGTCGGTCGTGCCGGCCTTGTATTCGTTCGTGACGATCGCGAGCGCGTGCTGCGCGGATTCGACCGCCTGCTGCTGCACCACGATTTCCTGCGCGAGGATGCGCTGCGACGCGAGGTTGTCCTCGACGTCCTGGAACGCGGCGAGCACCGTCTGCCGGTAGGTCGCGACCTGCTGGTCGTACGCGGCGCGCGCGGCGTCGGTCTGCGCGTGGCGCAGCCCCGCGTCGAAGACCGTGCCGGCGAGCGACGGCCCGAGCGTCCAGAAGCGCGACGGCATCGACAGCAGCCGCGAGAACACCGAGCTTTCGAACCCGCCGCTCGCGGACAGCGTCAGCGACGGGAAATACGCGGCGATCGCGATGCCGATCTGCTCGTTCGCGGCGGCGGCCTTGCGCTCGGCCGACGCGATGTCCGGCCGCCGTTCGAGCAGCGCGGACGGCATTTGCAGCGGCACCGTCGGCGGCGTGGCGTCGAGCGGAGTCGGCGGCACCGAGAACGTCGACGCCGGCTGGCCGACCAGCACCGCGATCGCGTGTTCGTTCTGCGCGCGCGCGATACCGTTGTCGATCGCAGCCGCCTGCGCGGACTGAAGCTGCGTCTGCGCCTGCACGACGTCCGCGCGGCCCGCGACGCCCTGTGCATAGCGGTTCTGCGTGAGTTTCAGCGACTGCTGGTATGCGACGACCGTGTCGTCGAGCAGACGCTGCTGCGCGTCGAGCGAGCGCAGCGTGAAGTAGGTCTGCGCGAGCGTCGCCTGCGCGGACAGCCGCGCGTTCGCGAGATCCGCCGCCGCGCCCTGCTGCCCCGCCTCCTGCGCGCTGACCGAGCGGCTGACCTTGCCCCACAGGTCGGGCTCCCACGACGCGTCGAGCGACGCGCTGAAGCTGTTGCTGATCGTGCTGTTGCCGAAGTTCGAGTTCGAGTTGCTGGAGCGCAGCGGCGTGCGCGAGCGGCTTCCGTCGCCCGACGCGCTGATCACCGGGAAATACGCGGCGCGCGCCTCGCCGACGAGTGCGCGCGCCTGGCGGTAGGCCGCCGCGAATTCGGCGACGGTCTGGTTGCTATGGTTCAACTGATCGATCAGCGCGTTCAGCTGCGGGTCGCCGTAGATCGACCACCAGTCGCCGCGGTCCGCGGTGTCGGCCGGCTGCGCGACTTTCCAGCCTTCGGGCGCTTCCTTGTACGACGCGGGGACGGACGTGGCCGGACGCCGATAGTCGGGGCCGACGGCGCAGCCGGCAAGCTGGAGCGCGAGTGCGGCTGCGGCGAGCGCGGCGACGCGACGTGTCGGGGACTTCGGCAGACGGACGAAACGGCAAGGCATGCAAGGGATTCCTGTCGATGCGAGCCGCCCGCGAGCCCGGCGCAGAACGGCGCGCGGCGGGCTGGCAGGCGGATATCGCGATGCGGCAATGGTAGCGCAGGCGGGTTGCGCCGCGCGGAATCCGAAAGGTTAATGCGGGGCCGATGTCCGGTGTGTTACCGGACCTGTGTTTCCGGTTACGCGTCGTTACCGCGCGGACGGCGCGGCGCCGGAAGCGCGGGCCGGCGGCTGCGCTCGCGCGGTGCCGGGCAGGCGGCGCGGCACGCGGGCTGGCCGCCGGTGCACGGCTGCGCGCCGGCGGCGGCGGCCGCTTCGGCGCTCGCCCGTGCGGCGGCGCGCTGGGCGCGGCGGCGGTCGGCCCATGCGTAGATCAGCACCGCCAGCGAGCCGCCCGGCAACGCGAGCATCACCGCGTACAGCGCGAGCTTGCGCCAGCGCGCCGCGCCGTCCGCGCCGGCGAACGCGTGGCGGGCGGTATCGGTGACGGAGCGGCCGAGGCCGCCGAGAGCGTTTTTCAGGTACAGCATCGTGATGGTGTCGTCAGGGCGTCGGATTAGGCGCGGGAGAATGAGAATGGTTGTCGATCATAATATTGACTGTGCAATTACTTTTCAAGATACTTTGCGCCATCGTGGGAAGGGTGTTGTTTTCTTGCGTCGAAAACGTCCCACTTGGATTTGTCTGCCCAGGCAGATAAGATGCGCGGCATGAATCGCGGAACAAAGGGTGACGGATGAGCGAAGGTTCGCCGGTTTCGGGCGCCATCGGGGTCGAATCGAGCCTCGGATATTTCCTGTCGACGGCGCGCAACGTGCTGGCCGCGCGGATGGATCGCGCGGTGGCGCCGCTCGGGCTCACGTCGTCGCAGATCGGCGTGATCCTGCTGCTGTGGTTCGGCCGCGCGCGCACGCCGTTCGAGATGTCGCGCGCGCTGTCGTACGACACCGGCTCGATGACGCGGATGCTCGACCGCCTTGAAAAGAAAGGCTTCGTGGACCGGCAGCGCAGCAGCGCGGACCGTCGCGTCGTCGAACTCGCGCTGACGGCGCAAGGCCAGGACGCCGCGCGGCAACTGCCGGCGCTGATCGACGCGGTGTTGCGCGAGCAGTTGCACGGCTTCTCGGCCGATGACGTCGCGACGCTGGTGCGGCTGCTGCAACGCTTTATCGCGAACGACCCGGCGACCGACGCGATCTGCACCGGCGCCGGCGGCTGCCCGCAGGCGCAGCCTGGGAATAACGGAAGCCCCTGACCGAACGACGGACCCGCGCAGCCGCAGAAATACGCGGCTTGCGCTTACCCCGGCCGGGCCGTATTGCCGGAATTTATCTGTCTGGGCAGAAAGTGTCGAAGCATGGGATGGCCGGCGCTCCACCTTGCGCCTTTCTCTGCCGCGACAAGATCATCCGAACAAGGAATAACCATCATGGCCGCCACCGTTGCAGCGTCCCCCGCCGCCGAACCCGCCCAGTTGTCCGGCGGCACCCTCGCGTTGCTGACCGTCGGCCTCGCGCTCGGCACGTTCATGGAAGTGCTCGACACGTCGATCGCGAACGTCGCGGTGCCGACGATCTCCGGCAGCCTCGGCGTCGCGACGAGCGAGGGGACGTGGGTGATCTCGTCGTATTCGGTCGCGTCAGCGATCGCGGTGCCGCTGACCGGCTGGCTCGCGCGGCGCGTCGGCGAGGTGCGGCTTTTCACGCTGTCCGTGCTGCTGTTCACGCTCGCGTCGGCCGCCTGCGGGTTCGCGGCGAACTTCGAGACGCTGATCGCGTTCCGGCTGATCCAGGGGCTCGTATCCGGCCCGATGGTGCCGCTGTCGCAGACGATCCTGATGCGCTCGTATCCGCCCGCGAAACGCGGCCTCGCGCTCGGCTTATGGGCGATGACGGTGATCGTCGCGCCGATCTTCGGCCCGGTGATGGGCGGCTGGATCACCGACAACTACACGTGGCCGTGGATCTTCTACATCAACGTGCCGATCGGCATCTTCTCCGGCGTGTGCGCGTATCTGCTGCTGCGCGGCCGCGAGACGAAGACGACGAAGCAGCGCATCGACGCGATCGGCCTCGCGCTGCTCGTCATCGGCGTGTCGTGCCTGCAGATGATGCTCGACCTCGGCAAGGACCGCGACTGGTTCAATTCGAACTTCATCGTCGCGCTCGCGATCATCGCCGCGGTGTCGCTTGCGTTCATGCTCGTGTGGGAGGCGACCGAGAAGGAGCCGGTCGTCGATCTGTCGCTGTTCCGCGACCGCAACTTCGCGCTCGGCGCGTTGATTATCTCGTTCGGCTTCATGGTGTTTTTCGGTTCGGTCGTGATCTTCCCGTTATGGCTGCAAACCGTGATGGGCTACACGCCGGGCCTCGCCGGCCTCGCGACCGCGCCGGTCGGGATCCTCGCGCTGGTGCTGTCGCCGCTGATCGGCCGCAACATGCACAAGCTCGATCTGCGGATGGTCGCGAGTTTCGCGTTCGTCGTGTTCGCGGTCGTGTCGATCTGGAATTCGACGTTCACGCTGGACGTGCCGTTCGATCACGTGATCCTGCCGCGTCTCGTGCAGGGGATCGGCGTCGCGTGCTTCTTCGTGCCGATGACGACGATCACGCTGTCGAGCGTGCCGGACGAACGGCTCGCGAGCGCATCGGGGCTGTCGAACTTCCTGCGCACGCTGTCCGGCGCGATCGGCACCGCGATCAGCACGACGTTCTGGGAGGACGACGCGATCCGCCATCATGCGATCCTCGCGGAGTCGGTCACGCAGGCGTCGCAGAGCACGTCCGCGTACAGCGACGCGTTGTCGAGTCTCGGCATCGCCGGACACGCGTTGACCGCGCAGTTGAACGAGGTCGTCACGACCCAGGGTTACATGATGGCGACCAACGATTTCTTCCGAATCTCGGCGATTGCGTTCGTCGTGCTCGCGGCGCTCGTGTGGATCACGAAGCCGAAGAAAGGCGCGGGGATGTCGCTCGGCCATTGACGAAGCGGGCGCGCATGAGCGGTTGCGGCGGCCCGCGTTCGACGTGGAACGCGGGCTTCGCTTCAGGACTGGCGACGCGTCAGCGCGCGCTGCCCGTCTGCGCGCCGCTCGCGGCTCCCGCCGTGGCTGGCGCGGCATCGTCGCCGGTGTCGGCGGCCGGCGAGTGGTCCACGCCGGTCCGAACGAACTGCTTGAACGCCGCGCCCGCTTCCCACGGGTTCGGCTTGCAGCCGAGGGAACTGTCGCAGTGGGCGGCGAAACCGATCGTCGCGGTGCCGTCGTTGTTCGGCGTCTTCGTGATCTGATAGGCGAGCGCGCGTTTGCCGCCGCCGGGGCCGGACGTCTGGATCAGCGTGTCGGTCGCGGTTTGCAGCTCGTACGTCGAGTGGCTGCGCACCCATTGCTGCGCGCGTTGCCACCACGCGGCGCATTGGTCCGCGTTCGAGCACGTGAGCGGCGCGGTCGCGATCTGCATCACGTCCGGATTGACCTGGCCGCGCGTCGCGCAACCGGCCGCGAGCACGCACAGAAGAGTCAGCAGGGTTCGTTTCATCGCGAGGTGATCTCCAGAGGATCGGGCGCGTAGACGCGCCCTGTCTTTTTTGATGGTTCGATCGCAGTTGGACCGCGCGCGGACGACTCCGTTGCGGGCAATTTCGACGCCCGCCGCCGCGCTGCGCGGGTCTGCGGCCGCGTTCAGACGCTGAAGCGGTTCAGCGTATATGCGCGGTACGCGGCGACGAACGCGTCGAACGAGCCGACTTCGTCGCGTTCGAGTTTCGCCTGTTCGTCGAGCGACTGGCGCGCGAGCGCCTCGAAGTGCTGCGTCGTTTCGGCGTCGAGCGGACGCGACAGGAAGTCCGCTGCATGCCGCTCGCTTTGCGCGAGGCCGAACTGGAGGAAGCTCTGCCCGTTGTCGCGCATCGTTTGCAGCACGCGCGCGGACGGCGTCAACGATGCGTCCGCGAGCTTCGCGCGTTGCGCGGCGACCGCGCGCGTATGCACGTCGTCGCCGCGCAGCGTGTCGAGCGCGGCGGCGGTGCGATCGATCTTGCCGAACAGTTCGTCGGCCCATTCGTGCATCGGCACGCTGCGGCCGTCGCGCTTCAGTTCGAGTCCGGGACGACGGCCTTCTTTCGTGACGACCGAGAAGTTCTCGTTTGCTTCCGCATAGGCCGGCGCGGGCAGCGACGGGCTGTCGTCGAGCGCGCAGGCGAGCAGGTACGCGTCGAGAAAACGCGCGGTTTCGAGCGAGAGGCCGATCGGCTCGAACGGATCGATGTCCATGCAGCGCACTTCGACGTACTGCACGCCGCGCGCCCCGAGCGCATGCAGCGGACGTTCGCCCGGATACGTGACGCGCTTCGGACGGATTGTCGAGTAGAACTCGTTTTCGATCTGCAGCACGTTCGTGTTGATCTGCACCCACTCGCCGTCGCGATGCGTGCCGATCGCCTCGTACGGCGGATACGGCTGGCTCACTGCCTGCGCGAGCGCATCGAGATAGCCGGGCAGCGTGTCGTAGTCCGCATGCAGCGCGGACTGGCCGGTCGTGTTCGAGTAGCCGAGATCGCTCATCCGCAGGCTCGTTGCATACGGCAGATACAGCGTGTCGGCGTCGAACGTATCGAGCGTGTTCGGCCGGCCGCGCAGGAAGCGCGCGTCGAGCGCCGGCGACGCGCCGAACAGGTACATCAGCAGCCAGTTCGTGCGGCGGAAATTGCGGATCAGCGCGAGGTAGCGCTCGGACCGGTAGTCGGTCTGCGTCGCGGTCGATTGCTGGTCCGCGTGCAGCACGCGCCACACTTCGTCGTCGAGCGAGTAGTTGTAGTGGATGCCCGCGATGCACTGCATCGTGCGGCCGTAGCGCAGCGCGAGGCCGACGCGGTACACGTACTTCAGACGCCCGATGTTCGACGTGCCGTAATGCGCGATCGGAATGCCTTCGTCGGTGTCGGGCAGCAGGCCCGGCATCGACTGGTTCCACAGAAACTCGTTCTGCCTGTCGAGCACCGCGTACACGTAGCGATGCAGTTCGTCGAGACGGTCGAGCGTGATCGACGCGTCGGGCTCTGCGGACGTAATGATTTCGAGCAGCGCTTCCGAATAGTCCGTCGTCAGCGACGGATGCGTGAGCGCGGAGCCGAGCGCGACCGGATGCGACGTCGTCGCGAGACGACCGTCGCGCGTCACGCGCAGGCTTTCTTTTTCGATGCCGCGCAGACCGCGCGTCAGCGCATCGCGCTGCGGCCCGGCGCTCAGCACGGAAAGGCGCTGCTGAAGAACGTCGTTCGTGCTGCTGGAAGTCGTATGTGGCATTGAAGCAGGTCGGGCGAAACCGGCCGTCTGGTGCAACGCGCGCCGGCCGGCGGGATTTTTTCGGTAGCGGGCACTTTAACATCTCGCCACGAGACCTGCTTGGGGCTGCCTGCGCTGTGCTTTTGCGCGCTTTCCGGCCTGCTTCCGGGCCTTGATGGATAAGGCTTTGCGCGATGCGGCACGGTGCCGCGCGCGTGGATGAAGTGCTTCGCGACGTGCGTTGTCATCCGCCTCGCGCGGCGCCCGCGCGATCCGCGATTTCGTTCCACAGATGCATCGCCGCATACGCGCGCCACGGACGCCACGCGTCGGTGCGCGTGCGCTGCTGCGTGGCGCGCACGAGCGCGGGATCGCGCGCGGCGATCGCCTGCATCAACACGAGATCGGTCGCGGGCCATGCGTTCGCGTCGCGCCATGCGCGCATCGCGACATATTCGACGGTCCATGGTCCGATGCCGGGCAACGCGAGCAACGCCGCGCGCATTGCGTCGAAATCGTTTGCGCGTGACGATGCCGTTGCGTTTGCGTCGTCGGTCAGTTCGATCGCGACCGCGCCGCTCGCGACGGCCGCCGCGAAACCCTGCAATGCGGCGACGCGCTTGCCGGGCATGCCGATCGCCGCGAGGTCCGCCGACGCGAGCGCGGCCGGTGTCGGAAAGCGCCATGCGGTGGACGCATGGGGATGACCATCGATGCGTTCGCCGACGCGCTGCACGAGCCGGCCGATGATCGTCGTCGCGGCCTTCACGCTGACCTGCTGGCCGACGATCGCGCGCACGACCAGTTCGAACGCGGACCACGCGCCGGGGACGCGCAGCCCCGGCGCCGCGGCGACGAGCGGCGCGAGCCACGCATCGTCCGCGAGATGCGCGTCGATCGCGGCGGGGTTGGCGTTCAGGTCGAACATGCGCGCGACCGGCGCGGCGAGTTGCTGCGCGTGCGCGCTGACCGGCCCTTCGATCGTCGCGACGAGGCAGCGGCGGCGCGGAGGCCGGCTCACGCAGAGCGTGCCGCTTGCACCGTTCCATTCGATTGCGCGGCGATAGCTGCCGTCCTCGACGGTTTCGACGCCGGGCGTCGCGCGGCCGGCGAAGAAACGCAGCACGCGCGGCCAGTCGTAGGGCGCGCGAAACGGGAGTTCGAGTGTCGCGACGGCGGTCGTGTCGCGGTCAGGCTGAACGGTGCTCAAACGGCGGGCTCCTGGGATCGTGCTGTGTCCGTTTCCCTATCGCTCTGCTTGTCGCCATGACGGTCGGCGGTTTTCGCGCGGGTGCGGCTCGGACGTGTCCGGCGGTCGTCGTCGCGTGCCGGATTCAGGGTGTCCTTCGCGTCTGCGCCGTCGTCCGTGTTGTCCGACTGCGCGCCGGCGAATCCGTGCGCTTCCGTGTCGAGCAGCGCGGCCTTGCGCGCGAGGCCCCAGCGATAGCCGGCAAGCGACCCGCCCTTCTGCACGACGCGGTGACACGGAATCGCGAGCGCGACCGGATTCGACGCGCATGCGCTCGCGACCGCCCGCACCGCGCGCGGCACGCCGAGCGTCTCGGCGATCTGCGTGTAGCTGCGTGTTTCGCCGTATGGAATCCGCTGCAACGCGTCCCACACGCGCTGCTGGAACGCGGTGGCCGCGACGTCGAGCGGCAGGTCGAAACGTTCGCGGCCGCCGCGCAGATACGCATCGATCTGCGCGAGGAATGGCGCGATCGTCGGCATGTCCTCGTCGATTCGCGCGGCGTTCACGAAATCGGCGCGCAGGCTCGCGATCAGCGTCGCCGTGTCGTCGCCGAACGCGATCCGGCAGATGCCCTTGTCGGTCGCGGCGACGAGCGCGACGCCGAGCGGCGTCGGCGCATACGCGTAGCGGATCGCGCGCCCCGCGCCCTTGCGGCGATACGCGGACGGCGCCATCCCGAGTTCGCCCGGCGCGCTGTGATAGAGCCGCGACGACGAGCCGAACCCCGCATCGACGCTTGCGCGGGTGACGGCCGCGCCCTGCTCCAGCGCGCCGCGCAGCGCGGCGCCCCGTTTCGCGGCCTGGTACTGGCGCGGCGACACGCCCAGCACGCGCTTGAAGAGGCGCTGCAAATGGAACGGGCTCATGTGGACCGCGTCGCCGAGCTGCGCGAGCGTCAGGCGCTGCTGCGGATCGGCGTCGAGCGCCGCGCACGCGCGCTGCACGACGTCCAGTTCCCGCGGCAGGCCGCCGGGGCGGCAGCGTTTGCATTCGCGGTAGCCGGCCGCGCGCGCGTCGTCGGCGGTGTCGAAGTACTCGACGTTCTCCCGCAAGGGCATCCTCGATGCGCACGACGGCCGGCAGAAGATGCGGGTCGTGCGCACGCCGTAGAAGAACGCGCCGTCGGCGCGTGAGTCGCGCGACGCCACCGCGCGCCAGCGGGCGGCGTCGCCGGACCAGCCGGACGGGCGGCTCTGGTCGGCTGGGTCGGCTGGGTCGGTTTGAGACGGGGCGGCGTTCATGTCGGGACTCCCGAATACGGCTGGTAAGGGCTCCACTGTAGCCGCGCGGCCGCTGTCGTACGCGCCGGATCTTGCGGTGTCATTCGCGGCGATGGCCGGCCGGCGCGCGCCCAGCCGGGCTGGTCACGGTGAAACGACACGATTTGCGGGTTTTCCCTTAAAAAGTTGTTGCATCGCGGCAGGGCGCTGTGTATAGTGGTTCCTGTCTCCTCCATGTCTCCTCCTGATATGGATTAAGCCCGCTCACTGAAGCGGGCTTTTTTTCGTCCAGCGTTTTTGCGCGCTTCCAGCACGGTCGTGCGTCTTTCCCGATTTTCCGCCAGCGTGCGCCGGCCTACACTCGGCATCTGACCATTACCGGCGATTCAGCCGCGAAGGAGCGTTCGATGATGCCGTTCCGGATCCGCGAAATCGACCACGTGGTGATCCGCGCCGCCGACCTGCCGGCGATGGTGCGCTTCTATTGCGATGTGCTGGGCTGCCGCGTCGAGCGCGAGCAGCGCGAACTCGGCCTCGTGCAGTTGCGCGCGGGGCGTTCGCTGATCGACCTGATTGCGGTGGGTGCGCCGATCGACAGGGCCGACAGCGGCCCGGCGGGCGCCGGGCGGAACATGGACCATCTGTGTCTGCGCGTCGAGCCGTTCGACGCCGCCGCGCTGCGCGCGCATCTCGCGGATCGTTGCTCGACGCTGGGCGAAGAAGCACGGCGGTACGGCGCCGAAGGTTACGGCCCGTCGCTGTATCTGTTCGATCCGGAAGGCAACATGATCGAGCTGAAGGGGCCGCCGGACGCGTGACGCTCAGACCTTTTCGGGTGCCTTGAACACGCTCCACTCGACCGCGACCGGCTCCGTGCTTGCATTGCCGATCCACGCGGCGCCGTCCTGGATCGTGCATTGCAGCCGCATCGTGCGCTCCGCGAGCGCGCCGAGCGCGGCGGCGACGTTCTCGCCGAGCGACCAGACGGTCACGTTGCGCAGCCGCTCGACCTTGCTCCGCACCCCCTGCCACCAGATGTCCGACGCGCGGCCGCCGTATGCGATCACGATCACTTCGTTCGAGCGGCCGCTCGCTTTCGCGATGCGCCGCTCGTCGGGCTGGCCGACTTCGATCCACGTTTCGATCGCGCCGGTCAGGTCTTTCGCCCACAGGTCGGGCTCGTCGGTGTCGGACAGCCCCTTGCAGAATTCGAGGCGCTCGCCGGCGAACAGCGCGAACGCGGCGATGCGGACCATCATCCGCTCGTCGGTTTCGGACGGATGGCGTGCGATCGTCAGCGCATGGTCCGCATAGTAGTGCCGGTCCATGTCCGCGATCTGCAGTTCAGCCTTGTATATCGTCGATTTGAGAGCCATCCCGGGTCCGCGCGCAGCAAAGCTGCAAATGATAGCGGAGTTCGCCGCAATTCATGTGCCGTGCGGAGGCCGCGGGCGTTCGCGCCCCGCTGCAACGCCGATGGTCGGCTGCCGCGATGACGGCTGTTTGAGAGGGCGACAGGGGGATGAAGCTGGTTTGGACCGCCAACGAATGGCGCTCGCGTGGGTCGCGCACGCGTGAAGCTGAAGCGCGACGCGCAAACCCGTCCCTGCACGCTCGCGCGGACGGTTTTTACGTCGCATGCCCGCGCGCTTCGCGCCGTCGCCGGACGAAGCGCCGCCGGCGGACCTACTGCTTGATGAAGCGGTCCGACGTCCAGAGGCCTTGCTGGTCGGCGTTTGCTGCGTTCACGAACTCGATGTCGTGGCCTTCGACCCGCACGACCCGGAACGACTGGTTCGCCGGCGTGGACAGGCACTGGAAGCCGGTGAAGTATTCCTGCATCTGCTGCGCTTCGCCGGCTTTTTCGTGCAGGCTGACCGCGTCGAGCTTGTCTTTCGACAGGCAGCCATACGAGCCGGGTTTCAGTTGCACGGTTTGCTGCGGTTTGACCGCGGCGTCCTGCGCATAAGCGGCGGCGCAAACGACACCCGCCAGTGCGACGACAATGCCGGATAGCATTTTCATGTCTGTCTCCTGCGGGTAAATAGTGAGGTTTAGCTATGTATTTAACTTCCATCGCTTACCCGCAAGTTTCAATGTAGAAAAACTGGCTGTTACCGCAAGCAGGACTTGTGTGCGATTGCGGTAGCGGCGAATTGTCGCGGGGTGCTGCGAGCGCTGGCGGCCGGCCGAATGCCACGATCTGTCTCCGTTCTGAGCGGTATTTCTATCCTCTCAGCCTTATCCGGCAAGCCGCGGCGAAAAATCGCCTCATAAAAAGCGGGCCATTTTAAGCAGGCCGCTACATCGCAAAATTAATATTGCGCCGCACATAAAGTAATTTGCGCGGCGGATTAAAGGGCGTTCATTAAAGATGCGGCTGGCGAATAAAAAAGATGCCAGCCCGATTCGAACCCGGCAGGCCGGTGCGTGTGGCGGCGGCACGCGGAATCGCCACCCGCTGCTTGCACGGGCATCGACTTCATGGATAAATCGGCAGATTCGAACCTTTCCGGAGCCCCCGATGACCCTTGCCCACTGGCTGCCGTTCGCGATCGCGTCGGCCATCCTCGTTGCCATTCCCGGCCCGACCGTGCTGCTCGTCGTGTCGTATGCGCTTGGCCACGGCCGCCGCTACGCGCTCGCGACGACGGCCGGCGTCGCGCTCGGCGATTTCACCGCGATGACCGCGTCGATGCTCGGCCTCGGCGTGATTCTCGCGGCGTCCGCGACGCTGTTCGCCGCGCTGAAGTGGGTCGGCGCCGCGTATCTGATCTATCTCGGCATCAAGCTGTGGCGCGCGCCGGTCCAGGCGGCCGAAACGCCGGACACGTCCGAGACGCGCACCAGCCGTATCGTCGCGCACGCATACGCGGTGACCGCGCTGAACCCGAAGAGCATCATCTTCTTCGTCGCGTTCGTGCCGCAGTTCATCGATCCGCATGCGCGCGCGCTGCCGCAGATCGTCGTGTTCGAAACGACGTTCATCGTGTTCGCGGCGCTGAACGCGTTCGCGTATGCGATGCTCGCCGCGGCGGCGCGCAAGGCGGTCCGCAACGCGCGCGTCCAGCGGATCGTGAACCGCACGGGCGGCTCGCTGCTGATCGGCGCCGGCCTGTTTGCGGCGGCGTGGAAGAAGTCGGCCGCGTAAGCGGTCCGCGCGGAGCCGGCGGCGTTCAGGCCGCCGGTCCGTCCGGCTGGCGGCGCGCGAAGAAGTCGCGCTGGAACAGGCACATGCGCAACGCGTTGTGATAGTCGCCGTTGCTGAAAAACTCCTCGATCAGTTCGGCTTCGTGCTGAAAACCGCACTTCTCATAGACATGGATCGCGGCGGTATTCGAGCGGTCGACGATCAGATACAGCTTGCGCAGATTCAGCACCGAGAACGCGTAGTCGATCGCGAGCCGCGTCGCGCTGGTCGCGTAGCCGTGTCCCTGCGCGCCCGGCGCGATGATGATCTGGAATTCGCCGCGACGGTGGATGTAATCGAGTTCGATCAGTTCGACGAGCCCCACCACTTCACCGGTGTTGTCGATCGCGACGAAGCGGCGCTCGCGCTGGTCGTGCACGTGGCGATCGTAAAGCTGCGACAGTTCGGTGAACGTCTCATACGGCTCCTCGAACCAGTAGCGCATGATCTTCGCGTCGTTGTTCAGTTCGTGGACGAACTTCAGATCGTGGCGTTCGAGCGGGCGTAACGTCAGCCGGCTGTCCTGTTCGACGGTCATCGCAAATCCCCTTTTCTTCGTTCGCGCGGCCGGCGCCGGGTCCGGTCCGTCTCCATCATAGGGCAGCGTCCGATTGTGGACGCGGGAGCGTCGGATCGCGCGTGCGCCGCACGGGTACGGTTGATGCTTGGTCAACGGCGCCGGCGAATGTGGGCCAGCCGACGTTAGTGAGTATTCGCGCACGGTGCAATCTGTCGCGTGGCGACTACAATGGATGGACAACCGCTTGACAGCCAGGAGTTTATCGTGATCGAACACGTAATACTGGGCGCGTTTCTGGTGATCCCCCTCGTTCTGGTGGTTTTCCTGTTTTCCGACGAGATCATCGAGGAACACCGGCAGCGTGCACAAGCGGGCGAACATCACATCGACTGGCGTCATCCGCTGCGCAGCTTGATGCATCACTGACGCGATGCGCGTCGCCATGGCGGCGCTGCGCCTGGCGCCGCCAACTGACCCGACCATTCGTTCCAGACCGACGCCGACGCGCAATGGCGCGCCGCGCGCTGTCAGGTCGCGCGTAATTCATCGTTACCTCTTGCAGCATCTATTTCCGCGAATCCGGCCCACAATCTGTCGCATGCGTTTCGGACATTGAGTCCTGGTGGAGAACAACATGCGAAAGATGGCGGCCGTAATGGTGATGGTGGGATGTCTCGGTGTGGCGAGCCAGGCGGACGCCCACGGTCGCGGCGGTGACGTGGTCGGCGCGCTGGTCGGCGGTGCGCTGATCGGCGCGGTGGTCGCGGGCGCGTTGAACAGCGCGCCGGCGGTTGCGTACCAGGCGCCGCCCGTTTATGCCGCGCCGGCTCCGGTCTATGCACAGCAACAGGGCGGATATTGCTACAACCCGTATCAGAACGGCTATGTGCCGTGCGCGCCGGCGCCGGTGCCGCAGTACGGCTACAGATACGGCCAGCCTGCGGGCTGGTGAGATCCGCCGGCTTTGAATCCGGCGGCCTGAAAAGATCGAAGCCGGGCACGCACACGCGTGTCCGGCTTCTTTTTTGGGGCGCGCCCGGATGCCTTGCGGTTCCGGACGCAACCGGTGCGATAACCCCCCCCGCCTAGCCTGCCAGTTCGACCGGCGTGACCCGCAGCACGAGCTTCTGCGTCAAACGCAGCACCGTCACCTCGACGACGCGGTCGATTCGCGATCCGTCGAGCACGCGCTGCAACGTATCGACGCCGTCCACCGCAATTGCGTCGATCGCGACGATCGTGTCGTCGACGCGCAGGCCGCCCTGCGCGGCCGGGCTGCCCTTGACCACTTCCATCACGCGCACGCCGCTCGTCGTCGAAAGCTCGAAATAGCGCTGCGTCTTGCGCGCGACCGGCACCGTCGTACCCGCGACGCCGATATGCGCACGCCGCACGCGGCCATGCGCGAACAACTGCATGATCACCCACTTCGCGGTGTCGATCGCGGTCGCGAAGCAGATTGCCTGCGCGCCAGGAATGATCGCCGTGTTGACGCCGATGACCTGTCCGGCCGAATTGACGAGCGGGCCGCCGGAGTTGCCGGGGTTCAGCGCCGCGTCGGTCTGGATCACGTCGTAGATCATCCGGCCCGACGTCGAACGCAGCGAGCGGCCGAGCGCGGACACGACGCCGGTCGTCACCGTCTGCGCGAGCCCGAGCGGATTGCCGACCGCGATCGCGATCTGCCCGACGCGCAGCTTCGCCGATTCGCCGAGTTCCGCGTGCGGCAGCGGCTCGGCGGAGCCGATCCGCACGACCGCGAGGTCGGTGCTCGGATCGTCGCCGACAATGCTCGCGTCGTAGGTCGAGCCGTCGCCGAGCGTCACGCGCAGCGCGCTCGCGCCGTGCACGACGTGACTGTTCGTCAGCAGATAACCGTCGGGGGTGAACAGGAAACCCGAGCCGGTGCCGCCGCGTGCGCCGCGCGTTGCGGCGTCAGTGGGCGAACCACGATCTACGGAGACGAATGCGACTGCCTGCTGAACGCGTTCGAGCGCGCCGATCACGGTGCGCGAGTACGCGTCGAGCAGGATGTCGTCGTTGCCGCCTGCGAGCGGAGCGGGGCCGGAGTGGTCGCCGGACGGACCGCGCGCGAGGTCGTCGATGAAAGAAGGACGGCTACCCACGATCAGAAACCTCCGAAAAAGAAGGCCAGCAGTTGCGGGGACCAGGCGGGGTTTTTCAAGAGCTGCGCTGGCGGGCCGCCGAGCCGGCTCGCGATCGGGCGGCGGCCAGGGCTTGCCGGCGTGCGGAAGCGGATTTTGCGGGCGTCCCCCAAGGGGGCGAAGAAGGTTCGCGCGGGGCCGATGCGGAGGGGTGAAGCGATTTCAGCAGAGGAACTACGTCGGTGCCTGAGCGGCGCAGCGTTGCGCCGCTAGCGCGGTGCGGACGAAGCGTCGCCCGCACTGCATATGCACAGACAATTACGCCTGGGAATCCGCGCCGTCGGTTGCCTGCGTGTCGTCGTCTTTCTTTTCGAGCGTCTCTTCCAGTTTGCCTGCGCCTTCGAAGCCGGCTACCGCGGCGGCGGCCTTCGCGAGCAGACCCGCATCGGAATCGACTTTTTCAAGCGCCTCGACCGCGGCCACCGCTCCGACGACCTCGCCCACCTTGTCCAGAATTCCCATCGTACGCTCCCGAAAAAATAGCTAAGGGAGACCATCATCCCATGAAGTTCGTGCACTGTGTGCCGGTCTTTTTTTCTTTCGATCTGTAGGCATCGGCGCGCCACGGTGCGGGGAATGGCGTAATGAAAAGACAAGCTACCTTTCCGCGTTGAAGCATTTTCGAAGCACTTATCCGTACTTTCGACGCGCGCCCACACTCCGCCGCGTCACGCCTGCCGCGCCGTCCACAGCCGTATCTTTCCGCTCGCGAGCGCCGTGCCGAACAGCACGATCGCGCAGCCCGCGAGCATCGTCGGCGTGATCGTCTCGCCGAGAAAAACGTGCGTCGCATAGAAGTGGCAGTTGCGCCGCTTCGGCGGCCGCACCGGGCAGACCGGCCGGCAATAGACCCCGGTGGACGACACGCCGACGAAGAACCAGCCGTCGAAGCGGCGGTCTTTTGCGAGTATCGCGGCGTAGCAGGTGTCCGGGTCGATGTTCATGGCGCGACTGTAGCCCATCCGGACCCGGGCTTTTGGCCGCTTTCGGACATGAGTATCGGGATGCGGACGTGGCGCGCGCCGCCGATTGCCGGCTAGCCGACGTGCTCCCGGAAAACGCGTAGCTGCCGCGTTGCACGCGTTTTTGCGCTGCGTTTAACCGCTGGTCGCCGGACCGCGCGGACTTTCACCCGCTGCGAGCCGGGCAAGCGCCCGCCCCGCCCCGCTCAACGAATCATCTGCCTCACGCCGAGCGCGATGATCAACGAGCCGCATACCCGATCGACCCACTTCTTCGCGCGCCGATACGCGGACGAAATCGCCGGATGGGATAGCGCGAGCGCGACGAACCCGTACCAGCCGGCCGCGACGACGCCGACCGTCGCGAACATCGCGGAGAAGGTCCCCGCCGACACGTGCGCGGGCGTCGCCGACGAAAACACCGCGGCGAAGAATGCGATCGACTTCGGGTTCGAGATGTTCGTCGCGACGCCTTGCAGATAGGCGGGACTCAGGCCGCCTTGCCGGTCGGCCGGCGCGCCCGCGCCGGCGACGGTGCGCGACGACAGGATGAGCCGCAGCCCGAACCAGACGAGATAACCGGCGCCGGCGATCTTCACGACCGTGGCGAGCCACGGGAACACCGCGAAGACGATTCCGATGCCGAGGATCGCGCAGCTCGCCCAGAACAGGCTGACCGTCACGATGCCGGCGACGAGCGCGAGCGATTCGGACCGGTTGCCGGACGCCGCCTTGTGCGCGACGGCGACGAAATTCGGCCCGGGGATCACGACGCCGGCGACATAGACGGAAAAGACGGCGGCGACAGCGGACGAGTCGATCATGCGAAGGCCCGGCGGGAGAGGAAGGCGGTCCAGTTTAATCGAACGAGCGGCGAAAAGCCGGCCTGTCCGCTGCGCACCGACAGCCTGCCGGCGCGGATCCGCGACGCGGCGTCGAGATCCCGCTCGCGGTTCGCGGTCCAGATCGATCCGGATAATCCGTACATGCTGTCGTTCGCGATACGGAGTGTGTCGGAGATGTCGTGCGAGCGGCGCTGACGCGGGGGAAACGGGAGGAATCGCGACGGACGCCGCGTCACTTCCCAATACAAAACCGGCTGAAAATCACCCCCAGCAGATCATCCGACGTGAATTCCCCGGTGATCGAATTCAGCTCTTCCTGCGCGAGCCGCAACTCCTCCGCGAACAGATCGAGCGCCTGCGCGTTCTGGTCTGCGTGCGCGGCCGCCTGGTCGAGATGGTCGCGCGCCGCGCGCAGCGCGATCAGATGGCGTTCGCGCGCGAGGTAGACGCTCTGCGCGTCCGCCTGCCAGCCGGCGATCCGCAGCAGTTCCGCGCGCAGCAGCGCGATGCCGTCGCCGCTTTTCGCGGACAGCCGGACTTCGCAGTCCGCCACGCCGTCCGCTTCCGCACCCGCGCAAACCGAAGCCGGCACACCGGCCAGATCGGTCTTGTTGTACACGCGGACCACCGGCACGTTCGCCGGAAAACGCGCGGCGATCGCGCGGTCCTCTTCGGTCACGCCGGCGCGCGCATCGAGCAGATGCAGCACCACGTCCGCCCGGCCGATCTCGCTCCACGTGCGCTCGATGCCGATCTTCTCGACCTCGTCGTCGGTGTCGCGCAGGCCGGCGGTGTCGATCACGTGCAGCGGAATCCCTTCGATCTGGATCGTCTGCGAAATCTTGTCCCGCGTCGTGCCGGCCACCGGCGTCACGATCGCGAGTTCGGCGCCGGCCAGCGCGTTCAGCAGCGACGACTTGCCGACGTTCGGCTGCCCGGCCAGCACGACCGACAGCCCCTCGCGCAGCAGCGCGCCCTGGCGCGCGTCGGCCAGCACGTGCGCGAGCCGCGCGCGGATCGCCGCCAGCTTGCCGCGCGCGTCGGCGGCTTCGAGGAAGTCGATCTCCTCTTCCGGGAAATCGAGCGTCGCTTCGACGAGCATCCGCAGCGTGACGACGTCGTCGACGATCGCGTGGATGTCGCGCGAGAACGCGCCGTCGAGCGAGCGGCCCGCCGAACGCGCGGCGGCCTCGGTGCTCGCCTCGATCAGGTCCGCGACGGCCTCTGCCTGCGCGAGGTCGAGTTTGTCGTTCAGGAACGCGCGCCGCGTGAATTCGCCCGGCTCCGCGAGCCGCAGCCCGAACGCGCGGCCCGCATCGACGCAGCGTTGCAGCACCAGTTGCAGCACGATCGGGCCGCCGTGGCCCTGCAGTTCGACGACGTGCTCGCCGGTGTACGAATGCGGCGCGGGAAAGTACAGCGCGATGCCGCGATCGAGCACGTTGCCTTCGCCGTCGACGAACGGCACGTAGCTCGCATGACGCGGCGCGAGCTGCTGGCCGGTCAGCGCGCGCATCAGCGTCTCGGCGCCGGCCGCGCCGGCGCGGCCGGCCGACACCCGGACGACGCCGATCCCGCCGCGTCCGGGGGCGGTGGCGATGGCGACGATCGGATCGGAGTCGTTGGCGAGCATGGTGGAATCGGGCAGACGGGGAGCGAAATGGCGTTTGCGGATGCGGTGGGCGGCATGCCCGGCTGGCATCGGCGAGTGCCCGGCATTGTAACGCCGTCAACCGGCGCGGGCCTGCCTGTCGGATTGGGACGAAACAGGCGGAGACTTATCCTGAGTTGGATAAGAAAGTTCCCGTCATCGTAGGGCCGGGCTGCGGCACACTGGCGCAGCAAAACGCTTTTCAATACAAGGAATTTCACCGCGTCAAACGGTATAGTCAGGCGTTTCGGGGCGCGCAACACAAGGCTAATTAATTCCTGGATAAGCTAAATATTGCCTGACAGGTTGTCGTCGACGTAGAAGCCGGATTGCACAATCTGGCCCATGCCAACCGTCGAAGAAAAAATCGCCTTTGCCGAACGCCTGAAGTTCGCGATGAAGCGCGCCCCGGAAAAGCTGCGGGGCGGCACGGATCTCGCGATGCACTTCAACCTGCGTCACCGCGACGGCCATCCGGTTTCGCCTCAGACCGCGCACAAGTGGCTGAGCGGCCGCACCATTCCGACGGACGACAAGCTGGCCACCCTCGCCGAATGGTTCAACGTCGACAAGCACTGGCTGCATTACGGACCGTCGCCGGCTGGCACGTCGGTGAGCGTGCCGAAGCCGGTCCCGCGCGACGACCGTTATCCGCCGTCGCAGGAGACGCTCGAACTTGCGTCGAAGATCGAGGCGCTGACGCCGCATCACCGTTACCTCGTGCAGGAATTGATCGAGCAGTTCTACGGCGACTCGAACAAGCGTTGAACCGCCCTGCCCCGTGCTTCCCGCACAAAGCGTCCATGAATGAAAAAAACCGCCCGGTTCGCACCGGGCGGCTTTGCATTCGCGCTTGATGAAGCGGAGCGTCAGTCCTTCTTTTTCTTCTGGCCCATCATCCGCGTGATGTAGTACTGCTGCGCGATCGACAGCACGTTGTTCACCACGTAGTACAGCACGAGGCCGGCCGGGAAGAAGAAGAACATCACCGAGAACGCGATCGGCATGAACATCATCATCTTTGCCTGGACCGGGTCCGGCGGCGTCGGGTTCAGGCGGGTCTGCACGAACATCGACACGGCCATCAGCACCGGCAGGATGAACAGCGGATCCTGCTGCGACAGGTCGTGAATCCACAGGATCCACGGCGCGCCGCGCATCTCGACCGACGACAGCAGCACCCAGTACAGCGAGATGAACACCGGAATCTGGATCACGACCGGCAGACAGCCGCCGAACGGATTCACCTTCTCGGTCTTGTACAGCTCCATCAGCGCCGCGTTCATCTTCTGCGGGTCGCCCTTGAAGCGCTCGCGCAGCGCCTGCATGCGCGGCGTGATCTCCTTCATCCGCGCCATCGACTTGTAGCTGGCCGCGGACAGCGGGAAGAACACCGCCTTGATGAGCAGCGTCAGCAGCACGATCGACCAGCCCCAGTTGCCGACGTAGCTGTGGATCTTTTCGAGCAGCCAGAACAGCGGCTTCGCGATGATCGTCACCCAGCCGTAGTCCTTCACCAGTTCGAGGCCCGGCGCGATGCCTTCGAGCATCCGCTCTTCCTGCGGGCCGGCGAAGAGGCGCGCGGACACGGTCTGCGTCTGTCCCGGCGCGATCGTGCCGAGCGGCTCCTTCAGGCCGACGCGGTACAGGTTCGCATCGAACTTCTCGACGTAGATGTCACGCTTCACGCCCGTCTGCGGAATCCACGCGGTCGCGAAATAATGCTGCACCATCGCGATCCAGCCGCTGTCCGACTGGTTCGTGTAGTCGGCCTTGTTCTTGTCGATGTCGCTGAAGCTGATCTTCTGGAAGTGATGCTCGTTCGAGTACACCGCCGGTCCGATGAACGTGTGCGAGAAACGCGGCGTCTCGACCGGGTTGCTGTCGCGCACGAGTTCCATGTAGACCGTCGGCGACACCGGCTGGGTGCCGACGTTGACGACCTTGGTGTCGACACCGATCACGTAGCTGCCGCGCGTGAACGTGTAGGTCTTCACGACCTTCACGCCGCCGCGCACTGGCGATTCGAGGCTGATCTGGAACGACTGCGCGTCGCCCGTCAGCTCGCGCGGGCCTTCGGCCGGCGTGAACACGTCGTTGTGGTTCGGGAAGTCGCCGCCGAGCAGGCCCGTGCGCGCCAGATACGTGTGATCGTTCGTGCGATCGAACAGCGTGACGTACGTGTCCGGCTTGCCGTCGCTTTCCTTCAGCAGCGACAGCCGTTCGAGCGTGCCGCCGCGCGTGTCGATCACGCCGTCGTAGACGTCGGTGCGGAAATGGACCAGTTGCGCCTGCGCGGCGGCGGGCTGCGCCGCGTTGCCGGGCGCGGCGCCGCCGGCCGGGGCCGGCAGCTGCGAGCCGGCACCGGCCGGCGCGTTCGCGTCAGGCGACGTGCCCGCTGCGTTCTGCGTCTGCTGCGTCGCGCTCGGGAAGAACATCGACGGGCGTCCGTGGTCGCGCTGCCAGTTGTCGAACAGCATGACCGCCGACATGAAAAAGATGACCCATAGGACGGTGCGTTTGATATCCATGCGTTGTCTCAGTGTCGATGGGGTGGCGCTTCAGCGCCTTTCGGAGTTGCGGGCGGGACGAGATCGATGCCGCCCGCGGAAAACGGGTGGCAGCGGCACAGGCGCCGTGCGGCGAGGTAAGTTCCGCGCGCGGCGCCATGATACTGGATTGCCTCGCGCGCGTAATCCGAACAGGAAGGATAAAAACGGCACCGGTTGCCGAGCAGGGGACTCACGGCAAGCTTGTAGAAACGCAGTAGTGCGATCAGTACCGTTTGCATGGCAATGCGGCCTTGCAGCGCCGCTGATGGAACCGGGCGCCGGATTGCGCCGGATGGAACGGCGTGAGCAGACTCATGATCCGGCCGGCGAGCCGGGTTCCGTCGTCGTGTCCGCCGCGCCGGCCGTACCCGTCGTGTCCGTGCTGCCCGACGGCTCCGCTTTCGCGCGCGGGCCGCGTTTCGCGACTTCGCGTTCGGCCTTGTCGAGCAGCATCGCGATCTCGTCGCGGCACAGCGTCTTCAGCGGCAGGGATGAGCCGGACGGCAGCGTCTTGCGGTCGAAGCGCGTATGCAGCCGCAGCAGCAGGTCGAAGCCGTCGAACTGCGCGCGGCGCACGCGAAACGCCTCGCGCGCGATCCGGCGCACCAGGTTGCGTGTGACGGCGCGCGGCGCGTACTTCTTGCCGATCACCAGACCGAGCCGCGCTTCGCCGCCGGTTTCCCGCCCGTACATCACGAAATGCGCGGAGCGGCGCCAGGGGCGCAAACGAAAAACGGATGAGAATTCATCCGTTTTCAGCAGCCTTGCGGCCTTCGGGAAAGCGGCCTGCGTTTGCGGCGACATGACGTCAGGCGATGCAGCCGGCGATCCGGCCGCCACGGCGTCGGTCAAGACGCGCAATCCGCCCGCAACCGTTGTTAGATCGCGAGACGCTTGCGACCCTTCGCACGGCGTGCGTTGATCACTTTGCGGCCACCGGCGGTCTTCATGCGCACGCGGAAACCATGGGTGCGCTTGCGGCGCGTAACGGAAGGTTGGTAAGTACGTTTCATTTTGCTCTCACTTGTTGAGAATATGGACCGCGGCGGGCATCGAGCAACGTTGCAGTGGCCGGTGGTACAGGATTGGTTTTCGCGGAACCCGCTATTTAAGCCGGTTTTTCGTTGGCCGTCAATAGCTTAGAGGGCCGCCGGGCGCTGGGCGATTCTGTCCACAGGCGAGTTCGTGCGCTGATCGGTCCCTGTGGATAACTTACTGGCGGCTTCGATTTGGCGGTAGAATCTCGGTCATCCCAAGAATCCTGTACGCCGCTCCGGCCCGCCCGCTCCGCCGCAAATCCTTGCGCACCGGGCCTCCGGGGCATTTGCCGTCGCCGGCCTCGGGCCTCGTCGCAGCGCGACAGGGGCCGCGCCGCGGCATTCGCGTGCAGACAAAATGAACACAGCTACTCGATGAACGATTTCTGGCAACACTGTTCCGCACTGCTGGAGCGCGAGTTGACGCCCCAGCAGTACGTGACGTGGATTAAACCGTTGGCCCCGGTCGCCTTCGATGCCGCTGCGAACACGCTGCAGATAGCCGCTCCGAACCGTTTCAAGCTCGACTGGGTGAAGAGCCAGTTCTCGGGCCGCATTGCCGATCTGGCACGCGATTTCTGGCAGGCGCCGATCGACGTCCAGTTCGTTCTCGATCCGAAGGCCGGCGCGCGCGCGCCAGCTGCCGTCGCGCCGCGCATGCCGCTCGGCGGCCAGTCCGCGCACGCCGCCGCGGTCGATGCGGCCGTCGGCGCCGTGCAGGCGGCGCAGTCCGCGCATATTGCCCACGCCGCGCCGTCGGCGGCCGCGCACGCGGCGCAGATCGCGCAGCACCTCGGCGAAGACGCCGCCGACCTCGACCTGCCGGGCCTCGACGCGAACGAGGCCGCCGCCGGCCGCCGCACGTGGCGCCCGGGCCAGGGCGCCGCCGCGAACGGCGGCGATTCTGATCCGATGTACGAGCGCTCGAAGCTGAACCCGGTGCTCACGTTCGACAACTTCGTCACCGGCAAGGCGAACCAGCTTGCGCGCGCGGCGGCGATCCAGGTGGCCGACAACCCCGGCATCTCGTACAACCCGCTGTTCTTGTACGGCGGCGTCGGCCTCGGCAAGACCCACCTGATCCACGCGATCGGCAACCAGCTGCTGATGGACAAGCCCGGCGCGCGAATCCGCTACATCCACGCGGAACAATACGTGTCCGACGTCGTGAAGGCGTATCAGCGCAAGGCGTTCGACGACTTCAAGCGCTACTACCACTCGCTCGACCTGCTGCTGATCGACGACATCCAGTTCTTCTCGGGCAAGTCGCGCACGCAGGAGGAGTTCTTCTACGCGTTCGAGGCGCTCGTCGCGAACAAGGCGCAGGTCATCATCACCAGCGACACGTATCCGAAGGAAATCTCCGGCATCGACGACCGGCTGATCTCGCGTTTCGACTCCGGCCTGACCGTCGCGATCGAGCCGCCGGAGCTGGAGATGCGCGTCGCGATCCTGATGCGCAAGGCGCAGTCCGAAGGCGTGAGCCTGAACGAGGACGTCGCGTTTTTCGTCGCGAAGCATCTGCGCTCGAACGTGCGCGAACTCGAAGGCGCGCTGCGCAAGATCCTCGCGTACTCGAAGTTCCACGGCCGCGAGATTTCGATCGAACTGACGAAGGAGGCGCTGAAGGATCTGCTGACCGTGCAGAACCGGCAGATCTCCGTCGAGAACATCCAGAAGACGGTCGCCGATTTTTACAGCATCAAGGTCGCCGACATGTATTCGAAGAAGCGTCCGGCGAACATCGCGCGGCCGCGCCAGATCGCGATGTATCTCGCGAAGGAACTGACGCAGAAGAGCCTGCCGGAAATCGGCGAGCTATTCGGCGGGCGCGATCACACGACGGTGCTGCACGCGGTGCGCAAGATCGCGGACGAGCGCGGCAAGGATGCGCAGCTCAATCACGAACTGCACGTGCTCGAACAGACGTTGAAGGGCTGACCCGAAACGGCATTGCTGCGCATGTCGCGCGTCGCGACGCAACGTTGTTGCGGCGGCGGCCCAAACAGGGACAGGAAGCTGCACGCCGGCAGGCGGCGCGCTCTGTTTATTTCGCAGCGAGTCCCCAATTTAGGGAAGCGGTCCGTTTTAAGGCACAATATGGGTTTAACCGCCCGGCGGTCCGGGGCGGGATTCCACGCCGCGGCCACCCGCAGCAGGGCGGCGCCGGGGGCGCGCGGCGGCAGCGGCGGCCCCGGCGCGGGGCGAGCAGACCGTCACATCAACGAAGGAACTCTATGCAACTGGTCAAGACCGAACGCGATAACCTCCTCAGGCCGCTGCAAACGGTGAGCGGCATTGTCGAACGCCGCCACACGTTGCCGATCCTCGCCAATCTGCTGATTACCAAAAACGGTTCCGACGTTTCGTTCCTGTCAACGGATCTGGAGCTGCAGATCACGACCCGCGCCGACTTCGGCGTCGGCGACGACCAGGTCGCGACGACCGTCGCCGCGCGCAAGCTGCTCGACATCCTGCGCGCGATGCCCGACGGCCAGGTGACGCTGTCGCTCGCGGACAAGCGCCTCACCGTGCAGTCCGGCAAGAGCCGCTTCGCGCTGCAGACGCTGGCCGCCGACGAGTTCCCGACGGTCGCCGAGGCGAAAGACTTCGGCGCGAACCTCGCGGTTCCGCAGAAGACGTTCCGCCAGTTGCTCGGCATGGTGTATTTCGCGATGGCGCAGCAGGACATCCGCTACTACCTGAACGGGATGCTGCTGGTCGTCGACGGCGACCAGTTGATGGCGGTCGCGACCGACGGCCACCGCCTCGCGTTCTCGTCGATGAAGATCGAAGGTTCGTTCGCGCGCCAGGAAGTGATCATCCCGCGCAAGACGATCCTCGAACTGCAGCGCCTGCTCGAAGACATCGACGACACGCTGAAGATCGACATCGGCTCGACCCAGGTGAAGTTCACGTTCGGCCAGGTCGAACTCGTGTCGAAGCTCGTCGAAGGCAAGTTCCCCGACTTCCAGCGCGTGATCCCGAAGGCGCACAAGAACACCTTCGAGATCGGCCGCGAGGAACTGCAACGCTCGCTGCAGCGCGCGGCGATTCTCACGTCCGACAAGTTCAAGGGCGTGCGCTGCATCATCGAGCCGGGCCAGTTGAAGATCATGTCCACCAACGCCGACCAGGAAGAGGCGCAGGAGGAACTGGAAATCGCCTACCAGGGCGATACCGTCGACATCGGGTTCAACGTCACGTATCTGCTCGACGTCCTCGCGAACCTGAAGGTCGACACGTTGCAGGTGAGCCTGGGTGACGCCAGCTCCAGCGCGCTCATCACGATTCCCGAGAACGAGGAATTCAAGTACGTGGTGATGCCAATGCGCATCTAAAAAAGCGACGAATCGAAAACACCAGGGGGCGCAGAAGCCCCTTTGGCGTTTTTATGGCTTTTTGAAAAGCATCAGCAGCAACTCGGGCAGTAACGCAGCAGCATCGCAGAACCGGAAAAATTCCATGACTGAACTGAACCATTCGCAACCCGACAACAGCAGCTATGGCGCATCGTCCATCCAGATCCTCGAAGGTCTGGAAGCGGTGCGCAAGCGCCCCGGGATGTACATCGGCGATACGTCGGACGGCACCGGTCTGCACCATCTCGTGTTCGAAGTGCTCGACAATTCGATCGACGAAGCCCTCGCCGGCTATTGCAACGACATCCACGTCACCATCCACGCGGACAACTCGATCTCGATCACCGACAACGGCCGCGGCATCCCGACCGACGTGAAGATGGACGACAAGCACGATCCGAAGCGCAGCGCCGCCGAGATCGTGATGACCGAGCTGCACGCGGGCGGCAAGTTCGACCAGAACAGCTACAAGGTGTCCGGCGGCCTGCACGGCGTCGGCGTGTCGTGCGTGAACGCGCTGTCCAGCTGGCTGCGCCTCACCGTGCGCCGCAACGGCAAGAAGCACTTCATGGAGTTCCATCGCGGCGTCGCGCAGAATCGCGTGCTCGAAGAGCGCGACGGCGTGACGGTATCGCCGATGCAACTGCTCGGCGACACCGAGAATCGCGGCACCGAAGTGCACTTCATGGCCGACGAGTCGATCTTCGGCAGCGTCGAGTATCACTACGACATCCTCGCGAAGCGCATCCGCGAACTCTCGTTCCTGAACAACGGCGTGCGCATCCGCCTGACCGACCAGCGTTCCGGCAAGGAAGACGACTTCGCGCTCGCGGGCGGCGTGAAGGGTTTCGTCGAGTTCATCAACAAGACGAAAAGCGTGCTGCATCCGACCATCTTTTATGTGTCGAGCGAGAAGGACAACGTTGGCGTCGAAGTCGCGATGCAGTGGAACGACAGCTACAACGAAAGCGTGCTGTGCTTCACGAACAACATTCCGCAGCGCGACGGCGGCACTCACCTGACCGGCCTGCGCGCGGCGATGACGCGCGTGATGAACAAGTACATCGCGGACAACGAGATCGCGAAGAAGGCGAAGGTCGAGACGTCCGGCGACGACATGCGCGAAGGGCTGTCGTGCGTGCTGTCGGTGAAGGTGCCCGAGCCGAAGTTCAGTTCGCAGACGAAGGACAAGCTGGTGTCGTCCGAAGTGCGCGCGCCGGTCGAGGACGTCGTCGCGAAGGCGCTCGAAGAGTTCCTGCTGGAGACGCCGAACGACGCGAAGATCATCTGCGGCAAGATCGTCGATGCCGCGCGCGCGCGCGACGCCGCGCGCAAGGCGCGCGAGATGACGCGCCGCAAGGGCGTGCTCGACGGCGTCGGGCTGCCGGGCAAGCTCGCGGACTGCCAGGAGAAGGATCCGGCGAAGTCCGAGATCTACATCGTCGAGGGCGACTCGGCGGGCGGCTCCGCGAAGCAGGGCCGCGACCGCAAGTTCCAGGCGATTCTGCCGCTGCGCGGCAAGGTGCTGAACGTCGAGAAGGCGCGCTATGACAAGCTGCTGTCGTCCGAGCAGATCGTCACGCTGATTACCGCGCTCGGCTGCGGGATCGGCAAGGACGACTACAACCTCGACAAGCTGCGCTACCACCGCATCATCATCATGACCGACGCGGACGTGGACGGCGCGCACATCCGCACGCTGCTGCTCACGTTCTTCTACCGGCAGATGCCGGAGATGATCGAGCGCGGCTACGTGTACATCGCGCAGCCGCCGCTGTACAAGCTGAAGGCCGGCAAGGACGAACGCTACCTGAAGGACGACGCGGACCTGAACGCGCACATGCTGCGGCTCGCGCTGAACGGCTCCGAACTCATTCCCGCCGCGGACGCCACACCGATCGCCGGCGATGCGCTTGGCGAACTGGCGCGCTCGTATCAACTCGCGCGCGGCGTTGTGGACCGGCTGAGCCGTCTGTACGACGAGCGGGCGCTGGAAGCGGTGATGGACGGCGTCGTGATCGACCTGTCGAGCGAGGAGTCGACGGAAGCGTCGGCGCGCGCGCTTCAGGCGTCGCTGCGCGACGATCCGCTGAAGCCGGAGGTGGCGGTGTCGGCGATGTACGACCCGGTGCGCGAACTGCGCTCATTGCGCGTCGAGCGCCGGCATCATGGCAACGTGAAGGTATCGGTGATCGACGAGGATTTCCTGTTGACCGCCGACTACCAGCAGCTCCTGAATACCGCGAATACGTTCAAGGGGTTGATCGGCAAGGATGCGATGATCAAGCGCGGCGAGCGCAGCATGGCGGTGAACGACTTCAAGAGCGCGATGAAGTGGCTGATCGCGGACGCGGAGCGCAACGTTTCGAAGCAGCGTTACAAGGGGCTTGGCGAGATGAACCCCGGGCAGCTGTGGGAGACGACGATGGACCCGGCGGTGCGGCGTCTGCTGCGCGTGCAGATCGAGGATGCGATTGCGGCGGATGGGATCTTCACGACGCTGATGGGCGACGATGTGGAGCCGCGGCGAGCGTTCATCGAGAGTAATGCGTTGCGGGCGGGGAATATTGATGTGTGAGGCTGGGTGTAGGTAGCCGCATAACCTGAGAAACGAGGACCCATAAGTTGAGAAGCTTATGGGTCTTTTTTTCGACAGACAGATTGCTGGGCGATGCGTCGGCGCACGCTTTTCGAAACGCCGAAGCGCAATATCGTGGTTGCGATTACAACCTTCACAAGCTGGACATCCAGGATCACCTGTGAACACATCGCTGCGCTTTACGCGCGCCCACTTCGCTATGCAAAGCCGATTGAGACCAGCCATTTAATGCGGCTGAGAATACGTAAAGCAGTAAATTATCGAAGACGTTATACGTCCGGAGTTACCGGCTAGACGTTTGTTCCCGAGCGTAGCAGTCGGGCAGCGCATCAGACAGGTCTTTTCAGTTGATGGTCTTTGCGCGCCGGGAAACGCACCGCTGCCATCATAGATCCGGCACAGCCGCTATGGCCATCCCGCGCCGGCAGGATGGCCGCAGTCCTCTTTTCTGGCGAGCATCTCTGCGACCATCTTCGCCTTGATCTTTTCCGTAACGGACATCCTGCGCAGCCGCGTGGTTCACCGCTTATCCGCACGATCAGCGAGACGTCCATGTCGCCGTGCTGACACACCGCTCCCGGCACAGATCCGATACCGCCTGCTCGGGCTATCGGCGAGTCTCGACTTCCCCATTCCGTAGCATCCCGTCAATGAGAAAAGTCTACTTTTGATCCAGCCGGCTCTTCGGGCGATTACCGTGGACGCAATTCCTCGTGAAACCGAAGCATTGAAACTTTATGCCATGGTAATTGGTTTGCCGCACTTGCGGTGTTACAGTATTACCCGGTGTTTACTATCGAGGTTACGGCAGTAAACACCGCAAAGCGCAGCAAGCGGGGAAACAACATTACAGTGCGCATACGAACAAGAGACGGGGATCATGGCGAGCAATAAAAAAGCAAAAGTGGCCAGCGTGGTCACGGCAATGGGGTTGCTGTTTTCATCGACAGCGCTGTTCGCGCAGGAGTCGGCGAACAGTGATCTGGATAGCTGTGTCAGGCAGAAGCAGGTCATCACCACCGTCAAGGGCTCCGTCGTCGGGGCGTTGGCCGGTGTGGCGGGTGGGCTGTTCGGCGGTAACAACAAGAAGGATGCCGTGACCGGCGCGGCGATCGGCGCCGTGGTCGGCGGGATTGCAGGCTTCGCTACCGCCTATTACACCGCGATCGATAGCTGTTACAAGGAAAACCCGTCCTGGATTCCCGAGTCCAATCTCCAGCGCACCAAGGATTACAACAAGGTCAAGCGGGAAACGCACTACAAACCGAAGCAGGGTGTGTTGCTGCGAGTCGAATCCGTCAAGGTGGCTCAACCGGTCAAGGCCGGCGATTTTGCCGAGGTCGACAGCGCGTTCATCGTGATGACACCCGATGGTGCGGAAATTCCCGTGACGATCGAGCGCAAGCTGTTCGTCGTGGATGACAAGGGCGAGCAGACCGAAGTGCCTTTCCCGGGCCATGCTACGTCCGAGCAGCATACGTTCGAACCCGGCGAGCAGCAGGATACCGTGCGTATTCCCATTCCGCATGACGCGAAGCCCGGCAGTCTCTATAGCATGCGATTCAGCGTGGCGGCCGGCGATAAGCCGCCCGTCGATATGACCCAGCAATTTGCCGTAACGCAATAACAATGGACGCCGTCCGGCCGCGAGGCCTGGCCGGATGGCGGATGTTCTGTTTTTCTTCGGGGACGTGCGGTGGTCTGCGCGGCAAGCGCGCAATCACGATTGCCGTGCTGAATTCAAATGAAAACGTTTTTTGCGCGTATTTCGATCGTTGCATGCGCTCTGCTGCTTTCGGCCTGCGCAGCCAGCGACCTGCCCGGTTTCCAGAATGCGTATCGGGCTTATGACGTGCCGCAGCCGCTGGTCGAGCGGATCAAGGCGAAGTTTCAGGCGCACGGGCTGGACCAGGCGAGCGTCGCCCGCGACAGCACGGGCCGGATTCAGTTGACCGGCACTTACCGCAACGAGGACGAAGTCGACCAGGCATTCACGATCGTGCAGTCGATCGTCGGGATCAAATCGACGTCGCCGTTCTATCCCACGCATATTCTGCAAAAGCGCTGGGAGCGCGCAGCGGGCCAGGCGCTCGACGCCTATGCGCATGGCGCTCGCCACGCGTCGGCCATGCCGGTGAAGCGTGCGCTGGTGGTCGGCATCAATCATTTCGCCGACCCTTACCACTTGCCCGACATCCAGGGGGCCGACGATGCTGTGGTCGTGCAGGCGTACCTGAAGCAGGCGGGCTATACGGTGACGGCGCTGCTGAACGAACGCGCGACGAAGGCCAACATCGAGGCGGCCATCGCGAGGCTCGGCGGCGAGATCGGTCCGAACGACCAGGTATTCATCTACATTTCGAGCCACGGCAATGTCCCGGTGCCGACGCCGGCCGGCCAGGACCAGCGCAAGATGTCGATCATGGCCTACGACTCGGGCGACCAGAATACGGTCAAGTCGAACGACCGCACCGAAATCCTGCTGCATTTCCAGAACCATGCCGTGCCCGACACGCTGGTGCAGGATCTCGCGCGCAAGCCGAGTGCGATGACGCGTGTCGTGATCGACACCTGCTATAGCGGCGACATGCTCGACGACATCAGCGACGACAGCACGACCTATATCCTGCAAACCAATGGCGGCCGCAGCGAGCGGGAGGGTATTTCGCTGGCTTCGTGGACCGGTCCGGCCTATACCGCAAAGGGCATCCGTTTCTCTGACGACGGCGCCGGTGCCGGCGCCAGCGGCGGCCAGGTTGGTGGGGCGGCCGCGCACACGGCCGTCGACCGCAACCGCAGCGGCTACCAGATCATCACCGCGACGAGCACGAACGAGGAGTCGCTCGGGCCGAAGTCCGGCCATTTCGCCAGCCCGCTCGATCCGGGCCGCACGCTGAGGGGCTCGTATTTCACGCAGTCGCTGTTCGACTATCTGGCGCACGACAACGGTCAGCTCGACCCGGCTTTCCGCGACGCGCAGCGCTTTACTTCCAGTACGGCGGTCGAGGTGTCGCATGGCAATGCACACCAGGTGCCGCGCCAGTTCTCGACGATCCCGGCTCAGCAAAACGATCTGTTTCAATAGGTCCGCTTCCGGGAGCGATCGCTTCCAACCGAAAAAATACTCTGCCTATCTGGAGAATCGACATGCGTTACCCCCTTGCCACTCTCGCGCTAGCGGCACTCGCGAGCCATGCGTTTGCGCAGGAGCAGCAGTACACCGCGAAGTCCCTGTTCTTCGGCCAGGACAACTCGGTGGTGGCGGTGGGAACGGAGCAGCCTTCCGCAACCGCGGCAACTTCGGCAACCGCGGTTGCCGCCGCGCCGGGCGAGGGCAAGCCCGCGGGCAAGATCGTCAAGGTGGCGCAGAAGAAACCTGCCCAGATCGGCGTGAGCTATTTCATCCGCCTCAAGGATGCCGACGGCACGACGCACGACGTGCTCGCCCGGCGCGTATTCAAGAGTGGCGAGCATTTCCAGTTGGGCGTGAAGGTCAACCGGCCGTCCTATGTCTATATCCTCAACGAAGCGCCGGACGGGACGGTGACGCAGATCTATCCGCAACCCGCGCAGGACAATTTTGTCGACGCAATGGGCACGGTGTTTTTCCCGGCCAGGGGTTCGTTCGTGTTCGACGACAAGCCGGGCATGGAGAAACTGATGGTGTTCCTCACACCCGAGCGCGAGCATCAGGACGTGACGCAGCGCCTGCGCCACGTCGCCCCCGATCTGGTTTCGACGCCGGCCGCGATGAACACGGCAGCCGCGACCTGCACGACGCCGGGGCTGGCGACGGCCGATGCCGCGTCGGGTGACGTCATGCCGGCCATGGCGGCGTCGGGCGGCGTCGCGCCGATGCAGACGGCCGACGCATCGAATGGCGCTGCCCCGATGCAGATGCCCATGCCGGACAGCCAGGCGAACCCCGCCCCGATGCAAATGGCGGATGCCTCGACCGGTTATGCAGCGAAAGGAATCGCATTTTCGCCCGAGCAGGGTCCGGCTTCGGGTTGCGGCAATACGCAGACGCAAGACTATTCCGCGAAGGGCATCGCGTTCAGCGATGACGCTGCGCCGGCGGCGGGCGGCCAGGTGGCCTCGTATGTCGTGAAGCAGGCGCCGAAGTCAGGCGGTCATCTTTATCTGAAGATCAATCTCGCACACGAGTAATCCGAACCGTTATAGGCAAGCACATGGCAGATCCGCAAAATCACCTGATCGTCGGCCTCGGCGGCTCCGGCGGCAAAATCATTCGTCACCTTCGCAAGACCATCGAACGCAATCATGCGCAGAGCAGCGGCCGCCCGTCCGCGCGCTTCGAATATCTGTACGTCGATACGTCCACTGACGAACTCGACAGGCACGACGAATGGAAAGTGCTCGGCAAGGACGTGGCGCTGGACCGTAGCCAGTACATCGTCAACCAGGCCGGCAGCGTGCGCCCGGTGCTTGACGATCCGACCTCGTTCCCGGGGCTGCGCGACTGGATCGAGCCGAAGTCGATCTTCGACTTCGTCACGCCGAGCACGGCGGGCGCCGCGCAGCGCCGCAAGCTGGGGCGGGTGGTGTTCGCGCAGAACGCCGGGCATTTCGTGAAAGCGATCGAAGACCGCGTGCGCGAACTCGGAAGGGACCAGCAAGGCGGCGGCGTGGTCGTGCACATCGTCTGCGGTCTGGCCGGCGGGACCGGCAGCGGCTCCGTGGTCGACGCGATCGCGCAGATCCGCAACAAGTACGAAAAGTCCGAAGAGTGCCGGATCCTGGTCTATGCGTTGCTGCCCGAACGCGATTTCAAGCATGTCCACACCGCTGCCGGCTTTGCGCCGTATTACGCGAATGCGTATGCGGCGCTGTCGGAACTCAATGCAATGGCGGTCGGCCAGTACCATCCGGTGAACGTGCTCGATGGTTCGCGGATGAAGCACGACGTCTATTTCAACGGCTGTTATCTCATCGGCAACGTCAACGAGAACGGTATCCAGTTCGACGGTGACAACGAGATTCCGCGCATCGTCGCCGAATTCATCTACCAGAAGATCCTCAACAAGCAGTGGGATGGCCTGGGGCGCGCCGAGAAGGGCGAGAACGACATCAAGAACTTCGAGATGGAAGGGAGCATCAAGGCGCGCGCCAAGCTGTTCCTTTCGCTCGGCATCGAGCGCATCGTGGTGCCCGAGCAGGAAATCAAGGAGTATCTGGCCTATGGGTTCGCCGAGCAGGCGACCCGGCAGTTGATGTACAACAACTATCGCCAGGGCGAGGGGTATGCCGACGAACCCGTGCAGAAAGACTGGGGGTCGGAGGTGCGCAAGCCCGAAGTGGTGCAGCGCCTGCTGCTCAGCGACGCGCACCTGATGCTTGAGAAGGGTATCCTGGACGACGACGCGAACAACGCCATGTGGAAGCCAGCCCAGGAATACTGGGAATCGGTGGTGAGCAGCCAGTCGCCGCAGATCAAGAGCGACCAGACGATCGAGCAGGCCGACTGGACCAACCGCCTGATCGAGCGTCTGACCAAGGTGTTCGACGAGACCTATCGGACCATGGGCGGGGTGCGCAAGTTCTACGAGATCAAGGGCAAGGCGCGTCCAGAGATGGCGCGGCACATCAGCCGTCAGGTCGACAAGGAGCTGTTCAGTCAGTGGAAGACCGGCACGCACTCGTTGATCCAGCTGCGCCAACTGGTCGATGCGCTGACCAGCGTGCTCGACGAACGGCACAAGGTGTTCGAGGCCGAGTTGACGAAGGGGCCGGCCATCGAGCAGGCAATCTTGCAGGAGATCGCGGAGATCACCGCCCAGTTCAACAAGGTGGGTTTCTTCGGCAAGCATCTGACCGACAAGCGCAGCAGTCTGTTCGACGAGATCGGCAAGAAATATCGCGAGCTTTTCGTGCTGCGCACGCGGCTGGAAGGCGAACGTTTCGCGGGCAGCCTGATTCCGTTCGTCAAGGAGGAACTGGGATCGCTGCGCGGCACCATCGATCGGCTTCAGCAAAACCTGGCCGCCGCCACCGAGAAGGTGCATCAGGAGCAGGCAGCGCGTCTCGGCAATGCCGATTCGGTCTACCAGCAGCGCATCTTCGACCTGGACGCGATCAAGAAGGTCATGAAGACCATGCTGGTCGACGAGCCGGGGCAGATCGTGCGCACGCAGCAGGTGCGCCAGGCTCTGATCGACAAGGTCGGCACCGGGGTCGATTCGTTCGAACCGTTGAGCCGCGGCCTGTCGCTCGCCGACATCATCGTTACGCTTTCGCGGAAGTCGGACGAGATCGTCCAGGGGGTGCACAACGAAATGGCGAAAGAGCAGCGCGTGCTCGACGTCAATATCGTTGAGCGCCTGCAGGCGCAATACGGCGCAAACGAGAGTGGTTTGAAGGATTTCGTGCTCGGGCTCTACCGGAAGTCGGGCACGATGCTTCAATACAACAAGTCGGAAGTCGACCGGGGCCTGGAGTCGGACAAGATGGGCGGCCGTACGGGCCGGGTGACGACGGTCTGCGTGTTCCTGCCGGAATGCGAGAGCCGGAAAGAGTTCCGGGAGCAACTGGCGAGTGCTTTCGCCCAGCAGAAGGACCCGGCGTCGGACACGGTGGTGCAGACCGGGCGGCTCGAAAACGAAATCGTCATCATGAAGATTGCCTCGTTGATGCCGGCGCGCTATGTCGAGTCGCTCGCCATGCTCAAGAAGCACTACGACGGTTTGCTCGGCGACCACAACGAGTCGTATTTGCTGCATGGCGAAGGCAACGGCAAGCGCTTGCCCCCGCTCTACGCGCTGACCGGCGCGCAGGTCCAGGCACAGCAGAAGCGCCGGCCTTACCGGCTGGTAGCGCGTCTGCTGGAGATGGTGAAGTCGCGTCAGAACCGCACCAGCGGCGAGACGGAGTGGGTGCTGATGTACGAAGCCGATGGTTTGCCGACGTCGAAGGTGCTGGAGGGCCGGGACTGGCCGACCGTATTCGAAGGCGAGCAGCCCGAAGAGGCCCAGCAACTGATCGAGCGGGAAGTGTCGCGCCGCATCGAAGCGGATTACAGGCACCGCGATGACAAAAACGCATTGCTCGACAAGTTCAACGCGTTCGCCCGGACCATCTACGAAGAGGCGGGATCGGACGACGATCCCGCGTACCGGTCGTTGGTGGAGATGAAACCGCTGGTGCGCGACATCATCGGTTTGAAGGATTGAGGACGCCGCCAGATGCCCTGGCGGTTGGTCCGCCGGGGCTGCTGCTGTTACGAGAACAAGGACCACTATGGCAAATTACAAGTGCCCGGCGCTAGGCGATTGCGAGCGCGCGAACAAGGGCGAGATATTCGAACGCACGCCGGGCGAAGAACTGCGCTGCCCGACTTGCGGAACCACGCTGGAAGCGGTGGCTCGGCCCGGTACGAAGAAAAATCCGGGGGATGACGGCGGGAAGGGCATCGGTACGCCCGTCATTGCCGCGATCGCGGCGGCGGTGGTGATCGTCGTGGGCGGCGGCGCTTATTTCTATCTGCATGCGCATCGGTCTGCGACCGTCGTGCCGCCTGTCGCGTCCGAATCCGCTCCGGCGCCGGTTTCGGCTTCGGCCCCCGTGGTGGTGGCGGCCGCGTCGGCGCCGGCGACTGCTCCGGCGACCGGGCTGGCACCCGACGACGCCGAGATTGCCCGGCAAAGCCAGGCCGCTGCGGGTCAGTTGGCGAGCGGCAGTGCGTCGGACGCTCTGGCGGATAGCAAGGGCGCAGCCGCGAAGGAGATGATCAAGGTCGCCGTCGCCGACATGAAGCAGGGCAAACTGGACGAGGCGGAGCACGCGCTGAATGACGCGTTGGCCCAGGACCCGAAGCAGTCGCTCGCTTACTACAATCTCGGCGTGCTGCGTCTGCGGCAGGGGAACACCGATGAGGCGCTCAAGCAGTTCGAGGCCAGCTTCCTGAACGGCTTCAACTATTTCGACGCGATGGACAAGGATCCGGACCTGAACGGCATCCGCAACGATCCGCGCTTCACGGCGCTCGTGAAGAAATATCGCGCACCGGCGGTCTGATGCGATACCGGGTCCTGGCCGCACTGGCGGCGTTGTTGCTGGCGGCGGGGTGCGCGAAGAAAGCGCCCCCCTCGATCATCGGCCACTGGCACGCGGAGCGCTTGCAGTTGTTCAGCGCGAGCTTGCCGATCGGTCCTGACGTCGAGATCAGGGCGGACGGGATCGAGAATCCCGATACGCATCTGGCCATTCCGGTTAAGTCGATCGAAACCAAGGGTGACGAAGTGATTGTCGACCTGCCGTATGGCGTTGGTTTGTCGTTCTATTTCGACGGGCCGGACCGGATGTATTTCAAGGTGCCGTTTCTCGACAAGATCTACTACCGGCGGGTCAAGGATGATGCTCCGGCCCCCGCGCCGGCTACGCTGACTGCGCAACCGCAACCGCAACCGCAACCGCAACCGCAACCGCAACCGCAACCGCAACCGCAACCGCAACCGCAACCGCAACCGCAACCGCAACCTGCGGCACAGGCGGGTTTCGAAGCGGCTTATGTGCTGGCCGAGCGTGCGGCACACGACGCCGACGGGGATGCAGCGCTTGCCCACCTGAACGATGCCTTCAGGGAAGGCTTCCGCCAGTTCGACCGTCTGGATGCCGACCGGAATTTCGACGCGCTACGCCCGGACGTGCGTTATCAGGCGCTCGTGGCCCGATACCGATAGTCGCTTGCGTAATGGCGAGCTTGGCGGATCGGCGAATTCAACCCGAACGAAACGAAATAGACGACGAGATGAATACGGACAAGCGCTTATTGCCAGCGTTTTTGCTTTGCCTGTTTTTGGGCAGCCTTGGATTGCATCGATTTTATGCCGGCAAGATCGGTACGGGCGTTCTGATGCTGCTGACGCTGGGCGGCCTCGGCATCTGGACGCTGATCGATCTGATCATGCTGGTGTGTGGCGCATTCAAGGATCGCAACGGCAACAAAATCACCCAATGGACCTGAGTTCGAGGTAGCCGCTCCGGGGCAGGCGGGCGGCTTTTCCCGCTGATCTACCGATGCAATCGGGTGGGACAACCTGCTTTCGTGCGAGGTCGCTCGATGGAAAAACCCTTGAAACAAGGGGTCCTCAGATAAATGTGGCGAGCAGCTTGATAAAGTTGCGCTTCGCGCGATATGTCGAGCGAATCACGTCCAGCTCTTCGGTGAATTCCGCGTGTTCACCGAGTTGCACCCGCAACCCGCCGATGGCACGTACAACATCAAATGCTTCGTCATAACGTGCGTTGCGCGCGCCGTTTTCCACCGCGACAGGCAGCATCCGGTGATAGAGCGCGATTGCATCACGTGGATGCGTCCTGCCGCGCACGGCAGCCATGTCTGCCCCTAGATGTCGTGCAACCGGGCCACCTGTGAAAGCATCCCACGCGGCGTCGTTCTCGTTTTCGGCGAGAAAAATCCTGACCAGTTCGGTCCGCGCATGGGCGCGCCAGACGTTTCGCTTCGCTTTACCGGATGACTCGTCCTCCCTGACCAGCGACCAAAGGTGCTGCAGTGCGCGCTCGCGGGTTTCGTCATATCGACCCGTGGCTGTCGCAACGTTCATCAATGCGGCAAACGCATTCGCCGCAGGGTGAGCTTCGAAACGTCGCCACGCAAACGCATCGGCCCGATCGAACTCGCGTCGATGCAGATAGCCATCGATGCAGAAGCCGAGCAGGCGCGGGTCGAACTTTTCGCCCGACTCATGCAGGCCGCGCTCCGCCCACGCGAGGCCCTCGTCAGGGCGGCCGTGCCGCACGCAAAGCTCAGCCAACTCCAGGAAGCGGGATGCACTCGACAGGTCTTTCGCGTGAATGCGGATAAGCGCGTCAATATCGCCATCCTGTTCCGCGAGGGCTTCCATGGCGTGCTCAAGTCTCATGCGCCGGGAGTCATATGAGCGGCGAAGCGGTTTGTCCGGCGCAAGCGCAGGAAGCGCCTCCCAGGCTTCGAGGACCAACTGGCGATAGCGGCGTAATCCGCCCTCGCCGAGCGGCTCCACGTACGCCGGCAACACGTCGTAGAACGTGTCCCACACGCTTTCTGTCTGTAGCCGGAAGAGCCGCTCCGCAAGCTTCACGGGGTCTGGCCTGGTCAGCCTGCACGCATCGAGGTGGACCGATGCCAGCTCGACGATGGCGGGCATCACGTTGCCACTGGAGTCGTCGATCTGCTCAAGGCTCTTTTCCGCGCCGGCAATCGCCAGCTCCGACAACTCGACGACCTGTGCCGCGGTCGGTCCGGCCAGCCGTTGGCGCAACATGTCGGCCAGCGACATCAGGCCGTCGCCGTATGCGTCCGCCTCCCGCCAGTCCAGCGGCCGGGCAATCCGCGTGGCCTGCCTGACGGCGGCTTTCATGCCGGACAGGTCGGATGCGCCGGCCGCGCGCGCGGCGAACAGCAGCCTGTCACGCAGGGCCCGGTCCCGCTCGACCGCGTCCAGCAACAAACCCTCAAGCGCATTCTTGTCCAGCGTCGCCACGTATTCGCGGATTGTTTCCGCGTTGGTCTTCCGCTTCTTCCGCGGTTTGTCGCGATCGGGCTCGTCGGCGTGGAACACCTCCTCGCCGGAATTTTCCAGCCAGGACAGCGCAACGGCGACCGCGTGCTTGCAGAAAATGCCGTCGTCGCCGACCGGGCAACTGCAGTCGTAAGCGAGTTCGCCGTCCCCGGCGGCGAGTTCGACCCGGTAACGGTGCGTGCCGCGTACGGTGGCGCGAATGGCCCCGTGATGTTCTTCCAGACGAGACACGGCGCCATCATGGAAATAGGCTTTGCCGCGCGCGAATGTCTTCGGGTCGGCGCGCGACTGAACTTCGGCGAGGGTGAGCAGCTTCGCAAGCTTTGCTGATTCGGACATGGAACGGACGCAGGCAATGAAGCAATGGCGGTCGGCGGATAGCGACGATGATACCGGTTTGAACATGCCGGCCACGCTGTCCGCTGTCGTTCCGGCCTTGAGGGTGAACAAGCCTTGCGATCCTGAAGCTTCGCATCGAGACATGCTGTGGCGAGGCGGCGCCGTTCAGGGCTACCGGTGCGCGGTTCCCCTCTTCGACGTGCCGGAGAACGACTCGACGCGCCGCGTTCCAGCACGCGTGCCGAGCCCCGGTCGGCGGCGGCACGACCCGACTATCGCGGCGAACGTTGCCGCCGGGCCGGTATGCCGCGATGGCGCAGCGGCGCCGGCGCGATCAGGCGGATGCCGACGGGCGGAGCAGCCGCCCGTTGAACGCGACCGAAGCGGGCACGGCGCATCGTCTCGCCCTCACCGCCGAAACACACTAACCGCCTCGACAAGACTCCGCGCCTGCTGCCGCAAGCTCTCCGACGCGGCCGTGCTCTCCTCCACCAGCGCCGCGTTCTGCTGCGTGATGTTGTCCAGATCCCCGACCGCGCGATCGACCTGCGTGACGCCGCTGCTCTGCTCGTCGGTCGCCGACCGGATCTCCGCGATCAGGTCCGACACGCGCTTCACCTGCGTCACGATATCGTCCATCGTCTTGCCCGCGTCGTTCACGAGCTTCGAGCCCGATTCGACCTTCTCGACGCTCGCGCCGATCAGCGCCTTGATCTCGCGCGCCGAATTCGCGCTGCGCTGCGCGAGCGCGCGCACCTCGCCCGCGACCACCGCGAAGCCGCGCCCCTGCTCGCCCGCCCGCGCCGCCTCGACGGCCGCGTTCAACGCAAGGATGTTCGTCTGGAACGCGATCCCGTCGATCACGCCGATGATGTCGGCGATCTTGCGCGAGCTTTCGGTGATGTCGCTCATCGTGGTGACGACCTCGGAGACCGCCTCGCCGCCGCGCGCGGCGGCATCGCTTGCGGTGCCGGACAGCGTGTTCGCCTGCATCGCGGTCTCCGCGTTGCTCTTCACGGACGCGGTCATCTGCGCCATCGACGCGGCCGTCTGCTGCACATTCGACGCGGCCTGCTCGGTGCGGCGGCTCAGGTCGTTGTTGCCCTGCGCGATCTCGTCGATCGCGGTGCGCACGTTCATCACCTGTTCGCTGACGTCGTCGATCAGCCAGCGGAACATCAGCCCGAGCTGGCTGATGGTGCGCAGCGTCATCCCGATCTCGTCGACGCGATCCATGTGATCGACCTTCTGCGTCTCGCCGCTCGCGACGCTCAGCGCCTGTTTCAGCATCGCCTCCAGCGGCCGCGAAATCTGCGCTTCCAGCCACAGCGACGCGGCGATCGAGATCGCGACGGTCGTGCCCGCGAACCCGGCGAGCCCGGCGCCGCCGAGGCCCGCGAGCCATCCGGCCGCCACCAGCGCCGGCGCGGCGACCAGCAGCGCGCCGCGGATGCGCCAGCGCACCGGCATCGTCTTGAACGCGGACAACCAGCGCAGCGCGCCGCCGCGCACGACGAGGCCCTTGTGGATGCGAAGGCCGCGCGCGCGGCCTTCGCGGAAGTCCCGGTACAGCGCGTCGGCGGCCGCGATCTCGTCGCGCGACGCCTTCGTGCGCACCGACATATAACCGACCGGCCGGCCGTTGCGGATCACGGGCGTCGCGTTCGCGCGCACCCAGTAGTGGTCGCCGTTCTTGCGGCGGTTCTTGACGAGCCCGGTCCACGGCTCGCCGCCCTTCAGCGTCGCCCACATGTCGGCGAACGCTTCCTTCGGCATGTCCGGATGGCGGACGAGGTTGTGCGGCTGTCCGGTGATCTCTTCGCTCGTGAAGCCGCTGATCTGGATGAACGCAGCGTTCGCGTACGTGATGTGGCTGTCGACGTCGGTCGTGGACATCAGCGTCGCGTTGTCGGGGAACTCGAACTCCTGTTGCGTAACTGGCTGGTTGTTGCGCATGTGTGGCCCCCTCGGTAAAAAAGCCGTTCGCGTCTCCGGACGCGAGTCATGTTTTCCTTGTTGCGCCTTGCGGCATCGGGTGCCGAGGAATGCACCCGTGCGGCGGCTTTGCCCGTGTATATCGGTAACATAGCCGCGAACCTTTAAGCAGGCTGATCGTTTCGCACTCAATTAAATCGCGCGCAACCCATGCCGCTTCTGCGTTCGGCGCGAATCGCGACGGGCTTCGAATCAGCGTTCGGTACAGAGGGGCAGCGGCCGCGCCGAGCCGGGCGACATGACTGACTGCGTCAGAGGAAGGCGAACCTCGCGGCATGCGAAATCGATTCCGCAAGGTTCGCCGTGGAGCAGGAGGATCAGGTTTCGGCGCGCGGCGCGGGATGCGCTTCGAGCCACGCGTTTTCCGTGTCGTCGAACAGGCGCGAGCGGGTCAGGAAGCGCAGACCGGTCGGCCGTTCGAGCGAGAACATGCCGCCGTTGCCGGGCACCACGTCGATGATCAGTTGCGTGTGCTGCCAATATTCGAACTGTGCTTCGGTCATGTAGAAGGGCATGCCGCCGATCGTGCCGAGTTGCACGTCCGCCTGTCCGACCATGAACTCCGACGCGGGAAAGCACATCGGCGCGCTGCCGTCGCAGCAGCCGCCGGACTGGTGGAACAGCAGCGGCCCGTGCTCGCCGGCGAGCCGTTCGATCAGCGCGAGCGCGGCGGGCGTCGCGGTCACGCGCAGGACGGGGGCGTCAGCCATGTTGGGAAGCGTCCATTGGCGGGAAGGGAAAGAAACGCCGCGCACGGGGCGAACCCGCGCGCGGCTCCACGGAGGCGGCCGCCGGTCAGAAGAAGCCGAGCGGCTTTTCGCTGTAGCTGACGAGCAGGTTCTTCGTCTGCTGGTAGTGGTTCAGCATCATCCGGTGGTTTTCGCGCCCGATGCCCGACTGCTTGTAGCCGCCGAACGCCGCGTGCGCCGGGTACGCGTGGTAGCAGTTGGTCCACACGCGCCCGGCCTGGATCGCGCGGCCGAAGCGGTACGCGCGCGTGCCGTCGCGCGTCCACACGCCGGCGCCGAGCCCGTACAGCGAGTCGTTCGCGATTTCGAGCGCCTCGTCCTCGGTCTTGAACGTCGTCACGGAGACGACCGGCCCGAAGATCTCTTCCTGGAAGATCCGCATCTTGTTATGCCCGCGGAACACGGTCGGCTTCACGTAATAACCGTCGGCCAGTTCGCCGGCCAGCGCGTTGCGGTCGCCGCCGGTCAGGCACTCCGCGCCCTCTTCCTTGCCGAGCTTGATGTACGAAAGGATCTTTTCGAGCTGCTCCTGCGACGCCTGCGCGCCGATCATCGTCTTCGGGTCGAGCGGGTGGCCCTGCTGGATCGCCGCGACGCGCTTGAGCGCGCGCTCCATGAAGCGGTCGTAGATCTTCTCGTCGATCAGCACGCGCGACGGGCACGTGCACACCTCGCCCTGGTTCAGCGCGAACATCGTGAAGCCTTCGAGCGCCTTGTCGAAAAAACCGTCGTCGCGATCGAGCACGTCCGCGAAGAAGATGTTCGGGCTCTTGCCGCCCAGTTCGAGCGTGACCGGGATGATGTTCTGGCTCGCGTACTGCATGATGAGACGGCCGGTCGTCGTTTCGCCGGTGAACGCGATCTTCGCGATCCGGCGGTTCGACGCGAGCGGCTTGCCCGCTTCGAGCCCGAAGCCGTTGACGACGTTCAGCACGCCGGCCGGCAGCAGGTCCTGGATCAGTTCGACGAGCACGAGCAGCGACGCGGGCGTCTGTTCGGCGGGCTTCAGCACCACGCAGTTGCCCGCCGCGAGCGCGGGCGCGACCTTCCACGCGGCCATCAGGATCGGGAAGTTCCACGGGATGATCTGCCCGACGACGCCGAGCGGCTCGTGGAAGTGATACGCGACCGTGTCGTGGTCGATCTCGGAGATGCCGCCTTCCTGCGCGCGGATGCAGCCGGCGAAGTAGCGGAAATGGTCGATCGCGAGCGGGATGTCGGCGGCCATCGTTTCGCGCAGCGGCTTGCCGTTGTCGATCGTCTCGGCGACCGCGAGCGTTTGCAGGTTCGCTTCGAGGCGGTCGGCGATCCGGTTCAGGATGTTCGCGCGGTCGGTCGGCGACGTGCTGCCCCACGCGGCCTTCGCCTTGTGCGCGGCGTCGAGCGCCAGTTCGACGTCGGCCTCGCGCGAGCGCGGCACCGACGTGAACGGATGCCCGGTGATCGGCGAGATGTTGTCGAAATACTCGCCGCCGACCGGCGCGACCCACTCGCCGCCGATGAAGTTGCCGTACTGCTTCTTGTACGGGAACCCGGTGTTCAGGAACTGCATGTCCGCATGATTCATCTGTGTGCTCCTCACAGTCTTGGGATCGATATGGGCGTCCGCGCGTCGTCTGTGTTCGCCCTGCATTTGCGCGCGGGTCCGCGGAGCCGCGTACGCCAGATCCGTGCCAGTCGCTAGTCCGCGCGGCGGGGAACGCCGGGGCCGCGTCTGGGCGACCTCGTGCGCCGCGGCGCGCACGCGGCGGTTCCATCCGGCTGCGCAACCGGTGAACAGGGCCGGCTGGCACACTGCTCAATAACTGAACAGTCGGCCTCGTCCGGCCCGCGCGGCGTTTTTTCGGGACCGACGGCCGCGCATGCTGTAGTCTTGGCACCCGTAACAGTCAGGAAGTCAGCTTTGCATGAGACGGGAGGGGCGCTGAAGGCCCATTCCCATCGACAGCAGCCATCTTGCATGGGATCGGAGTAAGCGCTGAAGCGCAACGCCGATCGACAGGAGAATTCGCATGTCCAGTAGTACATTCGTCTGCCGCAACCAGTCGTGCGGCACGCCTTGGGAACCGAACGAAGTCGTGATCCGCAACGAGGGCCAGGGGTTGCTGTTCCGCTGCCCGCTGTGCGGCGCGCGCAACTACGTCGAGCGTTTCGAGGCGGAAGACGGCTCGGTGGTCTACGAGCAGATCGAAGGCCGCCCGTTCCTGTGAGCCGCGCGGACCCACCGATGAAAAACACGCCCGTTCCGGCCGCTCCGCCCGCCCCGTTCTCGCAGCTCGCGCTGCCCGCCGCAACGCTCGCGAACCTCGCGCAGCTCGGTTACGTCGAGATGACGCCGATCCAGGCCGCGAGCCTGCCGCTCGCGCTCGCCGGCCACGATCTGATCGCGCAGGCGAAAACCGGCAGCGGCAAGACCGCCGCGTTCGGGCTCGCGCTGCTCGCGCGCCTCGACGCGAAGCGTTTCGACGTGCAGGCGATGGTGCTGTGCCCGACCCGCGAACTGGCCGATCAGGTCGCGCAGGAAATCCGCCGGCTCGCGCGCGCCGAGGAAAACGTGAAGGTGCTGACGCTGTGCGGCGGCACCGCGCTGCGTCCGCAGGCGGCGAGCCTCGAACACGGCGCGCACGTCGTGGTCGGCACGCCGGGCCGGATTCTGGACCACGTGCTGCGCGGCAACCTGAAGCTCGGCGCGCTGAACACGCTGGTGCTCGACGAGGCGGACCGGATGCTCGACATGGGCTTCTTCGACGACATCGCGGCGGTCGCGCGCGAATGCCCGGTCGAGCGTCAGACGCTGCTGTTCTCCGCGACCTACCCGGACGGCATCGCCAAACTCGCGCAGCAGTTCCTGCGCAATCCGCAGCAGGTGAAGCTGGACGTGCAGCACGACACGGAGCGGATTCGCCAGCGCTTCTACGAAGTGGACGACACGACGCGGCTGCACGCGGTCGGCCAGTTGCTCGACCACTTCCGGCCGGTCAGCGCGATCGCGTTCTGCAACACGAAGCAGCAGTGCCGCGACCTGCTCGACGTGCTGCGCGCGCAGGGCTTCCATGCGCTCGCGCTGCACGGCGAACTGGACCAGCGCGACCGCGACCAGGTGCTGATCCAGTTCGCGAACCGCAGCTGCTCGGTGCTGGTCGCAACCGACGTCGCCGCGCGCGGGCTCGACGTCGCGCAACTGGAAGCGGTAATCAACGTCGACGTGACGCCGGACCCCGAAGTCCACGTGCACCGGATCGGCCGCACCGGCCGCGCCGGCGAGGACGGCTGGGCGTTCACGCTCGCGAGCATGGACGAGATGGGGCGCGTCGGCGCGATCGAGCAGGCGCTCGGCCGCGAGGTGCCGTGGTTTCCGTTGTCGGAACTGACGCCGGCCGGCGACGGGCCGCTGCTGCCGCCGATGGAAACCTTGCAGATCCTCGGCGGCCGCAAGGAGAAGATCCGGCCGGGCGACGTGCTCGGCGCGCTGACCGGCGACGCGGGTTTCGACGGCGCGCAGATCGGCAAGATCAACGTGACCGAGTTCTCGACCTACGTCGCGGTGCAGCGCGGGATCGCGCGCGAGGCCGTGCGGCGGCTGAACCTCGGCAAGCTGAAGGGCAAGAAGGTGAAGGCCCGGTTGATGGACGACTGACGCGGTTTGCCGCGGTCGCGGCGGCCGTTCCGCCTGCGCTGCCCCGCGCCCGATACCGGCTAACAGCGCCCGGTCGAGTCCGTCGGGCGTGATCGTACCGCCCGTCGTTCGCCCTTCCGGTCCGCCTTTCCGGTCCGCCCTTCTCGTCGCGCCGCCGCCGCGCGGCGCACACCCCTCCAGGACCCGCGCATTCGCTGCGCGGTCTGGCCAGGATCAGGAAATCGCGGATTCGCGGTTTTGCCGGCCTGCCTCGTCAGCCAGAATGGGCGCGCCCGTGAATGCGCGTTCTTTGCGCCGCGCCCGTGGTCCCGCTTCGTTTCCGACCAACCTTCCTTCGCGCCGCCGCCGGACTGGCCGCCCCCCGCACTGCCCGAATGCCGTCCAACCCGCTCCGTCGCCCGCAACGATTCGCCGCCTGGCTCGGCATCTTCGCGATCTGGCTGACGGTGCTCGTGCCGCTCGGCTCGCAATGGCTGGCGCGCGAGATGCCGCCGGAAGCGGTCATCTGCGGCGCGGACGACCATCATGCGGCGCGGCCCGCCGACGGCCCCGCGAAGGCGCTCCACCACTTCGACGCGTGCGGCTATTGCAGCCTGCTCGCGCATTTCCCCGCGCTGAACGGCGCGTCGCATGTCGATGCCGTTCTGTCCGTCGCGAGTGACGGACAAGCCGCCGCGCCGGTTCGTCACTGCGCGCGGCAGATCCGCTACCTGCGGCGTCCGCCGCGCGCGCCGCCCCCGATCGCCTGAGCCGCACCCCAATCGACTTTCGTCATCGACTCTGCCTTTCCGTGCGGCGCTCTCGCGCCGCGCGGGCGGGCGTCATTGGATTTGCTTATGCCCAGGTTCATCGAATCGCCCCGCGCGGACGGACGGCACGCGTCGTCCCGCGCAATCGCCCCGCCCCGCCGCTGCCGCGTCGCGTGCGCGGTGTTCTCCGTCTCGTCGCTGTTTGCCGTTCCCGCCGCGTATGCGGACGCCGCCGAAGACCGCGCGCCCGACGCGCCGGACGTCATGCTGCCGCCGATCGAGGTCGTCGCCAGCCCGCTTGCGGGTCCGTTCGCGAACCCGCTCGTCTCCGTCACCGACCCGAAGACGCCGCGCCAGCCGCTGCCCGCGAGCGACGGCGCGGACTACCTGCAAACCGTGCCCGGCTTCTCGTCGATCCGCAGCGGCGGCACGAACGGCGACCCGGTGCTGCGCGGAATGTTCGGCTCGCGGCTGAACATCGTCGCGAACGGCGCGCCGGTCGCGGGCGCGTGTCCGGGCCGGATGGACGCGCCGACGTCGTACGTCGCGCCCGAGAGCTTCGACAAGGTCACCGTCGTGAAGGGGCCGCAGACCGTGCTGTACGGCCCCGGCGCATCGGCCGGCACCGTGCTGTTCGAGCGCGACACGGCGCGCTTCGACACGCCCGGCGTGCGCGCCGAGGGCAGCGTCGTCGGCGGGCAATCCGGCCGCAACGACCAGAACGTCGATCTCGCGGCCGGCACGCCGGACGTCTATGCGCGCGTGACCGCGAATCACGCGCACGCGCAGGACTACCGCGACGGCAACGGCAATGCGGTGCCGTCCGGCTGGGACAAGTGGAACGCGGACGTCGCGCTCGGCGTGACGCCGGACGCCGACACGAAGCTCGAACTGAGCGCCGGCACCGGCGACGGCAACGCGCGTTATGCGGGCCGCGGGATGGACGGCGTGCGTTTCAAACGCGACAGCGTCGCGCTGCGGTTCGAGAAACAGCACCTCGGCCGCACGCTGCGCAGCCTCGACGCGCAGTTGTACTACAACGAAGCCGCGCACCGGATGGACAACTACACGCTGCGCGAGCCGCCCGCCGGCAGCATGCCGATGGCGTCGGACGTCAGGCGGCGCACCGTCGGCGGGCGGGTCGCGGCGACGCTCGATCTCACCGACCGCGTGCAGTGGATCGCCGGCGCGGACTGGCAGGCGAACCGGCTCGACTCGCGTGCGGCGATGGGACGGCAAAGCCCGTCGGATCTGCCGTGGACGCCGTCCGCGACGCTGTCGAACTACGGCCTCTTCAGCGAACTGACGTGGTTCGCGACGGACGCGCAGCAGGTGATCGCCGGCGCGCGGCTCGACCGCGCGGCCGCGACCGACGAGCGGGAGACCGCCGGCGGCCGGATGGGGATGGGCGCGATGCCGAACCCGACACACGACGACGAACGCACGCGGCTGCTGCCGGGCGGCTTCGTCCGCTATGAGCAGACGCTGCGCGCGCTGCCGGTCACGTGGTACGCGGGGCTCGGCCACACCGAACGCTTTCCGGACTACTGGGAACTGTTTTCGCCGACGAGCGGGCCGGCCGGCGCGGTCAACGCGTTCACCGGCGTGCGGCCGGAAAAGACCACGCAGCTCGACGTCGGCGCGCGCTACCGCAGCGCGTCGGTCGATGCGTGGGTGTCCGCGTATGCGGGCCGCGTCGACGACTTCATCCTGTTCACGTATGGATCGGCGATGGGCGCGGCGACTTCGCAGGCGACGAACGTGAACGCGCAGATCATGGGCGGCGAATTCGGCGCGACGTGGAAGCCGGATTCGCGCTGGCGGATCGGCGCGTCGGCCGCATATGCGTGGGGCCGCAATGCGGACAGCGGCGAGCCGCTGCCGCAGATGCCGCCGCTCGACGCGCGCTTCACGCTCGACTATTCGCGCGGCGCGTGGTCGGTCGGCGGGTTATGGCGGGTGGTCGCGCCGCAGCGGCGTTATGCGCTGCACGAGGGCAACGTGGTCGGCCAGGACTTCGGGCCGAGCGCGGGTTTCGGCGTCGTGTCGCTGCATGCGCAGTACGACGTCGACCGGCATACGCAACTGACCATCGGCGTCGACAACCTGTTCGACAAGGCCTACAGCGAGCACCTGAACCTCGCGGGCAATGCCGCGTTCGGTTATCCGGCGAACGCGCCGGTGATGGAGCCGGGCAGAACGGTGTGGGCGCGGGTGAGGTTCAAACTCTAGGCGGGAGCGCGACGCGGCTCGCACGCCGCGTCGCATGGGATCGCGTGGTGAACAGCGCCCCTCAGTCCCCGACCGACGACGGTTCGAGCGCCGTCGCGTTTTCGTCGTCGGTGTCGTGTTCCAGCATCGACTTCGGGATCGCGAGGATCAGCGCGCAGCTGACCAGCAGGCACGCGCCGAGCGCATACGTGCCGTTGTTGATGTTGCCGGTGATCTCCTTCGCGACGCCGGTGATCATCGAGCCGGTGAAGCCCGACAGGTTGCCGACCGAGTTGATCAGCGCGATGCCGGCCGCCGCCGCGGTGCCGGACAGGATCTGGCCGGGGAACGTCCAGTAGATCGGCATCAGGCCGAGGATGCCGCACGTCGCGATCGTCAGGCACACGATCGCGACCGGCACGTTGTTCGCGAACAGCGCGCTCAGGATCAGGAACACGCCGCCGATCGCGGACGGAATCGCCGCGTGCAGCCGGCGCTCGCCGGTCTTGCGCGAGTGCGACGCGTTCCACACCATCGCGACGATCGCGGTCAGGTACGGGATCGCGGTCAGCAGGCCGATGTGGAACGTGCTCTGCACGCCGGACGCCTTGATGATCGACGGCAGCCAGAACGCGAGTCCGTAGAAGTCGGTGTTGAACGTCAGCAGGATGAACGTCAGCAGCCATACGCGCGGGCTCTTCAGCGCCGCGCCGATGCGGTGGTCCTTCTTGCCGCTCTCGCGTTCGAGATTGCTTTCGAGCATCGCCTTCTCGCTCGCGGTCAGCCACTTCGCGGACTGGATGCCGTTGCCGAGCCACGCGAGCACGACGAACGCGACGACAATCGACGGAATGCCTTCGAGCAGCAGCATCCACTGCCAGCCGGACAGGCCGAGCAGGCCGTGCGTGTTCTCCATCAGCCAGCCGGACACGACGCTGCCCATCGTGAGGCTCAACGGAATCGCGACGAGGAAGCCGGACATCGCGAGGCTCTGGCGGCGCGCGGGGAACCAGTAGTTCAGGTACAGGATCACGCCGGGAAAGAAGCCCGCTTCGCACAGGCCGAGCAGGAAGCGCAGCGCGTAGAACATCGTCGACGTCTGCACGTGGAAGAAGCCCGCGAGCGGCTGGATGAACGCGAGCGACGACGACACGATGCCCCACGTCACCATGATCCGCGCGATCCACAGGCGCGCGCCGAAGCGGTGGAGCATCAGGTTGCTCGGCATCTCGAACAGGAAGTAACCCCAGAAGAAGATGCTCGCGCCGACCGCGTAGACGGCGTCGCTCATGCCGAGGTCGTCGAGCATCTGCAGCTTCGCGAAACCGACGTTCACCCGGTCCAGGTACGCGACGACGTAGCACAGCAGAAGCAGCGGCAGGATGCGCCGCATGACCTTGCGATACACGCGCTCGTCGGCGTCGGTCGCGGCGGCCGGCGCGACCGGCGTATGGGTGAGAGTGGGCATCGGCAGGTCTCCTATCGTGATGCGTGCGGTGTTTCGGCTGCGTGTTGTGCGGCGCTGTTCTGCGGTCATCCCGGCGTGCGGACGGCGAAGGCCGCTCGCGCCGCTCATGCCATTCGTGCGCGATCCGGGCCGCCGAGCCGTGCGCGATCCGCGAGCGCCGCCGCTCGATGGCGACGGGCGTTTCCGGTTTCGCGTTTCGGCGTGGGCCGCGCATGCGCTCTCGCGCGGCACGGCGGCATCGGACAGGCTCGGGGCGCGCTTGTTCGGATCGTCCGAACAATTCGGTCGTATTTGATACCGGTAACATTTCGGTGCGCAAACCAGGCGGCGAAAATTGTTACCGGTATCAAAATAGCACGGACGACGAACGACGCACAAGCCAGGGGTTTCTCCTGATATGCGCGCGGAAGGCCGCCCGGCGGGCGTTACATGGCGTCGGGGTCGGCGGCCGCGGCCGCATCCGCGTCGTGCTCGAACTGCCGCCCGACGAACTCGATGTGCGCGCGCATCGCTTCGGACGCCGCATCCGGCCGCCGCGCGCGCACCGCGTCGCAAATCGCGCGATGCTGCGCGAGCCGCGCCGACGCGAGCCGGTGCAGCGCGGTGTCGATGCCCGACGCTTCGAGCGTGTTCTTCACGATGTGGCCGTTCAGCATCGACGCCGCGTCCGTGTAGAACCAGCCGAGCATCCGGTTGTGCGACGCGCGCACGAGCGCCGCGTGGAACTGCGTGTCCGCGAGCGCCTCGGCTTTCACGTCCCCTGCCCTCACCGCGTCGCTCATCCGTTGCAGCAGCGCGTCCATCTCCTGCAACTCGCAGTCCGACGCGCGTTCGGCCGCGAGCCGCGCCGCCGCGCATTCGACGACGAGGCGGAATTCGAGCGTGTCGCTGCGCGCGGCCGGGTTCTCCGCGAACAGCGCCAGTTCTTCGAGCGCGGCCGTCGGCGACGCGCCGCGCACGAACAGCCCGCGCCCCTGGCGCGCTTCGAGCAATCCTTTCGCGATCAGCCGCTGGATCGCCTCGCGCACCGTCGAGCGCGACACGCCGAAGGTCGTCGCGAGTTCGCGCTCGGACGGCAGGCGCGGCGGATTGCGCAGCCCGGCCTCCCCGATCGTGGTTTCGAGTTGCCGCGTGACCCGCGCGAGCGTTTCGCGGCGGCCGGCCGCGTGCTCGACGGCGGGCGTGTGGTGCATCAGTGGTCCGACCATCTTGGTGCCTGAGGTAGAGTGTTTGAACATGACGGAGCCGCGCTTCGGGCGTTCACCATCGCGCGTCACGGACAGGGTCGGCCCCGGCAGCAGGACCGGCGGCGGACAGGCTGCGCGACGCCTGCGACGCTCCCCCACGGATTTCGGCGCGCCTCGCGCGCCCGCTTACAGGTGACAACGAATGGACCAGATCGATCAGTATTCCCTGTTCATCAACGGCGACTGGGTGCCGTCGAGCGGCGCCGCGCGCCTCACGGTGCGCAGCCCGGCGACGGGCAAGGCCATCGCGAGCGTCGTCGATGCGACCGAGGCCGACGTGGACCGCGCGGTCGCCGCCGCCGCCGCCGCGTTCCCCGCATGGAGCCGCCGCACGGCGGTCGAGCGCGCGGACTTCCTGCTGCGGCTGAACGTGCTGATCCAGCGCGATCACGAACGGCTCGCGCGGCTGCTGACCCAGGAGGTCGGCAAGCCGATCCGCGAGGCGCGCGGTGAAATCGATTTCGCGATCTCGCTGATCCGCTTCGCGGCGGAGAACGCGCGCCGCCTCGAAGGCGACATCGTGCCGGGCAGCCGTCCGGGCGAGAAGATCCTGATCGAGAAGCTGCCGCACGGCGTGATCGCCGGCATCTCCGCATGGAATTTCCCGGCGGGCCTGCTCGCGCGCAAGGTCGCGCCCGCGCTCGCGGCCGGCAACACGATCGTGCTGAAGCCGCACGAACTCACGCCGGTCACGTCGCTCGAAATCGCGAAGCTGGTCGCGGAAGCCGGGATTCCGGCCGGCGTCGTGAACATCGTCAGCGGCGCGATTCCGACCGGGCAGCGTCTCGTCGCGCATCCGGCCGTGAAGCTCGTGACGATGACCGGCAGCACCGCGGCCGGCAAGAAGATCATGGCGGCCGCCGCGCCGACGCTGAAGGAAGTCCGGCTCGAACTCGGCGGCAAGGCGCCGTTCATCGTGCTCGCGGACGCGGACCTCGAAGCGGCCGCGAACGCGGCCGTCGAGGCGCGCTTCCTGAACGCGGGCCAGGTCTGCACGTGCAACGAGCGCACCTACGTGCACGAGGCGGTGTACGACCGCTTCCTCGCGCTGGTGAGCGAGAAAATCGGCAGGATCAAGGTCGGCGACCCGTCGCAGGAGGACACGGTGATGGGGCCGAAGATCAGCGCGGCCGAACTCGACAAGGTCGACGCGATGGTGACGAAGGCCGTGCAGCAGGGCGCGCGCGTGCAGACCGGCGGCGGCCGGCTGAAGGGCGGGTTGTACGATCAGGGCCATTTTTATGCTCCGACGCTGTTGACGGACGTGACGCATGAAATGGACATCGTGCATGGCGAAGTGTTCGGTCCGGTCATGTCGGTGCTGAAGGTGCGCGACTTCGACGAGGCGCTGAAGCTCGCGAACGATTCGAGCTACGGGCTTTCCGCGTATCTGTTCACGAAGGATCTCGGCGTGCTGATGCGCACGTCGGCCGAACTGAACTTCGGCGAAATCTACGTGAACCGTTCGCTCGGCGAGGCGCCTCAAGGTTTCCATCATGGTTACGGTGACAGCGGGCTCGGCGGCGAGGACGGCAAGTACGGCCTCGAAGCGTACGTCCGCACGAAGACGATCTATCTGAACGCGTAACAGCCGTGTCATGCCGCGGGCTTCGAAGGCCCGCGCGAAAGGCCGCCGGTTGCTGCCGGCGGCCTTTTTCGTTTTACGCGGTGTGCACGGGTCCGATAGTCGTCGAACGGGCTTCGCGAGTCAGGCGTCCGCGCGCGGCGCGATGCCCGCGAGCATATGCCTGAACGCGATCATTCCCGGGTCGTCGAGCCCGATCGAACGTTCCGCGAACATCCGCGCGCGGCCGATCCGGTTCGGCTTCTCGCGGAACGATGCGATCGTCGCTTCGACGGCCGCGCTTGCGGCCGCATGCTGCGCGTGCGGCTCGTCGAGGCCCACGATCGCCGCCTGCGCGGCCGCGAGCGCGTCGAGCACCGTCTTGTCGCCGAGCGTCGCGCCGCCGCGCTGCGCCATCGCGTCGAGCGCCGCCTGCAGCATCTCAGGCACGTCGCGCCATGCGAGCGCCGCCTGGTTTTCGAGCCGGCGCGCGAGCGTCAGGAACGCGACGGTCAGCAGCGTGCCGAAGCTCGATCCCGACGCGCGCGCGCAACCCTGCGCGCACGCCTTGAACAGCAGGCCGAGGTCCGGATACGGGCCGGCGTCGAGCGCCGCGCGCACGCGCGCCGCGCACTTTTCGAGCGTCGCGCCGAGGTCGCCGTCGCCTAACTGGCCGTCGAGGCGATTCAGTTCCGGCGCGGCTTCGTCGAGCCGGTCGGCCCAGCGGCGCAACGCGGCTTCCATCTGCGGAGTGGTGAGCGGCATCGTCAGTGGCTCCAGAACGGGCAGTGCGCGGGCGCGCGCAGCAGCGCTTCGAGTTCGGCGTCGAGCCGCTGGATCGTCAGCGACGCGCCGGTCATTTCCATCGACGTCGCATAACGGCCGACGAGCGGCGCGACGATGCTCACGCGCTTCGCTTCGAGCCGCCGCGCGACCGCGCGATACAGGATGTACAGCTCCTCGTGCGGCGTCGCGCCGAGCGAGTTCAGCAGCACCGACACGCGCTCGCCCGCGCCGACGTCGAGGTCCGCGAGCAGCCGTTCGAGCATCTCGTCCGCGAGCGCGTCGGCGGGCTTCAGGCTGCCGCGCCAGATGCCCGGCTCGCCGTGGATGCCCATTCCCATCTCGATCTCGCCTTCGCCGATCGTGAAGCTCGGCGTGCCGACTTCCGGCACGATGCACGGCGTCAGCGCGACGCCGATGGTGCGGCATGCGGCGACGGCCTTGCGCGCGGTCGCGGCCACGTCGTCGAGCGACGCGCCGCGCTGTTCGGCGCGCGCGCCGGCGATCTTGTACGCGTACACGATGCCCGCGACGCCGCGGCGCTTGCCCGCCTCTTCCGGCGACGCGCTCGCGACGTCGTCAGTCACGAGCACCGTGTCGCTGCGCAGCCCGTCGAGTTCGGTCAGCTCGCCGGCCATGTCGAAGTTCATCCGGTCGCCGCCGTAGTTGCCGTAGAGGCGCAAGACGCCCGCGCCGCGATCGGCCGCGTGCATCGCGTCGATGCAGTCGCCGACGGTTGGCCCCGCGAACACGTTGCCGATCGCGCACGCGTCGAGCAGCCCTTCGCCGACATAGCCGGTGAAGAGCGGCAGATGGCCCGAGCCGCCGCCGGACACGACGCCGACCTTCCCTTCGAAACCCGGCTTCGCGCGCGCGATCACGCGGCCGCTTTCGCCCGCGCGGCGGTACGTGTCCGGGTGCGCGGCGCACAGTCCGTCGAGCATCTCGTCGACGTACGCGTCCGGTTCGTTCATCAGTTTTTTCATCGTCATCCTCCAGTCCAGCGTCGCTGCACGTTGCATCAGGCGGGAACGAAACGCGCGAGCGAAACGTCCGGCGTCACGTCCTCGAACTGCACCTTCATCGGCATGCCCATCTTCACGTTGTCCGGAATGCCGTTGCCGAAGTTGCCGACCACGATCGGCCCGTCGTCGAGCTGGATCAGGCACACGTGATACGGCAGGTCGTCGCGGAACGCATTCCAGTACGCGCGATGGAACGTGGCCCACGAAACCAGCGTGCCGCGCCCGCTGACCGGCTCCCACGTCTGCACGTCGGACAGGCACGACGGACACACCGGCGACGCCGGGAAGTGACGATGCCCGCAGTGCCGGCACACCTGCACCGACAACTGATGCTGGCGCGCGAGCGCCCAGTAGCCCTTCGAATACTCGTCGATGGTCGGCAACGGCTTGTCATAGGTGTTCGTCATTGGCTTACCCCTTCGTATAGATGATCGAGCGCGTGCACGGCGTCGCCGCGATGTACTGCACGACGTCGCAGTCCTTCACCTGGCGTTCGCCGCATTCGCCGCGCAACTGGCGGATCGCTTCGACGTTCAGCGCCCAGCCCTGCATGTACGAATTCGACAGATGGCCGCCGTCGGTGTTGGTCGGCAGGCGGCCGTGCACGCCGAGCGCGCCGTTCTCGACGAACGAGCCCGCTTCGCCGCGCCCGCAGAAGCCGAGGCCTTCGAGGCTGAACAGCACCGTCGGCGAGAAGTTGTCGTAGCACATCAGCGCATCGACGTCGTCCTTCGTGACGCCCGCCATCTCGTACGCCTGCGAGCCAGCCTCGCGGATCTCGTCGTACCAGAACTCCGAGTCGAAGTTGCCGATCGCCGACCGCTCGAACGCGTCGCGCGAGCCGACGCCGGAGATCAGCACCGGCGGTTTTTTCAGGTCGGCCGCGCGCTCGCGCGTCGTCAGGATCAGGCACACCGCGCCGTCGTTGATGAGGCAGTAGTCGAGCAGGCCGAGCGGCTCGACGATGCGGCGGATGCTCTCGTGGTCGTCGATCGTGATCGGCTTGCGCATCACCGCGTCGGGATTCAGGATCGCGTTGTTGCGGAACGCGACCGACACCTCCGCGAGCTGGCGCGTCGTCGTGCCGTAGCGCTCCATGTGCATGCGGAACATCAGCGCGTGCGATGCACCCGGCGACGTGAGGCCCCACGGGTCCCAGAACGACGCGGACTCGTCGCCGCCGTAGTTCATCCGGCGCGAGCGGCCGATGTTCGTGTAGACCAGCGCGACGTACTTCGCCGCGCCGGTCTCCAGCGCGAGCATCGCCTCGGTGATCGCGATGCCGGACATGCGGCCGTGGCCCGGCAGCGTCATCGTCCAGCGCGGATTGAGGCCGAGGATCTCGCCCATCCGCGCGTAGAACGGCACGCGGCAGCACAGCAGGCCGTCGATCTCGTTCTTGTCGAGCCCGCAATCGTCGATTGCGAGCTTGAACGCGTGCGCGCCGAGCGCGTAGTCGCTGACCGCCGGGAAGTCGCCGTACGGCGTGTTGCCGACGCCGACGACGGCGATCCGGTTACTCAGGCCCTGCATCGGATTCATACGTTGTCTCCGTTCGATATCGTGTGAGAAAGGGGCGGCGTCGAGCGCGCGGCCGCGCTCAGATCACGCCTTCTTCGCGCAACGCGTCGATCTCCGACGCGGAATAACCGAGCCACTGGCCGAGCACGTGTTCGTTGTCCTCGCCGTAACACGGCGCGCCGCGATCGATCACGCCGCCGCTGTACGCGGGCGTCGCGCCGAGCTTCACCGGAAACTCGACGACCGGCCAGCGGCCGATGCGCGTGCCGGTCACTTCGGTCAGCCAGCCGAGTTCGGCAAGTTGCGGATCGATGTCGCAACGGTCGGCCGCCGTCTGGCAGACGCCGGCCGGCACGCCCGCGCGTTGCAGCCGCGTCATGCACGCATACGGGTCCTGCGTCGACGTCCATGCGTTGACCAAGGCGTCGAGTTCGTCCTGATGCGCGAGCCGGTCTGCGAGGGTCGCGAAACGCGGGTCGGACGCGAGCGCCGGCAGTTGCGCGACGTCCACGAACGCGCGCCATTGCGCGTCGTCGAAGCACGCGATCGCGATCCACGCGTCGCGGCCGTTGCAGCGATACGCGCCGTGCGGCGCGGCCGGCTTGTACGGCGAGCGGTTGCCGTAGCGCGACCACACGCGGCCGTTCGCGGACCAGTCGAGCACCGCCGTCGCGGTCTGGTAGATGCCGGACTCGCACTGCGACGAGTCGATCCACTGGCCTTCGCCCGTGCGGTCGCGGTGATACAGCGCGCCGAGCGCCGCGAGCGCGAAGCCGTAGGCGCCGATCCAGTCGAGATACGAATAACCCCAGCCGGCCGGCATCGCCGGATCGGGCAGGCCGGACATCTCGGTCGTGCCGGAGAACGACGCCGCGACCGGGCCGACCGTGCGGAACCGCCCGTAACGGCCGATCGCGCCCATGCCGGACTGCTGCACGTAGATGATGTCCGGCCGGATCGACTTCAGCACGTCGTAGCCGAGGCCGAGCCGGTCCAGCACGCCCGGCGAGAACCCTTCCGCGACGATGTCGGACATCCGGATCAGATCCTTCGCGATCGCGAGACCCTTCGGATGGCGAATGTTCAGCGACATGCCGCGCTTGCCCGCGTTCTTGTTGTTGAACTGGCCGCCCATGTCCGGATCGGTGACGCCCGGCAGCGGACCGGTCGCCTTCTCGCGCGCTTCGCGGCCGCCGACCGGCGCCATCGCGGCGAGCCGCGTGTCCGGGTTGGTCTTCCATTCGACCTTGATGCTTTCCGCGCCGAGCGCGTTCAAAAAGCGCGTGCCGCCGGCGGATGCGAGGAACCACGAGAAGTCGAAGATGCGCACGCCTTGCAGCGGGAATGGCTTGCCGTGCTTCGACAGCGTGACCGGCGACGCGTCGCGCGGCGTGGCGGGCAGTTTGTTCGAGGCCTCGCCGCGCGTGTTGCCCGGCAGCGGCTTCGCGAGCGACGGATCGTCGTTGTGCTCGCCGACAAACGGCGCGCGCCGGCCCGGCTGCCACGCAGTCGCGGTGCTGAGCCACTTGCTGGTCGGATAGCGGAAGCGGCGGCCCAGTTCCGGATGCGCGATGTCGCTGAACGACGAACGCGCGAGCCAGTGCTCGTCCACCGCGTTCTCGTGCGGCTTGCGCACCGGCGCCCACAGCAGCCCGGCTTCCTGCGCCTCGCGCCACGGCAGATGCTCGTAGTCGTACGACCCGACGAAACGCTGGATCACTTCGAGCATGTGGCGTGTTTCTGCGTCCACCTCGGTCGAGCCCGGCGTGTTGCGCGCGGTCATGTCGATGTCGTTCGACGGCGGCTGAAGGTCCTCCGCCTTGTCGAACTGTTGCAGGAACGGCACGAGCCGCGCCTTGTCGCGTGCGGACACGCCCCACGTCATGTTCCAGCGGCCGTCGGACGTGCGGCTGATGTTCGGCACGTCGCTCGGCGTCTCGGCCGCGTGCCGCGCGGTCTGCCGGTAGAGCGGCGCGTGGCGCATCACCCACGACATCAGGTCGAGTTCGGTGTTGATCGACACCGCCTGATGGATCGCGCACGACACGTCCTGCCCTTCGCCGGTCCGCTGCCGGTGCAGCAGCGCCGCGACGATCGCGGCCGCCGTCTGGTCGCCGGCGATGTGATACGCGTGCCACGCCTGCGGCGCGATCGGCGGCGTCGAGTAGGTGAGGTCCGGATTCGGGTCGTAGCCGCAGTTCATCATCACGCCGCCGAGCGCGAGGTGGATCAGGTCCGATGCGCGATAGTCCTTCCACGGGCCGGAGTCGCCGAACGGCGTGATCCGCGCGTGGATCAGCGACGGGAAGCGTTGCGTCAGCGGCGCGCCGAGCTTCAGGTCGCGCACGAGCTGGCCGCAGCTGCTGTCGAGCAGGATGTCCGCGTGTTCGAGCATGCCGAGGAGGCGCGCGCGGCCGGCGGCGCTCGCGGTGTCGAGCGCAACCGACTTCTTGCCGCGGTTATAGGCCCAGAAATGCAGCGAACGCTCGGGGTCTTCGACGTCCTCGTAGAACGGCCCGATCCGGCGTGTCGGACTGCCCTGCGGCGGCTCGATCTTGATTACCTCCGCACCCAGCCCCGCGAGCAGCAGCCCGCAGTATTCGCCGGATTCGTCGGCGACTTCGATGACCCTCAGGCCGGCCAGCATGCCAGGCAGATGGCTGGGATCGGGCATCGTCGGCCCGGTAGCGTTGGGATGCGACATGGTTCTCCTGTGTCGAGAAAAGCCGGGAGCGGCATGAGACGGAAACGGCGGACCGACTGCGAACCCGATCCCTCCAGGCCATGCCGCCGAATCCTGATCGATGCAAATTATAAAATATATTCTATGCGCAGGCCAAACGCAGATGGCGGGAGTCGAACGCAAAAAAACGGCGGCCGTGCGGCGCGGACTTCGAGACTGCATGCCACGCATGCGCGGAAAAAGATGCGGCAAACGGGGGCCGGACGCGGCGCAGGCGCCCATAAGCCGATGCGTGCGTGAGCGCCGCGCGAAGCGTGAGGACGCGAGCACACAAAATGCATCGGCGGCGGGACGGCTCGCGCGGCGTCGTACAATAGGGCCGCAGCGCAGCATGCGGCCGGGGGCCGGCGGCCATTTCGCCGGTCGTCCGCATGCGTGCCACTCCAACCGGCAAGGCCGGATCACGGCGGCCCCACTTCTGGATGACCATGGCTTTCCTGACAAAACTCGATCAAGTGGCAGAGCGTTTGCGCGAACGGATCATCTCGGGCGAATACCCGCGAGGCCACAAGCTCAAGCAGGCCGACATCGCCGCCGAACTCGGCGTGTCGATCACGCCGGTGCGCGAGGCGCTGAAAGCTCTGGAAATGGAGGGTTTCGTCGTCAGCGAGCCGCATCGCGGCCTGTCCGTGCCGAACATCGATCCGCAGCGCGTGCGCGAGATTTTCGAACTGCGCGTCGTGCTCGAACGGATGCTCGCGTACCGCGCCGCCGAGCGCGTGACGAAGGAGGACATCGCCGAGCTGCGCACGATGCACAAGGAGTTCATCGCGCTGATCAAGGCCGGCGATCCGTATCCGATCCGCTCCGCGAACGTGCGCTTCCACTTCCGCCTGTACGAAATCGCGGACTGCCAGCAGACCCTGCAGTTCGTGCGCGTGCTGTGGGCGAAATTCCCGTTCAACTTCCACGACGACCAGGCCGGCCGCTTCAAGCAGTTGCCGCACGAGCACGTCGAGATCATCCGCAGGCTGGAAGCGCGCGACGCGCAGGGCGTCGCGGACGCGATGGTCGAGCACATCGACGCGGGCTGGACCCGGCTCGAAAAGAACGTGGCGCCGAAGGCCGCGCCCGCTAAAAGCGCCGCGTCGAAGGCCGCGCCCGCGAAGCCCGCGGCGGCGAAGGTCGCGCGGAAGTAAGCCAGCGGCGGGGCCTGGGGCATGCGGTCGTCAGCATGGCCTTGCCACGTCGCGGCGACGGTCAGCGCGTCGCGCGCGCCGCCTCCAGCCCGTTGTCCTCTTCGCCTCGCAGCGGCGCAAGCGGCTCTTCTTCGACGAGCGAGCGTCGCGACGTTTCCGGCAGCGCGAAATACAGGATCACGAACGTGACCAGCGCGATCGCGCACAGGTAGAACGCCGGTGAAATCGCGATGCCCGTGCTCGCGACCAGCGCCGCCGCGATCAGCGGCCCCGTGCCGGCGACCGGCCCCGCGCCGAGGTTCAGCGCGAGCGCGCCGCTCGTCATCCGCGTGCGCGGCGGGAACAGTTCGACGACCACGACCGTGTTCATCACGTTGATCAGCGCTTGGAACGACGCGAAGATCACGAGGCCGACGAACGCGATGCCGATGCTGCCCGACGACAGCATGAAGAACACCGGAATGCCGAACGCCATGTGCCCGAAGATGCCGATCAGGAACGTCTTGCGGCGGCCGATCAGGTCGGACAGCCAGCCCGCGAGCGGACAGAAGAGCCCGTACAGCACGAGGCTCGCGCCGCTCACCATCACCGACTCCGTGCGGCCGAGATGGCCGGTGACCGGCAGGTAATTCACCATGTAGGTGACGAAGTAATAGAAGCCGAGGCCCGTGATGCTCGCGAACGAGAACGCGATGCCGATCATCCGGATGTCCTCCTTCAGCGACGCGAGGAACGGCGCTTTCTGCACGTTGCCCGCCGAGCGCGCCTTGATTTCCTCGAACACCGGCGTGTCTTCGAGCTTCAGCCGCATGTACAGCCCGACGAGGCCGACCGGCACCGCGAGCACGAACGGAATGCGCCAGCCCCAGGCGTCGAACGTCGGCGCGTCGAGATAGCTGGAGATCGCGAACACCACGAGACTGCCCGCCGCGACGCCGAACGCCGCCGTCGCCGAGATCACGCTCGCCGACAGCCCGCGCCGGTTCGCCGGCGAGTATTCGACGATGAACGTGCCCGCGCCCATCCACTCGCCGCCGACCGACATCCCTTGCACGCAGCGCGTGAGCACCAGCGCGACCGTCGCCCACATGCCGATGTGCTGGTAGGTCGGCAGGATCGCGAGCACGAACGTCGACGTGCTCATGATGATGATCGCGATCGCGAGCGACTCGCGGCGGCCCACGCGGTCGCCGATCACGCCGAGCACCATGCCGCCGATCGGCCGCAGCAGGAACGCGATGCCGAACACCGCGAGCGACGACAGCAGCGCCGCCGTCGTGTTGCCGGCCGGAAAGAACGCGTGGCCGATGTTGACGGCGACGAAGCCGTACACCGCGAAATCGAACCACTCCATGAAATTGCCGATCAGCGTCGCGATGACCGCGCGTTTTCTGCGGGCCGCGAAAGCGGGTGTGTCTTCCGGCTTGCCGCCGTTGGTCGTCTGATTCAAGTGAGTCTCCGTTTGTGTTTGTTATGCGGTTCGCGCCGCGTCTTTCGTCGCGCCGCGCGTCGTCGGCGCCGCTAGCGCAGCGAGCGGTTCGAGTTGGTCGTCGGCGCGCCGGCGATCGGGCTGTCGAACGACAGCACCGCGTCGCCGAGCAGGCAGCCGAGATACGCGGTCTTCATGTCCGGGCCGCCGAACACGAGGCTCGACACGCTTTTCAGCCGCGACTTGCCGGTCGTCGCCATGTCCTCGACCGACAGCGCGTGCGCCGCGTAGCGCGACGCGAGGTAGTCGGTGTATTCCGCGTCGAGGTCTTCGAGCACGATCTGCGTGGTGCCGTCCGGGCGCACGACGATCACGCGGTTGCTGCCGACACAGGTGATCCACACGCCGCCGAACGCGTCGAAGCACAGGCCGTCCGGGAAGTCCGCGCCGCCGAGTTGGCAGACGACTTCCTTCGGACCCAGCGCCGGCCCCGGCAGCAATTCGAAGCGGCTGACCTTCTGCGCGTAGGTCTCGTTCACGTACACCCATTTGCGGTCCGGCGAGAACGCGATTTCGTTCGTGTAGCCGAGACCGTCCGCGAGGATGCGCGAGCCTTTCGTGTCGCTGACGCCGATGAAGCCGTCGGTGACGCGGCGCGTCCACGCCTGCGCGCGCGGACGCATCCGCGTGCTCACGGTGAACCAGATCGCGCCGGCGTTGTCCTCGACGACGAAGTTCGTTGGCGGGAGCGGTGCGCCGTCGACGGTTTCGACTACAGGTTCGATCGTGCCGTCGCCGGCGATGCTGAAGATGCCGCCCAGCTCACTGCCGAGGTTCGCGAACAGCACGGTGCCGCGCTTCGACAGCGCGATGCCGTTCGGCACGTATTTGCGCGGGTTGCCGTCGGCAGGCAGCACGTGGCGCGGTTCGGCGCCGGCGCGCCAGTGCGTGTAGCCGCCCTTGCCGTGGGCGGCGATCAGGTCGCCGGTGTGGAGCGCGAGGACGCATTCGGGGCGGGTGAGGCCGGAAGCGGAGATGCGCAGGTCGGAGTAGGTGAGTTTGAAGTCGGGGGGGAGGGGGTAGGGCATGGGAGGACTCGGTTCGGGGCAACGGACATGTGACAGATTGGAGGCATTGCTGAGGCCAAAAACCAGATTTTTCCGCATAGCGTGTGACGGAGTTTCATCGCCGTGAGGCAGGCCGATAGCCATTAACGCTTACGTTGCGGCGCGCGGTGCGAGAACCGGGGTATAGCAGTGGCGACGATCTGGCTGATGCCGTTGATCTCTTTGCGATTGAATGCATTTCCGCAGGTTTCCTTCTGCATCTATGTCGGTCTTTGGGCGGTTGCGCCGTTGGTTAGCGGCCCGTCAGCAACGCCAGGTCGTCGAGGCGGACGGGCAGAGACAAGTTCCGCAACGCAGCCCGGCTTCTATTTCTATAAATTATATTTTGCATCGGCACAGAAAGTCTATCATGCCGGGAAATTGCTGTTGAATGACCCTGCGTGGGGGCTATCGCACACAAAGCGTGTTGCTGCGAGGAATCGAACCGCCGGGTGGCGAATTACATGCTCAAGCCGCTGGAGGAGGGTCGCACCTGAGTGGTTTGCTAATTGCTGGGAGGTGCCGCGTCTGAGATAGCTGCGCGAATGCCGTTAGCGGGGGAAGATCGAGCGCGACCCGCGGACCGAAGATTCCGAGCGACAGAGGGCAAAGTCTCCCGCCGTTCGGTTTGCCGGCGGCACGTGCGAGTTTGCCAAGGCAGGAAAGATGCCGAAAATTAAGAAATATAATTCCTGCCCAACCTGGACGAGTACGCCATAGCCGTTGTCTGACGGACGATTCAAATGCAGCGCGTGTGCAAGCGGCCTAGCCAGATATCGGCGTGGGATTCTGTACGTTTGAGCGGCGGTGAGCAGATAGGTCTGCCGGAACGATTCGTGCCTGATGTTCCGGTCTATCGTCTATCGGACATACTTCGACGCGTCAATTAGTGCAAATTCGCGCGAGTCGTTCGCTGGTTCGCCCGGATGCCGCGAAACCGCGTTCAGCGGGCCTGGCACAGCAAATGGGTCGGGGCGAAGCGGGCAAGGTGGCAGTATTCGGCACGGTCAAATGCAGTGGTAACGCGAAAGGCCTCACCGATTGTCCGGGTACGACCGGGCAACGGTGTTGGAGCGGATCAAAGTCTACCGTCGCTCCAACCGTCGGGACGAGCACCTCGAATCCTTGCCGTGCATATTTTTGCAGATAGCGCCTACCCCTGGAATCAAACCCGTTTTCCGGCTTGAGCAGGCACTACCTATTTGCCGCCACGATCCTGCGTTGCCGCAGTGGCGCAGACAGCGCCTTGTGAGTATGCTTCGCGAAGGCAAACGTCAACGCAGATGCTCGCCGAGTCGCAACCCTAGTGCAACGATTGAAAGCGTAGGTCCTGCCCCGCCGCAGCGGGGAATTACGCTGCCGCCGTTTAAATAGACGTTGCTGGTGCCGATGAGCCTCTGGTTGCTTGTGACGACCGCATGCGGGCCGCTTGCCATCGCCGTCGTACCGCTGTAGTGGTGACCGCCGAAGCCGTTCCGGTGATGCGGAACGATCTTCGCAATCATGATGCCTGCGTCGATCATCTTCCGCGTCACCTCCATGACGACAGCGTCGAGAATCGGGCAGTGTTCAAGGTACGGCAAAGAATAGATGAACGATCGCTGTCCGCGGGACCGGAGTTCCACTCCCCACTCGGGCGGGACTTCCATCTGCAGGTAAAAGCGGGCAATCCTGGGGAGTAGCTTGTTCAGATGGATCGTACGGCTGACCGGACTGTCGCCGCTCTGCACGAGTGCCGCGGTTTGTTCTGCTGATGGTGGGACTGTCAGCATCAGCGTCTTGACTTCAATGCCGTGGAAATAACCAGAGAGTTCTGGAATTTCCACCGCGCCTTCCGCGCCTAGATGAAAATGCCTGAAGGCCTCAGGCAAAATTCCAAGTACTTCACACGCGGTATGATCCTGGTAACTGCTGCCGATGCGTGCAGTGCGAACGCCCTGTGGAAGCTTGCTGCGCTTCAGCAACGTGACGTTCTCTATGCCGCCGGCCGCCACCACGAGTCGATCGAACGAGATCTCCAGCAATTCGCCATCCGATCGCACACGCGCGGCGACCGCGCGGTCGCCCTCGAAAAGGATTTCTTCGGCGATCGAATTGCCATGTACGTCGATATACGGAAAGACGTTCGCCGGACGCGCTTTCGCGTCGTTGACACACAGGCCGCAATGACCATTTCCAATGCACAGGCCAAAATTGTGCGTATCGTGATCCGAAACGTTCTTCGCCTGCGGCGTGACACGTGCGAGCGGAAACATCGACTGGAAATAAGATCTCCAGTAATCCCAACCGGGAAGTTCACCGAAGATGCTGTAATCGCCCGCAGTTGGATCGCCGTGCACGTGCATCAGACGTTCGGCCTGCTCGTAGTACGGTACAAGCTCGTCGTAGCCTATCGGCCACGCAACTTCGCCCGGCACTTCGAAAGTCTTACGCGTAATTCGCGCGCTATACCCGCCCCACCAGTTAGAAATCCCGCCCTGCACGAACGTTGTGACGTTGGTCGACATCATCGACAGCGGCAGCTCGGCGCGATTGGCGATATCGGAGCTCTGCATCACGCATGCCTCTGCGTCAATTAAAGGCTCGAAATGGCCGGGCAAGTAGTCTCGCCCCTTGTAGCTGAAGTTTGCTGAAGCCTGACCAGGATCGAAGGGCTCGCCGCGGTCGATCACCGCAGTTCCAGATGCGTCCAGCATGTAAGCGACTGACATGCCGGCGAAGCCGGCACCTATGATCAGGGTATGGAAATCGGAACTACTCATCGGAGTTGCTCTTTGCGTTTGGCTGCCCGGATACCGGGACATCAGTGTGTACCGGAGGGGCGAGCGGATTGCCGTCGCGTGTTGTGTGCAGATCGGTCGCAGTGACGACGGTCGGTCGGCCGGCATCGCCGCCAGGTGTTTCCTCTACGTCCTCGACATGCTGATTGCCGGCTATGAGCGGTTGATTGTGTGTTTGGTTCTGATGCGTAGGGGAGGCAACAGGGCTATTAACGACTTCCGTGACCGGCAAACCTCCAGGGAGCGTGTGGGGTTCGGGCGTAAACGAGGTCAGGCTTTCAGCCTCTGCGCCGGGAACCGATGCATCCGTTGGCGCGGGGGCCGATGCGGCTTTCGCACCATCTGTCGATCCGGTGACCGGACCGCCGGGATGCTTCCCAGCCGTCGCGGCTGCGTGGCCATCATTGTCCCGGCGTATCTTGAACGAGCGGGGCAGCCTGAAGTTTTGATCGTGAGCGGCGAAATGAGCTGCATGCACCGAGCGGGCAACCTGCATCGCGGTTACGTTCGGGCGGGATTCGCCGACGAACAGGTTGTGCGAGAGTTCGGCAAGGCCACGGGCCGGAACGTCGTAGCCGAGCGAGTCGCGTAGCGTGAGTTCGAGCACGCGCCACGAACCGTGCCGCCCCTTCCTGATCGTACGCGACATCAGGTCAAAGCCATGGTCCGTACCGAGACGCGTGATGCGCGCGTAGAACAGGCAGTGATTATTGTCGATGATGCCTGCTCGGCCGACGACGAGACGCACGAAGCTGCCCTCTGCAAGATGGCAGGTAACGGAGAATCTCAGGGTGTCGGGGAAATCAAGTGTCTGCTCGATCTCGCGCACGTCATCGACGTACAGCTGGATCAGCAACTTCCCGCTTGCGGCAGCGCGAACGAGTGCGAATTCGCCGTCCACCCGATATGCGCCCGCCCGGTCTGCATTCCACTGCATCGACGGTCGATGTGTGTGGCCGGGATGGACAAAGTCGCGACCGATCATGCAGTGAGGGTCGTCGCAGACTAGAAAAGCAGTCGGCGTGGCGGTTTCAGCCGATTCGGCCCGCTTTCGCCACGCGCCAAAGCAGTTGTCCGAATCTAGCGTTTGATACTGCCAGCCTGACTCGCTGCCCGGATAGTCGAACTGGGAATCGGCTACGCAGTGGTCCGATTCGTGGCGACAGCTCGTCAAAGGTTGTACGTTATCGCTGTTATGCATAAGACGGTGCTATCAGGGGCGAAGCGCAAACATGGATTGAGACTGCTCCAAAAACTGCAAAAACCGGCTCAGATATTCGTCGCTGGATTGCAGGCGGCAGCGGCGGAGGCGCGTGCCTATTCGATGCCGCGACGTATTTCCCATAACACATACCACGCCAGATTTTTGACCCACCGGACCGCTTTTCTCCATGGCCTCGATGGATCGGCGCTGACGTTGCCCATCGGCCGGGCAGCGTTGACAGCCAGTGTGCGAACGACAGCCTCGGGTGTCGAGAACAGCCGGGCTTGCCAATTCCAGTAGATCGGATACCGGATTAGCGCCCCCGCGACCAGTTCGTCAAGCTTCAAGGATCGCTGTCGCCACGGGACGGACTTCATTTCATCGTGAGTAAGTCCCCAGCCTGCATAGAACGGGTAACCATACGCATGGACTTTCTTTTGCCTGAGCAGCCCCTCGAATCCGGCGAGCGACGAGATCGTATGCACTTCGTCGGTATGCTCCAGCAGCGACAGCAGGTCGGCTTCGGCATCGACCACATTGGCGTAACGACGTGCATCGACAAGCCCTGTGCGATTCCCGGAAAGCACGTCCGGGTGCGGCTTGTAGACGATAAATGCGTCTGGGTTGTTAGCTCGGGCGTGTTGAAGTACCTGCTCCGCCGTGCGGAAATCGCCTGCCCCGAGCCGTATTGACGCGTCGTCGGCGACCTGGCCGACCACCAATATTACTGTACTTCCTGCAGGTGCTTGCCACTGCGGCGCCTTTCTGCCCAGATTATATTTGGTTACGCCAGACTCGACGATCAGACGCCGCAGTTTCTCCGCGCGAGCAACTTCCGTGCTGTCGAATGTCCCTTCGTTCAGAATATGAGTCAGGTCGCTTGGTTTTTGCGCATCAAAATAAATCCCATTCCGGTCGATTACCTGACTCAGTGGCGCGCTCATGTCGGAGCCGAGGCCGAGAGAATGGAAAAAACCATCTTCGATGCGAACGATCCGGGTTCCCGCACGAACGTGGTCTGCACTCCGTGCGCCCCATAGGGCGACCGTGCTGTCGGCACGGGATGCCTGAGCGTGCCTGTGCCAGTAAAGGCGTCCGCCGCCGATTCCGAGAAATGGCGCCGCGAATCGGCGCTTCCATATCTGGAATCCGTGCGCCTCGACAATTTGCAGGTCGCGGAACCGGTTGTGCATGCTGCGCTGCAGTTCGATACATTCGAGCACGCGCTCGAACGTCGCTGGGCCCCCTGTGTCGGGATCAATGTATCGTGCGAGCTTCAGGTAGACGGCATCGAACAGAGCTTCGATCGTCGGGCGAGAGAGCGACTGCACTGGCCGGTGCTGGTCATAGGTATGCCCGAGTCCTGCATAGTAGGGGCGGCCGAACACATGCGGTCGAACGCCGGCGATGATCGCTTCCAGGCCTTCCGGCGCTTCGACTGTATAGACCGCATCGACGGCATTGAGCACAGCGAAAAAATTCGCGTGCCGATCGACAATGCAGGTTGTCTCTGGCAAATCATCGAGTGAGCCCAGTTGCCATGTGCCGCAACGCTCGTCCGTCGTTTGCCACAACAGGATGTCGGCATTGGGATGCATGTCGCGCGCGCTCGCCAACATACGGGCAAATGACGCGCGGTCATCGGCGAGTGGGAGGCGGCGCTCGTCGATCAACAGGATCTTCCTGTTGGTTGACAGTCGCACGGAGTCGTCGAATGCGGGGCGGTAGTTCGTTCGGTTGCGTCCGGCGCCGCTCGCAACGACGCGTCGCATGAGCGACGAGATTTCCGGCGTAGTGCCCAGTGTCGCGTCCTGCTTCAAGAGCGATTGAAGCGCGTCGCTCATTGCGGCGTGATATGGGCCTTTGGCTTGGAGCTGGATCCAGGATAGCAGCGGTTCCCCCACGGCGCAATGCGACCATACGGGACCGGCATACAGCAGATCGGCGGGGCGTCCGCTCCAGCGCGCGATGGCGTGTGCAATGCGCCCCAGCGCGCGATGCCCCCAGAAGGCGCGGCTGCGGAAGCCGGTGAACACGGCGATTGTGCGTCGGCCCCGAACCATTCGCCTCCCGGCACGAGTGCGCACATGCCGTTCGGTATCCGGGTGCCCTAGGGTGTGCATTTAATCAAGTTCCTCGATAAAGCGGTCAACGATTTCAAAATGCTCCGCCCATGTGGGTACCTGATATTTTTCAATCCGGTTGATCTGTGCGTTTCTCACCGGGTCGTCGGCATCCATATAACGCTTGATGGCGGCGATCCAGCCCGGTCCGTCCAGCGGATCAAGATAGCTCGGCGTCTGATTCGCTATTTCGCGGAACACCGATAAATCGCTTGCGATGACTGGCACGCGCTGCGCAAGCGCCTCGACGAGCGGCATGCCATATCCTTCGGCAAACGACGGGAAGAGTAGCGCGCGTGCATGTTGCAGATACGAGAACAGCCGTTCGTCGCTGCATTGCGATTCTTCGACGATATACCCGCGTAGCTTATCGCAACGTTCGAGCATGTCTATCGCGTTCTCACACTCCCAGCCGCGGCGACCGACGATGATGAGCCGGGGTGTTTTTTCGCCAAGTTGCTCGACGAGGCTGCGCCAGACGTGCAGCAAAAACCAATGATTTTTGCGGGCTTCGATCGTTCCGAGTACGACGAAAAATGGCGCGCTAATGGGGCTGGCAGTATCGGGGCGCCCGACGATCTTCGCCGGAGCCAGTCGCGCTACCACGTTCTGGGGCATTGGAATGTCGGCCCTGCGCGATTCGGCGGCGAGGGATTCGAGCGTTGCCTCCGAGTTGGCGATCAGTCCGGACGCGTGCTGCAGCGCAAAGTGAATTCGTCGGCGGTGCTGTTCTGCGATCCCGGGGCGGCAATATTCCGGGTGTGTCATTGGAATTAAATCATGCACCATAAAAACGGGGCGAACAGCCTTGCGCAAAAAGCTTTGCGTGTAACGCGAATATTCCATACCGCTGTGGCTCGTGTGCAACAGGACGCTATTTTCAATATTGGTTGCTTGCCAACTCGAAAAAAAAGCTTGAGCAAACGTGCGGCGGATCAGCGAGCGGGTATGCGAAGCGCCGTTGAGCCACCCGAAAAGGCGCTCCGAGTCCGTTTGCTTCAAGACGGTCCAGTGACCCCGGAAGCTAAGCACTGCTCTTGCACGGACACCGTAATGCTGGACGTATGCAAGGCTTACTCTATCGATGCCTGTCGGCATGAGACCATTATGCAAGCGTTCCAGCAGGCGCGTGACGTCCAGCAGCAGGTTTCTTTTTGACACGTTGTTGTACCAGGTTAGGCGTAGAGCGTGGTGTAATGCACTGCCCTTCGGGGCGACCACGCAGCAAAGCTCGGCGAGGTGCAAATATATGTGGCAGATTCTAGCTGATGTCGTGCCATAATCCATCCTCCGCAGGGGGATGGGTTCATAAAGGCCGGGAATGCCGTCAACTGCGTTGGAGGATTATCGAACTTCGCCGGTCTTTGGGTTGACGCAGTAAATGGCCGAGCGATTACCAAGATGGGCTATGGGGATGGATCAAGCCGCTGCTGCCGTCAGGACGGTGGTGCAAACAAATTCAGGGGTGCGGGGTAGTGGTGGGCCGTGCGGTGCCGATGGGCGTCGCCAAAGCGCATCAGGTCGAGTTTTACCGGTGCGATTCGCTCGTCAGTATGCATTCGGGCCTGTGCGACGCCAGCAGGTGCCGGCGCGGCTCGGCATTTCACTTTGCCTGGTTGATGGCATGGGGGGCGCGGCAGTCTCCCTGCCCCCGGCAGTCGGTGGCCGCTACCTGCCGACGTTCCAGGTTCCGAGTCGGGCCTCTATTGCGCGACGTCGCTCCTTCCCTTGGCGTCCCGGTAGATCCGTGATTGCGCGACCTGCGCGTGGCGGAGTTTGCACCGAAAAAATTCCATCTGATCGATTGCGTTCGGGCCTGATTGAGTCCGCGCCGCCATCGTTTCCTTTGCTTTGGGCGTCGTAATGGCATGCGAGGCATTTCTGCGTCCGGCTGCTGCGCGGTCTTTAAGCATGCTTCAATTCAGGCAACAGCCTCTATGAAATCGTTTGCAAGGCATTCCATCATCCAGACGTATCGGGTCGCGAGACCCGTTTCATTATTCGCATCTTTGATTTGCCCACTGCTTGTTGCGGCTTGTAGTGCTATTCCGACGTCGGGGCCCAGCACAAGGGCCATTGTGAATTCGGCGGCGAATTCGGCTGAGACGGAAGGTGGAGTGCAGATCGTCGACGTAAATTACGACGTTGCGAAGAAATTACTGGACGAACGCCGATCCGCGGATTTTTCCGTGAAGTTTGGCCAGGATTCGACCTACCGGCAGCAATTTGGGCTCGGAGACGCGGTGGAGGTGACGATTTGGGAGGCGCCGCCTGCAGCACTTTTTGGTACACCGGGCGGTGTCGCCGAAATCGGCAACGGGCGCGGCATGACATTGCCCGACCAGGTCGTCGATTCCAGCGGCAATATCACTGTGCCGTTTGCGGGCCCGGTGCGTGCTGCCGGCCGAACTCCCGACGAACTTCAGCGCGATATTGCGACGAAGCTTCGTGGTATCGCACACGACCCTCAGGTGTTGGTGCGATTGTCGAAGAACGCGACATCCTATGTGACTGTCGTTGGCGATGTCGTGTCGAGTACTCGTGTTCCGTTGACACCGCATGGCGAACGCCTTCTCGATGCGCTCGCGAGTGCCGGTGGGGTTCGCGAAGCTGTCGATAAGGTGACAATCCAGTTGACGCGTAATAACGTCGTCGCTTCTCTTCCGCTCGAAAACGTCATTCGGGACACGAGCCAGAACGTGCCGCTTCATGCGGGAGATGTCGTAACCGCGCTGTTTCAGCCGTATAGCTTCACCGCGCTCGGGGCAGCAGGCAAGAATCAGGAGGTTAATTTCGAAGCACAGGGGATTACGCTCGCGCAGGCAATCGCGAGAGCGGGCGGCCTGCAGGATTCCCGCGCCGATGCCCAAGGCGTATTCGTCTTCCGGTTCGAAAAACCTGATGCGCTGACGTGGCCCGATTCGCCGGTGCGTACCACGCCGGACGGCAAGGTGCCCGTCGTTTATCGGATCAACCTGCGCGATCCCAATACGTTTTTTGTTGCGCAGAGTTTCATGATGAACAATAACGACGTGCTTTACGTGTCGAACGCGCCTGTTGCTGAACTCCAGAAATTCCTGAATCTGGTGTTCTCGGTTGCATATCCGGTCGTGAATTCGGTCAACGCTTTCAAGTAAAGTTTACGCAAACTTCGGTATGCTCAGCCGAAATTTCAACCTGTCAGATCTGACCGTCGTGATGCAGGGGGCAGTCGGAACTGACTCGGCGTCCCGGTCGGAACTGATCGGGAATATCGCTGCTACACGACGGGCGTTGCCCGGCGCGACGTTGATCCTTAGCACGTGGGTTGGATCTGGAGCACAGATCGATTGGCCCGTCGACCATGTCGTCGAATCGGATGATCCGGGGGAATTGCCCAATTTCAAGTACAACAGTCCAGGCGTCATGAATAACGTCAATCGACAGATCGTGTCTTCGCGAGCAGGGCTTGAGTCTGTGAAGACGCGCTATGCGATCAAGATGCGCACCGACTGCCGTTTCGACGGGACTGGTTTTCTCGACGCATTTCTTGCGCGAGATAATGGAGAGACGGCGAACAACCGGATTGTCGTTCCGCATCTGTTTAGCGTGGACCCGCGCGTATTCGAACAAATGCCGTTTCATCTGTCTGACTGGTTTCAGTTCGGTGAGACGGGAAAGCTGCGGGACCTGTGGTGTGCACCTCCGATGGCCTATGAGGATGCAACCTATTACGATACGCATGCTCATGCGTCCTGGTCATCGCGGTTCGACCGTCGCTATCGCGCGCGTTTTGCGCCGGAGCAGCACGTGTGGACGCATTATGCAGGTCGGGCCGGATACGTCTGCCCGGGCTTTCATAACGACGTAAGCTATACCGTGCTCAATTCGCACGACCGCTTCTTGAGTCGCGAAGTGCAGGTCGTCGATGTTGCTCATTCCGGATTCGTACTGCCCCGCTATGGCTGGGCGCTCCGTTCGGGTTTTCAGAGGTTTAACTGCCTGAATGCCCACGACTGGAGTTTTCTCGAAGCTCATCTGTCGGGGCGCACGACGGATGCCGGGACGCAGATGACGGGTTTTCGCCGCTTGCGGGCAAAACGGTTTCTGAGTGCGCTTGCATCGTGCACAGAGCCGTTGGCGCCGATGCTGACGTTGCCACTGATGAAGCCGCTGGTCAGCCGGTTCCTGAAGGGTGTGGATGCATGGTCAGCCCGCACGGCTCAGTATTAGATATCTCCTTTAAAGGTACTTGCCACATGCTCAATATCGTTATTCCGATGGCTGGTGCGGGCAGCCGCTTTGCGCGCGCGGGTTACGCCGATCCCAAGCCGCTGATTCCCATTCACGGTGTGCCGATGATCCGCGTGGTGATCAATAATCTTACGCCGGCACGCGAACATCGCTTCATTTTTATCTGCCAACGGGAGCATGACAGGCAATATGGTCTGCGAGACAAGCTGACCTCCTGGGCCCCGGGTGCAGAACTCATCTTGCTCGACGGTCTGACTGACGGCGCGGCGTGTACGGTGCTTGCGGCTAAGGACCTGATCGATAATGACGATCCGTTGATGATTGCAAATAGCGATCAGTACATCGATTGTGGAATCGGCTCCTATCTCGACGATATGGATCAACGGGAACTCGATGGTCTCATCATGACGATGAAGGCAGACGATCCGAAGTGGTCGTTCGTCGGGCTCGATGCGGCAAGCAATGTCACGCAGGTCGTTGAAAAGAAAGTGATATCCGACGAGGCAACGGTCGGTATCTACAACTTCCGCCGCGGGCGCGATTTCATTTCTGCGACCCAGCGGATGATTCAGGCGAACGAACGCGTGAACAATGAGTTTTACGTCGCGCCGGCCTATAACCCGATGATCGCCGGCGGGGCGCGCATTGGCATCTTCAACATCGGATCGGAAGGAGCCGGCATGTACGGACTGGGAATTCCCGCGGATCTGGACGCGTTTCTTGCGTTGGATCTGTCGCACAAGGCCGTGGAGGTGGTCGGATGATTGTCCTTTCCCACCGCGGCTACTGGAAAAGTGCTGCTGAAAAAAATCAACCCGTCGCGTTTCATCGCTCATTCGATTTGGGATTCGGTACGGAGACGGACGTGCGCGATCGAGCCGGCGAGCTCGTGATTTCCCACGATATGCCGGACGCAGCAACGATGACGCTGGCAGATTTCCTGGATATCATCGGGCAACGGCCGGTGCCGCTCGCTTTGAACATCAAGGCCGATGGCATAGCCGAAAATCTGGCCAGAAGCATGAGCGATTTTGATCGTGCATCATGGTTTGTCTTCGACATGTCTATACCCGATATGCGCATGCATTTGCGTTGCGGAAATCCAGTGTACGCGAGATTAAGCGAAGTCGAATCCATCACAGGATGGGTTGACGACTCGGAGGGTGTCTGGCTTGATGCGTTCGAGGACGACCAGTGGTACAGCATCGGGATGATCGAGGATCTGCTCGCGCGAGGCAAGCGGGTATGCATTGTTTCCCCCGAACTCCATGGGCGTTCTCATCGCGCAACCTGGGCGAATCTGCAGTCATTGCGCCTGCATCAGAATTTGATGCTTTGTACGGACCTGCCGGAGGAAGCCGAAGCTGCATTCGGCTTGAACCGGCGAGCCGATGCAATATGACTAAGGGGTGAGGAGAGAGAAAATGATCAAAGCAGTAATTTTCGATATGGACGGCGTGCTGATCGAGGCAAAGGAGTGGCACTACGATGCACTCAATCAGGCTCTCGAACTGTTTGGCTACCATATCAAGCGGCATGAGCATTTGACGAGTTACGATGGTTTGCCGACGAGAAAGAAGCTTGAAATGCTGACCCTTGAACGCGGTCTGCCCGAAAGCCTGCATAGTTTCATCAACGAAATGAAACAGGTGTATACGATGGACATCGTGTACACCCACTGCAAACCGAACTTCGTCCACGAATACGCCTTGGCGCGCCTAAAGAGCGCGGGTTACAAGCTGGCCGTCGCGTCGAACTCGATCCGCAATACCGTCGAGGTCATGATGGAGCGCGCCGCACTCGCGCCGTATCTTGACTTGCAGTTGTCGAACGAAGACGTGAAGAAGGCGAAACCGGATCCGGAAATTTATCAGACGGCGATGGCCAGACTTGGAGTGAGTCCGGACGAGTGTCTTATTGTCGAAGATAATGAAAATGGCATCCGTGCAGCGCGGGCGTCGGGAGCGCACGTGCTCGTCGTCAAGGAAACGTCGGACACGAATTTCGCCAACATCATGAAACGTATCGCAGAGGCGCAATCGGCGCTGGAGGCCCTATGACCAATATCGTGATTCTCGCGGCAGGGTCACCAGCATTCGAAACCAGTGACGGGGACTACCCGCTCTGCTTGACGGAGTTCGATGGCACGCCGTTGATCCAGCGGTTGATCAACAATTGTGCGGCGATTAATGCCGGGAAACTGATCGTTGCACTCCGAGATGCGGAAGTCAGCCGCTACCATCTGGACAACGCAGTCCGGCAGCTTGCGGATGACGCCCATACGGTGCGTGTTTCGCAGACCACGCGCGGCGCGGCTTGCACGGCGCTGCTCGCGGCCGAACACATCGACAACGATGACGAACTGCTGATCGTCAGCGCGAACGAACTGATCGATGTAGACCTCGTTGGCGTCGTGAGTGCGTTCCGCGCAGCGGCTGTAGATGCCGGCGCGGTCGTATTCCATTCGATCCATCCGCGCTACTCGTTCGTTCGTGTGGACGCGGACGGGTTTGTTATCGAAGCGGCGGAGAAGAACCCGATCAGTAACCACGCCACCGCAGGCCTTTACTGGTTCCGAAAGGGCAGTGATTTCGTCCGTGGAGCAAAGACGATGATCCGGAAGGGTGCGGATGTGGACGGACTGTTTTATGTTTGTCCGGTTTTCAACCAGCTCATTCTTGAGCAAAAGCGTATTGCGACGTTTCCCATTCGACCGCAGCAATATCATCCGTTGAAGAGCGAACGGCATTTCCGTCAATTTGACGCAACTCTCGAATCACGGGCCTGACGATGAAAACGGCACATCTCGACGATATGATCAAGGGCTGGTTTGTGGGGGCTTTCAGTCCGACGGCGCTTATATCGGACGCTTGCGAAGTCGCTGTCAAGCGATACAAGGCGGGCGACCGCGAGGCATCTCACTATCATCGCGTTGCGACAGAGGTGACACTGATTCTCGAAGGTACCGTTCGCATGGCCGGGAAGGAATGGGGGGCGGGGGATATCGTCGTGCTTGAGCCGGGCGACATAACGGATTTCGAAGCATTGACTGACGCTGTCAATGTCGTGGTCAAGACGCCGAGCGTGCCTAACGATAAATTCCTGACCGGCGTATGAGTGTCATTCAGCTTAGGCATTACAAGAAGCTGCGTTATCCCGCAAGCACGCCGCGCAGTTTGCCGATCTTGCAAGAGGAAATTGTCGAACGCTACGCGGATGCGACGATCGTTTCGTTCCGGCCGCTCGAATCGGGGAAACCCGACGAGATTCGCCGTGATATGCACGCGTGCGTACGATTGCTTGATCTGCCCAAGACTGATCTTGTGTTTGTGGGCATCGAAGCGGACTCTCCGCTTGCACCACTGATCTTCTGGGATGCAGCGCATGCGCTGGAGGTCGGCAGGGCGATCACGCTCCTTGGCGAGAGCGGCCATACACGTTACCTCCTGCAGGCTTACTACAGCGACTCGTTTGCTGTGGAGGTGCGCGACGAGACGAGGATCGTGCTGCGCAAGGTTAAACCGTTGCCAGTAGAGGTCGACGCGGGGCTCGACCGCTGGAGTTTTGGCATTCCGGTCGGCCCCGAGGATTCAACGCTGCTCAACGTAACTGTCAAGCGGATTCTAGAGCTCGATATCCCAGAGAAAGAGATCCTTTTGTGCGGGCGCCCGGGGCCGGGGTTCAAGTACATGGATCACGTGAGAATCGTTGGGGAAGATATTACGGCGCCGCCGGTGCGTATCTGCGCGAAGAAGAATCGGCTTGCAGACGAGGCCCGTTTCGAGAATCTCTGCATCATCCACGACCGCGTGTTTCTGCCTAAAGACTTCCATCGGGCTGTCCAGCGATTCGGGGACCACTATCCGCTGGTTGCGTTTCAGAGTATTTATTTCGACGACAAGTACAACGCGATTCCGAGGCGTTATTCCGATTTCAATACGGCGCCGAACGTCGTTGCCCAGTCGGAGCGAGGCATCATGCGCAGCAATGACCTCACGACGACGTCCGCCTTTTCGCCGGCTGTGCTGTCTATCACAGAACAGGCAGGGTTCTACTATGCAAACGCCCTACGGCATTCGCGCACGAACTATCCAACCGGCAGCCTCTATCTGGCAAAGCGTTCAGTCTGGAAGCTGTGCCCGCAGGACGAAAATCTTTACTGGACGGAGTTCGAGGATATTGACCAGGGGCTTCGTGCCGATGCACTCGGTATTCCATCTCGGGTAAATCCCTATGCGATCACGCAGTCGCTCATTTCGCGTCCGCTGTTGTCGATATCGGGTGCCATTCACTATGAAACGTTACGCGGTGGCACGAAGATGTACCGCGCGATGATGGAGGCGTGGTCGATTGCCCGGAAGCCTTTGCTCAAGGTTACTCAGGAGCAAGGGCAGCAGCATCTCGCGAGGTTTTCGATGGCATTCGTTCCCGAGTCGATTCGCGCGACCATCCCGTCGAACGCGGTGTTGACGTCGCGGTTGCGCGTACGCGCTCTGCTGCGCACTATCGAAGGCTCGCGTTTGCCGATACGGCAAAAAGATGTCGAGAGGTTTTTGACCGGTTATGAAAAGCAACTGGTATTCGACCAGGCACCGTATAACTGGAAGGAGTGGGCGGCGCGGGAGATTCTGTTGAATGGCCGCGATGCGCTCGACGATCTCGTAGGCAACGACCTCCAACTAGTAAACCATCTGAGTCAGCGCCCGAAAGGTGAAGTATTCGCAAAGACGCTTAAAGACTATCTGCCGGAACGCGGCCTCGGTGTCTGCCTCGGCAGCTTCTTCTCCGCGCTAATGCTGCGGAAATACAACAAGGAAGTGTTTTATTTCCCCGGTGGTTTGATGAGTCGTTATCGCGCGATTCGCGATACGACGCCGTTCGTTGACTATTCGCGCGAGGCCTTATGATTCCGTTGGCAATCAGCGCGCACGGCTGGCAGGAGCATCCTGGCGCAGCCTGCAACCTCGTGTTGCGCGCAATCGAAACAGGCTTCGATGCCGTCCTGGTGGTGGATGCATCGGCTGTCGAGCGTGAGGCGCGGCTTTTTCCCGATGCCTCCCGGTGCGAGCTTGCCGCGCATTATGTGGACTTCAACTCATGGCTTAAGGACGGGTTCGAAGAGGACGGTGTGCTTGACGTTCACGCGATCAAACTCTGTGCGCAGACACTGAGTCCGGACAGGACCGTGGTCGTTGACGTTCGTGGGCGTCGGTTGGATCTGGTGCGCGATGCCTTGACACATGTACGCTACGCCTGGTTTCCACTAGACGAGTGGCATCCGGCGTTTGTCCTTATTTGTGATGACCTCGATCTGACGACCATTTCGTCGATGCTGGCGACGACGTTCTACTGCCAGCCACGTGTGCTGAGCGAGCGGCAACTGAATCTGCGCGTCAAGAACATCATGCGTAACGCGTCGACACAACGTTGGCTCGGTCCGGGTGCAGGGCGTTGGCAACGTCGGTGGTTCCAGCATATCCGTATTATTACATCGCTTTTCGGCAAACAGTCGCGTAAGCCGAAAGCGACATAGACCTTCCTTGGGCGGGGACCTTCCCTCCGGTGTCCACAGTGCGTCGACATCGGAGGTGTGGTTGCCTTCTGGAGGTCAGCCGGACGCTTTACACATTTCGGCAGACAGATTGTTGTCGCGCGATTGCATTTTGTTTCCAACCACAGCGCCGCGCTGATTGGGAATCCAGATGGCGGGGCCGCAGTTTGCCCGGGCGGTTGCCCCGTGAGCCACGATTTCGCCGCCGGTATCGGTATAAAAGCCGCCGCGACCATTGTGTTCAGCGAGGCCGCGATCGGCGCGGATCGAGCCGTTTGATAAGGCGGTGAATCCCGCTAACGCGTTGCCACGTGCGGTTGCTTCGATCGCATCGATCGAGCCGCCATATTCCGCAACGAAACCACTGCCGAGTTGTTTATCGCGGTCGGCAGCGCCCGATGCCACGGCGCCACGCGCTGAAATGTGTCCGCTCATGAACGCGAAGTAATTTGCGTCTCCGGCTCCTGAGCTTTGCGAGTATTCGCAGCGGATGATGCCACCTCGCCGAGCCTGAAAACCGTAATAGAAATCGGTGACCCGCACGCTGCGGCCGCACTCGACGACTCCGCCTTCGTCGGCCAGCACGCCGCTGGCGAGCCCCCGTTGGGTGGTGGTGTCGTGACAGATCGTTACACCGTCGATGTAGAGTATCGAGCCTGCACCGACATAAATCGCGTCGGCGTCGCCGCTCCATAGAAGCTGGCAGCGTTGCGGCGCATTGATGTTGCCGACAATCCTGAACCGGTCGCCGGCGTTGTGGCGAATCTTGAGCGTGGACGACAGCCGGTATGTTTCGTCCGCAAGCCGCATCACAAGCGCAGATGATGCCGGCACATCCCAATCTTCGACTGCGGCAACACATGTCACCAGGTCCATGTTCTCGCGCGACGGCCAGATTTCCACCGTCGATTGCTCGGGTACGCGCCACGACTGATGAAATGGGTACGCGAATACGCGCAGCGGAATGCCTGCAATCGCTAGTGCTGCTGAACCGGCGAGTGCGCCGACGAAATGTCTGCGTCCTGGCTGTGTAGTGGCGGATGCCGCCTGCGCGGTGAGCGATCGGTGCATTTCAGTATCTGGTACCGGCTTGTTCCGATATCCGGTCATCCGGCGCTTTCCCGATAGAAGTGGTATGCATTTTCGATGTCAGGGAATGTATGTAGCTTGCCAGCTGCCAGCACGGCGGCCGTATCGCAATGCTCCCGGATGTACCCAGCGTCGTGGCTGACGATGATCAGTGAGCGATCCTTGCGACGCTCGAACAATTCGCGGTGACATTTTTCGTGGAAGCGGCTGTCGCCGACTGCGATGATCTCGTCGATCAGGAAGCAGTCGAACTCGATTGCCATCGAGATCGCGAACGCGAGTCGAGCGCGCATCCCGGCCGAGTAACTTTTGACCGGTTCGCGCAGGTAATACCCGAGTTCAGAAAACTCTTGCACGAACGGCTCAGCGGCGATCGCGTCAGCACCATATACACGACAGATAAACCGCAAGTTGTCCATGCCGGTCAGGCTGCTCTGGAACGCTCCGCCGAACGCTAGCGGCCAGGACACGCTCATACCTCTCCGAATATATCCGCGGGTCGGTAACTCGGCGCCACTGATCATGCGGATCATGGTCGACTTGCCTGCGCCGTTACGGCCGAGAATACCGATCTTCTGCTGAGGGGGAACCTTCAGGTTCACTTTGTCAAGGACCGTGCGACGGCCTTGCCGCGTACGATAGACTTTAGTGACATCTTCAAGTTCGATCATTCCGGCTCCACACGCTGACTCGTTTCACGCACGAGCAGCAATCCGACGAGCAATAGCACGAGATCGGACGCTATCATGTACGAGACATCGTAATGTGGCTTGATCAGCGGCCCAAAGTAACCCGAACGCAACATCTCGACCCCATGCACCATTGGCAGCAGCAGGACGAATTTCTGTGCAGCCGGCGGAAGCCAGTCGACGAGATAGATTGCGCCTGACAGCGGGAATAGCAGATAGGCGACGGTGTGCCAGATGCGGTCGACTGTTTCACTTCGCTCTGTCAACGCGCCGATAGTGAACCCAAGGCCGGTTCCGAGCAGCGCGAGATAGATCCATCCGCCGAACATCAACGCAATATCGTCGGGTGGTTCCATCATGCCGAACATGATGAACAACGACGACAGGAAAATCAGCGACATCGTCGCGCCGGAAACCTCAAGCAGAATGCGTGCAATAAAAATATCGAGCACGCGTACGTTGCGGTGATACAAGAGGCTTTGGTTGGGCAAAATCGCCAGCGCACAGCGATTCACGCAGTTGCGCCACAGAAGCACGGTCGAATAGCCTGTTACGGCGAACGCGGTAATGGGGAGATTCGAGCCGTGTGTCGCCTTGGTCGCTGTCCAGAGGGCCGTGATGCCCAATGTGAACATCATCGGCTCGAAGAATACCCAAAGAAAGCCGATATTGTGGCGCCCGTAGCGCGTGATGATTTCGCGCATGAGTAGCGCGCCTACGACGCGGCACTGGATGCGGAACGAATGGGTCAGCGAATTCGAGTACATGGTAGCCGGACAGTCAGTCACGGTGTTCACGCATGCCGGCGATCAGGAGGCTCGATACGCCCCAGATGATCATGCCGAGTATGAAAACCACGAAGACGGATTTCAATCGATGCGGCTCGGTCGCTTCATCGGGTGTATTCGGTTGGACGAGCCGTTCTAGATACAGTTGCTTGCGAGCCGCCTCGGCGCGCGAGGTTTCCAGTAGCGCCATCGACTCGGTGAGTTGCTTGTCGGCAAACTGGGCATCGACCTGCAAGCGTTCGTATTGTGCTGCTTTCGCCGCGAACGAGTCCTTGCCGCCCATAACCCTTCCGGTGTTGGCGTGGATCTGACCTTCGAGGCCGGTGATTTCGATCTTCAACGCGTTGATTTGGGGGTTATTGGGAGCGATTGATTCCAACTGTGCAAGGCGTGTGCGAGCCGCCAGCAGTTGAGCTTGTAGTGCGGTGGTCTGCTCGAGCTGCAGAGCCGACTGGCGGTCGGGATCGAAAACCGAATTGGCGTTTCGATAGTAGGCAACAGCGGCGACCGCTTCGCGCGCCTTCGCTGATGCAATATCCACCTGCTGCTGCGCGAAGCGTACCGTGTCGTTTGCGGCCCGATCGTTCATGCGATTGACCAGGCGCTCACTCATATCGAGGAGTTGTTCGTTGATTTGTGCTGCCTGCCTGGCAGAAAAGGCTCGCACCTGAAGCGTCGCGATGGAAGATGTCGTGTCGAGGTCAATCGAGACGATTCGCGACTGGTAATACTTGAGCAGTGCCTCGAAGCTGTGTCTGAAGCCCATTGACGCATAGCGTCCCAGAAGATCGCCGTGTCGCAGGTACGTTTTGACAATAGCGTCGTCACGGTTCAGTTCGTCAAGCGCATCGCGCGACTCGATGTAATCGATCACCGGATAGGTGTCATCCTGCGCACGCGTAAACCCGGTACCCTGCAGTAACGCTCCTACAATGCTGGTCTGATTTTGGCGCTGTGGGCTACGTACCACGAACCGGGATTCCGACACGTAGATGTCGGACGCAAAGAGGGTGAAATATACCGTTGCGAGGAGCGTGGGAGCGAGGACCGTAGCTGCGAATAGCTTGTTAATTCCTTTCAGGCGGCCAAGAAGGGACTGCTTTTCCGTGCCGGACTGTGCCGGGCGGGTATTCAATTCTGTTTCCAACGTTGTTCCCAAACAGATGAGTCGTCAAAGTTGACGGGCGGCGTCTTGTCGGCGCCTCGGCGGCAGGATGTTAGATGAAAGCAACGGCATGGCGGGAGCGATCCAGGCCTGGATTGATCAGATCCAGCCGGCTTTATGCTGGACACGGCTCTGTCGAGGGCTACGTTTGAACTTGGATATGCTCCGGCCAGAGGGCGAAAACGCGGGGCGCGAATGCCCGGCGACTGTCGTTGGCGCATGCGCTGGCCATGCTTGAGCCGTGGTCCACCCAGCGGAGTCAGGTCTTGCGTACCAGGAAAGGATGGGTTGCCAGTGTTGTACGGCGCAGCGCCGACTCGCACCCGAGGTCGTTTGTGCGCCGTGGCCTGGGCGCCGTTACCAGCGACTCGATTCATCCCCATAGTCCGTCGTTAATGATCGATCGGCCCGTTTCTTTCGTTCACGCGTAGTGGACGCGACGGCACGGACCACGCAGCCTCCCGGAAAAGTTAACGGCACTTTGGGGCTCTTTATGAAGCCGTGCGCCCTGATGTCAGCACGGTTTCCTGCGTCGACCTGAAGATAAGCTGCATACCGCCCAGATCGGGCGAATTTTCGCGAGCGATTATAGCCTTCTACCGACCATATTGCCATCGCCCTTCAAAAAAAAGTAATCGGAGCTTAGCCTCCGTTAATATTTATTTCGCTTGCAGTGTTGTATGCTTCGTCCCTTGCCTGGGACTGGGGTGGCGCGCCCACCAATGCTCCTCCGTGCGGTCCCGCTGCTTGCAGAGGTCGAATCGCGTTCCTACTGTCTAACATTCTATGCGGCGTTCGTTTTTGGCATTGCAGGGAACGGCATCGCCGTTTTTTCGTCAGCTTGCATCGAAGCTGATCGATCGAGGTCACACCTTCGAGCGGGTCAATTTCTGCGGCGGCGATCTGATCTATGGCGGGCGCGAAACGACCCACAATTTTGGCGGGCGCAGTTCGGATTTGCCCCTTTGGTATGAGCAGCGGATTGCGCGTAGTGCGGCTACCGACGTCATCATGTTCGGAGATTGCCGCGAAGTACATCGGCATATGCATCCGCTTGCTGCAGCGAACGGAATACGAGTTCATGTTTTCGAGGAGGGATATGTCCGGCCGCACTGGATCACGCTTGAGCGATATGGCGTGAATGGAAGGTCGTTGTTGTCGCGTGATCCGGACTGGTATCGCGAACAGCGCAACGTTACGCCTCCGAGTCCACTGGGCCTTGAGACCGGCTACAACCTCCGCGAACGCGCCTATCACGATATTCGTTACAGGCTGGCCAACGGATTGCTGGCCGTTCGTTTTCCACATTACAAAAGCCATCGGCCTTGCAACGGACTATTGGAGTACACGGGGCTTGCGTCGCGGCAATTGAGGCAGCGTGCCTACCATGCTGACGCCGAGCAAAAAATGCATGAACTGCTCGCGGCGAACGCGCGTTATTACCTGCTTCCGCTTCAGCTCAATTCAGACTCGCAAATTGTCGTTCATTCGCCTTTCGATACCATCGCGCAGGTTGTCGAGCGGGTTTTTGCGTCGTTCGCTGCGCATGCGCCAGCCGACACGCTGCTCGTGGTCAAGAACCATCCGCTCGATAGCGGCCTTGTCGATCATCGGCGCCATGCGCTGAAGGCCGCGCGCGAGTGGGGCGTGCTGGAGCGTGTGAGGTTTCTGGACGGCGGCCACTTGCCGACGTTGCTCGATCATGCGCTCGGCGTGGTGGTCGTGAACAGTACCGTGGGTTTGTCCGCGCTTCACCATGGTCGTCCGCTGATTGCATTGGGCGACGCCATATACAGCATGGCCGGCCTGACGTGGCAACATGATCTCGATGATTTCTGGCGCTATTCGCATGCGCCGGACATGATTTTGTATAGTGCATTCCTCGACTACGTAGTGCATCACACCCAGATTAATGGGGATTTCTACACGAAATCGGGCATCAGGATGGCAATTGACGCGGTGGTGAAACGGTTTGAAAAGGCCGACGGATAGTTTCCAGCTATAGCCGGGCCCCTTGAAGGTTATGTTCGTGCAACGCCAGCCGAATGCCGGAGCGGGCGGAGACGGTCGATTTGCGGGCGCAACGGTCGCGGGTACGATAAGCGGCAGGGCCAGTCCACGAACGATCCGGCAATTCGTTCGGTTCCGCGTGGCGTGGAGGATGGGGCGGTGCAGTCGATTCCGTCTGGATTTGCGGCAGCGATGTACGCGGGGGGCTATGTCCTTCGTCAAGCATTAGGTGCTGACTTGGGTTGGTAAATGGTGCCGTCTCGCAGCATGGCGAACAGAACGTCACAGCGTCGCCGTGCGAGCGCGATGAGCGCCTGGTTGTGACGCTTGCCCTGTTGGATCCTGCGGGCGTCGTAAGCCCGCGAGACGGGGTCTCGCAAAGCCGCGAAGGCGGATAGGAACAAGGCGCGCTTGAGCACCTTGTTGCCGCGTCTGGATGGATGTTCGCCGCGTATCGATGAACCTGAGCGCCGGGTGACTGGCGCGAGGCCGGCGTAAGCCGCCAGGTGCGCAGCCGAAGCGAACGCTTTATGGGCAACTTCGGTCAGGAGTCTGGCGGCGGTCCTGATGCCGACTCCCGGCATGCTGGTCAGGACCGGCCAAAGAGGGTGAGCAAGCACCAGTCGCTCAACTTCGGCAGCGATCTCGTCGCGTTGCTTGCGCAAGGCCGCAAGCTGTTGGGCTAAACGGGGCATGACGATGGTGGCGGCTTGCGTACCGGGCACGATTACGGCTTGTTCGCTCAGCGCCTGAACGATCTCGGTCGCCAGGATTTTGCCCATGCGAGGAGCGAGCCTGGTCAGGCGATTGGCGAGCGTCTTCTCGCTGGTGCCGGCAAGTGCGGCGGGCGACGGATAGCGCTCAAGCAGATCGAGTACCGCTGGATGGTCGAGGCGTGGGCCGAGAACACGTTCAAGCGCCGGATGGATCTGGGTGAGCAGGCCGCGAATGCGATTGCTGGTCTGAGTGACCTGGGCGGCGAGATCGTCGTCGAAGCCGCACAGCATGGTGAGTTCGGCGAGCTGCTCGTCGGCCAGTCGAAGCGAGCGCAGCGTGTGCGGCATCGAGCGGGCAGCTTCGGCAATGATTGCGGCATCACGGGCATCGGTCTTGGCTTCACCGGCATGCAGGTCGGCGATGCGGCGCATGGCCAGTCCCGGCAGATAGGCAACGAGTACGCCCCCAGCGCGGGCGACGGCTACAGGAAGCGCACCGATGGTGGATGGTTGGTCGACGACGAACAGGAGTCGGCCGTGAGTCTTGAGTTCGGCGATGAGGGTGCGTAGCTTGGCCTCGTCGTTCGGGAGCGCCTTGTTGTACAGACGCTTGCCGTTCCGATCGAGTGCCACGGCGTGATGCTGGCCTTTGCCGACATCGACGCCAACGAAGACCTCGACGGCGTCATCTTGTTGGGTTTCTTGCATTGCTGTTTATGCGGAGTGAACGGATTGGCCTGCAACAACGGTGGCAAGTCTCGGCATCCACGTTACGGACGGCGTCGGAATATTCCGGCCAAACCCCTATCAGCGATCACCAGCCACCCACCAGACCCGGTGACAACACCCCCCGGATCATGACTGCGACTGGGGGCGGGAATCATGCCGGGCCTGGCTGGCCAAAGCCCCAATTATCGGGGCGTGAAGATAGTAACGGGGCGGCATACTATCGGCTAAACTTAAGAGCTTCCGGGTGATGCGGCTGGCGCTAGCCGAATTTTTTGGCGAAACCATCCTGACTAACCGGAAACGATGATGTGATTGTTAAACCGACCTGATCGACTGCAGTCGATCAGGTCGGCACAGTGTCGTCATGATGACAACAAGTCCAGGCGTAAGGCCAGTCGATGCAGATTCATCCAGTGATTCTTTGCGGTGGCAGCGGCACTCGTCTTTGGCCGATGTCGCGTAGTGGTTATCCGAAGCAGTACCTGAAGCTTGCTGGTGAGCGGACCCTCGTTCAACAGGCGGTGCTGCGTGCGGCTCGAGTGGCGGGTGCGGTTTCGCCGCTGGTCGTCACAAGCGGCGAGCAGCGATTCATTGCTGCGGAGCAGATGAGGCAGATCGGCGTTGATCCGTCGGCAATCATTCTTGAGCCGGTTGGCCGTAACACTGCGCCAGCTATTGCTGTCGCAGCACTGCTCGCATCGCGAGAAAATCCCGATGCGTTGCTGCTCGTGTTGCCATCTGATCAGGTGGTGCTGAACGAACAGGCGTTCGCGGAGGTGGCCGAGCGGGCGGCGGGCGTTGCAGAGGGCGGCGCGCTGGTCACTTTCGGCGTCGAGGCGGTCGAGCCTAATATTGGCTACGGCTATATCCGCGCGGGTAAGGCCATCGCTGGGCACGCCGGTGCCTATGTCGTTGACGCGTTCGTCGAAAAACCTGACCGGGACACCGCGCGTTGTTTCGTCGAGGACGGAGGCTACTACTGGAATAGCGGGATGTTCATGCTGAATGCGATCGCATACCTGGACGAACTGCGCTACTTCGAACCATCCATCGTCGATCGGGCTGAGCGTGCGCTGCGGGGGGCGGCGCAAGATCACGATTTCATGTGGCTCGACGCTTCCGAATTTGCTGCTTGCGCCAACGTGTCGATCGACTACGCCGTGATGGAAAGGACGAAGCGGGCGGTGGTAGTCGAAGCGCCGGGTCTTGGCTGGAGGGACGTCGGCTCATGGAGCACGCTTGCGGCGATGGTTGACGTGGATGGCCAGCGTAACACGCTCCTCGGCGACGTAGTCGCAGAGGATGTGTCGAATGCCTATATCCGCGCCGAGCACCGGATGGTGGCGGCGCTTGGCGTCGACGACGTAGTGATCGTTGAGACGGTGGATGCCGTGCTGGTCGCGCATCGAGACAAAGTGCAGGATGTCAGGAAGATCGTCGAGAGGTTGAATGCGTCGGGCCGCCAGGAGGCGAGAGCGCATCGCCGGGTCGTGCGTCCTTGGGGATCTTATGAAACCATCGATAGTGGTGAGCGTTTCCAGGTCAAGCGCATCGTCGTGGAGCCGGGCGCGCAACTCAGTCTGCAGGTGCATCATCATCGGGCTGAACACTGGGTGGTGGTCAAAGGCACTGCGCGCGTCACAAACGGAGATCAGGAAACGATTCTGACGGAAAATCAGTCGACGTACGTTCCGCTTGGGGTCGTTCACCGGCTGGCGAACCCCGGCAAGATTCCGCTTGAACTGATCGAAGTGCAGTCGGGTGCGTACCTGGGAGAGGACGATATCGTCCGGTTCGACGATACGTACGGGCGAAGCGGCGCAAGGTTGGGCTCTTGACTAGAGTTTCTCCCTCGTTGTGCGGTTTGCCCGTTGTTCCTGGGGGACCCAATGGCTGGCGGGGAAAATAGCGTAGACGGTGGGGCTAGTATCGTGGGCGCCGTTTGTATTCTACGTGCCAGCTGATTGAAATCGGGAATAGACGGTTTAAGTTGCCCCATTTCCCCGCACACGAGGCAATTTGATTGCGGCACTATGATCCGCGAGGGCTTTCCCTATTTCACTCTGGCGGCTGGGCAGTCGCCGACGCGATGCGCAGTCTGGCGTGAGTGGGGGAGGGGCGGAAACCCTGCTGCCGGAGCGGGTTGGCCGAAGGTGAATTGAGTTCGCCGGGTATCCCGCAGGGCGGACTTGCTATGTCGACGGAATCGGGCTGGTCGGACGCGAGGTGGGGACGCCGCGCAGCACCTTCACTTCGGACAGCACCGGGAAAAGAACCCGCCATGGTATGTCGCTGGCAATCCCGTGTATGGTGTGGTTCGAGCATGTCCTACGGAACCGTCACCCACGAGCGCTGGGGGATTTCGGTGCCGAAGCACCAACGTCACGATAAGGCTAGAGCTGTCGGGTGATATTCAAGACGGAGCTGCGATACGAGATGTTCTCCGAACCGACCAAGAATACACGAATTCGGTCGGCTACGCGGCGCACACGTGCAACATATTGGTGATATCTGGTGGCTCTATAATCGACCGCCGCAGTTTGATGACTTTGCCGAGCCAGCGCAAGCTTGCTTTGCCGTGCTGCATGGGGGGCTAACCGAAATATGCTGGAACGGATCGATGAGGGGGCAATTCGACGGTAGTCGTTTGTTGTCTCCGGTGGGCTGGCAGCCTCGCGTTGTGTCCATCTGGCGATGCCAATACAATATGCAGAGGTAAATTGGGTTGAAAAATAACGATTCGTCGCAGGATTCAGATGCTTGGGGCCAATAGCAATTGGTCTTTGGCAGCGAAGGCAAATCAACTGATTCAACTGTAGTCGAAATACGACGGTCTTCACTATTTTGGCGAAGACCGGCATATCCATTTTCTTGCGGGCTGGCGATAAAGCCGCGCGAGCGGGGGCAGGCAGTGGGGTACGGAAAATCCGGCGGTGCAAGGCGCATAGGCCGTGATTGCGCGTGGACTTTCGCGCAGCGAGCGAGCAGGGCTGGCCGCAGGAATTCGACTGATATCGGCCGGGAACCCGCACACGATTTCGTGGTGTGTCCGATTGCGCCGTGCCGGTTTCATTCCTTATGTTGTTCCTGCTCCGGGCTGGTGAGTGGCTTTGCGGTTTCATCGCGTACGATTCGACGTTTGACGCCGGATAGCGCTTTCCGTGCTGATGTCCTTATTCCGATGCCGGTGGCCGATACGGTCCAGCATATCGAGGTAACGCATGGTTAGCATGGTGCCGCGCCATGTCGTCATTACCGGTGCGAGCGCGGGACTTGGCAGGGCACTCGCACTGGCATATGCGGCGGACGGTGTCGTGCTCGGGTTGATGGGGCGTGACGCCGAGCGGCTCGAAGCCTGTGCGGACGCATGTCGTAGCCAGGGAGCAGACGTCATCACAGGTCAGATGGATGTCCGGGACGCTCGCGCGATGCAGGCATGGTTATGGGCGTTCGATGATGCGCATCCGATCGATCTGCTGATCGCGAACGCGGGTGCTGCGAGCACGCTCAAATCAGCGCAAGACTGGGAAGAACTTGATCGCACCGTCACGGTTGTTGACACGAATTTCTACGGTGCAATGCATGCCGTTTTGCCTGTGGTGGTTCGCATGCGATTGCGCCGCCGAGGCCAGGTCGCGCTAATAAGCTCGCTTGCGGCATTGCGCGGCATGGCGATCTCGCCGGCATATTGCGCCAGCAAGGCGGCGCTTAAAGCCTATGGTGAATCTGTGCGTCCGGTGCTCGCGCGTGATGGCATCGGGGTATCGATCGTCATGCCCGGTTTTGTTAAAACCGCGATGAGTGCCGTGTTTCCCGGTGACAAGCCGTGTTTATGGTCCGCTGACCGGGCCGCGTCGCATATCCGTCGCAAGCTTGCCTTGCGCCGGGCGGAAATCGCGTTTCCAGGCCTGTTGGCGATCGGCATGCGGGTGCTCTCGCTGCTTCCGGCCACGCTAGCCGACGCCATCCTTGACAAGCTGTCTTATCTGCCGCGCGAGGAGTGCTAGCGTGGTGAGCGTTCTCATTCTTTGCGTCGTGCTTGCCGTGGTCCTGTCGCTCGGCGTCGACGCGCTGGCCGCGCCGCGTGCGCCGCTGCGCCGCGCGCCAGCTGCGTTCGCGCTGCACGTTGCAAGCGTTGTGTTCGTTGGCAGTGTCGTTTTGCTGATTACCGCGCGGCCGCTGTTTTCCGTAGGCATTGTCGTCGCACTGGTGGGTCTTGTTGCTGCGGTCAGTAACGCTAAGTACGAGTCGCTGCGTGAGCCGTTCGTGTTCACGGATCTTAGTCTTTTCAGTCAGCTATTTACGCACCCGCGGTTGTACCTGCCGTTCCTGAGCGTCGGTAAGGTCGCGGCGATTGCTGTGGGGGGAGTGGTGCTCGTCGGGGGGTTCCTCGCTGACAGGCCCGCCGTCCATCGTCCTGGAGCGGCTGCGGCCGTCGCGGCCTGCATGTGTCTGGTCGCTGGCTATCTGATCGCCGCGCAGTTGACGCTTACGCTGGACCCAAAGCAAGATCAGAAGCGCCACGGCTTCTTTACCACGTTCGTCGCATATCTGCTGAATGGCCTGCGTCCGCGCACGTTGCATGCGTTCGAGCATGCAACGCAGTCCGGTCCGTATTCGTCAGGCGGAGTGCCGGTTCGTCGTCCTGATGTGGTTGTGATCCAGAGCGAATCGTTCTTCGACGTCCGGCGCCTCGGCACCGCGATCGGGGCGTCGGTTCTCGTCAATTTCGACGCGGCTCGGCGGGAGTCGTTTGCCCATGGCGAACTGGCAGTGCCGGCTTGGGGGGCGAACACGATGCGCACAGAGTTTGCGATGCTGACCGGCTTGCAGCCGCAGAAACTTGGCTATGCGCGCTTCTATCCGTATGCATTCGTTCGGCGCACATGCGCTTCGCTTGCAGGTTGGTTCCGACGTATTGGCTATTCGACGCTGGCTATTCACCCGTATCATGCGGACTTCTTCGGTCGCGACCGAGTGTTTCCGCTGCTCCAGTTCGACAGATTTCTCGATCTCGCGCACTTCACCGATGCTCCGCGTGCGGGACCTTATGTGGCGGACGCCGCGGTCGGGCATGCCATCGTCGAGGCGCTCGATGCGCCGCGTGATCAGCCGGTATTCTTATTCGCGATGACGATGGAAAATCACGGTCCGCTGCATCTGGAGACCGTGAGCGAGGGTGAATCGGCGTCGGTGCATGCACTTGGAGAGGATCCCAGATGGCGCGACCTCACGGTCTATCTCCGTCACGTCGCGAACGCCGATATCATGATTGGCAGACTGATCGAGTATCTGCGCGCCCGTCGGCGCGATACGGTACTCTGCTTTTACGGCGATCACGTGCCGGCGCTGCCGCACGTATTCGACGGGCTGGGCGCGGAGCCTGCCAGCAGCGACTATTTTATTTGGCGTAACTTCGGCGATGGAGCCGCTGGGCGGCGCGACTTGCAGGTCGAGGACCTGGGTGCCGCATTGCTTCAGGCAATCGATGCCGGACCGATAAAAGGAATCCCGGCGGACGCACAGCAAAACATGATGAAAAGATGAACAAGAAGATTGCGATAGTGGGGATGGCATGCCGCTTTCCTGGTGGGGTCACGGGAGCGGAGGAATTCTGGCGTCTGCTGCGCGACGAGCGTGACGCGGTCACCGAAGTGCCGGCCGATCGATTCGGCACGGAGTTCTACCGGCATCCGTCGAAGCGAGAGCCGGGCAAGAGCTATACGTTTGCGGCAGGCGTGCTGGACGATGTGGCGGGCTTCGATGCGACGTTCTTTGGTATTTCGCCGCGCGAGGCGGCGCAGATGGATCCGCAGCAACGTCTGTTGCTGGAGCTTGCATGGGAAGCGTTCGAGGACGCCGGTGTGCGTCCCCGCGATATGCGGGGACGCCATTGCGCGGTATACGTTGGAGTGGCCAGTCCGGACTACGGCAATCGCAGCATGGACGACCTCAACTCGGTCGACCCGTACTCGGCGACCGGCAATACGCTGAGCATCGCGTCGAACCGGCTGTCATATCTCTTCGATTTGCGCGGGCCCAGCATGTCTGTTGACACAGCATGCTCGTCGTCGCTCGTCGCGTTGCACCAGGCGGTGCTGGCGTTACAGTCGGGAGAGGCGGAATGCGCGCTCGCGGGCGGGGTCAACCTGTTGACGCATCCGTTCGGCTTCGTGTCTTTTTCGAAGGCCTCAATGCTTTCGCCACGCGGGCGCTGCCGGGCGTTCGACGCTTCCGGTGATGGCTACGTTCGTGCAGAAGGCGGCGCGCTAGTGCTGTTAAAGCCGCTGGAGCGCGCGCTCGCCGATGGCGACACGATCCATGCGGTAATCGCCGGTTCCGGCGTAAACTCAGACGGATACTCGCAAGGCGGTATCAGCGTGCCTGGCGCAGCCACGCAAGCGGCGCTGCTGCGCAGCGTATATGAACGCGCGGGGGTTGCGCCCCAATCGCTCGCGTATCTTGAGGCGCACGGCACAGGCACGGCCGTCGGCGATCCGATCGAGGCGCGGGCGTTGATCGACGTCGTCGCGCGCGGACGCGAAGCCGACGATCCGTTGCTAATTGGTTCGGTGAAAACCAATATCGGCCATCTGGAAACTGCATCTGGGATGGCGGGCCTGATCAAGGCGGTGCTGTGTCTCAAGCATCGCGCGGTGCCGCGGTCATTGCACTTCGAATATCCTAATCCGAACATCGATTTCCATGGTGGGCGACTGCGTGTCGTCGACCGCTTCACGCCGTTGACGGTAAGCGGCAAGCCGCTTACCGTCGGTGTGAATTCATTCGGTTTCGGCGGCACCAATGCGCATGTCGTGCTAATCGAAGCTCCTGCGGAAGCATCCCCGGTCAAGGCGTCCGGCGCAGACAGCATGAACAGGTCGTTGGCGCCGCTCGTGATAAGTGCGCGGGTACCACGGGCGCTTAATATTCTCGCGGGACAGTATCTGCGCCTGCTCGATGATGGTGCATCATGGCATGCGCTTGCCGCAGGCGCCGCGCGTCGGCGGCAGTGGTTCGAACATCGGGCGATCGTGGCACCGATGAATTCCGAGGAAGCACGTGCGGCGCTGGCGGCGCTCGCAACGCCGACCGATGAGCCGCTGCCTGCGGCGGTCGTGCAGGGCGAAGCGGCCGAAGACGGCGCACGCGTGGCGCTGGTGTTCTCCGGAAACGGATCGCAGTGGGCAGGCATGGGTAAGCAGTTGATCGCCAGCGATGCGGTGTTTCGTGCCGCGCTCGTGGAGGTCGATACACTGTGGTGCGCTGACGGAAGCGCGCCGCTTGTCGATATGCTGATTACCGGCATCGATGATGCGCAACTTGCCGCGACCGAGTACGCGCAACCGGTTCTCTTCGCCATTCAGGTAGGGATTGTCCGCGCGATCGAAGCGCGCGGCGTCGCTTTCGATGCATGCGTGGGCCATAGCGTTGGCGAGGTGGCCGCAGCATGGGCTGCCGGCGCCTTGACACTTTCCGAAGCCGTGCATGTGATCAAGATTCGTAGTCGGGCGCAGGCTCAGACCCGGGGGACTGGGCGCATGGCGGCGGCCGGTGTGGGCGAAACTGCCGCGAGCGAACTCATCACACAACTCGGCCTGGCAGGAGCCGTCGAGGTGGCGGGTTCGAACAGCCCGCAGTCGGTTACGTTGGCCGGATCGTTTGATGGTCTGCAGGTGGTGGGTTCGCACCTGCGTGACAGTGGTCGCTTCTTCCAGATGCTGGAGCTCGACTATGCGTTCCATAGCAGCCGTATGGATGGTATCGAGGCAACGGTGCGCGAAAAGCTTGCTGACATCGTGCCGCGGCACGGTGACCGCCTGTTCGTGTCCACGGTGACTGGTGCGCCATTGAGCGGTACAGCGCTAGACGCGGGCTACTGGTGGTGGAATATTCGCAAGCCCGTTCGTTTTGGCGACGCCGTTGCTCAACTGGTTCGCGATGGCGTGCGCGTTTTCGTCGAAGTCGGGCCGCATTCGATCCTGCGTACATATGTGAAGCAGACGCTCGAATCGCTTGGCGTTGCTGGCCATACGCTGCCGACGCTCAAGCGTCATCAGGACAGCGCCTCGATGTTGCACCATGCGATCGTAGCGGTGGTCGCGAATGGAGCACGAGTCGATCCAGACCGATTCGCGCCTGACGCGCCGCGTGTCGCATTGCCCTCGTATCCGTGGCAGCGTGAGCGTTATTGGCTCGAACCAAGTGCCGAGGCATACAACCTCGTCAATCGTCGCCGTGAGCATCCGCTGCTCGGCTATCGTTTGCATGAGCATGCGTTCGGGTGGGAAAACCAACTGGATCCAATCGGTCTGCCGTTGCTGGCGGACCATGTGGTCGACGGCGCCGCTGCATTTCCTGGGGCTGGCTATGTCGAAATGGCGCTTGCGGCCGCCCGCGTGTTTTTGGGTACGCAGACCTGTGCGCTTGAGAACGTCGAGATCCGCTCGCCCGTCGTTTTTCAGTCACAGCACGCAAAACTGTTTCGGCTGATGATCGATCCGCGCACAGCCGCGTTCACGATTGAGACGCGCGATCGCATGAGCGCCGAACCTTGGGCACTCAACGTGACGGGGCGCATGCTCGCGAGTGGAAGTACGCTTGACGCATCATGCGAGGTACCCGCCGCGACGCTCTCCCAGCTACTCGCCCAGCCAGCCCTGAATGGCGATGACCTGTACGCGAGTACCGCGGCAATCGGCTTGGCGTACGGTCCGGCCTTCCGCTGGATCAGTTCGGTGCGCGTTGCAGGCGACGAGGCGCTGGCGGACGTCACTCAGCCGCAAGGGTTGACGGACACGACCGGCAGCGGTGCGTGGCTATTGCATCCGGCATTGATGGACAGCGGGTTCCATCCGCTTTTTGCGTTGCTGTCGTCGCCCGATTCGCCGTCGGTCGGTGATCACGCCGCCTACGTGCCGGTGCAACTCGGCCGTATTGATTTCCTGCGTGGCGATACGGTACATCGGGTGCTTGCGCGTATTGAGCGACGCAATCCGCATTCGGTGACGGCATCGTTCGAGTTTATCGATGCGTGCGGGAAGATCGTCGCGCGTCTTGCTGCATGTCGATTCCGCCGGATCGATCTGCTCGGACGACGGCTGACGCCGCCAGCCCGCTACGCCTATGTGCTCGATGCGAAGCCGCTCCCGGACGGGTTCGATGCGACGGCGTTACCGTCGCCCGCGCAGCTGGTTGAGGCCGCTGCGACTACCTTGGCGACACGGGAAGATCCGGCGAGGCGCGAAGGGCACTTGACCGAGATACTGCCGCTCATCGACGTGCTGGCAAGCGCGTACGCGTTGCGCGCGCTCGATGCAATCGATGCATTCTCCTGGTTGGCGTTGCCTCGAGGCGAGCACGCGGAGCTTGTTTCGCGTCTGGCAGGAATGGTGGTGGAGGATGGTTTCGCGACTTGGGATGGGACTCGGCTCGTACGCGACATGGCGGCCTGCGATGCGATGCCGGGACCGGACGAGTTGTGGCGTGCACTGCTTGCGCAGTCGCCCGCACACGTGGCGGAGCTGACGCTGATGGCCCATTGCGGCGCCGCGTTGCCGGCTGTGTTGCGCGGTGAGCTTGAGGCCCGAGAGGTTATCTCGCTGGCGAGCGGTAGTCTCGTCGAGCATTTCTTTGAGGCGTCGCCAACGTGGGCGCACGTTCTCTCCATGATGGCGGTGGGCGTGGAGCAGGCGGTGGACGGGTGGGGCGAGTCGCGCCGGCTCCGTGTGCTGGAAGTTCCAACTTCCAACGGAGACATATTGCGCCCGCTTGACGTGCGGCTACCCGTGGCGCGCTGTGATCATGCGATTGCATGTACGCCGCAGCAGCAAAGCGGATTCGATATCGATTCGCTCGCGACCGTGCGTACGGTCGTGCTGGAGTCGGGCGAACGTCTGAAGCTCGATGCCGATGACGGCGCACCATACGACATGGTCCTGGCCAATCGGGTGCTCGCGGGCCGCGACGATGCGCTTGCTGCACTATCGGCCATGCGCGGGTGGCTCGCCCCGGGCGGCCTGATCGTGATTGCCGAAGGGCGTGGCAGCCGGTTTGCCGACATCGTGTTTGGCCTGCAATCTGCCGCGTCGTCGGAGGCCGGGGCGAGGGTGCCCCTGACGCCGCCGGAAGTGATGCGGCTGCTGGAGCAGGCGGGCTTCGAAAATGCGGTGCGCTACGTGGAGCGAGGTCTCGAACTGGAAGGCGCACCTCTTTTCATCGTGGCGCGAGTGCCCGCGGCGGACGGACGGCCGCAGCGCGGAGTCCCCGCCCCCGCGCTGGTCGCTGCCCGGCGCGAGGAGCGGTGGCTCTTGCTGCCGGCGTTGGGCGATCAGGCTGATGGTGCCGAGCTTGCCTCGGTGCTGCGACAGGCGGGTTGCGACGTGTCGAGCGCCACTCCGCAGGACGCGCCGCGTCTCGTCGCTGCAAGGTCTTCAGGCGTGAAGCATCGGCTCGTGTTCATCGCGCCGGACCACGCGTTGCCGGCTGACGTGGACGGCGCTGTTGTCATGTCGAGCCAGCACGACACATCGATCGCTTTGGCGCGGCTGGTGCGGGAACTCGGCATTGCGGCCCCGACGGCGGCGTTGCAACTGGTGATTGTGACGTACGGGGGCGCGCCATACCCTGGCGTGACGCGTAGTGATGCTGCGCTGCGCCCTGAGCAGGCCACCCTCTGGGGACTAGGGCGGGTGCTGGCCAACGAGCATCCTGAGCTGGGTTGCCGTCTCATTGATGTGCATCCGGCATGTCCAGAGCGCTTTGCCGCTCTGGCGCACGAGCTCCTCGCCAGTGACGGCGAAGAAGATGTGCTGCTCTCGTCTCAAGGCCGTTTTGTCCCCCGCATGCTGACCGTAGCCGAGGCGCTGGCCCGCGCGCCGGAGGGTGCCGGCGCGTTGCCTCCAGCGTCGATGCTTGCATTTGCAGCACCGGGGTCGCTGCGCAACCTTGAATGGTTTGCGCTACCCGAACGCGAACTCGGGCCGGACGAAATCGAGATCGAGCCTGTTGCGACTGGACTGAACTTCCGCGACGTGATGTACGCCATGGGGTTGTTGTCCGACGAGGCGGTGGAGTCCGGCTTTGCGGGGGCGACAATCGGGATGGAACTGTCGGGGCGGGTCGTTCGGACCGGGAGAGACGTCAGCGGTTTCGTTCCAGGTGATGCAGTCTTGGGTTTCGCGCCCGCGTCATTCGCGACGCGCGTGCGGACGTGCGTCGCGGCGATCGCTCACAAGCCGGGGCGGTTGACGTTTGAAGAGGCTGCGACGATCCCCACCACGTTTTTTACGGCCTATTACGCCCTGTTCGAACTCGCCCGGTTGCGTCACGGGGAGCGGGTGCTCGTTCACGGCGGGGCTGGAGGTGTGGGCATTGCCGCAATCCAGTTGGCGCGCCATTTCGGCGCGGAAGTATTCGCAACGGCTGGCAGCCGGGAAAAGCGTGAATTCGTGCGGTTGCTGGGAGCCGATCATGTGCTTGACTCGCGCAGCCTGGCCTTCGCTGACGACATCCGTGCGCTTACAGGCGGCACAGGCGTCGATGTCGTGGTCAACTCGCTGGCCGGCGAAGCGATGGTACGCAGCATCGATACGCTGCGGCCATTCGGCCGATTTATCGAATTGGGTAAGCGCGACTTCTACGAGAACAGTTTCATCGGGCTTAGGCCGTTCCGCAACAACATCAGCTATTTCGGCATTGATGCCGACCAGTTGATGGGGGCGCTGCCGGAACTGACAGCACGGCTCTTTGGCGAGGTGATGCAACTGTTCGAGAGCGGAGTGCTGCATCCACTACCGTATCGTGCATTTCCAGCGGCGCGTGTCGAAGAGGCTTTCCGTTACATGCAGCAGGCGCGCCAGATCGGCAAGGTGCTGGTTACCTATCAAGCCGGTATCCCCGCGCCTTCGCACGACACGCTTTTGCGTGCCGAATGGAGGCTCGATCCGTTGGGGACCTATCTGGTCGTCGGCGGAACGGGCGGGCTAGGATTCGCGACGACGCGCAGGTTCGTGGAGCGAGGCGCCATGCACCTGACACTCGCAAGCCGCGGCGGCAGTTTGCCTGAAGCGATGCAAGCCGAGGTCGGGCGCTGGCGCGAAGAGCGTGGCGTCCGGGTCGACGTGGTGACGTGCGATGTGACTGATGCAGCCGCTGTCGGGCGTTTGATCGGTGGAATAGAGGCGCGTGGCATGCCGCTAAAAGGGATCGTGCACTCGGCGATGCAGATCGACGATAGTCTGGTGCGGAACCTCGATGACGATCGTTTTGCTGCTGTGCTTGCACCAAAGGTCGCTGGTGCATGGAATCTGCATCGGGCGACGCGCGGGTGTGCGCTGGATTTTTTTGTTGTCTACTCTTCGGCCACGACCTTTCTCGGAAATCCCGGGCAGGCGAGTTATGTGGCCGCGAACAGCTTCCTTGAGGCTCTCGTCGAACAGCGTCGTGCGGCTGGCCTCCCGGGAACCTTCATGGCGTGGGGGCCGCTTGATGATGTTGGCTTTCTCGCCCGTCATGCGCAAACACGCGAGGCGTTGCAGGCGCGAATCGGGGGGGCATCGATCACGTCCGCTGAGGCGCTCGCCGCACTCGAACGCGTATTGCTGGACGGCCGCGCCGGCGAAGCGGTGGTACGTCTCGACTGGCAGGCCATTGCGCGTGGAATGCCTGCGGCGGGGGCGCGTCGCTACGTATCGCTGCGGACACGAAACATAAGCGAGCCGTTGCGTGACAGCGGTGTTCAGTTGCGTGGGCAGATTCGCTCGCTGCGATACGACCAGGCGGTGCAACTGGTCGAAGAAACGCTGCAGGCGCAGATTGCGCGAATCCTGCATATGCCGCCGGATCGAATCGAACTCGAAAAATCGGTGAGCGACATGGGTATGGATTCCCTGATGGGAATGGAACTGGGGATGGCTGTTGAGGAAACGTTCGAGGTCAAGCTTTCCGTGATGGCGATCGCCGAGGGCGCTACTGTGCGTTCGCTCGCCGCACGGATCACGGGGACGATCGTCGGCGCAGACGATGGCGGACTGCTGCAATCCGATGTTGCGCAGGAACAGATGGCGATGCTTGCGGCTCAACATGCAGTGGACGGGGAGGCGCGCGCGTTAATTGACGCTGGATCTGCACATGCGGTTGTGCTGTCGGAAGCACTCGAATGAACGCTTTGGCCGGTTGGCTGGCTAGGGGGGCTGTATTTCCCGCGCGTGTGTCGGATGACTGTGGGAGGAATATCGATCGCGCGCGACCGTCGCCGTATACGGTGTCGGCTATCGAAAACCGGCGAGAGTAACAGCCAGTCGGATTTTTCCAGCATGGGGTATTCGATACTGGGAAATCCTGTATCTGTTGGCGCTTTAATGCTGGCTTGCGTGTTTGCTTTGTACCTTGCAGCCACGATATGGAATTCCTGGTTTATCGAGAAGCCGGGATATATGGGATGGTGGGCTGGGCTTGCGGCATAGGGCTGCGTCGGCGCTTGCAAAAACCGAAGAGATCAAAGATGGGACTAGGCGATCAGATTCGCCAGCAGCTTGCTGCGAAGGCATTAAAACGGCAGCTTGAGCGTGTTTCGGACGAAGCGGCGACCCCGTTCGTTCCTTCCCGCACGGGCTTGCCGGGGGCGGGCGACGCGATGTTTGACGCGCGCAGTCGCTTCGAGGCGATGCCCCAGTATCAGCAGGTGAAGATCATTCAGCAGATGGGCGAAACGCTGCGCGTGCAGTCGCCGTTCTTCCGGGTGCATGATGGTATCGCTGGCTCGACTACGCAGATTGGCGGACGCGAGTATCTGAACTATGCAAACTACAATTATCTGGGCTTGGCGGGTGATCCCGACGTAGCGGCGAGCGCGAAAAGCGCGATTGACCGTTACGGCACCTCTACATCTGCGAGCAGGATCGTGGCCGGCGAGCGGCCAGTGCAGCGCGAGCTTGAGCGCGAACTCGCATCGCTATACGAGGTCGATGACTGCCTCGTGTTCGTAAGCGGCCACGCAACCAACGTAACCGTAATCGGGTTTCTATTGGGTCCCGGCGATCTGATTGTCCACGATGCGCTGGCGCACAACAGCATCCTGCAGGGCGCACAGTTGAGCGGAGCAAAGCGCCTGAGCTTTCCACACAACGACTGGCGGGCGCTCGATGAACTGCTGGAACGCGTTCGACGCGATTACCGTCGCGTGCTGATTGCGATCGAGGGGTTGTATAGCATGGACGGCGACGCACCCGAACTTGCGCGTTTCGTTGAAATTCGCAACCGACACGACGCGTTCCTTATGGTGGACGAGGCACATTCGCTCGGGGTGCTTGGCGAGACCGGGAAGGGCATTCGCGAACGCTGCGGCGTTGCATCCAGCGATGTCGACCTGTGGATGGGTACGCTGAGCAAGACGCTTGCTGGTTGTGGTGGGTTTATCGCCGGCTGCCAGCCGCTGATCGATATGCTACGACATCTTGCCCCCGGCTTTCTTTACAGTGTGGGCCTTGCGCCGTCGCTTGCAGCTGCATCGCTTGCTGCGCTCAGGCGTATGCAGGCGGAGCCGTGGCGCGTCGCAATGTTGCGCGAGCGCGGTCATCAATTTGTCGAGGAGGCGCGAGCGGCCGGATTCGACACGGGAAAAAGTGAAGGCTATGCCATAGTGCCGGTCATCACCGGCAGTTCGCTCAAAGCCGCGCAGTGGGCGAACGCGCTGTTCGATGAAGGTATCAACGTACAGCCGATCTTCTATCCGGCTGTGGAGGAGCGCGCGGCACGTTTGCGGTTCTTCATCTGCTCAACTCACACGCAGCAGCAGATCAGTGACACTGTCTTGGCGCTTATCCGCGTCAAAGCTCGTTAGGCCTCTGGGAGGGTGAATGCTTGATGCGATGCGAAGCGACCAGGCCTCCACTGGGGAAAGCCAGAAGCTGGTTTTTCGGCCCGCGGTTGCATCCGATGCTGCCACATGTGCCTCGCTCATTTTCGCGTCAGGAGCACGTGAATTTGGCTTTTTTCTCGGGATGCCAGCGGCCGAATGCATTGAATTTCTGCGCTTTGCATTTGTACAGACGTTCGGACGCTTTTCCTGGCGACGTCATTGGGTTGCGGTGGCCGACGACGGGACTGTCTGCGCAGTGCTTGCCGTGCTCGACGGGCGCACACTATTGTTCGACGATCTGCATATTGCATGGCTGCTAGTGCGGTACCTGGGAGTGACGTCGCGTACGCTGCAAGCTTTGAGCAGGGGCGTTACGCTGGAGGGCGAATTGCCGAAACCGCGGCGCCATCAAACGCTGATTGCGCACTGCGCAACTAATGAGCATTTACGCGCTACCGGGATTTTTAGTGCGTTGTTCAGGAACGTGCTTCGGCCGAAATTGCTCGATGTTGTCGACGGACGTCAACTCATTCTCGACGTACTTGTGAGCAATACGCGTGCTCAAGCGTTATACCGGCGATTAGGGTTCGCTGACACGTCCCGGAGTCGCGACCGGTCACCGCGCTTGCCATCAGAACTGGCGTCGATTCGTATGGTGCTCGACCTACGTCGTGGGGATGGCGAAAGGTGACCATCGAAAAAGCTTGTCGTTCGGTGCAGAAATAACCATATCCCCCAGCGCGTGCCGGTATAGGAATGTCCGTGACGAAGCAGGAACGATTTGAGCCTCTGCCTCACCCGACGTTGGTCGTTCACGGCATCTTCGCGTGCGCGAACCAGATCGCGGATGGCTTCGTCCTGCGGTTCGGGAACCACAACCGGTACAAGGTCCCCAGCACGGTGAAGTCTGGCAAGCGGCAAGGCGTCGCGACGGTCAGTCTTGATCCTCATCATGTCTTAAGCGGCGCGCTCACCAAGGCGGGATTGCTGAGCGCAAAGCGATGATTGACTGTGGTCATGCGTTGCCTGTTTCGCAGCAGGTCCGGCTTGTTGGTATCGCGAGATCGAGCGCGTATTACCGGGCGCGGCCCGTCAACGAGGTCGATCAACGGCTGATGCGCCGGATCGACGAACTGCATCTGGAGTAATGAGATGGTCACCCCCACCCTACGAGCGGGTTACGCTTTGTAGGGTGTTTTCATTTTCGGGAGGTCATCATGCAAAGCGTCACGCTGGTTGTGATCGATCTGGGCAAGCATGCGTTCCATCACCATGGTCAGGATCAGCACGGCAAAGCCGTATTTCGCAAGAAAGTGAGCCGCAAGCAGTTGATCGAGTTCCTGGCCACGTTTCACACCTGTACGGTGGTCATGGAAGCTTGCGCCGGAGCGCACTGTATGGCGCGCAAGCTGGCTAGCTTCGGCCACCAGGTCAAGCTGATCTCACCGCAGTTCGTGCGGCCCTTCGTCAAGAGTAACAAAAACGACTTCGTGGACGCCGAAGCGATCTGCGAGGCGGCATCCCGCCCCGTCATGCGATTCGTGACGCCAAAGACAAAATCGCAGCAGACGCTATCGGCCCTGCATAGGGTGCGCGAATCGCTGATTCGTGATCGCACCAAGACCACCAACCAGATGCAGGGCTTCCTGCTCGAGTTCGGTATCAGCCTACCGATCGGTCAAGCCGTTATCACCCGCTTGCCGGCGGTACTGGCCGAGCACGCTGAACTACCCCCGCCCCTGATCGCGATTCTCGAACGGCTCCATGCCCATTTCAAATATCTCAGCGAACAGATCATCGAGCTCGACAAAGAAATGGCCCGGCAGCTCGCCGACGACGATCTCGGCCAGTGTCTGCTCTCAATTCCCGGCGTCGGCCCCGTCACGGCAAGCGTGCTCGCCGCCGAGATGGGCGATGCCGCGCAGTACGGCTGCAGCCGGGATTTTGCGGCTTCGCTTGGGCTGGTTCCCCGCCAGTACAGCACGGGTGGGCGAACCAACCTGCTGGGGATCAGTAAGCAAGGCGACAAGAATATCCGACGTTTGTTGGTGCAATGCGCCAGAGCCTACATGCAGCGACTCGACCGGCAGAGCGGCCGCCTAGCCGAGTGGGTGCGGGTCATGCTGACCCGCCGACATTCGAACGTAGTGGCCTGTGCATGGCGAACAAACTGGCGCGAACAGCCTGGGCGCTCGCTGCGCATCGCATGACCTTTGATGCGGCAGCAGGTACTATGGCGGCTTGAACACCGACGACCCACACGATTTACCGGAGTACCCCCACCAGGTTTTGCGATCGCTGAAATTTGATGATGTGAACGGTACACCGGCCTGACGGAAAACCCGAAAACGGAAATGGCTCTTGAAGCCGATGGAGTTTTAGGACCGTCAGGCGCGATTCTCATCGTGGCACGGGGAGCTATCCCTACAACGACGCCGGATAGATTTAGGCAAGCCAACCACACCGTCAAAAATCAAGGTTGCAAAAACGGGGGTGACCATAGTTTCCGTTTGCCGGTGCACGGATGCTGGCGCGACTGTTGCGCCGGGAAGGCCACGAGGTCGGCCGCCGCCGCGTGCGCACGCTCATGAAGCGCATGGGCGTGGAGGCGCTGTACTGCAAGCCGGGCACGAGTCGACGCCACGCGCAGCACAAGGTCTGGCCGTATCTGCTGCGGCATGAAGATCGAGCGGGCACCAGGCCTGGGCACTCGACACGACCTACGTTCCCATGGCACGCGGATTCGTGTATCTGACGGCGGTGGTGGACTGGGCCAGCCGCAAGTCCTCGCGCACCGCGTGGCGATCACGTTGGAGGCCGTGCATGCCGTTGAAGCGCTGGAAGAAGCGTTCGCCCGCTATGGAAACCCCGACATCGTGAACACCGATCAGGGCAGCCAGGGCGGATTCAACCGGTCGTCGCAACACCTTAATCGAGGAGGTGTTTATGGGGCGACCAGCGGGGTGGATGCAGAAGTTGACAGGGCGAGGAGCGATGCGATCGCCGGGTGCGCCGTCGCATCGGCGTGAGATTGAGCGGCGATTCTGGAAGCAAATCGCAACAGGCATTACAAGCGAGAAGGCTGCAGAGGCGGTTGGCGTGTCGCAGGCAGTAGGCACTCGCTGGTTTCGTCATAATGGTGGCATGCCACTTTCCATGTCGAGCCCGGTATCCGGAAGGTACTTGTCGTTTGCGGAGCGACAAGAGATTGGGCTACTTTCGTTCCAGGGCGTTGGGATACGCGAGATTGCTCGCCGTATCGGACGCAGCCCATCAACGGTCTCCCGGGAACTGACCCGTAACGCTGCAACTGGTCGCGGCCGGCTTGAGTATCGAGCTTCGGTTGCGCAGTGGAAAGCGGAAATGGTTGCCAAACGACCCAAACCTTCGAAACTGGTGACTAACCCACGGCTGCACCACTACGTGCAAGACCGTCTGGAGGGCAAGGTTCGCGCCGCAGATGGCCGTGAGATTTCCGGGCCGCGTCCAGCGCCGTTCATAGGGAGAAACAAACCGCATCGCGGTGATCGTAAATGGGTCAATGGCTGGTCACCCGAACAGATTTCCAACCGGTTGCAGATCGACTTCCCGGATGACGAATCCATGCGCATCTCTCACGAGGCCATTTATCAGGCTCTCTATATCCAGGGCCGAGGTGCTCTCAAGCGCGAGCTGGTCAGCTGTCTGCGCACTGGGCGGGCGTTGCGCGTGCCAAGGGCCAGGGCACAAGCCAAGGCATGGGCGCACGTTAGCGAGGATGTAATGATCTCCAGCCGCCCTGCGGAGGCAGAAGATCGTGCTGTGCCGGGGCATTGGGAAGGTGACCTGATCATCGGCCTGAACCGCTCCGCGATCGGTACGCTGGTCGAGCGCGCAAGCCGATTCACCATGCTTGTCCACCTGCCTCGCGAGGAAGGCTATGGGTTGATTCCCAGGACAAAGAATGGTCCTGCGCTGGCTGGCTACGGAGCTATCACGATGGCCAATGCACTCAAGAAGACCGTGGCTGACATGCCTGCCCAACTGTGGAGGTCATTGACCTGGGATCGTGGCAAGGAACTATCCGATCACGCCCGCTTCACGGTCGAGTCCGGCGTGAAGGTATTCTTCGCCGACCCGCACAGTCCATGGCAGCGTGGCACAAACGAGAATACGAACGGCCTTCTACGGCAATACTTTCCAAAGGGCACAGACTTATCCCGTTGGAGTGCTCGAGAGATCCAGGCTGTCGCCACTGCACTGAATACCAGGCCCCGGAAGACGCTTGGCTGGAAGACACCGGCCGAAGCTCTGGACGAGCACCTAAAATCTGTTCAACAATCTCGTGTTGCGACGACCGGTTGAATCCGCCCAGTTCACGGCGGGCGCGTTCACCCAGGCCGTGCTGAGCCGGGGCGTGCGGCTGTCGATGGACGGCAAAGGGGCCTGGCGCGACAACGTGTTCGTCGAACGGGTGTGGCGCAGCATCAAGTACGAAGAGATTTATTTGAGAGCCTACGAGTCGGTCAACCACGCCCGGCGTTCCATTGGCCAATGCATTGAGCTGTACAACCGCAAACGTCCCCATTCGAGCCTAGCGGATCAGACGCCCGATGAGGGATACTTCCCGACGCTGCCAGCGATCAAATCGGCAGCATGATCGCCCCGGACGTTCCTATTAAAAATCTCGGGACCCTGTCCGAACAAGCGGCGCCATCTCTCTCAGGCCCCGGCCGCTCCACTTATCCCGCTGTCCGATTTTGCGCGGCCACCTCTGTCCGCTGTGAGCGGATGCTATTGTGATCTCGTTGTGTTGATTAGCTTAGGCTTTGATATGGCGAGGGACAATATTCTTGAGTCTTTTGAGTTCGCATATTGTAGCGATGGCCTGCGCGAGATGGGGCAAAACAGATCAAGTCGCACAACGCGCTTGCCAGTGTTCGAATGAAACGGTATTTCAAATCTGACTCGATGGCGACCAAGAGAATCCTGCCCGGCGAGTATTTTAGTTAATTTATATCCGGAGACGCTAACTTCGAATTTATCGATTGCTTCAGTGCTAACATGGAAATTGACTAGGAACTCTATTGCGCTGGTATCTTCTGTGACATCGATTTCTGTCCATGCTTGATATGCAAAAAAGCGCATTAATGCGCCGTCGCGAGGATCGAGCTCTGCGCGATGCCAATTGGTGCAAGACTCTGGGACAGGAAAGCGGTCGTTCAGCGCTTCTCTTTCCTTTTCGAAAATTAGCGCTTTTGACAGGCTGTCCGGTACCGGCTCGCCAAGCTCGTCGAGTTTTGATATAAGGCGTTCTGCAAATGGACGATTATCCGGCTGGAATTTGCTGATCTTGCCAGAATCTATTAGATTCTGCAGATGATCTACAAATTTTTCAGGTTCGGGATAGGGTAGGTTGTAAAAATCGGTAAATGAATAGTCCCACCACTCCAACCCAAGTAATTTTGCAATCAAATTATCGGGGAAGCGATAGCGGATGATTCGGGCTGGAACGCCAGCGACGATTGCATATGGCGGGACATCATGGGTTACCACTGAATTTGCGCCGATAACGGATCCTGTGCCGATATTGATATTTCGGCCCAGCAGTACATTGTCTCCAATCCATACGTCATGCCCAATTTGGGCCGGTGCGTCGTACGTCTTATATGGAAAGACATTGAACTCGGTGTATTTTTCCTTGTTCAGATCTTCTAGTGCCTGGCGATAGAACTCTATGTCGCAAAAATTGAAGTGACTCGTCGATAGAAATTCAAGTGGATGTTTGGCTGAAAAATTCTTGATGCTGGATGCGATGGAACAGTAACGACCAATTCTTTGGAGTGGGTCGAGCTCGCTATGGGCGTATGAAAACGCCCCTGCGCTGAATAATTTTTGGCCGACGCAGAATCCAACGTACGGTTCAATACGTGCTTTGCTGTCAAAACTAATTGTTTGATCAATTGAGAAGCGACGTCCGTTTCCCCGGTGAGTAGAGTAGATTCTGAGGTCCTGAAGGGCATTCAGAATCGTGCTGGTTAGTTTTATATTTATGAGCATGGATTTTATAGGTGTTTGACAGATGTAGTTACACGTCGCGATCACTGGCGAGTGAACCAGGCGGATTGCCACCGTAGTGGGAGTCCGCGCTTCACGTTGTCTCAGTCCCGCAGTTTCGTTAAAGACCACTGCGGAATTGTTACCGAGCCACTGATGCTTCCTGTTCGATGGCGGCCGCGCTTCTCAATTCTTTCATTTTGCTAACTCGGGAATGAAATCCCGGGGTGGGTGGCGACTAACCGCTTGCCCGCAGATTCGCCTCGATCGGATCATATCTGAACAGCTAGGAAATTGGCATCCTGCGTGCTCGGCGTAAAAAACTCTAACAAAATGAGAGTTGGGGGCTGTTAACCCGCCGCAGGTCACCTGGAGCAGGTTCGCAAAGCGGCGGCCGACTGGATGTGGACTTACAATCACGAGCGCCCGAATATGGCATTGGGCGGTTTTACACCGAAGCAGCGGCTGCTCATGGCCGCTTAGTTTCTACTTCTGCCTGCCGTGGAAAACGGGGCATTACCAGGCGAGCGTCGGCACCTTCCGATATGGCGGCCAGATTGCGGAAGACATTGACTGCACGTGTCGATAGCGGCAGCACCGGCGGAACGCCCTTGTTGTCCGCGCCACGTGCTCCTACGGGGATGCGGATCACTCGGGTCAAGATCAATCCATTCCCATCGCAGGCTGAATAGCGCCCCTTGACGCAGGCTTGTCTCGATTGCCAGCTCGAAGGCTGGAGCTATCCACCGATTGCGACTGGACGACAATAGGGCGATGAGCTTCTCAAACTCGCCCGGCCGCAAACGCCTGTCGCGTGCTCGACTGCCCGACGGCTTGCGGATATTGTCGAGCGGGTTCGGAAGTCCCTCCATGCCCCATTCCTTGCGCTCTATCTCGAAAAAATGGCGGATGAGTTGAAGCTCTAGGCGGATCGTATTCTCAGCCCGACCAGCCGCGCGTCGATTATCTCGATACCTGGCAAAGTCAGTGCCTCGGAGGTTGGCGAGGGTCCTATACGACAGGTCGTTAACCAGCCATCTGGCGATGCGCCGTTGCTCCTGGTAGGGATGGCGTTTTTCGGGAACGATCTCTTGACGGTAGCGTTTCAGCGCCTCGGCTAATGTCGTGCGTTCGGCTTCCGTGCGATCCACGAACGACCCGGCGTCCATTTCGCCTTCAACGCGGCGCGCCCATTTTTGAGCTTGCTGCTTCGTGTCGAACGTGTGATAGACCGGTTTGTACCCGCGCCGACGGACTTCTGCGCGCCAGAACTCCCCGCGCTGACTGATGTATGCCATTCCAGACTCCATGCGAAAGATTGAGATCGCTTGGTCTGGATTTTTCCGTTCCGGCAGATTTCCGGCAAAGGCCAGTTTTTGACGCCTCGCGCCCGACCGATGGACGAAAAAAAGCACCGACGCTTTCACGTAAGTGCTTGATTTTCAACTACAGAATTCGGTGGTGGGGCGTGAGTGACTCGAACACTCGACCTACGGATTAAGAGTCCGCTGCTCTACCAACTGAGCTAACGCCCCCAACAGAAGCGAAATTATGCAAGAATTTTTGTGGTTTGCCAAGCCTTTTCTTCGTGTGCAGATGAAAAATCCTGTGGTCCGTTCGCCTCGTAACCAGCAGCGGGGACCGCAGCCGCAACCCGGAATCCCAACCCCACGCGCCCGCCCGGTATCATGTCTCCACCCGAAACCCGCGCTGCCAAAGCCACCGCGCCCGCACCGCGCAGCCCGTTTCGGCCCAGAACGAAAGGCAAACGACAAAACCGATGGACGAGAAGGCAATCGACGCGCTGCTTGAGCGCGTATTGGCGCCGTGGGTGCGCGCGCTCGCGCTCAAGGCAGTCGAAGTGACCGAAGACAGCGCGACGCTGCGCCTGCCGTTCTCCGACGAATTGCGACATGCGGGCGGCGTGATCTGCGGCCAGGTGTTCATGGCCGCCGCGGACACCGCAATGGTCGTCGCGATCTCGTCGGCGCTCGGCGGCTTCCGGCCGATGACCACGGTTTCCCTGAACACCAGTTTCATGCGCGCGGTCCGCAACGGCGACGTGCTCGTCACCGCGCGCGTGCTCCGAAAGGGCCGCAATCTCGTGTTCGGCGAAGTCGAACTGCTCGACGACCAAGGCCGGCTGGCCGCCCACGCGACCACCACCTACGCGCTGCTCGACTGAGCCGCGCGATCGTTTCGAAGGACGCACAACGCATGTTCGATCAGGTCGTATTCGCGGGCGGCGGCAATCGCTGCTGGTGGCAGGCTGGTTTCTGGAACGTCGTGCAGCCGGCGCTCGACATCTCGCCGCGGATCATCACCGGCATCTCGGCGGGCGCCGCCACGGCCTGCATGCTGTACACGCGCGACGCCGCGTGGGTGATGCGCTATTACGAGGACGCGCTGCGGCACAACACACGCAACGCGTACTGGGGCAATCTGCTGCGCGGCGAATCGGTGTTTCCGCACTACCGGATCTACCGGCAGGCACTGCTCGACATCTACGGCGAGCCGTTCGGCCAGCTTGCGAACGCGCCCGAGATCCGTATCGGCGTGTCGCATCTGCCGCGCTGGCTCGGCGCGCGCAGCGCGGTGGCGGCGGGGCTGATCGCGTACAACATCGAGAAGTACGTGCGCAAGACGCTGCATCCGACGCTTGGCCGCAAGCTCGGTTTTCATCCGGAATTCGTCGTCGCGCAGGCGTGCGCGAATGTCGGGGAACTGGCCGACCTGATCCTGCAGTCGTCGTGTACGCCGCCGTTCACGCCGGTGCTGCGCCGCAACGGGCGGCCGGTGCTCGACGGCGGCATGGTCGACAACGTGCCGGTCGGCGCGCTCGATCCGTCGCCGGGCCGCGTGCTCGTGATGGTCACGCGGCTCTATCCGCGTCCGCAGACCTTCGTCGTCGCGCACGGCGAGCAGCAGCGCATTTATGTGCAGCCGTCGGTCAAGGTGCCGATTTCGAGCTGGGACTACACGAGTCCGTCGCAGATGCGGCACGCATACGATCTCGGCCGCGCGGACGGCGAGCAGTTTCTCGCGAGACTGCCCACGCTATTGCACACCGCGGAGCCCGCATGACGAGGAGCGCCGGACACGTCGATCCGGCGCGCCAGGCGCGAAAAACAGCAGCGCGAGTGCGTCAGCGGCGGCGGCCGCCCTGCAACGCCTGCGGATTCACGACGCTCGACGTATCGCCCGCATCGAACGCCAGGATGTTCCTGAACGCCGCGCTGAAATACAGCTCGTAGCTTTCGCGCTCGACATACCCGATGTGCGGCGTGCAGATCACGTTCTCCATCCGCAGCAGGCTGTAGCCCTGCAGGATCGGCTCGCTTTCGTACACGTCGATCGCGACCATCCCGGGCCGGTTGTGCGCCAGCGCGCCAAGCAGCGCGTTTTCTTCGAGCAGTTCGGCGCGGCTCGTGTTCACGAACAGCGAGGTCGGCTTCATCCGCAGCAGGTCCTCCTGCTTGACGATGCCGCGCGTATCGTCGTGCAGCCGCAGGTGCAGCGACAGCACGTCGCTTTGCTCGAACAGCGCCTCGCGGCTTTCGGCGGCTTCGTAGCCGTCCGCGCGCGCGGCTTCGAGCGAGTGCTCGCGGCCCCAGATCAGCACGCGCATCCCGAACGCCTTGCCGTAGCCGGCGAGCAGCCGGCCGATCTTGCCGTAGCCCCAGATGCCGAGCGTCTGCCCGCGCAGCACCTGGCCGAGGCCGAAGTTCGGCGGCATCGCGGACGTCTTCAGGCCGGACTGCTGCCATGCGCCCTGCTTCAGGTTCGCGACGTACTGCGGAATGCGCCGCTGCGCGGCCATGATCAGCGCCCACGTCAGTTCGGCCGGCGCGACCGGCGAGCCGACGCCTTCGAGCACGGCGATGCCGCGCTCGCTGCACGCGCCGAGGTCGATGTGGCTGCCGACCTTGCCGGTCTGGCTGATCATGCGCAGATGCGGGAGCTTGTCGAGCAGCTGCGAGTTGATGCGGGTGCGCTCGCGGATCAGCACGAGCGCATCGACTTCGGTCAGGCGGCTGGCGAGCTGGCCGAGTCCGCGCACGCTGTTGTTGAAGACCTTGACCTCGTGGTCGGCTAGCAGTTGAAAGCAGTCGAGCTTGCGGACGGCGTCCTGGTAATCGTCAAGGATGGCAATTTTCATGGCACTAAGAGTCGGGTGGCGCACGGTTTCCGGTGCGCGCCTTGGGCTGATCTGGGGGTTATCCCACTATGCAGCGGCGAACAGGCTGGTATCAATGCTCGAAAGGCGTGAAAGCGAGTCCGCCGCGTGCCGGATTGTCGGCAGGCATCGCAGTTGCTTGCGCGCGTAGACGCACCCAAACGTAAACGCACAAACGCGGGCGAGCCGCGATTTCACGCTTTTTTAACAGCTTGTCGGGTGACGACGCAAGCCGCTTTACAGACGGTTTCGAACCCGACGCTGCAAGGCCTTGACGACTTATGCGGATTCGCCGATGTGCGTCGCGACGCAAACGGCGGCCGCTGTGCCTCTCGCGCAACGTCGGCAGGCCGGCCCCAATTTTCAGCCCTGCCTCAGGAGACACTCGATGAATCACCCCGACTTCAACGTCCACGCCGCCGCCGGCGTTCCCGCATGGGTCCGGCACCGCAAGCTGATCGAATGGGTTCAGCGCGTCGCCGCGCATACGCAGCCGGATCGCATTGTCTGGTGCGACGGCTCGCAGGAGGAGTACGACCGTCTGTGCGAGCAGATGGTCGAAGCCGGCACGATGCGGCGACTCGATCCGCAGAAGCGGCCGGATTCGTATCTGGCGTGGTCGGACCCGTCCGATGTCGCGCGCGTCGAGGACCGCACGTTCATCTGCTCGCAGCACGAGGAGGACGCGGGGCCGACCAACAACTGGATCGCGCCGGACGAGATGCGCGCAACGCTCGACGGCCTGTTCGAGGGCGCGATGCGCGGCCGCACGATGTACGTGGTGCCGTTTTCGATGGGGCCGCTCGGCTCGCCGATCGCGCATATCGGCGTCGAGTTGTCGGACAGTCCGTATGTGGTCGTGAACATGCGGATCATGACGCGGATGGGCCGCGCGGTGTACGACGTGCTAGGGGAGAACGGCGATTTCGTGCCGTGCGTGCATTCGGTCGGCGCGCCGCTCGCGGCCGGCGACAAGGACGTGCCGTGGCCGTGCAACGACACGAAGTACATCGTCCACTTTCCGGATACGCGCGAGATCTGGAGTTACGGGTCGGGTTACGGCGGCAACGCACTGCTCGGCAAGAAGTGCTTTGCGCTGCGGATCGCTTCGACGATGGGACGCGACGAAGGCTGGCTCGCGGAGCACATGCTGATCGTCGGCGTGCGCTCGCCCGAAGGGCGCAAGTATCACGTCGCGGCGGCGTTTCCGTCCGCGTGCGGCAAGACCAACTTCGCGATGCTGATCCCGCCGCAGTCGATGGACGGCTGGCAGGTGACGACGATCGGCGACGACATCGCGTGGATCAAGCCGGGTCCGGACGGACGCCTGCACGCGATCAATCCGGAAGCGGGTTACTTCGGCGTCGCGCCGGGCACGAGCGAAAAGACCAACTACAACGCGATGGCGACGCTGAAGGCGAACGTGATCTTCACGAACGTCGCGCTGACCGACGACGGCGACGTCTGGTGGGAAGGCATGACCGACGAGCCGCCCGCGCACCTGATCGACTGGCAGGGCAACGACTGGACGCCGGAGATCGCGAAGGAAACCGGCCGCAAGGCCGCGCACCCGAACGCGCGTTTCACCGCGCCGGCGTCGCAGTGTCCGTCGATCGATCCGGAATGGGAGAACCCGGCCGGCGTGCCGATCGACGCGTTCGTGTTCGGCGGCCGCCGCTCGACGACGGTGCCGCTCGTCACCGAGGCGCGCGACTGGATCGAGGGCGTGTACATGGCCGCGACGATGGGCTCGGAAACGACCGCGGCCGCGGCCGGCCAGCAGGGCGTCGTGCGGCGCGACCCGTTCGCGATGCTGCCGTTCTGCGGCTACAACATGAGCGACTACTTCGGCCACTGGCTCAAGGTGGGCGAGCGCCTCGCGGCGACCGGCACGACGCTGCCGCGCATCTTCTGCGTGAACTGGTTCCGCAAGGGGCCGGATGGCAAGTTCGTGTGGCCGGGTTTCGGCGAGAACATGCGGGTGCTCGAATGGATGGTCGGCCGCATCGCGGGCACCGCGGCCGGTGACGGCCATCCGTTCGGCACGTCGCCGCGCTACGAGGACATCGACTGGAGCGGCCTCGACTTCACGCGCGAGCAGTTCGAGCACGCGATGTCGGTCGATGCCGACGCGTGGGCAAAGGAACTCGAACTGCACGCCGAACTGTTCGGCAAGCTTGCGCACCGGCTGCCGGCGGCGTTGCAGAGCGCGCGCGACACGCTGGAAAAACGTCTCGCCGCGTAGCGAAGTGAGTCATCGCTAACAGTAAAGCCGCCCTTGGGCGGCTTTTTTATATTCTTCACATCCGGAGGTGCGACGCGTAGCGGCTGCCGATGCGGTTACGTCCCCATTACGCGGACTTTCGCTGTTCGCTACCTGCCGCGCTATCCGGTTGCATCGCACCAATTGTTTCTGACATGGGAACAATTAGACGATCGCTAATGCGTGCGACGCTACAGTGGCAGAAATTTGAATCAAATTTGATGGTTCGTGGGCAACTTCTGCACGAATTTGCGTGTCGTAGGAGAATTCGCGGTTCGCTTTGCTGGTATTCAGAAAGCCGTAACAAGGCAGGAGTTGTCTCATGGATCATTTGCAGTCGATGCGAGTATTCGTCAAAGTGGCGGATCTCGGCAGTTTTGCACGCGCCGCCAGCGCGATGGATATCTCGAACGCGGTCGCGACGCGCCATATCGCCGACCTGGAAAGCCGGCTCGGTACGCGTCTGCTCAACCGCACGACCCGCAGCCTCTCCCTCACCGAATCCGGTCAGGTTTATCTCGAACGCGCAAGGCAGATCCTCGACGAACTGGAAGACGTCGAGCAGATGGTCGTCGCGCGCAATCACGAGCCGGTCGGCACGCTGCGCATCGTCGCGCCGGTCGTGTTCGGTCTGCACAACCTCGCGCCGGTGCTTCAGACCTATACCGAGCGTTATCCGCAGGTCATTCCCGACGTGACGCTGGTGGATCGCCAGGTCGACCTGGTCGAAGAGGGCTTCGACCTCGGCGTCGTCGCTGCGCGCCAGATGCGCAGCGCGAGCATCGTCACGCGGCGTCTGACGACCGGCTGCATGACGGTCTGCGCGACGCCCGCGTACCTCGAAAAACACGGCACGCCGACGCGGCCCGAGCAGTTGATGGAGCATCCGTGCCTGTCGCTGCCGTCCGAATACTGGGGTGACGAGCGCGTGTTCACCGGCCCGGACGGCGAAATCCGCGTGCGCCCGAGCAACGTGATCGTCGCGAACAACACGGAGATGCTGCGCCAGTTCGCGCTGCTCGGCATGGGCATCGCGATCCTGCCGAGTTACCTGATCGGCCGGGACATGACGCGCGGGCGTCTCGTGCGCCTGCTCGGCGACTACCGGTTGCCGCAGGTCGAGATCAACATCGCGTATCCGAGCCGCCGCCATCTGCCGGCGAAGGTGCGCACGTTCATCGACCATCTGGTCGAGCATTTCAGCCAGACGCCGAACAGTCAGCTCGGCGAGCAATGGGTGAAGGACGGAATGAGCCGTCCGGCGCCGGCCGCGCTGCCGCGCGCGAGCGGCGCGCATCCGAAGGCGCCGGAAGCACCCGACGGCGTCGAGCCGCCAGCCGGCGCGGGGGAGGCCGAACGCGCGCCGAAGGCCGCGCGGGCGTCGGCGCCGCGTACGCGAACGTCGGCTATCTCGCCGCTCTGATCGATTATCGCCGGTGGTATAGGCGATAAAAAAGGCGCAACCCATCCTGTGGGTTGCGCCTTTTTTTGTGGACATGCCGTCTCCGGGCGGACTTCAGTCCGCCCGGAGCGATCACGATCCGGTCTTGCGCGCCGGCGTCTTTTTCGCTGCCGTCTTGCGCGCCGGAACGGTCTTGGCGGCGGCGGTCTTGCGTGCCGGCTTCGCGATTTCTTCCGTCGAGTCGTTGTCGGCAGCGGCTTCCGGCGCGTCGCCCGCAACGGCCGTCGCAGCGGTCTTTTTGGCCGCCGTCTTCGCGGCCGTTTTGGCCGACGGCTCCTTCTTTTCGAACTCGAAGCCGATCTTGCCGTCGCTTTGCTTCACGAGGAACGCCTTGAAGTTGCGGCCGGTGCGCGACGACTTGAAGTTCGTCAGCAGGTCGGTGCGCCCTTCGGCGAGCAGCTTCGCCATCTGGTCACGTCCGATCTCCTGTTGAAGGATCACCTTGCCCGAGCGGAAGTCGCACGACTTCGGATTCGCGACCGTGTGCTCGCACACGTAGCTCATCCCGTGCTCGTACACGCGGCCGCCGCACTTCGGACACGCGCCGACCGGTTCCTGCGCCGAGAAGTCCGGCGCTTCGCCGTCCTCGCCGCCCTGGTCCTGGCCGAAGTCGAATTCGAGCTTGTAGTTCTTCGTTTCGTCGTCGAACGACAGCTTCAGGATCGCCGAGAACGGCCGCCCCATCTTGCTGCGGAAGCCCGACAGCGGGCCGATCTGCTTCTTCTGCAGCAGTTCTTCGACTTCGGCGATTTCGAACTGCCGGCCGCCCGGAATCTTCGAGATCGAGAACTCGCACTTCGTGCACGCGAAGCGGCGGTAGTTCTCTTTCACCTGCCCGCCGCAGTTCGGACACGGCGTTTCCAGCGTCGCATAGTCGCCGGGGATCGTGTCGGAGTCGTATTCCTTCGCGCGCTTCACGATGGTCTGCGTCATGCGCGCGATCTGCTGCATGAACGCGTCGCGCGGCAGGTTGCCCCGCTCCATCTGCGACAGCTTGTATTCCCACTCGCCGGTGAGTTCCGGCGCGGTCAGTTCCTCGACGCCGAGGCCGCGCAGCAGCGTCATCAACTGGAACGCCTTCGCGGTCGGGATCAGCTCGCGGCCCTCGCGCACCAGATACTTCTCGCCGAGCAGCCCTTCGATGATCGCCGCGCGCGTCGCCGGCGTGCCGAGGCCCTTCGCGGCCATCGCCTCGCGCAGATCCTCGTCGTCGACGAGCTTGCCCGCGCCTTCCATCGCCGAGAGCAGCGTCGCTTCGTTGTAGCGCGCCGGCGGTTTCGTCGTCAGTTGATGCGCGGCGATCTTGTCGGTCTTGACCTTCTCGTCCTTCTTGACCGGCACGAGATTCGCGTCGTCGCCGGCCGCGTCGCGGCCGTACACCTGCAGCCAGCCCGGCTCGACGAGCACCTTGCCTTCGGTCTTGAAGTGATGGCCGGCGACTTCGGTGATCCGCGTGGTCACGCGATACTCGGCGGCCGGGAAGAACACCGCGAGGAAGCGTTTCACGACGAGGTCGTACAGCTTCTGTTCCGGCTCGGACAACGCCTTCGGCGCCTGCAGCGTCGGGATGATCGCGAAGTGGTCGCTGATCTTCGAGTTGTCGAAGATCCGCTTGTTCGGCTTCACCCAGCCCTTGTCGAGCACCTGCTTCGCGTGCGGCAGGTAGTTGTTGCTCTCCTTGAGCATTTCGAGCGTGTCCTTCACCGTGCCGAGGTAGTCCTCCGGCAGCGCGCGTGCGTCGGTACGCGGATACGTGAGCACCTTGTGCCGCTCGTACAGCGCCTGCGCGAGCGCGAGCGTGTTCTTGGCCGAAAAGCCGAAGCGCCCGTTGGCTTCGCGCTGGAGGCTCGTCAGGTCGAACAGCGCCGGCGACAGTTGCGTGGACGGCTTCGATTCCTCGCTGACCGTGCCTTCGCGGCCGTGGCACGCGGCGACGATCGTCTCGGCGGCCGGCAGGCTCCACAGCCGCGAGTCGCGCTTTTCGGGGTCGAATTCGTCGCGCTTGAATTTCGGGTCGTACCAGCGGCCTTCGTAGAAGCCGCCCGCGCACACGAACTCGGCGCGCACTTCCCAGTAGTCGCGCGGCACGAAGCGGCGGATCTTTTCCTCGCGCTCGACGACGATCGACAGCGTCGGCGTCTGCACCCGGCCGACGGTGGTCAGGAAGAAGCCGCCGCCCTTGCTGTTGAAGGCGGTCATCGCGCGCGTGCCGTTGATGCCGACGAGCCAGTCTGCTTCCGAGCGGCAACGGGCCGCGTCCGCGAGCGGCTGCATGTCCTCGTCGCTGCGCAGGCGCGCGAAGCCGTCGCGGATTGCCGCGGGCGTCATCGATTGCAGCCACAGGCGCTGGACCGGCTGTTTCGCCTTCGCGTGCTGCGCGATCAGGCGGAAGATCAGCTCGCCCTCGCGCCCCGCGTCACATGCATTGATCAGGCGTTCCACATCCTTGCGCTTGATCAACTTCGTGAGCAGCTTCAGCCGCGACTCGCTTTTTGCGATCGGATTCAGGTCGAAATGCGGCGGGATGACGGGCAGATGCGCGAAGCTCCATTTGCCGCGTTTGACTTCATATTCTTCCGGCGCGGCGATTTCCACGAGGTGGCCGACGGCCGACGAAAGGACGTACTCGTCGCTTTCGTAGTATTCGTCATGCTTGGTAAAGCCGCCCAGAGCGCGCGCGATGTCGTTCGCGACGGATGGCTTCTCGGCGATGATCAGTGCTTTGGACATGACTGGTGGTAAGTGGGTAATCCGGTTTGCGTCCCGGGCGGCGGGCGGGCTCGATTTCCCGGCCAGCCCTCTCAGGGCGGCGTTCCTGACGTCTCTTTAACGACCGCTTTATAGCACAGGACGCGTGGACGGCGATTTTTGCGCCGTGGCGCGGCCCGAAAGGCGCCCAATCATAAGCGCGGCCCCAGCCGGCGGGCAAGCAGGGTTCGCGCCTGGCCGGAGCGCGATCAGCGTTCGGCCGCGTCGCCGCCGACGGGCGCCGCGCCATTCGCGGAGCGCATGCGACGCGTCATGCGGCCACCAGCGACGGCCGGAGCTTCGGCGCGCCGGACACGCCGGGCAGCGCGCTCAGGTCCGCGAGCATCCGTTCGACCACCGCGCCGTGCGGCAGCACCGTGCCGAAAAACCGGGTCGTGGCGCCGTCTTCGATCAGGATGGTCGGGAAATTCTCGACGTCGAGGTCGTCGAAGCGATCCGCGTGCGTCTCGATGTCGATCCACGCGAAACAGATGCCCGGGTGCGCATCGGCGATCCGGTCGAACGTCGCCCGGTAGTCGCGACAGGTGCCGCACCACTCCGCGCACAGACACGCGACGAACAGCGTGTCGTGGTCGCCGATGCGCCCGGCGATCAGGTCGGCGTCGGTGTCGAGGTCAAGCGCGGGCATGGCGGTTCCTTGCGATCTCTTATATTGAGCGAGACATTTGGCGCGAATGTAACATGAGCGCGAACTACCGGTGGGCGGCCCGGACGAAGCGGCCGCCCGGCAGTGCGGTTACGTGGCCGGCCAGTTCGAGCCGGAGCAGCGTTCCCTGCAAGCGGGATTCCGGCATGTCGGTGCGCTCCGCGAGGATTTCAAGCGTGGCCGGCGAGTAGCCGAGCGCGGCGAGGAGCTGGGACGCGTCGGTGTCCGGTTCCACGCCATGGTTCGGCGGGGGAGCGTCATCGCCGCCTGTCGAAGCGGCCGCCGGTGGTTCTCTCGGCGGCGTGCCGCGCCGTGCGGCGGCGGCATCCCGCGTCGTCGTTCCGGGCGGCTGTTGTATCGCCATCCTGAGCGTTTCGAGAATCTCTTCCGGCGTTTCGACCAGTTGCGCGCCCTGCTTGATGAGCCGATGGCAGCCGCGCGACAGCGGCGCGTGGATCGAGCCGGGCAGTGCGAAAACATCCCGTCCCATTTCGTTCGCGAGCCGCGCGGTGATCAGTGAGCCGGAGCGCATCGCCGCTTCCACGACGAGCACGCCTTCGACCAGTCCGGCGATCAACCGGTTGCGTTGCGGGAAGTTGGACGATCGGGCGGGCGTGCCGAGCGGCCATTCGGACAGGATCGCGCCTTCGTGCGCAATCCGCGTGGCGAGCGCGTAATGGCTCGCCGGATAGACGCGGTCGGCTCCGGTGCCGATTACCGCGACCGTGCCGCCCGCCCAGTCCAGCGCGCCGCGATGGGCCGCGCCATCGATGCCGAGCGCGAGCCCGGACACCACCGTCACGCCGGCGTCCGATAACGCGTGCGCGAAATGCCCGGCGTCTTCTAGTCCCTGCGGCGTCGCGTTGCGGCTGCCGACGATCGCGACGCTCCGCGCGTGCAGCGGCTCCAGGCGGCCTCTTATATATAGCAGAGGGGGCGGATCGGGCATCGTGAGCAGCCGGGGTGGATAGGCAGGATCGCCGAGCGTCAGCAGCGTGTTGCCTGGCTGTGCGCACCATTCGCGCAACGCGGCCAGTTGCGCGGCGAAGTCCGGAGCCGCCGGCGCGAGCGCCGCATGCGCCGCGTCGGTTCCGGCGACCGACGCCAGCGCGTCGAACGACTGCGCCAGCACGTGCTGCGGCAGCCCGAATGCCGCGAGCATCGCGCGCAGCGCGGCCGGCTTTAGGCCGCGCGCGATCGACAGCCGCAGCCATGCGGCCAGTTCGTCGTCGGTCAGCGGCAACGGCGTGAGCATCGGTCGGCTCCGGTTGACGGCGGGCGGCCGTCCGCATGCCGTGATAAAATTTTCACCATCCGAAATTACAGTGCGCGGTCCCGCCCGGAGCGTCGCGCAGACACTCGGGGAGCGGATGACCGCGCGTTGAATCCGGTCGTTCAGTCCGTATATCCTCTCCGTCCTGCAACGGGCCGACAAGCTGGCCGGATGGCCAGGCCAGGCGATGCTCCAGGCCCGCGGCGCCCGATAAAACGCTTTTAGATCATGGCTCTACTGAACATTCTCCATTACCCGGACAAGCGCCTGCACAAGGTCGCGAAGCCGGTCGAAGTCGTCAACGATCGCATTCGCAAGCTCGTCGCCGACATGGCCGAGACGATGTACGCGGCGCCTGGCGTCGGCCTCGCGGCGACCCAGGTGGACGTGCACGAACGCGTGATCGTGATCGACGTGTCCGATGCGCACGACGAACTGCGCGTGTTCATCAATCCGGAAATCGTCTGGTCGAGCGACGAACGGAAACTGTCGGAGGAAGGCTGCCTGTCGGTGCCGGGCATCTACGACGACGTCGAGCGCGCAGAGAAGGTCCGGGTGCGCGCGCTGAACGAGAAGGGTGAAACGTACGAAGTGGATTGCGAGGGGTTGCTCGCGGTCTGCATCCAGCACGAGATGGATCACCTGATGGGGCGCGTGTTCGTCGAATACCTGTCGTCGCTCAAGCAGACGCGCATCAAGTCGAAGATGAAGAAGCTCGAACGCGCGATGTGATGCGCGTCGTCAGCCTCCCGGTTCTTTCCTCGTTCTGAGCGCCGCGTTCATGAGCCATACCCTTCGCGTCATCTTCGCCGGCACGCCGGAATTCGCCGCCGCGGCGCTGGCCGCGATCCACGAAGCGGGTTTCCCGGTGCCGCTCGTGCTGACCCAGCCCGATCGGCCCGCCGGCCGCGGGATGAAGCTGCAGGCGAGTCCCGTCAAGCGTTACGCGCTGGAGCACGGCCTCGCGGTCGCGCAGCCGCCGTCGCTGCGCCGCACCGGCAAGTACCCGGCCGAGGCCGCCGCGGCGCTCGACCTGCTGCGCGCGACGCCGCACGACGTGATGGTGGTCGCCGCTTACGGGCTGCTGCTGCCGCAGGAAGTGCTCGACATCCCGTCGCACGGCTGCATCAACATCCATGCGTCGCTGCTGCCGCGCTGGCGCGGCGCGGCGCCGATTCACCGCGCGATCGAGGCCGGCGACGCCGAAACCGGCATCACGCTGATGCAGATGGATGCGGGCCTCGACACCGGCCCGATGATCGTCGAGGCGCGCACGCCGATCGCGCCGGCCGACACGACCGCGACGCTGCACGACCGTCTCGCGCAGATCGGCGCGAAGCTGATCGTCGACGCGCTGGTCGAACTGGAGCGCAGCGGCACGCTGCCGGCGACGCCGCAGTCGGCGGACGGCGCCACTTACGCGGAGAAGATCGGCAAGCAGGAGGCGGCGCTCGACTGGCGGCGTTCGGCGGACGTGCTCGCCCGCCAGATCCGCGCGTTCGATCCGTTTCCGGGCGGCTTCGCGACGCTGGACGGCGCGCAGTTGAAGCTGTGGGCCGCCGAACCGGCTGCGGACGTCGCCGTGCGCGACACGGCGGTGCCGGGCGAAATCCTCGACGTGTCGCCGGCGGGCGTCGTCGTCGCGTGCGGCGAAGGCGGCGAGCGCAGCGCGCTGCGTGTCACGCAACTGCAAAAGCCGGGCGGCAAACGTCTGCCCGCGCGGGAGTTTCTGGCCGGATTGCCGCTCGCGGCGGGGCAGCGTTTCGAGCCGGCCGCATCGCGGTAAAACGGGCGGCGGAACCGTCCGCTGACGGTCGTCACGCCAGCGACGCGCCGTCATCCGGGCAAGTTAGAATCGCTGCAACCCGCTTCGGATTTCCTGAGAGCATCATGTTCGGCATCACCCATTTCGGTTTTTTCCTCGTCGCCGTTTTCCTGCTGAACGTGACGCCCGGTCCTGACACCGCGTACATCGTCGGCCGCAGCGTCGCGCAGGGGCGTGGCGCCGGGCTGACGTCGGCGCTCGGCATCTCCGCGGGCTGCTGCGTGCATTCGCTCGCGTGCGCGTTCGGGCTGACCGCGCTGCTCGCCGCATCCGCGACCGCGTTCGCGGTGATCAAGGTCGTCGGCGCGGTCTATCTCGTTTATCTGGGCGTGCGGCTCATCTTCACGAAGACGACGGCCGCCGCCTCGCAGCCCGAAGCCGACCAGCAACCGGCCGGCGCGGCCCGCCCGCTGCGCCAGTTGTTCCTGCAGGGCTTCTGGACGAACGTGCTGAACCCGAAGGTCGTGCTGTTCTTCGTGTCGTTCTTCCCGCAGTTCGTCGCGGCCGGCAGCCCGCACAAGACGCTCGCGTTCCTCACGCTCGGCGCCGTGTTCGTCGGGATGAGCACGGTGTGGAACAGCTTCGTCGCGTGGATCGCGGGCAGCGTCACGCGCCGCTTCTCCGGCAAGCCGGGCGTCAGGAAGTGGCTCGACCGCACCGTCGGCAGCGCGTTCGTCGGCCTCGGCATCCGGCTCGCCACGGCCACGCGCTGAGTTGAATTTCCTCTGCCTGCCTTAATCTAACAGATCGCTTACAATGACCGGCCGCCTCGATGGCGGGCGATTCAACGATTCGAACCCCTGGGGCAAGGAGCACACACATGTTCAACTGGGTCAAAACCGCGATTCTGATGGCCGCGATTACGGCCCTCTTTATCGTGATCGGCGGGATGATCGGCGGTCAGCGCGGGATGGTGCTGGCGCTGGTGATCGCGGTCGGCATGAATTTCTTCTCGTACTGGTTCTCGGACAAGATGGTTCTGCGCATGTACAACGCGCAGGAAGTCGACGAAAGTTCCGCGCCGCAGTTCTACCGGATGATCCGCGAGTTGTCCACGCGCGCCGGCCTGCCGATGCCGCGCGTGTATCTGATCAACGAGGACGCGCCGAACGCGTTCGCGACGGGCCGCAATCCGGAGCACGCGGCGGTCGCGGCGACGACCGGCATCCTGCGCGTGCTGTCCGAGCGCGAGATGCGCGGCGTGATGGCTCACGAACTCGCGCACGTAAAGCACCGCGACATCCTGATCTCGACGATCTCCGCGACGATGGCCGGCGCGATCTCCGCGCTCGCGAACTTCGCGATGATCTTCGGCGGCCGCGACGAGAACGGCCGCCCGGCGAATCCGATCGCGAGCATTGCAGTCGCGCTGCTCGCGCCGATCGCCGGCGCGCTGATCCAGATGGCGATCTCGCGCGCCCGCGAGTTCGAGGCGGACCGTCGCGGCGCGCAGATTTCCGGCGATCCGCAGGCGCTCGCATCGGCGCTCGACAAGATCCATCGCTACGCGCAGGGCATTCCGTTCCCGACCGCCGAGGCGAATCCGGCGACCGCGCAGATGATGATCATGAATCCGCTGTCCGGCGGCGGCCTGCGGAACCTGTTCTCGACGCACCCGTCCACCGAGGAGCGCATCGCGCGGCTGATGGAGATGGCGCGGACCGGCCGTTTCGACTGAACGCGTGACCGACCGCTGAACGAGGGCAGGCCGTGCGCCTGCCCTTTTCATTTGCGCGGACGCCGCGTTTGCGCAGACGGCGTTGCGGACACGCCACGCTACAATGCAGCGTTTGGGCCACGCGCCGTGCGCGCCCCGTTTTCCGCATTTCCATGACATCCAGTTCTTCCAGGCGGCCAGCCGCCCAGCACGCGTCGTCCCGCCGCTCGCAGGCCGCGCGCGGTGCGCAGCCGGCTGCGCACGCGCCGGCGGGCTCCGTCGTGTCTCTGATTCCGGACTCGCTCGGCTTCTCGCTCGACCAGGCGGCGCAGGTAGTCGGCGACGTGCGCGGCGGCGCGGCGCTGCCCGCGGCGCTCGCGGCGGCGTTCGCCGCGTTGCCCGCCGCGAGCGTCGCGCAGTCGCGCGGCGCGGTGCAGGACATCGCCTACCGAACGATGCGCCGGCTCGGGACCGTCGACTGGCTGCTGCGCACGCGCGTCAGCAAGGCGCCGCCCGAGCACGTCGGCAATCTGCTCGCGTGCGCGCTCGCGCTGCTGCTCGACGACGAGGCGAACGCCGCGTATGCGCCGTTCACCGTGGTCGATCAGGCGGTCCGCGCGATTGGCGCGCGCCGCGAGGTCGCGTTCGCGAAGGGGCTCGTCAACGCGGTGCTGCGCGGTTTTCTGCGCGAGCGCGACGCATTGCTGGCGGCCGCTGCGAAAGACGACGTCGCGCGCTGGAGCTACCCGCAATGGTGGATCGACGCGACGCGCGCCGCATGGCCCGACGCGTGGCAGTCGATCCTCGACGCCGGCAATCGCCAGGGACCGCTGACGTTGCGCGTGAACGCGCGCCGTTCGACCGTCGATGCGTATCTCGAACGGCTGCGCGCGGCCGGGATCGGCGCGACACGCGTCGGCGAACGCGCGGTGCGGCTCGCGACCGCGCTGCCGGTCGATCGTATTCCGGGTTTCGCGGCCGGCGACGTGTCGGTGCAGGACGCCGGCGCGCAACTCGCCGCGCAACTGCTCGGCGCGCGCGACGGCATGCGCGTGCTCGACGCGTGCGCGGCGCCCGGCGGCAAGACCGGCCATCTGCTCGAACGCGCGGACGTCGACCTCGTCGCGCTCGAAAGCGATCCGGCGCGCGCCGCGCGGATCGGCGACAACCTCGCGCGGCTCGGCCTGTCCGCGCAGGTGGTCGTCGGCGATGCCGCGACGCCGTCCGCGTGGCACGACGGCCAGCCGTTCGACCGGATCCTCGCGGACGTGCCGTGCTCGGCGTCGGGCATCGTGCGCCGCCATCCGGACATCCGCTGGCTGCGTAGGCCCGCGGACATCGGCGCGCTCGTCAACGAGCAGCGGCGCATTGTCGACGCGCTGTGGCCGCTGCTGAAACCGGGCGGCGAACTGCTGTACGTCACGTGCTCGATCTTCCCCGAAGAGGGTGACGCACAGGCGCGCTGGTTTGAAAGCAGTCATCCGGATGCGGTACGATTGGACGCGCCCGGACAATTGCTGCCCACGTCAGGCGGTGCGCCGGCCGGGGACACAGACAGCGGCGCGGCCGCTGACGCCCGGCACGACGCCGACGCGGACGCCAGCCCGGATTCGGATTGCGCCGCAGATCACGACGGATTCTTCTACGCGCGCTTTCAGAAACGGTGATCATCAAACGCTTCTTCCCGCTGCGGCTCGCGGCGCTGATCTGGATCGCGCTGGTTTTCGGCTTCGTTGCGGCCGGCCCGGCGCGCGCCGATTCGATTTCGGTCCAGCGCGCGTCGCTACAGGCGGACGCGAGCGGCTGGAGCCTCGACGCCCGCTTCGACTTCGAACTGAACAGCAGTCTGGAGGATGCGGTCAACAAGGGCATTCCGCTCTACTTCACCACCGACTTCGAACTGACGCGCCCGCGCTGGTACTGGTTCGATGAACAGCCCGTGAACGTATCGCAAAGCATTCGCCTGTCGTTCCAGCCGCTCACGCGCGAATATCGCGTGTCGAGCGGCGGCCTGCAGCTCGGCTTTCCGACACTCGACGAGGCGCTGTCGGTGATCCGCCATGTGACGTCGTGGCACGTGATCGACCACAACCAGGTGAGCCCCGGCGAGACGTACGCCGCGTCGGTGCGCATGCAGCTCGACGTCGCGCTGATGCCCAAGCTGTTCCAGATCGACGCGGTGAACAACCGCGACTGGAATCTCTCTTCCGACTGGAAGCGTTTCAACTTCACGGTGACCGAACGTGCGAGGTAAAGTGCGCCGCGCCGCCAGCTTCAGCGGCTTCGTCGTGAAGCTGCTCGTATCGACCGTCGCGCTCACCGCGACGCTGCTGCTCGTGCTGCTCGCGGCCGCGAGCGCGAACACCGAATTCTTCGACCGCTATTACGGCTGGCTGTACGTCGCGAACATCGCGGTCGCGCTGATCTTCCTGCTCGTCGTCGCGGCGCTCGTCGTCGTGATCGCCGTGCGATTGCGGCGCGGCAAGTTCGGCACGCGGCTGCTCGCGAAACTCGCGTTCTTCTTCGCGCTCGTCGGCGTGGTGCCGGGCGGGATCATCTACATCGTGTCGTACCAGTTCGTGTCGCGCAGCATCGAGTCATGGTTCGACGTGAACGTCGAAACCGCGCTGACCGCCGGCCTGAACCTCGGGCGCGGGATGCTGGACGCGTCGCTGTCGGACCTGCAGACGAAGGGCCGGCTGATGTCCGAGCAGATCGCGAGCGGCGACGCGGCCGGCACGACGCTGACGCTGCTGCGGCTGCGCGACCAGTTCGGCGTGCAGGATGCGATGATCGTCGAGCCGGGCCGCAGCATGTCCGGCGCGTCGCCGGACATGCACGTCGTCGCGCAGGCGTCGAGCAACTTCTCGTCGCTCGTGCCGCCCGACATGCCGACGCCGATGATGATCGAGCAGGCGCGCGGCCGGGGTTACGCGGCGATCGAAGGCGAGGTGGACGGCGACCCGCGCGAGCACGGCTCGAAAGGGGCGCTGCGGCTGCGCGTCGTGCAGCGGATTCCGGATTCGAACGCGTCTCTGCTGCAGCCGGCCGAGCGGTTCCTGCAATTGACGCTGCCGGTGCCGCCGACGCTCGCGCGCAATGCGGATGCGGTGCAGCGGGCGTATCGCGAGTATCAGGAAAAGGCGCTCGGCCGCACCGGGCTGCGCAAGATGTACATCGGCACGCTGACGCTCGCGCTGTTCCTTGCGACGTTCATCGCGATGATGCTCGCGCTCGCGCTCGGCAACCAGCTTGCGCGGCCGCTGTTCCTGCTCGCGCAGGGCACGAAGGAAGTGACCGAGGGCGACTACACGCCGAAGCGCGAAGTGAAGTCGCGCGACGAACTCGGCTTCCTCACACAGTCTTTCAACGCGATGACGCGCCAGCTTTCGGAGGCGCGGCTCGCGGTCGAGAAGAACCGCATCGCGCTCGAACATTCGAAGGCGTACCTCGAAAGCATTCTCGCGAACCTGACCGCGGGCGTGTTCGTGTTCGACCGCCAGTTCCGGCTGACGACCGCGAACCGCGGCGCCGAGCGGATCTTCCGCCAGCCGTTCCAGACCCAGCTCGGCGTGTCGCTCGACCAGATCGCGGTGCTGTCGGACTTCGGCGCGATGGTGCGCAAGGCGTTCGCCGACCGCGAGGCGGCGAGCGGGGCCGGCGAAGGGGACCGGGGCCACTGGCAGCAGCAGTTTTCGGTGCCGGTGCCCGGCGAGACCGATCCGCTGACGCTGCTCGTGCGCGGCGCGCGCCTCGTGTCGGACACCGGCAGCGACGCGGGCGAGCGTCAGACGTCCGGCTACGTCGTCGTGTTCGACGACATTTCGGACGTGATCTCAGCGCAGCGTTCGGTTGCGTGGGGCGAGGTCGCGCGGCGTCTCGCGCACGAGATCAAGAATCCGCTGACGCCGATCCAGTTGTCGGCCGAGCGTCTGCAGATGAAGCTGTCGGACAAGCTCGCGCCGGCCGACGCGGAAGTGCTGAAGCGCGGCGCGACGACGATCGTGAACCAGGTCGCCGCGATGAAGCAGATGGTCGACAACTTCCGCGACTACGCGCGCACGCCGCCGGCGGTGCTCGCGAGCCTGCAGCTGAACGACCTCGTGACCGAAGTGCTGACGCTGTACGGCATCGAGGAAGGCAAGAGCGCGATCAAGGTCGAACTGTCCGCGCTGCCGGTGATTCGCGGCGACGCGACGCAACTGCGGCAGGTGATTCACAACCTGCTGCAGAACGCGCAGGATGCGGTCGCCGAGGTTGACCAGCCGCGCGTGCTGCTCGAAACGCGCACCGTAGAATATGGCGATCCCGACGCGCAAGGCCGCACCCGCGTTGCCGTGAGGCTGACGGTATCGGACAATGGTCCGGGCTTTCCGGCGCGCATCCTCACGCGCGCATTCGAACCTTACGTGACGACCAAGACCAAAGGGACAGGTCTGGGGCTTGCGATGGTCAAGAAGATCGTCGACGAGCATGGCGCGCGCATCGACATTCGCAACCGGACGAAGGCGGGCGACGTGACCGAAGGCGCGCAGATCTCGATACTCTTCCTCCAACTGGCGGACGACGCCGCCACGCCGGGTTCCGGCGCGACGTCGGCGGGTGCCGCCGCGTCGCAGGGAACGACAAAAGCAACAGTGCAGACAAGGGCAGCGTAAATGGCAACCATCCTGGTGGTAGACGATGAAATGGGCATCCGGGAACTGCTCTCGGAGATCCTGAGCGACGAAGGGCACGTTGTCGAAGTCGCAGAGAATGCGCAGGAGGCACGGGACTACCGGGTGCGTCAGGTGCCCGACCTGGTGCTGCTCGACATCTGGATGCCGGACACCGACGGCGTCACGCTGTTGAAGGAATGGGCGGCGCAAGGCCAGTTGACGATGCCGGTGATCATGATGTCGGGGCATGCGACGATCGACACGGCCGTCGAGGCGACGAAGATCGGCGCGCTGAATTTTCTCGAAAAGCCGATCGCGTTGCAGAAGCTGCTGAAGGCGGTCGAGCAGGGGCTTGCGCGCGGTACCGCCGCGGCGCCGGTCAATGCGGCGGCGGGCAAGCCGGCGAGCGCGGGCGGGCCGTCGGTGATCGCATCGGCGGCCGCGCTGCCGATGCTGAACGCGGATGGCGTGCCGGGCGGCGTGCTGGCCGCGCAGACCGCGTCGATCTCGTTCGACATTCCGCTGCGCGACGCGCGCGATGCGTTCGAGCGCGCATATTTCGAGTATCACCTTGCGCGCGAGAACGGCAGCATGACGCGCGTCGCGGAAAAGACCGGCCTCGAACGGACGCACCTGTATCGCAAGCTCAAGCAGCTCGGCGTGGACCTCGGCAAGAGCAAGGGCGAATGACGCGCGAAGCGCGCACCGCCGTCCGGTCCGATTTTTTTCGCGAAGGGACTTGAGGTATCGGTTCGAACTGTCTATAATCTTTTTTCTTCGTTGGCCCGGTAGCTCAGTTGGTAGAGCAGCGGATTGAAAATCCGCGTGTCGATGGTTCGATTCCGTCCCAGGCCACCAGAATGCAGCCCCAGGAGATCATTCGATTCCTGGGGCTTTTTCGTTGGCGGCGCTGTCGGGCGTCGGGCCGGGTGTCCAGGCCGTCGTTGCGGTGCGTGATAACATAACGCTCCTTTTTCGGGGCGCTTGTGCGTGGAGCGCGCGTGGTCTTCCGCGCGGCGATCCGGCCGGGTCCGCAGTGTCCCGCGGTGTCCATCGCGCGGACTGCACGGATCGACGGTATAAGCGCCCGATGGCCATGGCGCGGAAGGTCGCGACCTATACTGCATGAGCCGGTTTCGCGCCCGGCTCGTATGGCGGCAACGCCGTCCGGCGCGGCCCGCAGCGCGGGAATCTCATTTTCACGGAGTGTCACGGTGACTCGAACAGGCGGTAAAAACGGCGCGCTCGTGCTGTTTTCCGGCGGCCAGGATTCGGCCACGTGTCTCGCATGGGCGCTCGACCGGTACGACACCGTCGAGACGCTCGGCTTCGACTACGGCCAGCGCCATCGCGTCGAACTCGAATGCCGTGAAGGATTCCGCAGCGCGGTCGCGCACGCGTTCCCCGACTGGGGCAAGCGCCTCGGCGACGACCACATGGTCGATCTGTCGGTGCTCGGCGCGATCAGCGACACTGCGATGACGCGCGAGATTCAGATCGAAACCGCCGCGAGCGGACTGCCGAACACGTTCGTGCCGGGCCGCAATCTGATGTTCATGACGATCGCCGCGGCGATCGCGTATCGGCGCGGGCTGAAGGTGCTGGTCGGAGGGATGTGCGAAACCGACTTCTCCGGTTATCCGGACTGCCGCGACGACACGATCAAGGCCTTGCAGGTCGCGCTGAACCTCGGAATGGACAGCCGCTTCGTGCTGGAGACGCCGCTGATGTGGCTCGACAAGGCCGACACGTGGCGGCTCGCGCAGCAGTTGGGCGGCGATGAACTGGTCGAACTGGTTCGCGTCGAGACGCACACGTGTTACGTCGGCGAGCGTTCGGAACTGCATCCGTGGGGCTTCGGCTGCGGCGAATGCCCGGCCTGCCGGTTGCGCAGGCGCGGCTACGACGCGTTTCTCGCCGGCGAGCAGGTCAGCGAACCGGTCTGAGCCCGCCCGCGACGCGCGCGCGGAAAAGCGCGTGCAGGCACGCGCCGCGCGTCGCAAGCACTACTACGATCCGCTCACGTTCCGGCGTTGCGGACCCCGCGCGCCGCCGAATCCGGCGCACCCCGAATACGACAACCCCGCGCTCCGGCGCCCGGTAGAACCATCACAGACAGCAGCATGACCTACGCGGTAAAGGAAATCTTCTACACGTTGCAGGGCGAAGGCGCGAACGCCGGCCGCCCGGCCGTGTTCTGCCGGTTCGCCGGCTGCAATCTGTGGTCGGGCCGCGAGGAAGATCGCTCTGACGCGGTCTGCCGCTTCTGCGACACCGACTTCGTCGGCACCGACGGCGAGAACGGCGGCAAGTACCGCAGCGCCGAGGAACTGGTCGCGAAGATCGCATCGCTGTGGCCGGAAGGCGAAGGCAACCGCTTCGTCGTCTGCACCGGCGGCGAGCCGATGCTGCAGATCGATCCGCCGTTCGTCGATGCGCTGCACGCGGCCGGCTTCGAGATCGCGATCGAGACGAACGGCTCGCTGCCGGTGCTGGACACCATCGACTGGATCTGCGTGAGCCCGAAAGCCGACGCGCCGCTCGTCGTCACGAAGGGCAACGAACTGAAGGTCGTCGTGCCGCAGGACAACCAGCGCCTCGCGGACTACGCGAAACTCGACTTCCAGTATTTCCTCGTGCAGCCGATGGACGGCCCGTCGCGCGATCTGAACACGAAGCTCGCGATCGACTGGTGCAAGCGCCATCCGCAGTGGCGTCTGTCGATGCAGACCCACAAGTATCTGAACATTCCCTGAGCCGCCGTGCTGACGATTACCCGAAAACTCGAATTCGACGCGGGCCACCGCATTCCCGATCACCGCAGCCAGTGCCGCAACCTGCACGGGCATCGCTACGTGCTCGAAATCACGCTGCAAGGCGATCTCGTCGACACCGAAGGCGCGCCGGACCGCGGCATGGTGATGGACTTCGCGGACGTGAAGGCGCTCGCGAACCAGCACCTGATCGATCGCTGGGATCACGCGTTCCTCGTGTACGAAGGCGACACCCAGGTGCGCGGTTTCCTCGAAACGCTGCCGGGCCACAAGACGGTCGTGCTCGATCGCATCCCGACCGTCGAGAACCTCGCGGCGGTCGCGTTCGACATCCTCGCGAGCGTGTACGACGCGCATTACGGCGTGAATCTGCGGCTGCATCGCGTGCGGTTGTACGAGACGCCGAATTGCTGGGCCGACGTTATCCGCGACTAGCGGATGGGGCGGGCCGCTGCGCCCGCGTTGCCCGGGTCCGAAGGGGGCCGCGCCAGTGGCCGCCTTATATTGTCGCGGTATGATCGCTCCGATAACGGCTTTAACAATGTAACGGAGCGAGACATGCCGGCCGCGAAGCCCAGCTGTGACTGGCGCATGTGCCGCGCATTCTTGACGGTTTTGCATGGGGTCCCACCTATGCGCTAAAGCGCCAAGGGCGACCGACAGCTTTGCATGGGGTCGCCCTAAGCGCTAAAGCGCCAAGGGCGACCGACAGCCTTGCATGGGGTCGCCCTAGGCGCTAAAGCGCCAAGGGCGACCGACAGCTTTGCATGGGGTCGCCCTAGGCGCTAAAGCGCCAAGGGCGACCGACAGGAGTCCCTGACAATGAGCACCTTCACGAATCCCCTCAAGGAACGCCTGAAAGAGTCGGAGCCGCTGTTCGGGCTGTGGCTGTCGATGGGCTGCGAAACCGCCGCCGAGGCGCTCGCGCACGCCGGTTTCGACTGGCTGCTGATCGACATGGAACACGCGCCGAACGACAGCGCCGACACCACCGCGCAACTGCGCGCGATCGCCGCCGCACATCTGCCGACCGAGCCGGTCGTGCGGCTGCCCGCGAGCGAGCCGTGGCTCGTCAAGCGCGTGCTCGACGCCGGCGCGCGCACGCTGATGTTCCCGAATGTCGGCTCGGCCGCCGAGGCGGCGCGGGCCGTCAGCCTCACCCGCTATCCGGACGAGCAGTCGCCCGACGGCCAACGCGGCGTCGCGGGCGTCGTGCGCGCGGCCGCGTACGGGATGCGGCGCGACTATCTGCACGGGGCGAACGCGCAGATCGCGACGATCGTGCAGATCGAGTCCGCGGAGGCGCTCGCGGAAGTCGAGCAGATCGCGGCGACGCCGGGCGTCGATTGCCTGTTCGTCGGCCCGGCCGATCTCGCGGCGAGCCTCGGCCACCTGGGCGACTCGAAGCACCCCCAGGTGCAGGACGCGATGCTGCGGATCGTGTCGGCCGGACGCAGCGCCGGCGTCGCGACCGGCATCTTCGCGATGGACGCTGCAAGCGCGAAGCAGTATCGCGAAATGGGCTTCAGCTTCATCGCGCTCGCGGCCGACGTGATCTGGCTCGTGCGCGCGACGCGTCAGGCATTGCAGGAGGCGCGCTCATGAGCGCGGTGCAAACGGCATTCGCGCGGACGGCGGCGGCCTTCGCCACGGCGCTGCTGATGGCGGGCGCAGCGGCCGCGCAGCAGGGGTTGTCGGCGGACTCGGACCCGCAGACGGAATCGGCGGTCGCCGACTACAACGCGGGCAACCTGAGCGGCGCGCTCGCGAAGTTTCGCGGGGCCGCGCAGCGCGGCAACCGTCTCGCGGAATTCGACTACGCGATGATGCTGCTGAACGGCGAAGGCGGCGCGACCGACGTCGGCGAGGGTCGCAAGTGGCTGCGCAAGGCGGCGGACGCGAACATGTCGCACGCGCAGTACGTGTACGGGAAGATGTACGACGACGGCGATTTCGTCGCGCGCGATCCGGCCGAGGCGCACCAGTGGTTTCTGAAGGCCGCGCAGCAGGGTCATGTGCAGGCGCAGCTCGCGCTCGCGAACCAGTTCCTCGACGGGCGCGGCACGTCGCGCGACAACCGCAAGGCGTTCTACTGGTACAAGAAAGCGGCCGAAGGCGGCGACATGACTGCGCAGTACGTAGCCGGCTCGTTCTACGAGCGCGGCGGCGACGGCGTGCAGAAGAACCTGAACGTCGCGCGAGCGTACTACGCGGCGGCGGCTGCGCAGGGCGACCCGGCTGCGCGGCTCAAATACGAACAGTTGACCGCGCAGTTGATGAAGAACGCGCCGCGCGCGCAGTAGTCACGCGGGAACGAGGCCGCGCGGGCCAGCCGGATCGAACCCGGCGCAATGGCGCCGCGATGCAATTCCGTCGGAGATCATCGGGCCATGCGCGGGGAGCGCGGCGGCCCAACCGCCGCGTCTCCCGCGAATCCATCCCGTGCGGCGGCCGCCCCTAACTCTGCATCAACCGCTTCTGCCGCCCGACGCTCATGATCAGCCCGATCGCGATGCCGAGCGTCGTCAGCGCGGTGCCGCCGTAGCTCATGAACGGCAGCGGCACGCCGACGACCGGCAGGATGCCGCTCACCATCCCGATGTTCACGAACGCATAGGTGAAGAACGCCATCGTCAGCGACCCGGCGAGCAGCCGGCCGAACAGCGTCGCGCCGTTCGCCGCGATGTAGAGCCCGCGCGCGATCAGCGCCATGTAGAGCGTCAGCAGCACGATGCCGCCGACGAGCCCGAACTCCTCGGAGAACACCGCGAAGATGAAGTCGGTGTGCTTCTCGGGGATGAATTCGAGGTGCGACTGCGTGCCCTTCAGCCAGCCCTTGCCGAGCGGCCCGCCCGAGCCGATCGCGATCACCGCCTGGATCGTGTGGAAACCCTTGCCGAGCGGATCGGACGTCGGGTCGAGCAGCGTGCAGATCCGGTGCTTCTGGTAGTCGTGCATCAGCGGCCAGTTCACCTGAGGCTGGCAGATGCGGTCCTGGAACGCGGCGACCGACGCGATCGCGATCACCGCCGCAGCCAGCACCGGCACGATCAGCTTGAACGACAGCCCCGCGAAGTAGATCACGAAGATCCCGGCCGCGAACACCAGCACCGCGGTGCCGAGGTCCGGCTGCTTCGCGATCAGTCCGACCGGCACCGCGAGGATCACGAAGCCGACCACGTAGTCGTACCAGCGCATCACGCCTTCGCGCCGCTGGTAATACCACGCGAGCATCAGCGGGGTCGCGATCTTCATGATCTCGGACGGCTGGATCACGACGCCGACGTTGATCCAGCGCTTCGCGCCCTTGCGCGTCAGGCCGAACATCGCGACCGCGACCAGCAGCGCGATGCCGAACGTGTAGATCGGCAACGCGAAGCGCATCAGCGTGGTCGGCGGCACGTTCGCGAGCGCCCACATCAGCACGAACGTCAGCATGATGTTGCGCAACTGGTCCTCGACGCGGCCCGGCATGTCGAGGCTCGCGCTGTACAGCGTGACGATGCCGACGCACAGCAGCAGGAACACGATCAGCGCGAGCGGCCGGTCGAAGCCGAGGAACATCTTGCCGATGCGGTCGAGCACCGCGCGTCGGTCGAGTTTGTCGAACTGGAGGAAAGGCATGGGTTCTCCTTACTCGTCGATGCCGCCGGCAGCCGGCGCGGCCGGCTTCGGCGGCGGCGCGATCGCGGCCGTGCCCGGATCGCCTGCCGGCGCGCGCGGACGGCGCGGGCCGTTGCGGCGCGGCGCGGATGCGGCGGTGTCGGCGGACTGCGCGCCGTCGCCGGCCGGTCGCGTGCCGCCGTCGACTGCATCGAGGTTGTCGCCCGCGTCCGGCGCGACAGGCACGGCCGGCTTCGGCCGCGGCGTGAGCGCGCGGCGCACGTCCGGCTTGCCGCTGAGCGGCGCACCGTGCACGTGCGCGGCCGACGTCGACGGCAGCGCCGACGCGGCGTCTGCGACGGATGCGCTGTTAATGGGGCCGGCGGCGGCAGCCGATGCCGCTGCCGGACTCGACGCGCCGGCCGGCGCGGACGCCGCCGACGCCGCGTCGGCCGGCGCGGCCGGAACCGGCAGTGGCGTGAAGCCCGCCGCGACGCGGACCGGCTGCGTGCCGCCCGTATCGCCCGTGTTCCCCTGCTGTTGCGGCACGCCGATCACCGGCGCGGACGCGTCCTGGGTCGCGGACGCCGCGGCGGCCACCGCCGCCTGTTCGGCGCCCGGCTTCAGCCGGTCGATCAGATAGTAGTCGAGCACGCGCCGCGCGATCGGGCCGGCCGCCTGCGCACCCCAGCCGCCGTTCTCGACGATCAGCGCGAGCGCGATCTGCGGATGCTCGACCGGCGCGAACGCGATGAAAAGCGCGTGGTCGCGCAGATGCTCCGCGAGCGCGTGCGCCTGATACTTCGCGCCCTGCAGCGAAAACACCTGCGCGGTGCCGGTCTTGCCCGCCGACGTGTACGGCGCGTTCTGGAACACTTTGAACGCGGTGCCGGACTGATTCATCGTCACGTTTTCCATCCCGCGCTTCACGACGTCGATGTCCGCCTGCTTCACGTCGACGCGGCCGCTTTCGCGCGGCACCGTCAGATGCTCGTCGTGCGTGATCGGATTCTCGATTTCCTTCACGAGGTGCGGCTTCATCAGCACGCCGTCGTTCGCGAGCGTCGCGGTCGCGTGCGCGAGCTGCAGGATCGTGAACGAGTTGTAGCCCTGGCCGATCCCGAGGCTGATCGTTTCGCCTTCGTACCAGCGCTGCTGCTCGGGTTTGCGGTACGCCTTGCGTTTCCAGTCGGTCGACGGCAGGATGCCGCGCGCCTCGCCGGCGATGTCGATCCCGGTCAACTGGCCGAAGCCGAACGGCCGCATGAAGTTCGCGATGTTGTCGACGCCGAGGTCGTGCGCGAGCATGAAGAAGTACGTGTCGTTCGACACCATGATCGCGCGGTTCATGTCGATCCAGCCCTGGCCCGAGCGCACGTCGTTGTGGAACGTGTGGCCGCCGAACGTGTACGAGCCCGGATCCTGGAAACCCCAGTTCGGCGTGCGCTTGTGCAGCGTCAGCGCGGCGAGCGCCATGAACGGCTTGTACGTCGAGCCCGGCGGATAGGTGCCGTGCAGCGGGCGGTTCAGCAGCGGATGGTCCGGCGAGTTATTCAGCTCGTCCCACGTCTGCTGGTCGATCCCGTCGACGAACGAATTCGGATCGAAGCTCGGCGCGGACACGAACGCGAGGATGTCGCCGGTCGAAGGTTCGATCGCGACGAGCGCGCCGCGTCTGCCGGCGAACGCCTCCTCGGCGACCTGCTGCAAGCCGATGTCGATCGACAGCACGAGGTTGTTGCCCGGCGTCGCCTGGGTGCGCGACAGCGTGCGCACCGGCCGGCCGCCGGCCGTCACCTCGACTTCCTCGAAACCGGTCAGTCCATGCAGCTCGGTTTCGTAGCTCTGCTCGACGCCGATCTTGCCGATGTAGTCGGTGCCGTTGTAGTTGTTCGCGTCGAGGCGCGGATCGTAGTGGTCCGGGTCGCTCGCGTTGCGGTCGCTCTGATCGTCGAGGCGGTCCTGGTCGCGCTGCGAGATGCGGCCGATATAGCCGATCACGTGCGCGGCGGTCGGGCCGAGCGGGTACTGGCGGAACAGGCGCGCGCGCACCTCGACGCCCGGGAAGCGGAAGCGTTGCGCGGTGAAGCGCGCGACTTCGTCGTCGGTCAAGCGCGTGCGGATCGGCAGGCTTTCGAAGTTTTTCGAGTCTTCCTGCAGCTTCTTGAAGCGGCGGCGGTCGCGCGCGTCGATCGGGATCACCGTCGACAGCTGGTCGATCACGTTGTCGAGCGTGTCGTTCAGCTTCGACGGCGTGATTTCGAGCGTGTACGCGGAATAGTTCTTCGCGAGCACGACGCCGTTGCGGTCCGTGATGATGCCGCGGTTCGGCACGATCGGCGCGACCGAGATGCGGTTCTCGTCCGCCTGCAACGAGTATTTGCTGTGGTTCCACACCTGCAGGTACACGAAGCGGAACGCGATCAGCCCGAAGCAGACGAACACGAACAGCCCCGCCGCCGCGACGCGCAGGCGGAACTTCGTGAGCTGCTGCTGGGTGTCCTTGAATTCGGTCATGCGATCAGGCCCGCGTGCGTGAACCGCGCGGCGGGCCGGGTACGAAAGAGGTGGTCAAAGCGGGTCCGGGTGCGCGGCGCGTCAGATCGGCCGCGTGTCGTCGGGATCGACGGGGCGGCGTTGCGGCAGCAGCAGCAGGATCGTCGCGACCGGCCACAGCGCCGCCGCGACGAAGCCGCTCACGAGATAACCCCAGCCGGGGAACGCCGCGCCCATCAGCAGGCGGATCACGAACGGCACGAGCTGCGCGCCGACGAGCATCGGCATTACCGTGAACGTCTGCACGCCAAGCGACATCCACAGCACGCGGCGGTGGATCGTGATTGCGCCGTACGACAGCAGCGTGTACGCCAGCGCGTGTTCGCCGAGCAGGTTCGCGCTGTGCACGTCCATCAGCAGGCCGAGGAAAAACGCGATGCCCATGCCGACCTTGCGCGGCTGGTGCACGTTCCAGAACAGCAGCACGAGCGCGACGAAGTCCGGCACGCCGATCAGCTTGCCCCACGGCAGCAGGTTCAGCAGGAACGCGGCCGCGAGGCTGAACGCGATGAAGTACGGGTTGACCGGCTGCAGGATGTATTGCGGACGGCTGTTCATCACTGGCCCTCCTGCGCGGCGGGGGGCGGCGTGCGCTTCGGTGCGGCCGGCTTCGGTGCGGCCGGCTTTGCCGTGGCGGGTTTCGCCGCGGGCTGCGCGGGCGTCGCGGCAGGCTGCGCGCCCGACGCCGGTTTCGCGGCGGAGCCCGTGTCGGCCGGCTTCGCGTTGCCGTCCGCCGCCTTCGCATCGGCGGCTTTCGCGTCAGCCGGCTTCGCGTTCGCATCGGCGGCCTTTGCCTTGTCCGCGGCTTTTACCGCTTTTTTCTTCGCGTCGGCGGCCGTTTCCTCGTCGGCCGGACGCGGCGGCAGTTTCGCCTCGTAGTGCAGCACCAGCATCTGGCGCGCGCCGCGCACCGCCGCGAGCGGCACGCAGACGACGCGCGCGAACGCGGTGTCCGCGAGCTTGTCCACGCGCAGCACCTTCGCGACCGGCAGCCCCTGCGGATAGATGCCGTCGAGGCCGCTCGTCACGAGTTCGTCGCCGACCTGCACGTCGGCGCTGATCGGCACGAAGCGCAGATCGAGCAGATCGCCCTTCGGCGTGCCGTAGATCACGCTGCGCAGCCCGGTGCGCACGATCTCGACCGGCACCGCCTGGTCCTTGTCGGTGATCAGCGTGACTTCCGCCTGCAACGGGAACACCCGCGTGATCTGGCCGATCACGCCGTTTTCGTCGACGACCGGCGAGCCGTTCGCGATGCCCTGCTGCGCGCCGCGGCCGATCACGACCTTCTGCGTGAATGGGTCGCGGGTGTCGTATTCGATCTCGGCGGGCATCGCCTGCGCGGCGATCCGCTGCGACAGTTGCAGCAGCGCGCGCAGATGCGCGTTCTCCGCGTCCAGCGCGACCGCCTGGTTCGCCTGCTGCGACAACTGGAGGTTTTTCGAGCGCAGTTGCGCGTTGTCCGCGCGCAGCGTCGCGCTCGTCACCGCGAGGTCGGCCGCGCCCATGAACAGGTCGCGCGGCACGAGCGCCGCGCGCTGCAGCGGATAGAGGCCCGCGCCGAGCACGCCGCGCACGATTTCGAGCGTGTTGAAGCGCGCGTCGGAGATCAGGAGCACGAGCGACAGCACGACGAAGAAGATCAGCCGTGCGAGTGCCGACGGGCCTTGCTTGAAGAGGGGCGGCGGACTGTATTCCATGGTCGGCGCCGGGGGCGTGAGCGAGTGGGTGAAACGACGGCGGCGCCGCTGGGGGTGCCTTCAGCGGGCGGCCCGACGAGGGTGCCGGATGAGCCGCGCCGCTGACATCAACATGAGACGGCTTACTCGTACGAGAAGATGCTGCCGAGCTTGTCCATCCGCTCAAGCGCCATGCCCGATCCGCGCACGACGCAGGTGAGCGGGTCTTCGGCGACCAGCACCGGCAGGCCGGTTTCCTCGGCGAGCAGCCGGTCGAGGTCGCGCAGCAGCGCGCCGCCGCCGGTCAGCATCATGCCGCGCTCGGCGATGTCCGCGCCGAGTTCCGGCGGCGTCTGTTCGAGCGCGATCTTCACCGACGACACGATCTGGTTCAGCGGGTCCGTCAGTGCTTCGAGAATTTCGTTGCTGGAAATCGTGAAGCTGCGCGGGATGCCTTCCGACAGATTGCGGCCCTTGACTTCCATTTCCTTCACTTCGGAACCCGGGAACGCGGAGCCGATTTCCTTCTTGATCGCTTCGGCGGTCTGCTCGCCGATCAGCATCCCGTAGTTGCGGCGGATGTAGTTGACGATCGCCTCGTCGAACTTGTCGCCGCCGACGCGCACCGAACCCTTGTACACGATGCCGCCGAGCGAGATCACGCCGACTTCGGTCGTGCCGCCGCCGATGTCGACGACCATCGAGCCGGTCGCTTCCGACACCGGCAGGCCCGCGCCGATCGCGGCGGCCATCGGCTCCTCGATCAGGTACACCTGCGACGCGCCCGCGCCGTGCGCGGCTTCCTTGATCGCGCGGCGCTCGACCTGGGTGGACCCGCACGGCACGCAGATGATGATGCGCGGCGACGGCGAGAACATCCGCGATTCGTGCGCGGTCTTGATGAACTGCTTGATCATCTGCTCGGTGACGGTGAAGTCGGCGATCACGCCGTCCTTCATCGGGCGGATCGCCTCGATGTTGCCCGGCACCTTGCCGAGCATCTGCTTGGCTTCCTTGCCGACCGCCTGGATCGTTTTCTTGCCGTTCGGGCCGCCTTCCTGGCGAATCGAGACGACAGACGGTTCGTCGAGGACGATGCCCTTGCCCCGCATGTAGATGAGCGTGTTGGCGGTGCCGAGGTCGATGGCCAGATCGTTGGAGAAGTAGCTACGCAAAAAACCGAACATTCAAAATCCTGTCTCGCTGGGGCCGGCCTTTTTGTTCATGCGGGCAAGGACGGCAGCGGAAATAAACAACAGCTTCAGGCCGGGCGGGAGCGGCGCCGCGATGAGCTTGAAACTGCGGGGATGGTTACCGGAGGCAGCCCGGCCGCCTGTCTGCCAGCCGGGGCGGCGTTGAAAGGTGCGGGCAAGGCAGTCCGGGTTTGGGTCGAACGCGTAATGATACCTTATAATTTTGCCTGTTTTACAGGATCAGGACGGCACTTTTTGATGCCGTCACCGCTTTCCCGCAGCCCCTGATCCGAAGCGATAACCCGCTGTTGCAGCACTGTTTTCCCGCGCTGCCGCAGCCCGAATTTTCCGGTGACCGCATGGCCCTGACCCTGAACGATGTGAAGCGCATCGCGCACCTCGCGCGCCTCGAACTGGCCGACGCCGAAGCCGGCAACACGCTCGACCGCCTGAACGACTTTTTCGGCCTCGTCGAGCAGATGCAGGCCGTCGACACGTCCGGCATCGCGCCGCTCGCGCACCCGATCGAACAGATCGAGGACGTCGCGCTGCGCCTGCGCGCGGACGCCGTGACCGAAACGGTCGACCGCGACGCGCTGCAACGCCCGGCGCCGGCCGTCCAGGACGGCCTGTACCTCGTGCCGAAGGTGATCGAATAAGCCCGCGAACCGGCCCGCTGCGCGCGCCGCACCGGGTTTTCCCGAATTTCGGGGCGCGGCCCGCCGGCGGGCGGGCCGCGTTCCAGACGGCGCCGCCTGCGCGCGCCGTGTCCATCCAGGAACCACGCAATGCATGAAAAAAGCTTGACCGAACTGCGCGCCGCGCTGGCGGCGAAAGACTGTTCCGCAGTCGAGCTGGCCCAGCTCTACCTCGGCCGGATCGAAGCGCACCAGGGGCTGAACGCGTTCATCGACGTCAATCCGGAACTGACGCTCGCGCAGGCGAAGGCGGCGGACGCGCGGCTCGCGGCCGGCGACGCGGGGCCGCTGACGGGCCTGCCGCTCGCGCACAAGGACGTGTTCGTCACGCGCGGCTGGCGCTCGACGGCCGGCTCGAAGATGCTCGAAAACTACGTGAGCCCGTTCGACGCCACCGTCGTCGAGCGGCTCGAACGCGCGGGCATGGTGTGCGTCGGCAAGACCAACATGGACGAGTTCGCGATGGGCTCGTCGAACGAAAACTCGTATTTCGGCGCGGTCCGCAACCCGTGGGACCCGAAGGCGGTGCCGGGCGGCTCGTCCGGCGGCTCGGCGGCGGCGGTCGCTGCGCGCCTCGCGCCCGCCGCGACCGGCACCGACACCGGCGGCTCGATCCGCCAGCCGGCGTCGTTCTCCGGCGTGACCGGCATCAAGCCGACGTACGGCCGGGTGTCGCGCTACGGGATGATCGCGTTCGCGTCGTCGCTCGACCAGGGCGGCCCGCTCGCGCAAAGCGCCGCCGACTGCGCGCTGCTGCTGAACGCGATGGCCGGCTTCGATACGCGCGACTCGACCAGCCTCGAACGCGCGGACGAAGACTACACGCGTTATCTCGGCGCGCCGTGGCGCGCCGGCGCGGACGCGGACAAGCCGCTCGCGGGCCTGCGCATCGGCTTGCCGAAGGAATACTTCGGCGACGGCCTCGCGGCCGACGTGCGCGCGGCGATCGACGCGGCGCTCAGGCAGTACGAGGTGCTCGGCGCGACGCTCGTCGAGGTGTCGCTGCCGAAGACCGAACTGTCGATCCCGGTTTATTACGTGATCGCGCCGGCCGAGGCGTCGTCGAACCTGTCGCGTTTCGACGGCGTGCGCTACGGCCATCGCGCGGCCGGGTACGGCGACCTGCTCGACATGTACAAGAAGTCGCGCGCGGAAGGCTTCGGCGCGGAAGTGAAGCGTCGGATTCTGGTCGGCACGTACGTGCTGTCGCACGGCTACTACGACGCGTACTACCTGCAGGCGCAGAAGATCCGCCGCATCATCGCGCAGGACTTCCAGCAGGCGTTCGAGCAGTGCGACGTCATCATGGGGCCGGTCGCGCCGAGCGTCGCGTGGGACATCGGCGCGAAGGGCGACGATCCGCTGCAGATGTATCTCGCGGACGTGTACACGCTGTCGACGAGCCTCGCCGGCCTGCCCGGCATGAGCGTGCCGTGCGGTTTCGGCGCCGGCGCGAACGCGCAGCGCCCGGTCGGTCTGCAGATCGTCGGCAACTATTTCAACGAGGCCCGCATGCTGCAGGTCGCCGACGCGTTCCAGCGCGCGACCGACTGGCATCGCCGGGCCCCGGCAGAGGGTGGGGAGCCCCCACGTTCACTTCGTTCGCTGCCCCCCGCGGGGGCGCATGCCTCCCTTGAGGCGGCTCGGCGGGAGGCATGATGAATCAGTGGGAAGTCGTTATCGGTCTTGAGACGCACGCGCAGTTGTCGACGGCGTCGAAAATCTTTTCCGGCGCCTCGACGCAGTTCGGCGCCGCGCCGAACACGCAGGCCTGTCCGGTCGATCTCGCGCTGCCCGGCGTGCTGCCGGTGATGAACCGCGGCGCGGTCGAGCGCGCGATCCGTTTCGGCCTCGCGATCGGCGCGAGCGTCGCGCCGCGCAGCGTGTTCGCGCGCAAGAACTACTTCTACCCCGATCTGCCGAAGGGCTACCAGATCAGCCAGTACGAGATCCCGGTCGTGCAGGGCGGCCAGGTCACGATCCAGGTGCCGGCGAACGAGAAGTCCGGCGCCGCCGCGTACGAAAAGACGATCAACCTGACGCGCGCGCACCTCGAAGAGGACGCCGGCAAGTCGCTGCACGAGGACTTCGCGGGGATGACCGGCATCGACCTGAACCGCGCCGGCACGCCGCTGCTGGAAATCGTCACCGAGCCGGAGATGCGCAGCGCGGCCGAGGCGGTCGCGTATGCGAAGACGCTGCATACGCTCGTCGTGTGGCTCGGCATCTGCGACGGCAACATGCAGGAAGGCTCGTTCCGCTGCGACGCGAACGTGTCGGTGCGCCCGGTCGGCCAGAAGGAGTTCGGCACGCGCGCGGAGATCAAGAACCTGAACTCGTTCCGCTTCCTCGAAGAGGCGATCCAGTACGAGGTGCGCCGCCAGATCGAACTGATCGAGGACGGCGGCACCGTCGTGCAGGAGACGCGCCTGTACGACCCGGACAAGCGCGAGACGCGCTCGATGCGCAGCAAGGAAGACGCGCACGACTACCGCTATTTCCCGGACCCGGACCTGATGCCGCTCGCGATCGACGCGGCATGGGTCGAGCGCGTGAAGGGCGAGATGCCGGAACTGCCGGCGGCGATCCAGACGCGCTTCGTCGAGCAGTACGGGCTCACGCCGTACGACGCCGGCGTGCTGACGTCCGGCAAGGCGATGGCCGCGTATTACGAGGCGGTGGTCGGCAAGGTCGGCGCGGCGCACGCGAAGGTCGCGGCGAACTGGCTGATGGGCGAGGTGTCGTCGCAACTGAATCGCGACGGCCTCGACATCGACGCCTCGCCGGTCTCCGCCGCGCAGCTCGCGCTGCTGCTGCAACGGATCGCGGACGGCACGGTCTCGAACAAGATCGCGAAGGAAGTGTTCGTCGCGATGTGGGACGAGCAGGCCCGCGACGAAGGCGCGGCCGACCGCATCATCGACGCGAAGGGGCTGCGGCAGATTTCGGACACCGGCGCGCTCGAAGCGATCATCGACGAGGTGCTCGCCGCGAACCCGAAGTCCGTCGACGAGTTCCGCGCGGGCAAGGAGAAGGCGTTCAACGCGCTGATCGGCCAGGCGATGAAAGCGACGAAGGGTAAGGCGAATCCGCAGCAGGTGAACGAGCTGCTGAAGAAAAAGCTATCCTGAGCGCGTTGCGAGCCGCCGCCGTCCGTGCGCGGCGGCTCGCGACGAACGCGCGGCACCGCTTCGTGAGCGTCGGAGCGGCGCGAATAACGTGGCCCGACACAGGAGAGCGACGCATGACAAAAGGCCCGAGCCTCGACGATTATCGCGTGCCGTATTTCGGCGACAAGAAAGCGGACAAGTTCTCTCTCGGCGCGCTCGACACCGCCGCGAAGCCGTTCTCGGCCGGCAGCAAGGACGCCGATCGCGGGCGGCTGTCCGAGATCGGCACGAAGCTCGACGTACAGCAGGAACGGCTGCACGCGCAGCGCCGGCAGCGCGTGCTGGTCGTACTGCAGGGGATGGACACGAGCGGCAAGGACGGCACGATCCGCGGCGTGTTCCACGAGGTCGATCCGCTCGGCCTGCGCATCGTGCCGTTTCGCGCGCCGACGCCGATCGAGGCGTCGCGCGACTTCCTGTGGCGCGTGCATGCGCAGGTGCCGGCCGCCGGCGAACTCGCGATCTTCAACCGCAGCCATTACGAGGACGTGCTGGTGCCGTTCGTGATGGGCGGCATCGACAGCGCCGAATGCGAGCGCCGCTACCGGCAGATCCGCGACTTCGAACTGATGCTGTCGCAGACCGGCACGTCGATCATCAAGTGCATGCTGCACATCTCGAAGGACGAGCAGCGCCGCCGCATCCAGGCGCGCATCGACGATCCGACGAAGCACTGGAAGTTCGACATTTCCGACCTCGATGCACGCAAGCACTGGGACGCGTATCAGGACGCGTATCGCGGCGCGCTCGCGGCGACCTCGACCGAATACGCGCCGTGGTACGTGATTCCGGCCGACTCGAAGTCGCATCGCAACGTGATGGTCGGGATGCTGCTGCTGCGCCTGCTGGAAAGCCTGAAGCTCGAATACCCGCCGGCGAAGGAAGAGCTGGCTGGCCTGAAGATCGAATGACCGCGCCGGGCCTCGACCCCGGCGCCGACAACAAGGAAACGACGACATGCTGCGTGTGATCACCGCGAACCTCAACGGCATCCGCTCCGCGGCGAAGAAGGGCTTTTTCGACTGGTTCGGCGCACAGAACGCCGACGTGCTGTGCGTGCAGGAAATCAAATGCTCGCAGGACGACATGACGCCGGAATTCCTCGCGCCGCATCACTTCAAGGGCTACTTCCAGCATGCGGTGAAGAAGGGCTACAGCGGCGCGGGCGTGTACACGTGCCACGAGCCGGACGACGTGCTGATCGGCTTCGGCAGCGACGAGTTCGATCCGGAAGGGCGTTACGTCGAGGCGCGTTTCGGCAAGCTGTCGGTCGTGTCGGTGTACGTGCCGTCGGGATCGAGCGGCGACGAGCGCCAGGCGGCGAAGTATCGCTTCATGGACGCGTTCATGCCGCATCTCGCGGAACTGAAGCGCGAGCGCCAGGTGATCGTCTGCGGCGACGTGAACATCGTGCACAAGGAAATCGACATCAAGAACTGGAAGGGCAACCAGAAGAACTCCGGCTGCCTGCCCGAAGAGCGCGCGTGGCTCACGAAGCTGTTCGACGACGTCGGTTACGTGGACGTGTTCCGCACGCTCGACCAGCGGCCCGAGCAGTACACGTGGTGGAGCAATCGCGGCCAGGCGTATGCGAAGAACGTCGGGTGGCGGATCGACTACCAGATCGCGACGCCGGGCATCGCATCGACCGCGAAGACCACGTCGATCTTCCGGGACATCAAGTTCAGCGACCATGCGCCGCTGACCATCGACTACGACTACACGGTCGCCGGCTGAGTGAACCGGGCGGCGCGGCCGCTCAACGCTCCGTGGCCTTGCGCCGCTGCGGCACGCCGATGCCCGCATAGTCGGGCAGCGCGTTCAGCGGCTTGCCGATCGCCTTCGCATAGAGCGGCAGCATGTCGGGCAGCCGTTTCATGATGTCCTGGCGGCGCGCCGGCGTATAAGGGTGCACGTAGATGAACCCCTGGTCGCGGTCGTTGCGCGTCGCGGCCGCGAGCTTGTCCCATAGCGTGATCGCCGCGCGCGGATCGAAGCCCGCGCGCGACGCGATATCGCTGCCGATCACGTCGGCCTCGGTTTCGTCCGCGCGTCCGTAGTGCATCTCGAACAGTTGCGAGCCGATGCCGAGCGGAAACACGCCGAGGTCCGCGAGCCCGAACAGTTGCGGCACCGTGCCCTGCGCCAGTTGCGCGGCCTGCTGCTCGCCGAGCCGCTCGCGCACGTGCTCGCGCACCGCGTGCGCGATCTCGTGGCCGAGCAGCATTCCGAGTTCGTTGTCGTTCGGCCTGATCCGGTCGAGCAGCCCGCCGTACACGACGATCTTGCCGCCCGGCAGGCAGTACATGCGAATGTCCGGCGAGCGGATCACCGCGACTTCCCACTTCCAGCTCTTCACGCGGTCGCTCCACTTCAGCGAATACGGCTGAAGCTGATCGACCAGCGCCCGCACGCGCTGCACGCGAGGATCGGTGTCCGGATACAGACGGTCCGAGTGCGCCGCGCCGCGCACGATTTCCGCATATTCGGCGGTGGCCTGGGCTTCGAGCATCGGTGACGGGATCAGGCTGCGGAACAACGCCGCATCGCCGAAGCGGACTTCCTTGCCGGCGCCCGACGACGGGTTGTTCGCCGCCGCCGCGCCGCTGTTCGCGGCTGGCGGTTCGGGCTGTGCCGGTTGAGCGGGTTGGGCCGGTTGCGCGGCCGGCGGCGCATTGTCCGCTGCCGCGTTCGGCGTCGGATTGCCGCCCGACGTAGTGCCGCTGCCGGCTGCCGCCGGTGCCCCTTCCGCGTGCGCGTGGGCCGCCTGCAACGCCGCCGCGAGCGCCAGCGCGAACACGGCTCGCATGCGGCGGCGCGAGCGGGGCGCGGCGTTGCGTGTCGTCGTCACGACCGGGTTCTCCACGGGGCGATGCGGATGAGCAGCAGCATACCCGGTACCGCGAGCACGGTGCAGACGATGAAGTAGTCGAACCAGCCGATCCGCGTGACGAGGAAGCCGCTCGCCGCCGACGCAAGCGTGCGCGGCACCGCCGCGAGGCTCGTGAACAGGGCGAACTGCGTCGCGGTGTAGCGCGGGTCGGTCGTGCTCGCGATGTACGCGGTGAACGCGGCAAGCGTGAGGCCGGTCGCGAACGTCTCGAAGCCGTACACGAGTGCGAGGGCGAGCGCGCGTGGATCGAGCCGCAGGTTCGCATCGACGCCGACGGCCGCCGCGCCCTTCGTGACTGCGTCGCCGCACGCAATGACGAAGTCGTGGATCGCGGCGAGCGACGGCGAATCCGCGCCGAGCTGGGCAAGCCACGCGAAGCCGAGCGTCGACACCATTTGCAGGAAGCCGAAGATCCATAGCCCGCGGCCGATGCCGATCTTCATCAGCGCGACGCCGCCGACGATGCCGCCCGCGAGGCTCGCGCCGAACGCGGTTGTTTTCGCGATCACGCCGATCTCGGTGCGCGAGAAACCGATGTCGAGGAAAAACGACGTCGACAGCGTGGTCGCCATCGTGTCGCCGAGCTTGTACAGGAAGATGAACGCGAGCACGAACAGCGCGGCGCGCCAGCCGTCGCGGTTCACGAACTCCGCGAACGGCTGCAGCACCGCGTCGCGCAGGTTCTTCGGCGGCGTGCCGTGTACTTCGGGTTCGCGGACCACGAGCGTCATCGCGACGCCGGGCAACATGAACGCGGCGGTCACGATGAACACCGTCGTCCACGGCAGATGGTCGGACAGGATCAGCGCGAGCGAGCCGGGCACCAGCGCGGCGATCTTGTACGCGTTCACATGGACCGCATTGCCGAGGCCCTGCTGCGTGTCGGTCAGCAACTCGCGCCGGTAGGCGTCGACCGCGATGTCCTGGCTCGCGCCGAAGAACGCGACGAGCGCGGTCAGCGCGGCGACGGTCCAGATCGAGTCGCGCGGCGACACGAAACCGAGCGTGCCGATCGCGACGCCGACCAGCAACTGCGTGACGAGCATCCAGCCGCGCCGCCTGCCCGGCCGCCAGCCCGGCAGGCGCGGCACGTAACGGTCCATCAGCGGCGCCCACACGAACTTCCACGTGTACGGAAACTGGATCAGCGCGAAGAGGCCGATTTCCTTCAGGTTCACGCCTTCCGAACGCAACCACGCCTGCACGAGATACACGAGCGTGAAAAGCGGCAGCCCGGACGTGAAGCCGAGAAACACGCAGATCAGCATGTGCATATTCAGATACGCACGCCAGCCGGGATGTTCTTCGTGAGCGGTTAGGGCGGGCACCTCGTGAGGCTGGTTCGGCATGTCGGCGATAGCGGCGGCGGAGTCGGATTGCGTGGGCGCCGGCGCCGCCAGCGGCGTCAGCTTTTCTTCACGCGATAGACCGCAAGACTACCACGCCAGTTCACGCCCCAACGCACCACCTGGCCCTCGTGCAGCACGACGCGATCCAGAATCTCGACGCCCACTTCGGGCGCCAATGCTTCGAAGTCCTTCACCGTCAGCACGCGCACGTTCGGCGTGTTGTGCCACTGGTACGGCAGCGACTTCGACACCGGCATCCGGCCGCGCAGCACCGACAGCCGGTGCGGCCAGTAGCCGAAGTTCGGGAACGACACGATGCACTCCTTGCCGACCCGCGCGGTCTCGCGCAGGATCGCCGCGGTCTGGTGGATCGTCTGCAGCGTCTGCGACAGGATCGCGAAGTCGAAGCTCGCGTCCTCGAAGAGGCGCAGGCCGTCCTCCAGGTTCTGCTGGATCACGTTGACGCCGTTCTTCGTCGCGGCGAGCACGCCCGCGTCGTTGATCTCGATGCCGTAACCCGACACTTCCAGTTCCTCGGACAGCAGCGACAGCAGCGCGCCGTCGCCGCAGCCGAGATCGAGCACGGTCGAGCGCGGCTCGACCCAGCGCGCGATCGCGCGGAAGTCCGAACGCGTGGACAGGCTGTCGAAAGCACTCTGGTTCATGCGCCCACCTCGATGGCAATGCGTTCGTAATACGCGCGCATCAGGTTGTGATAACGCGCGTCGTCGAGCAGGAAAGCGTCGTGGCCGTGCGGCGCGTCGATCTCCGCGTAGGTGACCTGGCGCTTGTGGTCGAGCAGCGCCTTCACCAGTTCGCGCGAGCGCGCGGGCGCGAAGCGCCAGTCGGTCGAGAAGCTCGCGACCAGATACTTCGCCTTCGTGTGCGCGAGCGCCTTCGTCAGATCGCCGTCGAACGCCTTCGCCGGATCGAAGTAGTCGAGCGCGCGCGTGATGAGCAGATACGTGTTCGCGTCGAAGTAGTCGGCGAACTTGTCGCCCTGGTGGCGCAGGTACGACTCCACCTCGAACTCGACGTCGAAGCTGAAGTTGTACGCATCGACCGCCCCTTCCGCGCGGCGCAGCGCGCGGCCGAATTTCTCGGCCATGTCGTCGTCGGACAGATAGGTGATGTGGCCGATCATCCGCGCGACGCGCAGGCCGCGCTTCGGCTTCACGCCGTGCGCGTAATAGTCGCCGCCGTGGAAGTCCGGGTCCGACAGGATCGACGAGCGCGCGACCTCGTTGAACGCGATGTTCTGCGCGGACAGCTTCGGCGTCGATGCGATCACGATGCAGTGGCCGAGCCGGTCCGGATACATCAGGCTCCACGCGAGCGCCTGCATCCCGCCGAGGCTGCCGCCCATCACCGCCGCGAAGCGTTCGATGCCGAAGCGGTCCGCGACGCGCGCCTGCGCGTTCACCCAGTCCTCGACGGTGACGACCGGAAACCGCGCGCCATAGGGGCGTTGCGTCGCCGGGTCCATGCTCATCGGGCCGGTCGAGCCGAAGCACGAGCCGAGGTTGTTCACGCCGATCACGAAGAAGCGGTTGGTGTCGAGCGGCTTGCCGGGGCCGACCATGTTGTCCCACCAGCCGACGTCCTTCGGGTTGTCGGCATACACGCCGGCGACGTGGTGCGACGCGTTGAGCGCGTGACAGACGAGCACCGCATTGCTGCGCGCGGCGTTCAGGGTGCCGTAGGTCTCGACCATCAGGTCGTAACCGGCGAGCGCCGTGCCGTTCTGCAGTGGCAGCGGCTCGTCGAAATGCAGTTTTTGTGGAGCGACGATCCCGATCGATTCCATTCATTCCGCCTTGGTTGCAGGGCGGCTAAACGGGTGTCGGCGATGCGCGGGAAGAATGAGGGCTGCGCGGCTGACGACCTCTTTAGCCGCATTTGTAATGAACCCGAGCCCCGGCGCCATGATGGGCGGACCGGGCCGGTCGGGTTCGCGCGCCCGCAATCGAGTCAGCAAATCGGCGCGCCATGTACTGCGAAGAACGCAGAGTATAGCGGAAAATCCGGCGAAGAAACGGCGGCAGCGGCCGCCGGGGCCATCGGGAACGCGGGCGTGGGCAACGCAGCGCGGCCGCGCTACGGCGTCGGATGCGCGTTGCGCCAGCGCCGCAACTGGAACGCGGCGACGATCATCAAGATCCCGTAGATGATGGCGTAGGCGGCGATCACCCAGATCAGCGACAGCGCGCCCGCGCCCGGAAACACGACGATGAAGAGGCCGACCAGCGCGGACAGCAGCCCCGAGATGCCGACCGCCCATGGATGCGCGATCGCGCGTCGATACTGGATCGCATAGACGATCTCGAAGATGCCGGTGCCGAGCATCCAGAAGCCGATGATCAGCACGAGGATCAGCGCCGTCTCGTTCGGCCAGAAGAACGCGACGAGCCCGGCCAGCACGCCGATCACGCCGATCAGGATGTACGTCCAGCGCCGCGAGCCCTTGCCGCGGACGCCGTACATCAGCGCGAACGCGCCGTCGACGATCGCATACGCGCCCCACACGAGCGCGAGCGTGACCACGGTGATGCCGGGCATCGCGAACGCGAGGATGCCGAACACGATCGCCGCGAGGCCGCGCGCGATCAGCCAGCCCCAGTGGGCGGACAGGCCGGGAAGGTCCGGCAGCGGAGACGAACTGATGGGACGGTTCATGCGGGTCTTCTCCTTCAGGTGATGCTGCGACGCACGGTTGCAGGCGGCCGCGCGGGGCGCGGCACCACGGGAAAAGGAACGCCGGCGGCGGGTTCGGGCCGCTGCCCTGGAGCCGGCGCGACAGCCGCCATGGCGGCCGGACGCGCTGTGGCTGCTACTGGAGGATGATGCGAAGCTGCTCGTCCGCGTACTCGCCGGGCTCGCGCACGAAGCCGCTTTGCGCGTAGCGATGCCAGCAGCCGATCACATAGCGGACGACGAGGCTCGCGCGCACAGCAGGATCGTAACCCGGCGGCAGAACGACCGTCGCGGCGGTGGCCGGCCCTTCGGATTCGGCGAGCGCGACGCGCAGGCACTGGCGCAGCGACGCCTCGATCCGGTCGAGCATCTGGTTCACGCGCTCGGCGAGGCGCGCGTGCTCGCCGACCAGCGCCTCGCAGGTCAGCACCCGCGTCATGCCGGCGTTCTTCGTCGAGAAGTTGATGAGCATCAGCGCGATCGCGCGCGCCTGGAGGATGCCGTTCGGTTCCTTCGCGACGATCTGGTTGATGAGCGCGAACAGCGTCTGCTCGATGAAGTCGATCAGCCCTTCGAACATCTGGGCCTTGCTCGCGAAGTGGCGGTACAGCGCCGCCTCCGATACGCCGAGGCGCGCGGCGAGCGCGGCCGTCGTGATCTTTTCGCCCTTCGGCGTTTCCAGCATCGCGGCCAGCGTCTGCAGGATGTGGATGCGCCGCTCGCCCGGCTTCGGCCGCGCGGCGCGGCGCACGGTGCCTTGCGGTTCTCGTTCTACGGTTGCGTCACGCGTGTCGGTCGGCTGCATGAAGGTCGCCCCTTGAATCGCATCGACTGCCCCAGTCGCCCCGACCGGATGCCCAGTTGTAGCGATTTTAGCGAACGAATGCGCTGGTCGACATAGTGCGGCTTGCCGCTTCCCTGACGGCGCGCGGATGGTGCGGGCAGCGGCGGCAGATGGCCGGTGATCCAGACGGTCCGGATGCCGAGCCGCCGGTAGCGTTTCAGATGGCCGCGCGTGTCTTCGATGAGGATCGCGTCCGCGAGCGTGGCGCCGGCCCGGCGCAGCGTCTGCCGCAGCATCGCGCGGTCCGGCTTCGCGCGCCAGCGGTCGCGCTCGCGCATCTGCTCGATCGCGACGACGCGCTCGAACAGCCGCTCGATGCCGAGTTCCGCGAGGACCGCGCGCGCATAGGCCTCCGGGCCGTTCGTCAGCAGGATCCGGCGGCCCGGCAGCGCGGCGAGCGTGCGCGCGAGGCCGCGCTCCGCGTGAACCATCGAGCCGAGATCCGAAAACGTGTGGACCGCCTTCAGGAAGTCGTGCGGATCGACCGGATGGTGCCGCGCAAGCCCGAGCAGCGTCGCGCCGTAGCGCACCGTGTAGCCGACCCGCAGCCGGTTCGCCTCGGTGACGTCCACGGCGAGCGTGTCGACGATGTACTGCGTCATCGCGCGGTTGATCTGCGGGAAGATCGCGCGCGATGCGCCGTGCAGCGTGTTGTCGAGATCGAACAGCCAGACGGGGGTGCCCGCCGCGTGTTGCGGCCGGCGTCGGCGCGGGCGGGAAGGATTCATCGGGCGGGAAGGCGGATCGGGTGGCGGGGCCGTGCGCGGACGGCAGGATGTCGGGCCGTCCGCCCGTTCGCATTGGCGGCGAACGGCGCGGCGGACCGCGCCGGAGCGGCCGCCGCCGGGGGCATCAATGCGAACGGATCATAGTGCCGAACGGCTGCTCGGTCAGGATTTCGAGCAGCACCGAATGCTCGATCCGGCCGTCGATGATGTGGACCGAGCGCACGCCGCTCTTCGCCGCGTCGAGCGCCGACGAGATCTTCGGCAGCATGCCGCCGGAGATCGTGCCGTCCTCGAAGAGGGCGTCGATCTCGCGCGCGGACAGGTCGGTCAGCAGGGTGCCCGCCTTGTCCATCACGCCGGGGATGTTGGTCATCATCACGAGCTTTTCGGCGTTCAGCACGACCGCCAGCTTGCCCGCGACGAGGTCCGCGTTGATGTTGTACGACAGGCCGTCCTCGCCGAAGCCGATCGGCGAGATGACCGGGATGAACGCGTCGTCCTGCAACGCCTTCACGACCGCCGGGTTGATCGCCTCGACCTCGCCGACCTGGCCGATGTCCACGTACTGGCCCGGATTGTCGCGGTCCGGCATCATCAGCTTGCGCGCGTGGATCAGGCCGCCGTCCTTGCCGGTCAGGCCGACCGCGTGGCCGCCGAAGTGGTTGATCAGCGTGACGATGTCCTGCTGCACCTCGCCGCCGAGCACCCACTCGACGACTTCCATCGTTTCCTCGTCGGTGACGCGCATCCCCTGGATGAAGGTGCCCTGCTTGCCGATTTTCTTCAGCGCCTGGTCGATCTGCGGGCCGCCGCCGTGCACGATGACCGGATTGATGCCGACCAGCTTCAGCAGGATCACGTCGCGTGCGAAACCCTGCTTGAGCCGCTCCTCGGTCATGGCGTTGCCGCCGTACTTGATGACCACGGTCTTGCCGTGGTACTGGCGGATGTAGGGCAGCGCTTCGGCCAGGATTTCGGCTTTCAGCGTAGGCGCGATCTGGGAGAGGTCGGGATGATCGGACATGGCGGCGGAAAAATGGGCGAAAACGGTTGAAACAACGGCGAATTGTACAGGACTGTCGCGCCGCAACAGCGAAGAACAGATGACGGCCGGATGGCCGACGGTGACGGGCTGGGCCGGGTGGTTTGCAGCGTCTTTTCGGGGTTTCCCGGCCCGCTACCGGGTCGTTGGCGGAAGGCTGGCGGCGCGCGGGGGCGAAGCGCGGCGGCGGTTGGGCGAGGCGGCGCGGATGGCCGGGACGGCGACCGCGCGCCGGCTCCGGCGATCGCCCGTCGGCACGCGCTGGTCACCTGCGCGGCGTGTGGCATCATGGGCTTACCGCCGGATTCCGGCCTTAGAAGGAGCGCGTGCGATGACCGCCTCCGTTTCCCCCGTTCACCCCGATGTGAAAAGCGTGCGCTGCCCGCGCTGCGCACGGATGTTCGACTGCGGCCGGCACGCGGAGCCGTTCGACTGCTGGTGCAAGACGCTGCCCGCGCTGCCGGCGAGTCAGGTGGATCCGCGCGGGCGCTGCGTGTGTCCGGAATGTCTTGCTGCCGCTGTCGCCGCCGGACCGGCGACGAGTCCGGAATCCGCCGGGGGGATTTGACAGTTCGCGTCGTCGGCCGCCGATCTTGTGCGCCAGGTCGCTGCGGGTCGGGACGATGTTTTTACGGCTAGCGGCTACATCGGCATAACGAGGCGGCGCGAGTTCGCCTGCCGCGCGACCCTGCTCCTCCGTCACGCCGTTGCACTTCGGTCAGTGGACGTGCTTTCAGCGTACCCACGCTATCCCATTCCACCTGATGCAGCTATCGTGCGGACGCACTGTATGCGCACCGCTACACGCGAGCGTTGCGATCATCAATTTAGGTGTCCAACGAACCTGACCGGCGCATACTGGCGCGCGATGAGCGACGGCCGTTTTAGCGGGGCGTCGGTGGTTTCGCGTTCAACGGATCGATCGAGGTTGGTCACAATGCGGGACGGCGCTGTACGCGATAAACCCGCCGTTCCGATTCAGTCGCATTGCTGAACAGCGCGCAGGACTGGATTCACATTTCGCTGTCAGCACAAGTTTGAATTTTCAATTTTTTGAGAAAAGACGGATTCAACGCGTCATAATCTGATTTACGTCAACATGATGGCCGGATTATTCCGCAGGCTTCGGAAATTGGCCGCAGGTGTGACGCACCTCCGCGATATGTCGAGTTTGCCTGCGCATCCGGGTGCGACACGTCGCAGCGGACACCTTAGAATGACGCGTCCGCAGTTGGGCTTCGCGATAGCGGCGAATGCGCGGCCTGACTGCGGTGACAGCGGATTCGGATGTCGTGCAATGGGGTGTATCGAAGGCGCATGAATTCTAAGTTCAACATTCAATTAACGTCGATGAATTAAGCTGATCGAAACAAATGTATTTAAGATAATCGGTAAGAAACCCATCAACCGGTAAACTGGCAGCATGCATCGGATAACCGTTAGCGCTAGTGTCAATCTCGGCCATCTTTTCTGGCTGCGCAGTCTCGCCATCATCGGCCAGCTCTGCACGATCGCGTTCGTGCAGTTCTTCATGGGCGTGCGTCTGCCGTTGCCGGCGATGCTGTTCGTGATCGCGATGGAAGTGCTGTTCAACGGCGTCACGTGGCTGCGCGTGTCCCAGGATCGTCCCGAGTCGAATCTCGAACTGTTCGGCCAGATCTGGGTCGACATCGGCGCGTTGTCCGCGCTGCTGTTCCTGTCGGGCGGCACCACCAATCCGTTCGTGTCGCTGTATCTGCCTTCGATCGCGATCGCGGCCGCCGTGCTGCCCTGGTATCTGGCCGCGTGGCTCGCCGCGTTCGCGGTCACCTGCTACGTGCTGCTCGGCTTCGATTCCGTGCCGCTCAACATGGACAACCCCGCGAACCTGTTCGACTACTACCGCGCGGGCATGTGGGTGAACTTCATGGTGAGCGTCGCGCTGATCGTGTGGTTCGTCGCGCGGATGTCGCGCGCGCTGCGCCAGCGCGAAAACGCGCTCGCCGACGCGCAGCAGCGCCTGCTGCGCGACGAGCGGGCGGTCGCGCTCGGCGTGCAGGCGGCCACCGTCACGCACGAGATCGGCACGCCGCTGTCGACGATCGCGATGCTGACCGAGGAACTGCGCGACGCGGCGCGTACCGACAGGGGCCTTGCGCCGTACGTCGCCGACCTCGACCTGCTCGACCAGCAGATGTCGCTCTGCACGTCGGCGCTCGCGCGGCTGCGCAGCCGCGCGTCGTCGGGCAGCCGGCAGGCGGTCGGCGAATGGCTCGGGCCGTTCGTCGAGCAGTGGCGGCTGCGCCATCCGCACGTGACGTTCGAGCAGGTCGGCGATGCGCCGGCCGACGCGAGCCTCGACGACACCGTCGCGGTCAGCCAGATCCTGACGATCCTGCTCGACAACGCCGCGCGCGCGAGCCGCGATCACGTGACGTTGCGCTCGCAGCGCGCGGAGCACGACGATTTGGTGGAGTTCGAAGTTTGCGACGCGGGGCCTGGCATCCCCGCATCGCTGAGGGCGTCGCTTGGTGCTGCGCCGGTCGACAGTACCCAGGGCGGCCATGGTGTCGGGCTGTATCTGGCGTTTTCGTCGGCGGCCCGGCTCGGCGGCTCCATTGAGTTGTCCGACGTGAATCCTCCGTCCGCGGGCGCAGAACGTGTTCCGCGCGGCACCCGCGCGGTATTGCGCGTGCCGGCGAGGGCCGTTGCGGCATCGGCGGGCGCGCCTGGCATGCGCCCGGATGCCGGTCCGGACGGCAGCAGCGATTCGGCCAACAGTTCGGGCGCGGGCGATCCAAAGCCCGGTGCCGCCCACTAACACGGAGAAACAGGCATGAGCGATTTGAATTTTCTGGTGATCGACGACGACGAGGTGTTCTCCGACATTCTGACCCGCGGGCTCGCGCGCCGCGGTTATCAGGTGCAGCAGGCTCACAACGGCGAGGAAGCGATTCGCTTCGCGAACCAGCAGAAATTCTCGCAGATCACCGTGGATCTACACCTTGGCAAGGACTCGGGATTGGGCCTCGTCGCGCCGCTGCGCGAACTGCAGCCCGATGCGCGGATGCTGGTGCTGACCGGCTATGCGAGCATCGCGACCGCGGTTCAGGCGGTGAAGGACGGCGCGGACAACTACCTCGCGAAACCGGCCAACGTCGAAACCATCCTGGCCGCCTTGCAGCGCGACGCGAGTTCGCTGCAGGCCGAGGAAGCGATCGAGCATCCGATGCCGCTGTCCGTTGCGCGGCTCGAATGGGAGCACATTCAACGCGTGCTGGCCGAGCACGGCGGCAACATCTCGGCGACCGCGCGCGCGTTGAACATGCACCGCCGCACGCTGCAACGCAAGCTCGCGAAGCGGCCGGTCCGTCAGTGACGGATGGCGGGCATCGACCGGCGGCGACACGGGAAGCCGCCGGCCGGCGTTCCGCCTCGGCATGATGCAGCCCGGCTTGCGGCACGCCGGGCCATTCGTTCTTTCGAAGCAAAAGAAAAGGGTCCCACGCGGGACCCTTCTTTTCGTGCCGACGTGCATCGCGCGCGACGCACGTTCACACGACGTTACAGCACGTAGCGCGACAGATCCTCGTCCTGCGCGACTTCGCCGAGCGCGCTGTCGACATACGCGGCGTCGACGACCACGTTCTGGCCCGCGTGATTGCCGGCCGCGAACGACACGTCCTCCAGCAGTTTTTCGATCACCGTGTACAGGCGGCGCGCGCCGATGTTCTCGGTCTTTTCGTTGACCGAGAACGCGATCTCCGCGAGACGGCGAATGCCGTCGTCGGCGAATTCGAGCTGCACGTCCTCGGTCGCGAGCAGCGCCTGATACTGCTTCACGAGGCTCGCGTCGGTCGCGACGAGGATCGATTCGAAGTCCTTCACCGACAGCGAGTCGAGTTCGACGCGGATCGGGAAGCGCCCTTGCAGTTCGGGGATCAGGTCGCTCGGCTTCGCGAGATGGAACGCGCCGCTCGCGATGAACAGGATGTGATCGGTCTTGATCATCCCGTACTTCGTGTTGATCGTCGTGCCTTCGACGAGCGGCAGCAGATCGCGCTGCACGCCCTGGCGAGAGACTTCACCGCCGCCGCTGCCTTCGTTGTTGCGCGACGCGATCTTGTCGATCTCGTCGAGGAACACGATGCCGTTCTGCTCGACGTTCTGGACGGCCTTCGTCTTGACCTCCTCGTCGTTCAGCATCTTGCCCGCTTCCTCGTCGGTGAGGACTTTCAGCGCCTCCTTCACCTTCAGCTTGCGGCGGGTTTTCTTGCCGCCGCCGAGATTCGCGAACATCGAGCGGATCTGCTCGGTCATGTCCTCCATTCCGGGTGGCCCCATGATGTCCATGCCGGCCTGCGGCAGCTCGACGTCCAGTTCGATCTCCTTGTCGTCGAGCTGGCCTTCGCGCAGGCGCTTGCGGAACGTCTGGCGGGTCGCGTTCTCACCCTCGGCGTGGCTCTCCGACGCGGTGCCGAAACCGACCGGACGCGCGCCCGGCAGCAGGATGTCGAGAATGCGGTCCTCGGCCTGGTCGGTCGCCTTCGAGCGGACCTTGCGCATCTCGGCTTCGCGCGTCTGCTTGACCGAGATTTCGATCAGGTCGCGCACGATGCTGTCCACGTCGCGGCCGACGTAGCCGACCTCGGTGAACTTCGTCGCTTCGATCTTGATGAACGGCGCGTCGGCGAGTTTCGCGAGACGCCGCGCGATCTCGGTCTTGCCGACGCCGGTCGGTCCGATCATCAGGATGTTCTTCGGCGTGATTTCCTGGCGCAGCGGCTCGGCGACCTGCTGGCGGCGCCAGCGGTTGCGCAGCGCGACGGCGACGGCCTTTTTCGCGCGCGCCTGCCCGATGATGTGCTTGTCGAGTTCCGAGACGATCTCGGCGGGGGTCATGGTGCTCATCCTGGTTCCTTCTCGTCGGTTGCCGGTCGCTTACTCGATCGTTTCGATCACGCGGTTGTGGTTCGTGTAGATGCACATGTCGCCGGCGATGCCGAGCGCCTTCTCGACGATCTCGCGCGGTTCGAGGTCGGTGTTCTCGATCAGCGCGCGCGCCGCGGCCTGCGCGTACGAGCCGCCGGAGCCGATCGCGCAGATGCCGCCTTCCGGATCGAGCACGTCGCCGTTGCCGGTGATGACGAGCGTCGTTTGCGCGTCGGCCGCGATCAGCATCGCTTCGAGGCGGCGCAGCATGCGGTCGGTGCGCCAGTCCTTCGCCAGTTCGACGGCCGCGCGAGTGAGGTTGCCCTGATGCTTTTCGAGTTTCGCCTCGAAGCGGTCCAGCAGCGAGAAGGCGTCGGCGGTGCCGCCCGCGAAGCCGACCATCACCTTGCCGCCGTAGATGCGCCGGACTTTTTTCGCGCCGCCTTTCATGACGATGTTGCCGAGCGTGACCTGGCCGTCGCCGCCGAGCGCGACCTTGTCGCCGCGTCGCACGGAAACGATCGTCGTGCCGTGAAATTGCTCCATGTGCTTTCCTTTTACCGTTGATGCCTGGTGGTGCTGACTGGGAAGAGCGCGGCGGCGCGGTGCGCCGCCGCTCCGGGTCCGGTGCGGCGCCCTGTCTGTCGCGGCGCGTGGGCCGCGGCGGGCGCATGTCGAAAGCATTTTAGGGCGGCCGGGGGCTTATCAAGATCCGGCGCGCAGAAAACGGCTTGCGGGCTGCCGGGTCCGGGCGCCAGGAAGGCCGCGCACGCGGCGCGCCAAATAAAAAAGCGCACGGTTTACCGTGCGCTTCTTGCGAAGGCGGGAAGTCCGGCGCGGCGTGGCGGCGCGCCGAAACGGCCGGTCAGTCGCCGAACAGCTTCTGGCGCAGTTCGCGGCGCTCCTGGGCTTCGAGCGACAGCGTCGCGGTCGGCCGCGCGAGCAGGCGCGGGATGCCGATCGGCTCGCCGGTCTCTTCGCACCAGCCGTAGTCGCCCGCATCGATCCGCGCGAGTGACTGCTGCACCTTCTTCAGCAGCTTGCGCTCGCGGTCGCGCGTGCGCAGTTCCAGCGCATGCTCTTCCTCGATCGTCGCGCGGTCGGCCGGATCCGGGACGATCACCGTCTCGCGCAGATTCTCGGTGGTCTGGCCCGCATTGCGCAGGATTTCCGCCTGCAACTGTTCGAGCCGGTTCTTGAAGAAGGCGAGCTGATCCTCGTTCATGTAATCCTTGTCGCTCATCTTCAGGATTTCGGCTTCGGTCAAGAGTCGTTTCGTCGTCATCTGGCTTGCTTCTTCAATGTGAGGCAAAACGGGCACATCTTGCCTGCACTTTCGTGTTGCCCGCAATGGCCTTCGGATGGCGCCAGCCAGCGCCGGCACGCACGGACGATGAGCTGCCGTGAAGCCGAAGCGCCGCTGCGGGGCCGAACTCCTCTGGAAACCGGTTTTTCAGCTGCTCCTGAGGCATTCTTCGTACCGGCGGCATGGTGCGACGCGTTATGCCGGCGGTTTATCGGCTCGTTCCGGACAAGGTTTTCCGGGGCCGTTCGTCAGTCGCGTAGCGGACGCCGCATCGAACTTCGTCAGGCCGGCGCGCGCGCCCGACGGGCGTTCCAGCCTGGCGCATACGCGGTCATCCGCTCCAGTGGGGCCGTATTGTAACCGAATCGCAAACCGTGCCGGCAAACGGAAAAACCCTGTCGCAGCACGGTCGGCGACCGAAATACGTCATCCGGAAAATATAACCCGCTAATCGTGAAAAAGCGATGGTCCGGCACGGTTTCGAAACGAATTGTGCGCGGCACACCGCTTTTCCCGCGCCTCACGCGAGGCAGGCGTCGAGGCCGTCGGTGATCAGGTCCTGCGGCAGCTCGATGCCGATGAACACCATCTTGCTGTTCTTCTTCTCGACCGGCAGCCACTTCGCGGCGAGGTCGCTGCCCATCATCTGGTGCACGCCCTGGAACACGACCTTGCGGTCCACGCCCTTCATGTACAGCACGCCCTTGTAGCGCAGCAGCCGCTCGCCGTAGATCTGCAGGATGCCGCCGAGGAAGTCTTCGAGGCGGTTCGGATCGAACGGTCGGTCGCTTCGGTACACGAACGACTTGATCTTGTCGTCGTGGTGCGCGTGGTGATGATGGTGGTGGCCGTGATCGTGGCCTTCGTGGTCGCAATGGCCGTGATCGTGGTCGCAGTTCGCGTGGTCGTGGTCATGGTCGTGACCGTGATGCGCATGATCGTGCTCGTCTTCCGCGAGGAAGTCCGGGTCGATTTCGAGCTTCGCGTTCAGGTTAAAGCCGCGCAGGTCGAACACTTCCTTGATGTTCGCTTCGCCGAAGTTCACGACCCGGATCTGCGCTTTCGGGTTCATGTGCAGCAGGCGGTGGCGCAGGTCTTCGAGTTCCTTTTCGTCGACGAGGTCGGCCTTCGTGATGAACAGGCGGTCCGCGAAGCCGACCTGGCGCTGCACGACTTCGTGCTCGTCCAGCTGGTGGTTGCCGTGCTTCGCGTCGACGAGCGTGATGATCGCGTCGAGCAGGAATTCGTCGGCGATCTCGTTATCCATGAAGAACGTCTGCGCGACCGGACCCGGGTTCGCGAGGCCGGTCGTCTCGATCACGACGCGGTCGAAATCGAACTCGCCGGCGCGCTTGCGCGACGCGAGATCGCCGAGCACGCGCGCGAGGTCGCCGCGGATCGTGCAGCAGATGCAGCCGTTGCTCATCTGGATGATCTGCTCGTTCGAGTCCTGCACGAGGATCTCGTTGTCGATGTTTTCTTCGCCGAACTCGTTTTCGATCACGGCGATCTTCATGCCGTGCTGTTCGTTCAGGATGCGCTTGAGCAGCGTGGTCTTGCCGCTGCCGAGGAAGCCGGTCAGGATGGTGACGGGAATCATGCTGGGTGCCTATCTGTGCGTGAATCGGTTGCGTTAAGCGGCCGCATCGGGCGGCTGCGGCCGCGCGGATTTCAACCGGTGTTACAACATAACCGCCTATTGAACCATAACTGCGGCGCGGCCGCGTCGCCCGACCGCCGGTAGAGGCGGGCGGAACGGGGGGGGCGAAAGCGGGGACGGGTCGGCGCGCGCCGGCCGTGGCCGGAAAACGCCGCAGATGGGGGAGGCCTACGCGATTTGCAACAGCAGGCCCTTCAGGTATTCCCCTTCCGGGAACGCGGTCAACAGCGGGTGATCGACGCCCGCGCCGAGCCGCTTCAGGATCCGCGCATCGACGCGCGCGTCGGCCGCAGCGCCCGCGACGATCTTCTGGAACAGTTCGGCGTCGATCGCGCCGGAGCACGAGTACGTGAACAGCAGGCCGCCCGGACGCAGCAGCTTCAAGCCGGTCAGGTTGATGTCCTTGTACGCGCGCGCCGCGCGGTCGACGTGCTCGCGTGATGGCGCGAACTTCGGCGGGTCGAGCACGACGAGGTCGAAGCGTTCGCCGTCGTCGTACAGACGCCGCAGCGTCTTGAATGCGTCGGCGTCGAGCCATGTCGCGCGCGCGGCGTCGAAGCCGTTCGTCGCGACGTTCTGCTGCGCGAGCGCGAGCGCCTCGCCGGACGAGTCGATCGACACGACGCGCTTCGCGCCGCCCTTCAACGCGGCGAGCGAGAAGCCGCCGGTGTAGCAGAAGCAGTTCAGCACGTCGCGTTCGCCCGCGAACGCCTGCACGAGCGCGCGGTTGTCGCGCTGGTCGATGTAGAAGCCGGTCTTGTGGCCGTTGCGCACGTCGACGTGATAACGCACGCCGTTTTCGATGGTGACCAGCGTGTCGGCCGGCGGGTCGCCGGCGAGCACGCCGGTCGTCTGCTCAAGCCCTTCCTTTTCGCGGATCGACACGTCCGAACGCTCGTACACGTTCGGGCAGCCGGTCGCCGCGATCAGCGCGGCGACAATCGCTTCTTTCCACGCCTCGACGCCCGCGGCCATGAACTGGCAGACGAGCTGGCTGTGCGCGTTTGCGTCGTTAGCCGCGTCGTACTGATCGACGATCAACCCCGGCAGTCCATCGGCCTCGCCGAAGATCAGCCGCACCGCGCCGGTGTCGCGAACCATCGCGCGCCTATGCGCGACCGCGCGCTGCACGCGGCGCTTGAAGAACGCGTGGTCGATGGGCTCGTTCTCGTCGAAGCTCCACACGCGCGCGCGGATCTGCGAATGCGGGCTGTACGCGGCGCGCGCGAGAAAGCGGCCGTCGTGCGCGCGCACGATCACGGTCGCGCCAAGGGCGGGCTTGCCGTCCACGCGGTCGATCGCGTTCGCGTAGACCCACGGGTGACGGCGCAGCAGGGATTTTTCCTTCGACGGCTTGAGCGTTACGGTATTCATCGTGTGTTCGGTACGGAAAAGCGGCGCGCGGCGACGGGCCGGACAGCCCGCCGCCGCGCGCCGGATGGCATCAGTCGCGCTTCTTCGCGCGCGGGTGCGCGGTGTCGTACACGCGCGCCAGATGCTGGAAGTCGAGCGACGTATAGACCTGCGTCGCGGAGATGCTCGCGTGGCCGAGCAGTTCCTGCACCGCGCGCAGGTCGCCGCTCGATTGCAGCAGATGCGTCGCGAACGAGTGGCGCAGCACGTGCGGATGGACGTTCGCCGGGATGCCAGCTGCGAGCGCTGCGCGCTTCACGCGCTCGCGCACGACGCCGGGCGACATCCGGTTGCCGCGCACGGACAGGAAGAGCGGCGCGTCGTCGTGCTTCACGAGCGAGCCGCGCACCGCGAGCCATGCGTCGAGCGCGACGAGTGCCTTGCTGCCGACCGGCACCATCCGATGCCGGTTGCCCTTGCCGTGCACTTCGACTTCGGCCGCGTCGCGCTTGAGCCAGCCGGTCGACTCGTAGCCGTCGCGCTTCACGTAATGCACGTCGAGTCCGACCAGTTCCGCGAGCCGCAGCCCGGACGAATAGAACAGTTCGAGCATCGCGTGGTCGCGCAGCGCCTCGGCGGTGTCGGCGGTCGGCGCGTTCATCAGCGCGGCCGTGTCGTCCACCGACAGCGCCTTCGGCAGCGTCTTCGCGCGCTTCGGCGCACGCACCGCGGCGACCGGATTCGCTTCGAGTTCGATGCGGCCAGCGAGCCACCGGTAGAACGCGCGCCACGCGGACAGCCGATGCGCGATCGACCGCGACGACAGTCCCCCCGCGTGCGCGCGCACGACCGCGCCGCGCACGTCGGCGGCGCTCAGCCGTTCGAGCGGGCGGCCGTTCGCGAGCTTCACCAGCTCTTCGAGTTCGTGCGCGTAGCCGCGCAGCGTATGCGCGGACAGCCGCCGCTCGTGTTCGAGGCTCGACAGGTAGTCGGCGATCGGGTCGGTCGGGTTCACGATGGGCGGGCGAAAGCGGTCGGCGCGCTCAGTGCGGCAGCAGCCGCGTGAGCGCCGCGCTCGCGAGCGCGCCGATCTGCATCAGGAAGTCGGTCGCCATGCCGTCGTGGAAACGGCGCGGATCGGGCGAGCCCATCACGAGCAGGCCGAACGCGTTCGCCAGCGGATCGCCGTCCGGCGCGCGCAGCGCGACGAGCGCGACCGATTCCGGCGCGCCGTCCGCGATGTCGAGCCACTGCGCGGCCTCGAAGCCGGTGTTCGCGCCGCAGTACGGCGTGGTGAGGCTGTTCGCGAAGATCCGCACTTCCTCGCCGGGGCTGCGCGCGAAGTCCGCCTGCGAGTACGCTTCGGCGACGTCCCACACGCGCAGCGCCGCCTGCGGCACGTCGAACACGTCGCGCAGATTCTGCGCGACCGCGCGCGGCAGCGCGTACGGGTCGCGCTCGGCGACGATGCGCGTCGTCCAGCGGACGAACTTCGTCGCGATGCTGTCGTTCTCGTGACCGTAGCGCAGCAGTTCGGACAGCCGCCGCTCCAGCAGCTTGTTCTTGTCGCGCAGCATTTCCATCTGCCGTTCCTGCAGCGACACGGCCGCCTTGCCGTGCGGGTTGCCGAGCCGGATCGTCGACAGCAGCTCGGCGTGCTCGACGAAGAAATCGGGGTTGGCCAGCAGGTAGTCGGCGACTTCGCGATCGTTCATGGTTTCGGCAGAAGAGACGCGCGCGGCGCGCGCATCGGTGATTCGGGGCCGGCCGCAACGGCCGGAGGTTTCGGTTCGGCGCGCGGCGGCGTCACGCGAGTTCGATCTCGCCTTCGAACACCGTCACCGCGGGGCCGGCCATCGTCAGCGCGGCGGACTCGTCGGGCGCGCCCGAAAGCAGGTCTCCCTTGGGGCCGCCGTCCCACGCGATCGTCAGCACGCCGCCGTGCGTATGCACCTTCACCGGCGAGTCGAGCAGCCCGCGCCGGATGCCGGCCGCGACCGCCGCGCACGCGCCGGTGCCGCACGCGAGCGTTTCGCCTGCGCCGCGCTCGTACACGCGCAGCCGCACTTCGCTGCGCGACACGATCTGCATGAAACCGGCGTTCACCTTGCGCGGAAAACGCGGATGCGCCTCGACGATCGGTCCGTCGACCAGCACCGGGAACGCCTCGACGTCGTTGACCACCTGCACCGCATGCGGATTGCCCATCGACACGACCGAAATCCAGCGCGTCGCGCCGTTCACGTCGAGCGGCCATAGCGTGTCGTTGCCTTCGCGGCGGCCTTCGAGGCCGCTCGCGTCGAACGGCACCTTGGCCGGCTCGAACACCGGGCGACCCATGTCGACGATGACCTCGCCGTCCGGCTGCATCGCGAGCGTGATGATGCCGTTCTGCACCTGCACGCGGATGCGCTGCGCGGCGGTCAGCTTGCGGTCGCGGACGAACTTCACGAAGCAGCGCGCGCCGTTGCCGCAATGCTCGACTTCGCCGCCGTCGCAATTGAAGATCCGGTAGCGGAAATCGACGCCGTCGATGGTCGGCCGCTCGACCAGCAGCAACTGGTCGGCGCCGACGCCGAAATGGCGGTCGGCGAGCGCGCGCACGCGTTCGGGCGTCAGGTCGAGCGGCTCGGTGTAGCCGTCGAGCACGACGAAGTCGTTGCCCGCGCCGTGCATCTTGGTGAATTTCAGTTTCATGCCGCTATTGTAAGTGACGCGGCGGGATTCGCCGGTTTCCGGGACGGGCTCCGAACCCGCGAACGGGCCGTGTGGTCGGGCGGACAGCGCATCGTCTGTGCGCGACGCACGCGCATCGCGTTCGATCAAGCCGCCGCCCGGCGCCGACGCTCAATAGAACCCCGGCTCCCCCGGCGGCCGCGTCTTGAACCGCTTGTGCACCCAGTAATACTGCTCGGGCATCTTCGGAATCTGCTCTTCGAGGAACGCGTTCATCCGCCGTGCATCGACGTCGTCGTCGCCGGTCGGGTAGTTCTCCCACGGCTTGAACACCTTCAGCCGATAGCCCTTGTAGTTCGGCAGCACCTCGCCGATGAACGGCACCACCTGCGCGCGGCCGACCTTCGCGAGCCGGCCGACGGCGGTCAGCGTGCAGGTCGGGATGCCGAAGAACGGCACGAACGTCGAGTTGCGCGCGCCGTAGTCCATGTCCGCGCCAAGCATCACCGGCTTGCGGTCGCGCAGCCAGCGCAGCACCACCCGCGCGCTGTCCGCGCGGCTCACCATCTCGGCGCCGAAGCGGCTGCGGCCGGCCTTCGCGGCTGCTTCCAGTTCCGGGTTCGACATCGGCTGATACAGCGACCCGCACGGCCGGTGCAGCGAGTAGTTGAGGAACATCGAGCCGGCCTCGATGCCGACGAAGTGCAGGCCGAGGAACAGCGTCGGCGGCAGGTCGGGATCGGTGAGATCGACTTCGCTGTCGAGTTCGATCAGCTTTTCGAGTTTCTTCGCGGAGCCGAACCACTGGACGCTGCGCTCCAGATAACTGCGGATCGCGTGACGGAAATGCAGGCCCGCGACTTCCTCGCGGCGCGCATCGCTCCAGTCGGGGAAGCACAGCCTCAGGTTGATGTGGACGATGCGTCTGCGGCGGCTCGGAACCTGGTAGAGCAGCCAGCCGAGGCCGTCGCCGAGACGGGCGACGAAACCGTACGGCAGGATCGCGAGCAGTTTGAGGACGGTGATGCCGAGCCGGGTGCCGAGCCTGCCTAGCATGTGTGGGCTCCGGACGGCGTGGAATAAGGAAAGGCGGGATGAACGGATGCGAAAGACTGCACGCGCGAAGACTCTGTGACAAATGAGCGAAGTCGTTATAATACGGGCTTCGCCGAGTTAATAGACAACTTGCGGGGCGAAGCCGGTTGACTGCGACAGCGTCGCGCAGCCGGACAGGTAATCCGCTAAAGCGTCGCCACTTCAGGCTCCCGGAGCTGGCTACGTGAACATCAATCGTAACCGGGGCAGGAGTCACAACGTGGCAAACGACTATTTCTTTACTTCCGAATCCGTATCCGAAGGCCATCCGGACAAGGTCGCCGACCAGATCTCGGATGCGATCCTCGATGCGATCCTCGCGCAGGACAAGTACTCGCGTGTTGCAGCGGAAACGCTGTGCAACACCGGTCTCGTCGTGCTCGCCGGTGAAATCACGACCACCGCGAACGTCGACTACATCCAGGTCGCGCGCGACACGATCAAGCGCATCGGCTACGACAACACCGACTACGGCATCGACTACCGCGGCTGCGCGGTGCTCGTCGCGTACGACAAGCAGTCGCCGGACATCGCGCAGGGCGTGGACCGCGCGCACGACAACAACCTCGACCAGGGCGCGGGCGACCAGGGCCTGATGTTCGGTTACGCGTGCGACGAAACGCCGGAACTGATGCCGCTGCCGATCCACCTGTCGCACCGTCTGGTCGAGCGCCAGTCGAACCTGCGCCGCGACGGCCGTCTGCCGTGGCTGCGTCCGGATGCGAAGTCGCAGGTCACGGTCCGCTACGTCGACGGCAAGCCGCATTCGATCGACACGGTCGTGCTGTCCACGCAGCATTCGCCGGACATCGACCTCGCGACGCTGCGCGAAGCGGTGATCGAAGAGGTGATCAAGCCGGTGCTGCCGGCCGACCTCGTGAAGGGCGAAATCAAGTACCTCGTGAACCCGACCGGCCGTTTCGTGATCGGTGGCCCGCAGGGCGACTGCGGCCTGACCGGCCGCAAGATCATCGTCGATACGTACGGCGGCGCGGCTCCGCACGGCGGCGGCGCGTTCTCGGGCAAGGACCCGTCGAAGGTGGACCGCTCGGCCGCGTATGCCGGCCGTTACGTCGCGAAGAACATCGTCGCGGCCGGCCTCGCGTCGCGCTGCCTGATCCAGGTGTCGTACGCGATCGGCGTTGCCGAGCCGACGTCGGTGATGGTCAACACGTTCGGCACCGGCAAGGTGTCGGACGCGACGATCACGAAGCTCGTGCGCGAGCACTTCGACCTGCGTCCGAAGGGCATCATCCAGATGCTCGACCTGCTGCGCCCGGTCTACGAAAAGACCGCCGCGTACGGTCACTTCGGCCGCGAAGAGCCGGAGTTCTCGTGGGAAGCGGCCGACAAGGCGCTCGTGCTGGCCGAAGCGGCCGGCACCGAGCCGGTCAGCGCGGTGGTGGCGTAACGCGTTGCGCGCGGCCCCTCGCCGTCGTTTCGGCGAGCGGGCCGCGCCCCTCGCACCGCTGGCAGTAAGCGCATAAGAAAAACCCCGCACGACGTTGGTCGTGCGGGGTTTTTCACATCTGCGTCGCTCGCGGCGAGCGGTTGCGTGGCTACCGCGTGCCGCCGCCGCGAACCTCGCGCGGCGTCACCGCATCGCGAACGCGAACCAGCCCTCGCTCGTCGCCGACATCCGGCGCGGGCGGCGCGAGCCCGATGCGGTGCGCGTGGGCGTCGTCTGCGCGGTCGTCAGCTTGCGCAGCGGCGCGTTCGGGCGATACAGCAGCGTGCGCAGCGAGAAGTGCCGCGCGCCGGTGCGCACGCGCAGCACCGAGAAGAACGCATGGAACCACGCGCGCATTCCGTCGACGGGATGCACGTCGCGCACCTGTTCGGCAAGCGCGCGGGTGCGCGCCGAATGATGGCGCAGCGCGCGAACCAGATGACGGCGCGCCGGACGCGCGGCCTTCAATGCGGCGCGGGTGAGTCGGGTATTCAAAAGAGTGTGCATGGTGTCAGCGGGTCCGGGATCGAGTGCGCCGCGCGCGGTGGATCAGGCGCAGCAGCAAACGTGCCCGTTTGAATCAAAACGTAAGCGTGCCGGCAGGCGGTCTGGCGGAAACCGGCGGAAGGCGGAGGCGGCAAGCGGAGCGCCGGCCTGGCAGGAGGCCGTGCGAACGGCCTGTTCGGGCAGACGGAGGTCGGAGAAAGCGAACAACATGCGACGCAGGCTACACGCGAATCGTGACCGCGAGAAGTCGGTTAATACCCGCGCTCGCCACCGGCGGGACGCGTCCATGAGCGCTTTTGACGCGGACGATTCCGCCCTTTGATGCCATTGCGGTGCGCCCGCCCCAATCCCGTGCGGCTCGCGACGATCGCGGCAGTTGCGCGCAGATCGGGGCCGGATCGCCGCGGCGTGCGCAAACGTCCCGGTCCGGAGCGTGTGCCGCGGAGTCCGCACGGGCCGGCGGCGGAGCGCCGTCCGGCCGACGACCGCGCCGCGACGCACGCGCAGTCGCTTTACAATCGAGCAGATCGCGGCGGGGCGAAATCATGGCCCGCGCCGCAGCGCCGCGAGCCGTGGTTTTCATGGACGCAACGCGCAAACCAGACATCGAATAACGGAAGTCCCATGTCAGTCCAGTCGAAGAAGGAACAGGTCCGCACGCTGCGCGAACGCGGTTTCGTGGTGGTGCCGGGGCTCGTGTCGCCGCAGCGGTGCGAGGAGATCAAGGCCGTCGCGGCCGAACAGTTGCGCGCCGCCGCGGCGCCGGTCGAATTCGAGGCCGACCTGCAGTACCCGGGCGCGCCCGATTCGCGCGACGCGCCCGGCGGCCATACGGTGCGCCGCCTGCTCGACGCGTATTCGCGCCACGCGCTGTTCCGCGAATGGGCGACGTCGCCGGAGATTCGCGGCTGGATGGAGCTGTACTTCGGCGAGCAGCCGGTGCTGTCGCGCGCGCATCACAACTGCATGATGACGAAGCATCCCGCGTACGGCAGCCTGACCGGCTGGCATCGCGACGTGCGCTACTGGTCGTTCGAGCGCGACGATCTCGTATCGGTGTGGCTCGCGCTCGGACCGGAGACCGCGGACAACGGCGCGCTGTGGCTCGTGCCCGCGTCGCACGACGCGGCGTTCACGTCCGATCGCTTCGACGAAGCGAAATTCTTCCGCGCGGACCTGCCGGAAAACCGGCTGTGGATCGACAACGCGGTGACGCCGACGCTCGCGGCCGGCGACGTCGTGTTCTTCCACTGCAACACGCTGCATTCGGCGGGCAAGAACCTGAGCGACCAGGTGAAGTTCTCGCTCGTGTTCACCTATCACGGCGCGAGCAACGTGCCGCTGCCGAACACGCGCTCGGCGGCGACGCCGGAAGTGCCGCTCTGAACGATGCGGGCGGCGCACCATGCGCCGCCTCCGGTCGTCCCGCCGTCACGGCGCAGCGAGACGCGGCGCAACGGCGCTGCGCACCGCCACGCGGCGCGCCTCGTTTCCGCCGACCGCGCCGGGTCAGCGCCTGCCCGACGACGCGAGCCCGATCAGCCCCGCGATCGTCGCGGCGATGCCGCCTGCGATCAGCAGGATCGTGCGGTTGGTGGGCGCGCCGGTGAACATGCGCGACATGTCGTTCGCGAGCGAGTGGAACGACTGGCCGCCGAAGTACAGCAGCACGATGCCGCCGACAATCAGCGCGAGCGAAATCGCCTTGATCATCCGATAACCCGTCTGTTGTTGATGCGGAGCCGCAGTGTAGGCGACGCGGCGTGCGCCGTCCATTATCGTCCCGCTATCTGGGCCTCTGCAAAACGCGGGTGGATTGGCTAACATAGCGCGTCCATCGCGCCGAAGCCGCGGCGCCCCGGCAGGCGACGCGGTGTTGCAACGGACAACGCAATGTCTTCGCGGCCGCCTCGCGGCCGCGCCTTCTTTCTCTCCCGTTTTCGTCGAGGATTCAAGCAATGGCCTACGAAGCAGCCTCCGAACGCTATGCGCAGATGCAATACCGCTTTTGCGGCAAGTCGGGCCTCAAGCTGCCGGCCCTGTCGCTCGGCCTGTGGCACAACTTCGGCGACACCACGCCGATCTCCACGCAGCGCGAGATCCTGCGCACTGCGTTCGATCTCGGCATCACGCACTTCGATCTCGCGAACAACTACGGCCCGCCGTACGGCAGCGCGGAAACGAATTTCGGCCGCATCTTCAACGACGACTTCCGTCCGTATCGCGACGAACTGCTGATCTCGTCGAAGGCCGGCTGGGACATGTGGCCCGGCCCGTATGGCCAGGGCGGCGGCTCGCGCAAGTACGTGCTCGCGAGCCTCGACCAGAGCCTGAAGCGGATGGGGCTCGACTACGTCGACATCTTCTATTCGCACCGCTTCGACGCGGACACGCCGCTCGAAGAAACCGCCGGCGCGCTCGCGACCGCCGTGCAGCAGGGCAAGGCGCTGTACATCGGCATCTCGTCGTACTCCGCGCAGAAGACGCTCGAAATGGCGAAGCTGCTCGCGGAGCACAAGGTGCCGCTGCTGATCCATCAGCCGTCGTACAACATGCTGAACCGCTGGATCGAACATGGTCTGCTCGATACGCTCGACCAGGTCGGCGCGGGCAGCATCGCGTTCACGCCGCTCGCGCAGGGCCTCTTGACGAACAAGTATCTGAACGGCGTGCCCGAGGACGCGCGCGTGAACCGTCCGGGCGGCGGCTCGCTGAAGGGCGAGCACCTGAGCGCGCAGAACCTCGATCACGTGCGCAAGCTGAACGACATCGCGCAGCGCCGCGGCCAGAGCCTCGCGCAGATGGCGATCGCGTGGACGCTGCGCGGCGGCCGCGTGACGTCGGCGCTGATCGGCGCGAGCCGCGCGGAGCAGGTGCGCGAGAACGTCGGCGCGCTGAAGAACCTGGCGTTCTCGGCGGAAGAGCTGGCGGAGATCGACCGTTACGCGACCGAAGGCGGCGTCAATCTGTGGGAGAAGCCGTCCACCGATCAGCACATCTGACGAGCGCATGCGCCGTTCGCGGCGCGTGTCGTCCGGTGCATCGGAAAGCCGCCGCGAGGCGGCTTTTTTCATGGCCGCGCGCGCCGATCCGAAGCCCTCGCGCATCGCGCCAACCGGCGACATCAAACCCCGGGCTCGTCGCGTCGGAACGCGCCGATCGATTCTTCGCGCTGTCACGCGGCGCTGCTACTTTCGCCGCAGTCCAGTGAGCGCGAGGGGAGTCGATGGATCCGGAAGCCGTCGTTCGTCACGACCTCGTGCGGTGCGTCCCGCGCGACGTGTTGCCCGCCCGCGCGAACGTTGCGCTGACCGTCGTCGCATCGCTCGCGCTCGCGTGGCTGTTCGTCGGGCTGCCGCTCGCGCTGCGCACGTCGCCCCACTGGCCCGCGCCGGCGACGTGGCTGTCGCTCGCGCCGGTCGTGCTCGCGACGCCGATCCACTGGGGGTTGATCCACGAAGGCATCCACGGCCAGTTGCTGCCGTCGCGGCGCGCGAACGAATGGGCGGCGCGCGCGCTCGCGATCGGCATCGCGTTGCCGTTCGACGTGATGCGCTTCGGGCATCTGATGCATCACCGCTTCACGCGCGAGCCGTACGACCGGCCGGACGTCACCGATGCGTCGCAGTCGCGCCGGAGCAGGCGGCTCGCGTATTACACGCGGCTCTTCGGCGGCCTGTATGCGGCCGAGGTGCTGCTGCCGCTGCTCGCGTTCGTGCCGGCCTCGACGGCGGCCGCGATGGTGGCGCGCAGCGTCGGCGCGCGCGGACCGTTCGGCGTGCAGGTGCAGCGGCTGTTCTCGCGCCACGCGGCGGACCCGGAACGCCGCCGCCGCATCCGGCGCGACTGGCTGCTGTCGATGTCGCTGCATGCGTTCGCGCTGCATCTGTACGGGCCGTGGTGGCCGGTGCTGGTCGTGTCGGTGTATCTGCGCGGACTGTGGCTGTCGATTGCGGACAACCTGCCGCATTACGGCGTCGCGCTCGACGAACCGGGCCGCGCGCGCGACTTCCGCGTGCCGCGCGGCTTCGGCGTGCTGCTGATGAATCATCATCTGCACCGGCAGCATCACCTCGAACCGACACTGCCGTGGACCGCGCTTCCTTCGCTCGCAGAGGAAGCGGATGACGCAGCGGGGAAAACGCAGTCCGCGTACTTCAGGGCTGCAATCAGCCAGTTCCGCGGGCTCGGGCGCGACGACGATCCGCGTCCGGTGTAATGGATCGGCGGGGTGATTAACAAAGGCAGACGCGTTGCAACGCGTGCGTGCGCAAGTCCGGCAGGCCACGCGTTGAATGCGCGCTTCGATGCGGATGCTTCGGATGCGGCCGTTTGTTGACGCGCTGGCCGGCGAACGCAGGCGATTCGCGCGCCATAGCGCATCGCACCACGCAGCCGTCGCGACTGCCGGTCGATTCCGATGCGCGAGCGGGTTTTCTATGCGCCTGCCGCGCGCACGTCAGCCGCTATCCGGCGCTACATCAACACCGGCAGCGTTTCCACGAGCACGACTGCGACCATCACGCCGATCAGCGCGCCGACGACGCGTAGCGTGTTGTGCCGGAATTCGGTGGCGCACGGCAGCGCGCCGAGGAACAGCGCGCCGGCAAGGGCCATCGGGATGATCATCACGAAGTCGCCGATCGTGAAATAGCCTGACATGCTCGTCTCCTTATCGTATCGGCTCTTGTCGAAGCGCGCGGCTGTCGTCGTTATTCTGGCGATGCGGCTCCAAGCCTGTTTCGAGTATAGGCGAGCGTTTTCGGCGTTCGGGCAGACGCCGTGTCCTGAGGTGCGCCGCGGCAACGCACGGGAGCCCCGCCAGGCATGGTTTTGCGGCGAATCCGCGCGGGCGTCGCAACAGGTTCGCACGCAAGTGCTTTTATTACTCTTCGCTTTCGAATCGATGCGGTGTGGATTGCGGCCGTTCAAATTGCAGCCGGTTCCCCGGACGCGGATGCAACACGGTCACGCAGCCTCCGCCGCCTCGCGGGCGCGCAGCGTCGTCGCGCCGACGATCCCGACGATCAGCAGCGCGCCGACCAGCGCCGCGACGCCGTTCCAGCCGTATGCGGTCCAGAAGTGGCCGCCGATCGATCCGACGATGCTCGACCCGAGGTAATACGACAGCAGATAAAGCGCCGCCGCCTGTCCCTTCGCTTCCTTCGCCAGCCGGCCGACCCAGCCGCTCGCGACCGAGTGGCCGGCGAAGAAGCCGACCGTCAGCAGGCCGATGCCGGCGGCGATCGCGGCGAGCGGATGCAGCATCGTCAGCAGCAGGCCCGCGAGCATCAGCACGAGGCCGCCGATCAGCACGCGGCCGCGCCCGAACGTGTCGGCCATCCGGCCGGACCACGGCGACGCGACCATCCCGAGCAGATAGACGACGAAGATCGCGCCGATCTCCGCCTGGCTCATCCGGTAGGGCGGCGCGAGCAGCCGGTAGCCGATGTAGTTGTACAGCGTGACGAAGCTGCCCATCAGCACGAAGCCCATCGAGAACAGCACTGGCAGGCCGGGCCGCGCGAAGTGCTTCGCGAGCGCCGCGCGATGATGCGCGAAACCGAGCCCCGCGCGCGGCACGAAATGGCGCGACGGCGGCAGCAGCGCGCGGAACGCGAGCGTCGCGAGCAGGCCGAGCACGGCGATCGCGGCAATCGCCGCGCGCCAGCCGAACAGGTCGGCGACGATGCCGGTGATCACGCGCCCGGCCATCCCGCCGACTGCGGTGCCGCCGACGTACAGGCCCATCGCGAGGCCGAGGCCTTCCGGATGCACTTCCTCCGCGAGATACGCCATCGCGACCGCCGGCACGCCGCCGAGCGCGAGCCCTTCGAGCGCGCGCAGCACGAGCAGCTGATGCCACTGCGGGACGAACGCGACCGCGAGCGTCAGCAGCGACGACACGGTGAGCGACGCGGTCATCAGCTTGTGGCGGCTCCAGCTTTCGGACACGAAGCCCGCGACGAAGATCGCGCCGGCGAGCGCGGCGGTCGTCACCGACAGCGACAGGCTGCTTTGCGCGGGACTCACGCCGAACGCGTCGGAGAACGCGGGCAGCAGCGGCTGCACGCAGTACAGCAGCGAGAACGTCGCATAACCGGCGAACAGCAGCGCGAGGCTCGCGCGCCAGTACGACGGCGAGCCGCGTTCGAGATACGGGATCGAAGCGGGCGGGGCGCTCGGGGTCCGGTCGGAGTCCGGCTGGACGGTCACGGCAGTCATCTCCAGAAATCGCAAAGCCGCAACGATACGCTTGTTAAGCGGATTGCGTGGAGTTGTCGGGCGATTGGGGGCGATCGGAGGGCGGGCGGCGCGGACGGTGCGCGCCGTGGAGCGCGATGCCGGCGTCCGTCTTGCGGGATCGCTGCCTTGTCGCCAGGGCGTCCGTCGCCGTAGCGGATCGGGCGGCGGGCTTGTTGAGCCCAATGGGGAAACGACACGTGGCGCGAGCAGCCGTTTTTCATGTTTAACGGCAGATGCCCGGCGCAACCGCCGCTGCTTCGCGACAAGGCTTTCCGCGCGCCCCTGTCGCGCCGCCGGGTGCGGCCGGGTGGCGCTTGTTGGAGCGCCGGCGTAGTCGGCTGCCAGGCGTCGTCCGCGCGACCGCTTCTTATCCCCGCGTCGCCGCTTCGCCCGGTTTCGTCGCGGGCGTCGCGGCGGCCGCAGGCGCGGCCTGCCGGTCCGGATGCACGAGCTGTTCGTCGGTCGGCAGGTCGGAAGCCTGCCAGCCGCCGCCGAGCGCCTTCACGAGCCCGACGCTCGCGGCCATCCGCCGGCGCGCGATCGCGACCGCCTGGCGCTCGTTCGACAGCGCAGTCGTCTGCGCGACGACGACGTCGAGGTACGTGATCGCGCCGCTGCGATAGCGGTCGTTGACGATCGCGAGCGTGCGCTGCGCGGCCGCGACCGCGCGGTCCTGCGCGAGCGCTTCCTGTTCGAGCACGCGCAGCGTCGCGAGGTTGTCCTCGACCTGGCCGAAGGCGTCGAGCACCGTCTGCCGGTATTGCGCGACGCTCTCGTCGTACTGCGCGCGCGCCTCGTTGCGGACCGCCTCGCGTCCGCCGAAGTCGAGCAGCGTGCCGGCGAGCGTCGGCCCGAGCGACCAGAAGCGCGCGGGCGCGAGCAGCCACTGGCTGTAGTTCGTCGCTTCGAGGCCGCCGGTCACCGCGAGCACGAGGTTCGGAAAAAACGCGGCCGTCGCGACGCCGATCTGCGCGTTCGCGGCGACGACCTGCCGTTCGGCGGCCGCGATGTCCGGCCGCCGTTCGAGCAGCGTCGACGGCAGGCCGGTCGGCGACACCACCGGCGTCGCCTTCAGCGGCTCGACCGGCAGCGAGAACGTCGACGGCGACTGGCCGATCAGGATCGCGATCGCGTGTTCGAGCTGCGCGCGCTGCACGCCGAGGTCGATCGCCTGCGCCTCGGTGGTCTGAAGCTGCGTCTGCGCCTGCCCGACGTCCGCGTCGGTCGCGATGCCGCCGTCGTAGCGATGCTGCGTCAACTGCACCGACTCGCGATACGCGGCGATCGTGTCGTCGAGCAGCTGACGTTCGCGGTCGATCCCGCGCAGTTCGAAATAGTCGGTCGCGAGTTCGGCCTGCATCGACAGCAGCATCGCGGCCGCGTCGGCGGCGTTCGCCTGCGCGCCGGCCTTCGCGCCCTCGACGCTGCGCGACACGCGGCCCCACAGGTCCGGCTCCCACGACGCATCGACGCCCGCGATGTAGTCGTTCAGCGCGATCCCGGCCGTGGAGCGATGCTCGATGTTGGCCGACGTGCGCGCGCGCGAGAAGCCGCCGTTCGCGGTCACGAGCGGGAAGAAGGCCGAACGCTGCTGCGCGACGTTCGCACGCGCCGCGCGAAAGCGCGCCTGCGCGGCCTGCACGTTCTGGTTCGCGTGCTCGACCTGCTGTTCGAGGCCGTCGAGCTGCGCGTCGTCGTAGATCTGCCACCACGCGCCGCGCGGCGCCGTGTCCGCCGGTTTCGCGGTGGTCCAGCCGGTGCCTTCGAGTTCCTTGTACGTCGCGGCGACGGTCGCGGTCGGCCGCACGTAATCCGGTCCGACCGTGCAGCCGGCGAGCGCGGCCGCCACGATGACGGCCGCTGTGGGCAGCGCGCGCGCCGGGCGCGCGACACGTGCGCTGCGTGTCCCGCATGCGCTGGGCTTCGCACGGGACGCGGGCGCGAAGGTCTTTGCGGCGCGGCGTTTCGGTCGCAGCGCCCGGCCAACCCATGCGGCCAGCGCGGCGCTGACGGTTGCCGCGCGCGGCGATCCGGGCGATGCGCGTTTCATGACGGCGCCTTCGCGCTCGACGCGCCGGACGCCGGCTGCGCAGCGCGATAACCGGCCGCCTGCTCCTGCGTTTCCGCCGGATGGCCCGCGACGACGCGCACCGGCGTGCCGTCGACAATCGAGTCCTGCGGATTGACGATCACGTGTTCGCCGCCGGTCAGGCCCGCCGCGATCGCGACGCGCGTGCCGAAGTCGGTGCCGAGCGTCACGCCGACGAGCTTCACGCGGCTCTGCGCATCGACGGTCGCGACCTTCACGCCGTCCGGCCGGAACAGGAACGCGTTGCCCGGCAGCGTGAGTGGGGCCGCGTCGCCGCCGAGCGCGAAGTGCACCTGTGCATACGCGCCGGGCAGCAGTTCGCCGGCGCGGTTGTCGACGTCGACTTCGACGAGCATCGTGCGCTGCTGCGGATCGACCGCGCCCGCCGTGCGCGCGATGGTGCCCGGATAGTGCTTGCCGGCCGTCTCGTTCAGCGTGAGGAACGCGTGCGTCTGCGGACGGATCTGCAAGGCGTACGCCTGCGGCACGTTCACGTACACGCGCAGCCGGTCCGCCTGCGCGACGTGGAACAGCTCCTTCTGCGGGCCGCCCGAGCTGCCCGCGTCGATCAGTGCGCCGACGTCGACGTTGCGCGCCGTTACGATGCCGTCGAACGGCGCGACGACCTTCTGGAACGACTGCAACTGCGTGAGCCGCGAAACGTTGAAGCGCGCGGCGTCGAGCGTGCCTTTCTTCGCGAGCATGTCCGCGACCTTCTCGTCGGTCTCCTGCTTCGACACCGAACGGTTCTGCAGCATCTCGGTCCAGCGCGCGGCGGTCGTCTGCGCGAGCGTGTAGTTCGCCTGCGCATTCGCGAGGTCGGCGCGCGCGGCGCGCAACTGGTCGTCGACTTCCGGCGTGTCGATTTCCGCGAGCAACTGGCCCGCCTTCACGTGCGCGCCGATGTCCGCGTACCACTTGCGCAGATAACCGCTCGTGCGCGCATATACCGGCGTGTCGAGGAACGCCTGCACGTTGCCCGGCAGCACGAGGTCGAGCGTGCGCGTCGAACGTTGCGGCTCCACCACCTGCACGGACAGCGTGCTCGCATGCTGCGCATCGCTTTCGAGCGCGGCCTGCGCGCTGTGGCGCGACCAGATGCCCTGCGCGGCGAGGCCGATCACGACCAGCGCCGCGACGACCAGCGGCCAGCGGCGGCGCGTGCGCGGCGCGTCGTGCGGCGGCTTCGGTGCGTCAGCGTGCGGCGGTTGCATTGCATCCCCGGATCGAGAGAGAAGGAACAATCGTCATTTTCATGATTTCGGCACTACGTTTTCGATTACGCGCTGGCGGCGTTCGCCGAGCTTGCGGTAGATGAGCGAGAACACCACCGGCACGAAGATCAGCGTCGCGACCGTGCCGACCACCAGGCCGCCGATCACCGCGCGCCCGAGCGGCGCGTTCTGCTCGCCGCCTTCGCCGAGGCCGATCGCCATCGGCACCATCCCGATCACCATCGCGAGCGCGGTCATCAGCACCGGGCGAAAGCGCGTGTAGCCGGCTTCCATTGCGGCGCGCACCGCGTCGCCGTGTTCGAGCAGCTGCTCGCGCGCGAAGCTGATGACGAGAATCGAATTCGCGGTCGCGATGCCGATACACATGATCGCGCCGGTGAGCGCCGGGATCGACAGCGTCGTATGGGTGAGGAACAGTATCCAGACGATGCCGGCGAGCGCGCCCGGCAGCGCGGTGATGATGATGAACGGATCGAGCCACGACTGGAAGTTCACGACGATCAGCAGGTACACGAGCACGATCGCGAACACGAGGCCGAACAGCAGCCCGGAGAACGACGCGTTCATCGTCTGCACCTGGCCGCGCAGTTCGATCGTCGAGCCCTTCGGCAAGTCGGCTTTCGCGTCGGCGATGATCCGGTCGATGTCGTCGGACACCGCGCCGAGATCGCGGCCGTCCGCGGTGCCGTAGATGTCGATCGTCGTCTGCGCGTTGTAGTGCGTGACGACCGCCTCGCCCGACTCGCGCCGCATGCTCGCGAGCGAGCCGAGGATGTTGCTGCGGCCGTTCGCGGTCAGCGGAATGTTCGCGAGCGACTGCAGCGAGTCCATCGTGTATTGCGGCGCCTCGGTCACCACGTTGTAGCTGACGCCGTTGCGCGGATTCAGCCAGAACGTCGGCGTCGTCTGCTGGCTGCCGGACAGCGTGATCAGCAGATCGCTCGCGACGTCCTTCTGCGTGAAGCCGGCCTGCTGCGCGCGCGTGCGGTCCACGTCGATGAAGATGCGCGGCAGGTCGGCCGGCTGCTGGATGCGCGCGTCGACGAAACCCGGCACGCCGCGCAGTTTCGCGAGCAGCTTCGCGGCGAACACGCGGTTGCCGGCGACGTTGCGGCCGACGATCTGGATGTCGATCGGCGCGGGCATCCCGAAGTTCAGCGTCTGGCTGACGATGTCGGCGGGCAGGAACGCGAACTGGACGCCGGGGAACTCGTCGTTCAGCGTGCGGCGCAGCAGGCGCACGTAGTCGGCGGTCGGATGGTGGTCCTCGTTCAGCGCGATCAGCACGTCCGCATCCGAGGTCCCGACCGTGCCGGTGTTGTTGTACGACAGGTTGGTCCCCGACACCGGCACGCCGATGTTATCGATGATCGAATGCAGTTCGCCGGCCGGAATCAGCGTGCGGATGCGCTTGTCGATGCGGTCGGTGAGCACCGCGGTTTCCTCGACGCGCATGCCGGTTTTCGCGCGCACGTGCAGCGCGATCGTGCCGGCATCGACCTGCGGGAAAAAGTCGCGGCCGATGAACGGCAGCAGCGCCATCGACAGCAGGCAGCAGACGAGGAACCCGACCACGAACGGCACCGGATGCGCGATGCGCGCGGCGAGGAACCCGTGATAGCGCTCGCGCACGGCCGAGAAGCCGCGCTCGAACGCGAGGTGAATCCGCATGAACGGATTGCGTGTTTGCCCGGACGGATGCAGGTCCGCCGGCTTGTGATGATGGCGCAGCAGGTACTTCGCGAGCGTCGGCACGAGCGTACGCGAGAAAAAGTACGACGCGAGCATCGCGAACACCACCGCTTCGGCGAGCGGAATGAACAGGTAGTGCGCGACGCCGGTCAGGAAGAACATCGGCACGAACACGATGCAGATCGACAGCGTCGAGACGAGCGTCGGCACCGCGATCTGCTGCGCGCCGTCGAGAATCGCCTGTTCGAGCGTCTTGCCCTGTTCGAGCTGGTGGCTCACGTTTTCGATCGCGACGGTCGCGTCGTCCACCAGAATGCCGACCGCGAGCGCGAGCCCGCCGAGCGTCATGATGTTGATCGTCTCGCCGAGCGCGGACAGCGCGATCACCGACGTGATCATCGACAGCGGAATCGAGATCGCGATGATCAGCGTCGCGCGCCAGTTGCCGAGGAACAGCAGGATCATCAGCGCCGTCAGCCCGGCGGCGATCACCGCCTCGCGCAGCACGCCCTGCACCGACGCGCGCACGAACAGCGACTGGTCCGATACCGGATCGATCGCCATCGACGGCGGCACGAGGTTGTGCAGCGTCGGCATCATGGCCTTGATGCGGTCGACGATGGCGAGCGTCGAGGTGTTGCCGCTCTTGCTGATCGTCAGCAGCGCGGCGCGCTGGCCGTCCACGCGCACGATGTTGGTCTGCGGCACGAAGCCGTCGCGCACGTGCGCGACGTCGCGAATGTAGATCGTGCCGGCCGGCGTCGTCTTGACCGGCATGTTGTTGAGCCCGTCGATCGAGGCCGGGCTCGCGTTCAGCAGCACCGAATATTCAGTGGAACCGATCTTCGCGGTGCCGGACGGCAGAATCAGGTTCTGCGCGCTGATCGCGTTGACGACGTCCGTCGGCGACAGGTTGTGCTGCTGCAACTGGCGCTGGTCGATGTCGACCATGATCTGCCGCTGCTTGCCGCCGTACGGCAGCGGCGCGGACGCGCCCGGCACCGTCGCGAGTTCGGTCTTCAGGAAGTTGTTGCCGTAGTCGAACAGCTCCTGCTCGGTGAGTTGCGGCGACGACAGCGCGAGCCGCAGGATCGGCACCGTCGACGCGTTATAGCGCAGGATGTTCGGCGGCGTGATGCCGGGCGGCAGCGAGCGCAGCTGCGTTTGTGACAGCGCGGCGACTTCGGCGAGCGCTTCCTGCACGTTCGCATTCGGCTGGAAGAAGATCTTCACGACCGTGATGCCGTTGAGCGACGTCGATTCGGTGTGCTCGATGTCGTTCACGGCCGTCGAGAGGCCGCGCTCGTAGTTGAGCGCGATGCGTCGCGACATCTCGTCGGCGGGCAGCCCCGTGTAGCTCCAGATGACCGAAAGGACGGGGATGTCGATGTTCGGGAAGATGTCCGTCGGCGTGCGCAGGATCGTCAGCGGCCCGACGATCATCAACAGCAGGGCGAGCACGACGAACGTATACGGGCGCTTGAGCGCGAGTCGGACAATCCACATGGAACGCCAGGTACCTTCGCTGATGGCGGAGTAGTGCGAACGTGGCGGCTCTGGCTACGTCCGGCGGGGGTTATCGGGTGGTTTTACCGGTCCGCGTATGCGAAACGGTTGCTTCCGGTGCGACAGGACTATAGCGCCTGTCGCTGGACGAAAGCGTACTTTTTCAATGACGACGTCCGCAATCGTTAGCGGCCTATGGATTACGGTCTGTTACAGTCAGTTTTTCGTAAGTCGTTTTAACGCCACAATTGTCGCTGAAACTATGTGTCGGTCGTGTTGCGTTTTTTTTGCTTTGCTCGAACACGTAAAACGGCAACAATGCATGAAACGGCGTGTCCGCGACCTGCCGATCGCGGCGCGGCGGGCGATGCCGGCGGGCATTGCTTCGGTGTACGCGCAACTGCGAGCGCGCTGCGTTTTTGCCACCACTTACTTTGACCGGCGTTCCATTCGTTCGAAGCCGGCACAGGAACGGGGAAACATCATGCAAATCGGTTCTATTGTCCGCACCGTGCACATCGCCGTGCCTCATGGCGCGCGCGGCATCGTGATGCGTATTCTGGGCGACATGGCCATGGTTACGTGGTATGCCGGCGAACCCGGCGTGTCGGCCCAACTGAATACCGAGCCCTTTTTTCTGGAAGACCTGATCGACACCGGCGAGCAGGTGCGGCCCGCGAGCGCCCAGGTTCACTGACAGAGCGTTTTTCTCCCCCTGCTGCCGGTCCCGCGCGGCAGGCTCCGGGGCGCGCGGCACCGCGCCGCCCCGATCGTCAGCACGCGTCTCCCGCGACGCCGCGCGTGGGCCGTGTGCACGCTTCGGCTCGCCGATTCCCCGCCCGCGATGCACAATGCGGGAATGAACCACGATCTCTCCTCCGAGCCCGCCGATCCGGCTGCGGCTCCGTACGCGCGCCTCACGCCCGAATGCGTGCTCGATGCGCTCGACGGCGTGCTGATGCCGGCTGGCCGCCGTACCGACGGCCGCCTGCTCGCGCTCAACAGCTACGAAAACCGCGTGTACCAGGTCGGCGTCGAGGACGGGCCGCCGGTGGTCGCGAAGTTCTATCGGCCCGAGCGGTGGTCTGACGAGGCGATCCTCGAAGAGCATGCGTTCGTCGCGGAACTGGCGGCGCGCGAGATTCCCGCGGTGCCGGCGCTCGAATTGGAAGGCCGCACGCTGAACACGTTCGACGGTTACCGCTTCGCGGTGTTCGAGCGGCGCGGCGGCCGCGCGCCGGACCTCGACCGCAGCGACACGCTCGAATGGCTCGGCCGCTTCATCGGCCGGATTCACGCGGTCGGCGCGACGCAGCCGTACCTCGCGCGCCCGGCGCTCGATATCCGGACGTTCGGCTACGAGCCGCGCGACTTCCTGCTCGAACACGGTTTCGTGCCGGCCGATGTGCGCACCGCGTGGCAGGCGGCGGTGACGCTCGCGCTGCAAGGCGTCGAGGACGCGTTCGCGCGCGCGGGCGACGTGCGTTCGCTGCGGCTGCATGGCGACTGCCATCCGAGCAACGTGCTGTGGACCGACGCCGGCCCGCACTTCGTCGATTTCGACGACAGCCGGATGGGGCCGGCGATCCAGGACCTGTGGCTGCTGCTGCCGGGCGAACGCGCGGCGGCGTCGCGCGCGTTGACCGACCTGCTCGCCGGTTATGAGGACTTCTGCGAATTCGAGCCGCGCGAACTGCATCTGGTCGAGGCGTTGCGCACGCTGCGGCTGATCCACTATTCGGCGTGGCTCGCGCGGCGCTGGCATGACCCGGCGTTTCCGGCCGCGTTTCCGTGGTTCAACACGCAGCGCTACTGGGAAGACCGCATCCTCGAACTGCGCGAGCAGATCGGCGCGATGCAGGAAGGGCCGCTGTGGCCGGTGTGACGCGGCTTGTTATGGCGTTGCGCGTTCCTGTTGCGGCGTCCGCTCCGGCATATCGCACACGCCGCACGATTGAGAAAACCTTTCAGTTGTGTAATGATTGGCGCGTTTTTGCGCAAGCCGCTGCTTCGTCCATGCGAACGTCAGCGGTTTTTGCGTAAGCAAGCCATAGCCAGCCTGTCGTTCCCGGTGCTTTCTGCCGGCGGGCGCACGCCAGCCGGCGCAGACGGGTCGCCGCGAACGCCGCGCGCTTCTTCCAGCACGCACGGCGTTTCGCTTCGCACCCGTTGCCCATCCGCCCATCCCTGTTTGCCGGCCGCCCGGCGTTTCGTCCACGCGGCCGCCCGGCCGTGCCTGGAGTTTGCCGTGAATGTCCGTCTGAACGAGCCCGAACGGGCCGATGCCGCATTGCCCGAAACCATCGAGCCTGTCAGCGCGGCCGCCGCGCAGCATGCGCGCGCGCGTCTCGACGAAGCCGCGCTGGCCGCGCGCCGGCACCGTTCGCGCCGCGCCACCTTCATCAAGTGGCTGCGCAAGGTGCACGGCTGGGTCGGCCTGTGGGGCGCGGTGCTCGGGCTGCTGTTCGGCGTGACCGGCTTCCTGCTGAACCATCGCGCGGGGCCGATGAAGATCCCGACCGGCGAACCGCAGGTCGAGCAGATGCAGGTCGCCTTGCCCGCCGAGCGCCCCGCGTCGCCGCAGCAGATGATGCGCTGGCTGCAACGCGAACTGCGCTTCGACGGCCGGCCGGGACGCGTGCGCCGCGAAGCGGCGCATCCGGTCGCGTGGGGCGAGCGCAGCGTCGTTCAGCCGGAGTTCTGGCAGATGAGTCTTGCCGGACCGGCGCAGAGCCTTCAGGCCGAATACTGGGTCGGCAACGGTTACGTGTCGGTCAAGCGGATGGAGAGTTCGTTCCTCGGCACGCTGAACAACCTGCATCGCGGCGTCGGGCTCGGCATCGGCTGGGTGCTGCTGATCGATACGATCGCCGGCAGTCTCATTCTGCTGTCGCTGACCGGCGTGTTGTTGTGGACGGAACTGAACCGCCGCCGCACCATCGGCGTCGTGCTGGTGCTGGGTTCCATCGGCGCCGCGCTCGTCGCGGGCCTTGCCTGACGCGTGCGTTTCCGCTTCCGTCTCTCTCCTTCATGGGGCGCGTCGCGCCCCATATGCATTTCTGTCTCATATTGCCAACGGTCGCCGGGCGCACTAACGTTCGGGACATCCGGATTTTTCCGGTGAAGTAAATGCGTCATACGGTCGCCGCTGCGCAGCCCCGCGCGAGTGACCCGGACGCAGTCGTGCGCGATGCGCGGGGAACGCGTCGCGTGCGGCAGGATCACGGCGCGCGCAGCCCCCGTTCGCGTTGTATTGGCAAGCCACAGAAAGGAGACACACAACATGAGCAGCGTAGCGGACTCATCGCGCGGACCCCGTTCCGCGCCCTTCTTCTCGAAGGAGGCCACCATCGCGCCACCCGGTTTTTCCCGCTGGATGGTGCCGCCCGCCGCGCTCGCGGTACACCTGTGCATCGGCCAGGCGTACGCGTTTTCGGTATTCAACGCGCCGCTCACGAAAGTGATCGGCATCACCCAGTCCGCCGCTGACGACTGGTCGCTGACGACGCTCGGCTGGATCTTCTCGCTTGCCATCGTCTGCCTCGGCCTGTCCGCGGCGTTCGGCGGCAAGTGGCTCGAACGCGTCGGCCCGCGCCGCACGATGTTCACCGCCGCATGCTGCTTCGGCGGCGGTTTCCTCGTGTCCGCGCTCGGCGTGTGGATGCATCAGATCTGGCTGCTGTATCTCGGTTACGGCGTAATCGGCGGGATCGGCCTCGGCCTCGGTTACGTGTCGCCGGTGTCGACGCTGATCCGCTGGTTTCCGGACCGCCGCGGGATGGCGACCGGCCTCGCGATCATGGGCTTCGGCGGCGGCGCGATGATCGCCGCGCCGCTGTCCGTGATGCTGATGAAGCACTTCCAGAGCGCCACCAGCATCGGCGTCGCGGAAACGTTTGTCGTGCTCGGCATCGCCTACTTCATCTCGATGACCATCGGCTCGCTCGCGATCCGCGTGCCGGCGCCGGACTGGAAGCCGGCGGGCTGGACGCCGCCCGCGACCACGCAGAAAAAGCTTGTGTCGAGCAACCATGTCCACATCGACCAGGCGCTGAAGACGCCGCAGTTCTACCTGATCTGGCTCGTGCTGTTCCTGAACGTGACGGCCGGCATCGGCATTCTCGGCCAGGCGTCGGTGATGATCCAGGAGAGCTTCAAGGGCAGCGTCAGCGCCGCCGCGGCCGCGGGTTTCGTCGGGCTGCTGTCGCTGTTCAACATGGGCGGCCGCTTCGTGTGGGCGTCCGCGTCGGACTGGGTCGGCCGCAAGAACACGTATTTCATCTTCTTCGCGCTCGGCGCGCTGCTGTACTACGGGGTGCCGCACTTCGCGCAGGGCGGCACCATCGTGTTGTTCGTGCTCGCGTACTGCGTGATCCTGTCGATGTACGGCGGCGGCTTTTCGACCGTGCCCGCGTATCTCGCGGACATGTTCGGCACCGCGTATGTCGGCGGCATCCACGGTCGTCTGCTGACCGCGTGGGCGGCGGCGGGCGTCGCGGGTCCGGTGCTCGTCAACTACGTGCGCGCGTATGAAGTCGCGAACGGCGTGGTCGGCGCGGACGCGTACACGATGACCGTCCACATCATGGCGGTGCTGCTGGTGATCGGGTTCGTGTGCAACCTGCTCGTATCGCGCGTGAACGAAAAGCACCACATGACCGAGTCGCAGCTTGCGGCCGGCAAATAACGGGAGACGACCATGAGTACCGTCGAAACGAAATCGTCGAACAAGGCGCTGCTTGCGGTGTTCTGGCTGTACGTGCTGGTGCCGCTCGTGTGGGGCGTCGCGAACACGCTGATCCAGGCGGGCAAGCTGTTCAACTGAAGTGAAGCGTCGCGCGGCCGGCGGGCGCCGCCTGCCGGCCGCGCGTGAAGCGGCTGTTTCCGCTGCGCGATCGCTGTTCGTACCGATGGGCGAGTACGCGTCGCCGGCCGCGGCGACTATCGGCGCGACCGCCGCTGCGGGCCTCTCTGCATCTGGCGTTCGATGCTGCCGTCACCGGCAGCGATCAACCAGGACCCCGCTCACACGCGGCAAGCCGATTCCCCGCTCGCCGCGACCTCCCGCGCCGCTTTCGCGCCTTCCACCTGAAGGATCGTCGGCAGCGACACGCCGTTCTTCGCGGCGGTCACTTCCGCGAGGATCGACACCGCGATCTCCGGCGGCGTGCGGCTGCCGATGTAGATGCCGACCGGCCCATGCAGGCGCGCCAGTTCGGCTTCCGAAAGATCGAATTCCTTCAGCCGTTCGCGCCGCGCCGCGTTGTTGCGCCGCGAGCCGAGCGCGCCGACGTAGAACGCCGGCGTCTTCAACGCTTCCATCAGCGCGAGGTCGTCGAGCTTCGGATCGTGCGTGAGCGCGATCACCGCGCAGCGTTCGTCGAGCTTCATGTCGAGCACGGTGTCGTCCGGCATCGTGCGTACGAGCGTCGTGCCGGGCACGTCCCATACGTCGGTGTATTCCTCGCGCGGATCGCAGACGGTCACCTGATAGTCGAGCCCGACCGCGATCTGGCACAGGTAGCGCGACAACTGCCCCGCGCCGATCACGAGCATCCGGTAGCGCGGGCCGTGGATCGTCAAGAGGCGCTCGTCGTCGAAATAGACGCCGTCGGTCGCGCGCGCGGGGCCGAGCGTCGCCGCGCCGGTGTGCATGTCGAGCGTGCGCGCGACCAGTTCGCCGTGACTCACCGTCTCGTACAGCGCGCGGATGCCGCTCTGCGGCGTCAGCGGTTCGAGCACGAGCTGGATCGTGCCGCCGCACGGCAAGCCGAAACGATGCGCCTCCTCGGCCGTGATCCCGTATTTCACCGCTTCCGGCCTTTGCTGCTCGATGCCTGCGCGGCGCACGCGATCGATCAGATCGTCCTCGATGCAGCCGCCCGACACCGAGCCGACGACGAGGCCGTCGTCGCGCACGACGAGCATCGCGCCTTCCGGACGCGGCGACGAGCCCCACGTCTTCACCACCGTCACCAGCAGTGCGCGGTGACCTTCGTCGAGCCAGCGGGCGCTGGATTTCAGGACTTCGAGATCCACGCTGTCCATGATCGTTTCCTCCTTTGCTGCCCGTCGCCGGATGCGTCTCCGTCGGCGGTCGTTTCGTTCCGCGCCGCGCCGTTTCCGGCGGCGTCGGCCGCGGTTGCTGTCGGGGTGTCCGGCGCTGCGCCGGAACGGCCGGCGTCGTCGGCGACTTCCGCTGCGCCGCCGGGCTGCTCGCCGAAGCGTCTGAAGAACTCGCGCGCGAGCTTGCACGTCGCGTCGCGCCGTCGACGAGCCGCGCCGTCGACGAGCCGCGAGCCGATCTGCGCGAGCTTGCCGCCGACCTGCGCGCTCGCCGCGTAAGACCGCTTCGTTGCCGCGTCGCCGTCCGGTTCGAGCGTCACGCGCGCGTGGCCCTTGCCGAAGCCCGCCGCGCCGCCCTGTCCTTCGAACACGATGGTGTACGCGCGCGGCGCGTCGACGTCGGTCAGCCGCATGCGCCCGTTGAAGCGCGCCTTCACCGGGCCGACCGATGCGCTCATCGACAGCGCGTAGGCGTTGCCGCCTTCGGCCTCGATGCTGTCGCAGCCCGGGATCGACGCCCGCAGGATGGTCGTGTCGTTCAGCGCGTCCCATGCGCGCTGTTGCGGGACCGGCAGCGTGCAGCTTTCGGTCAGTTCCATCGGGCTGCTCCTCGAACGACCGGCGCGGCGTCCGATGACGCGACGGCCGTGCGCGGCTTCACCGCGAGCGGCGCGTCGCCGAGGCTTCGGCCGAACGCTTCGAGGCTGTCGAGATTATGTACCGGACAATGAAAATCGACATGGGGCAGCATCGCCTGCACGCCGCGCGCCTTCGGCGCGAAGTCGCGATAGCGCAGCAGCGGGTTGAGCCACACGACGCGATGCGCGAAGCGGTGCAGCCGCGCCATCTCGGCCGCGAGCGTGTCGCCGGCGTCGTGGTCGAGGCCGTCGGTGACGATCAGCGCGGTCGCCCGGCCGTTCAGCACACGACGCGCCCAGCGCCGGTTGAACTCCGCGAGCGTCGCGCCGATCCGCGTGCCGCCGGACCAGTCCGCGACCTGCGCGGCCAGTTGCGCGATCGCGATGTCGGGATCGCGCTCGCGCAGCGCGCGGGTCGCGTGCGTGAGGCGCGTGCCGAACAGGAACACCTGCAGGCGCTCGCGCGATTGCAGCAGCGCGTGGCAGTAGTACAGCACCGCGCGCGAATAGCTGCTCATCGAGCCGGAGATGTCGAGCAGCAGCACGAGCGGCGGCTTGCGCTCGACCGGCGCGCGATATTTCCACACGGTCCAGTCGCCGCCCGAACGCACCGCTTCACGCGCGCTCGCGCGCAGATCCGCGTGCGCGCCGCGCGCCGCTGCCTTCAGCCGCCGCGTGCGCTCGGTGGCGAGCGGCTGCCGGCGACGGCGGATCAGATGGCGCAGCGCACGCCACTCGTCGGCGCTCAGCGTGTCGAAGTCGCGGTGCCGCAGGCGTTCGTCGGCGCTGAACGTCGCGTGCGCGCGCAGTTCGTGCTCTTCGCGCGCTGCCGGCTGCTGCGCGCCGTTACGTTCCGGCGCGCGCGCGGCGAGCGCATCCGCAAGCCGGTTGCCGCGGCGCGGCGGCGGCATGCCGGCTTTCACCTTCGGCAGCAGCAGCGCGCGCAGCTTGCCTTCCCAGTCCGGATCGCGCCAGAACACGTCGAACGCCGCGTCGAACAGTTCGCGTTCGTCGGGCGCGGACGTCAGCAGCGCGGCGAGCGCCGCGCGCACGTCGTCGCGGCGCGCGAGGTCGACGAAGCCGAGTGCGTCGATCGCATCGGCCGCCTGCGCGGGTGACATCGGCAGCCCCGCGCCGCGCAGCACGCGCACGAAATGCACGACGTTGCGCGCGATCACCGGCAGGCCGGCGGCGGTCGGCGGAGCGGCTTCGGCGGCTTCGGCGGCGGGTTTCATCGCGCTAGTCCGCGACCGCGAGGCATTCGGCGATCCGCTGCGCGTCGAGTTGCGCAAGGTCGTCCTGATACTTGAGCAGCACGCCGAGCGTGTCCTGCACCGACTGCGGATCGAGTTCCGCGACCGACAGCGCGGCGAGCGCGCGGCACCAGTCGATCGTCTCCGCGATGCCCGGCGCCTTGAACAGGTCCATGGTTCGCAGCCGGTGCACGAAATCGACCGCGCGCCGTTGCAGGTCGGCGCTCGTCTCCGGCGCGCGCGCGGCGACGATCGTCAGTTCGCGCGCGCGGTCCGGATAACCGAGCCACTGGTACAGACAGCGCCGCTTCAACGCGTCGTGCACTTCGCGCGTGCGGTTCGACGTAATCACGACGAGCGGCGGCCGGGCCGCGCGCACGGTGCCGTACTCGGGAATCGACACCTGGAAATCCGAAAGAAGCTCCAGCAGGAACGCCTCGAACGGCTCGTCCGCGCGGTCGATCTCGTCGATCAGCAGCACGCGGCGGCCGTCCGGTTGCTGCGGATCGGGCAGCAGCGCCTGCAACAGCGGGCGCTTCAGCAGGAATTCGTCGCGATACAGCGTGTCGTTGGTCGGCGCTTCGCCCGTCGCGTTGCCGGTCGCTTCCGCGAGCCGCAGCGCCATGATCTGCCGCGGGTAGTCCCACTCGTACAGCGCGCTCGCGGTATCGAGTCCTTCGTAGCATTGCAGCCGCAGCAGCGGCGTGCCGAGCCACTGCGCGGCCGCCTTCGCGAGTTCGGTCTTGCCGACGCCCGGCTCGCCTTCGACGAACAGCGGCCGCTCCAGCTTCAGCGCGAGAAACAGCGCGGTCGCCAGTTCGCGGCTCGCGAAGTAGCCGTGCGCTTCGAGTTGACGGACGGTGTCGTCGATCGACGCGGGTTGCATGGGATTCCCGATGATTCGTGCAGGCTTGCGGCGCGGCGGGAACGGAAACGGCGGCGCGCGATCCGCCGCGCCGCCTTCACGCGTTCGCGCCGGTGCCGCTAACCGTTCGCGTGCGCGACCGCGCGCGCCGCGAGCACCGGAATCAGATGCGCGCGATACGCGGCGCTCGCGTGCATGTCGGTGTTCAGGTCGTCGGCCGCGATCGTAACCGTGCGCGCGGCTTCGGGGGTGAAGTTCGCGGCGAGCGCGGTTTCGAGGGCGGCCGCGCGGAACACCGACGCCGCCGCGCCCGTCACCGCGACGCGCACGCCGTCCGCGGACCTCGCGACGAACACGCCGGCCAGCGCGAAGTGCGACGCCGGATTCCTGAACTTCTCGTACGCGGCGCGCTCCGGCACCGGGAACTCGACTGCGACGATCAGTTCGTCCGGTTCGAGCGCGGTCTCGTACAGGCCGACGAAAAACGCATCCGCGCCGAGGCGGCGGCGGTCGGTGACGACCGTCGCGTTCAGCGCGAGCAGCGCGGCCGGATAGTCGGCGGCCGGGTCGTCGTTCGCGATCGAGCCGCCGAGCGTGCCGAGCGCGCGCACCTGGCGGTCGCCGATGCTGCCGGCCAGTTGCGCGAGCGCGGGCAGCACGCGCTGGATCTGCGCGTGTTCCGCGACGTCCGCATGGCAGACCGCCGCGCCGACCGTCACGGTCTTCGGATCGACCGCGATCTGCCTGAGCGCGGGAATGCGCGTGACGTCCACCAACGCGGACGGCTGCGCGAGCCGCAGCCGCATCGTCGGCAGCAGGCTCTGGCCGCCGCCGAGATACTTCGCATCCGGCGTCGCGCCGAGCGTGCTGACCGCGTGTTGCGCGTCGTCCGCGCGCCGGTAGTCGAACGAGTACATGAGCGTGTCTCCTTCGGGTCTCTTCCGTTATGCGGACGCCGGTTGCGCGGCGCGGATCGCCGACCAGATCCGGTGCGGCGTCGCGGGCATCTGCAGATCCTTCACGCCGAGCGGCGCGAGCGCGTCGAGCAGCGCGTTGATGACGGCCGGCGGCGAGCCGATCGCGCCGGCCTCGCCGCAGCCCTTCACGCCGAGCGGGTTGTGCGTGCACGGCGTGCCTTTCGCGGTCTCGACGGTGAAGTCCGGCAGGTCGGACGCGCGCGGCATCGCGTAGTCCATGTACGAGCCGGACAGCAACTGGCCGCTGTCGTTGTCGTACACGCAGCGTTCCAGCAGCGCCTGGCCGATTCCCTGGCCGAGGCCGCCGTGCACCTGGCCTTCGACGATCATCGGATTGATGACGTTGCCGAAGTCGTCGACGGCGGTGAAGCGGTCGATGCGCGTCTCGCCGGTGTCCGGGTCCACCTCGATCTCGCAGAGGTACGCGCCGGACGGATAGGTGAAGTTGGTCGGATCGTAGAACGCGCTTTCGTCGAGGCCCGGTTCGAGCGTCTCCAGCGGATAGTTGTGCGGCACGTATGCGGTCAGCGCGATCTCGGCGAACGTCTTCGTGCGGTCGGTGCCGGCCACGCGGAACACGCCGTCGGCGAACTCGATGTCGTCCGCGCCCGCTTCGAGCAGATGCGCGGCGATCTTTTTCGCCTTCGCCTCGATCTTGTCGAGCGCCTTCATGATGGCCGAGCCGCCGACCGCGATCGAACGCGACCCGTAGGTGCCCATCCCGAACGGGATGCGGCCGGTGTCGCCGTGCACGATCTCGACCTGCTCGATCGGTACGCCGAGCCGGTCCGCGACGACCTGCGCGAACGTCGTCTCGTGGCCCTGGCCGTGGCTGTGCGAGCCGGTGAACACGGTGACCGAGCCGGTCGGGTTCACGCGCACCTCGCCCGCTTCGAACAGGCCCGCGCGCGCGCCGAGCGCGCCCGCGATGTTCGACGGCGCGAGTCCGCACGCCTCGATGTAGCACGAGTAACCGAGCCCGCGCAGCAGGCCATGCTGCCTCGACGTTTCGCGCCGCGCGGGAAAGCCTTCGACGTCCGCGAGCTGCATCGCGCGCGCGAGGCACGCTTCGTAGTCGCCGGTGTCGTAGGTGAGGCCGACCGGCGTTGCATACGGGAACGTCGTGATGAAGTTGCGGCGGCGGATCCCGGCCGGATCGAGGTTCATCTCGCGCGCGGCGGTTTCGACGAGCCGTTCGACCACATAGGTCGCCTCGGGGCGGCCCGCGCCCCGGTACGCATCGACCGGCACCGTGTTCGTGAACACCGCCTTCACTTCCGCGTAGATGGCGGGCGTCGCGTACTGGCCCGCGAGCAGCGTCGCGTACAGGATCGTCGGCACGCTCGACGAGAACGTCGACAGATACGCGCCCATGTTCGCGATCGTATGCACGCGCATCGCGAGGAACCGGCCGTTCGCGTCGAGCGCGAGTTCGGCCTTCGTCACGTGGTCGCGGCCGTGGGCGTCGGACAGGAACGACTCCGAGCGTTCGGCCGTCCACTTGACCGGCCGGCGGATCTTCTTCGACGCCCACGTGAGCGCGACGTCCTCCGCGTACAGGAAGATCTTCGAGCCGAAACCGCCGCCGACGTCCGGCGCGATCACGCGCAGCTTCGTCTCCGGCAGCGACAGCACGAACGCCGCCATCAGCAGACGCTCGACGTGCGGGTTCTGGTTCGCGACGTAGACCGTGTAGCTGTCGTCCTGCGGCGCGTAACTCGCGTTCACCGCGCGCGGCTCGATCGCGTTCGGCACGAGGCGGTTGTTCACGATGTCGAGCGTCGTCACGTGCGCGGCCTTCGCGAACGCGGCGTCGGTCGCGGCCTTGTCGCCGTGGCCCCATGTGTAGCAGGTGTTGTCCGGCACGTCGTCGTGCACGGCGGGCTGGCCGGCGTCGGCCGCGTGCGCGGTGTCGATCGCGGCCGGCAGTTCGTCGTAGTCGACTTCGATCAGTTCGGCGGCGTCCTTCGCCGCCTTCACCGATTCCGCGATCACGAGCGCGACCTGGTCGCCGACGTGGCGCACCTTGTCGTGCGCGATCACCGGATGCGGCGGCTCGCGCATCGGCGAGCCGTCGATGCTGTGGATCAGCCAGCCGCACGGCAGGCCGCCGACGTGCTCCGCCGCGAGGTCCGCGCCGGTGAACACCGCGACGACGCCGGGCGACGCTTTCGCGGCCGCGGTGTCGATGCGGGCGATTCTTGCGTGCGCGTACGGCGAGCGCACGAACACGGCCCACGTTTGATGCGGCAGTACGACGTCGTCCGTGTACTGGCCCGCGCCGGTCAGGAAACGGTAGTCCTCCTTGCGCTTCACGGAGGCGCCGATCATCCGATGCTGTTCGGGTGCGTTCATGGTCGCCTCCGTCACGCGTGCGCGGCGGTGGCGTTCGCGCACGCGCGCGTTTCGGCGGCGCCCGCGAGCACGGCTTTCACGATGTTGTGATAGCCGGTACAGCGGCACAGGTTGCCGTCGAGGCCGGCGCGCACGTCCGCTTCGGTGAGGTCAGGATGGCCGGCCGCGAGTGCGGTGGCGCTCATCACCATGCCGGGTGTGCAGAACCCGCATTGCAGCCCGTGGCAGTCGCGGAACGCGGCCTGCATCGGATGCAGTTCGCCGTGGTGCGCGAGCCCTTCGATCGTCGTGACGCTTGCGCCGTCGCACTGCACCGCGAGCCGGTTGCACGACTTGATTGCGCGGCCGTCCAGATGGACCGTGCATGCGCCGCACTGCGCCGTGTCGCAGCCGACGTGCGTGCCGGTTAGGCGTAGCTGTTCGCGCAGGAACTGGACCAGAAGGGTGTGGGGTTCGACCTCGGCGGTTACGGGCTGGCCGTTGACCGTGAGGCGGATGCTTATCGCCATTGTCTGTCTCCTGTCGACCCGAGTTAGCGCTTTAGCGCTTACTCGGGTCCCATGCAGAGCTGTCGACCCGAGTTAGCGCTCCGGCACTGACTCCGATCCCCTGCAAGATGGTTGCCATGGGGTAGAGACCGGCCTGGGCCCGCACACGTGATTGCCCCGAGATTGCCGTTTGCTACTCTTCTCCCGTCCGCGACTGGCGGCGCACGACGGCCTTTTGGCGGGGCTGTCGAGGAGAAGCGGGGGCGAGGGTCCGGCTGGTGCTTTCGTGTATTTACGGGTGATGCTCGGGACAGTAAAGCACAAATCGCCGGTTTGCGCTGTGCGGGGTTTTCCCCGCCGGAGCGGGAATCGCGGCCCGCGCGCGCCATGAAAAACGGCCCGTCCCCCGCGAGGGACTGGCCGTTCAGCCGGCGCTCCGGAACGCCCGCTATCGAGCGATGAACGCTGGCCGCAGCGTTACTGCGCGTTGCGCGCGAGCCGCGAGTGATGACGCGAGTAGCCGAAGTAGATGACCATGCCGATCACGAGCCACGCGACGAACGCGATCCACGTGATCGGTTGCAGGTTCACCATCAGGAACAGGCACGACGCGACCGCGAGCACCGGCACGACCGGCACGCCGGGGCAGCGGAACGCGCGCGGCAGGTCCGGATGCGTGCGGCGCAGGATCAGCACGGCGATCGACACCATCGAAAACGCGGCGAGCGTGCCGATGTTGATCAGTTCCGCGAGCACGTTGAGCGGCACGAGCGCGCCGATCAGGCCGAAGAACAGGCCGACGATCCACGTCGTCAGGAACGGCGTCGCGAAGCGCGGATGCACGCGCGACAGCACGGCGGGCAGCAGCCCGTCGCGCGACATCGCGAAGATGATGCGGGTCTGGCCGTAGCTCATCACGAGGATCACGGTCAGCATGCCGAGCACCGCGCCGAGGTCGATGAAGCCGGCGACCCACGGCTGGCCCGCGACCTGCAGCGCGAACGACACCGGGTGCGCGACGTTCGCGAATTTCGGCGACGGCACGATGCCGGTGACGACCGCGGCGACCGCGACGTACAGCACCGCGCAGACCGCGAGCGACGCGATGATGCCGACCGGCAGGTCGCGTTTCGGGTTCTTCACCTCTTCGGCCGCCGACGACACCGAGTCGAAGCCGATGAACGCGAAGAACATCACCGCCGCCGCGCCGAACACGCCGTTCCAGCCGTTCGGCATGAACGGATGCCAGTTGGCGGGCTGCACGTGGAACGCGCCGACCGCGATCACCAGCAGCACGACGACCACCTTGATCGCCACCATGATGTTGTTCACGCGGGTCGATTCGCGCACGCCGACCGACAGCAGCGCGGTGATCCCCATCATCACGAGGAACGCGGGCAGGTTGAACAGCGTGTGGGTGCCGGGCAGCGCGCCGGGCGCGGCGCTGAGCGCGGCCGGCAGCGAGATGCCGAAGCCCGACAGCAGCGACTGCAGATAACCGGACCAGCCGACCGACACGGCCGACGTCGCGAGCCCGTATTCGAGCATCAGGTCCCAGCCGATCACCCAAGCGGCGAGTTCGCCGAGCGTCGCGTACGAGTACGTGTAGATCGAGCCGGCGACCGGGATCGTCGACGCGAATTCCGCATAGGCGAGCGCCGCGAAGCAGCACGCGACCGCCGCGATCAGGAACGCGACCATCAGCGCGGGGCCGGCCTGCACGGCGCCGGTGCCGGTCAGCACGAAGATGCCGGTGCCGATGATCGCGCCGATGCCGAGGAACGTGAGGTCGAGCGCGCCGAGCGCCTTCTTGAGGCCGGCGCTTTGCGCGCTCGCCTGCAGCATGTGCTCGATGTTCTTCTTGCGGAAAAGGGACATGGGGGACGAACTCCTGGAACACACGCGGGATCGCCCTCGAAACCCGCGCGCCGAACTATCGGAAAACCCGAAATTTTAGCGGAAGTGGGGTTCGCGCCAGGCGCGGGAGGGACGGGAAGCCACGGGGGGCGGCGGACAATCCTGCCGCAAAGCAACAGGGGCGCGCGCGATCCTTGCCGGCGGCGCGGCGATCGGCGGGGTTCCTTGCTAAATCGGACGCCCGCCGCGTGAAAGCACGCCTGTTCGCCTTTTTCCTGCGGCCGGGCGAGCCGGCCGCGCGGATCAGGCGGTCATCGCGGGGTTCAGGTCGATCAGACGGTTGCTCATCACGTAGAAGGTCAGCTCCGCGTTGTTGCTGAGCTTCATCTTTTCGAGCACGCGCGTCCGGTAGACGCTCACCGTCTTGACCGACAGCGACAGCGTGCGCGCGATGTCGGTCAGCCGCTGGCCGGATGCGAGCATGCACAGCGTCTGGTACTCGCGGTCGGACAGCTTTTCGTGCGGCAACTGCTCGCCGTCCACCGACACGTAGTCGGCGAGCGCCTCGGCCATCGCCGGGCTCACGTACTTGCGGCCGCCGGCGACCTGCTGGATCGCGGCGATCATCCCGGCGGCGTCGACCGTCTTCGACAGATAACCGGCTGCGCCCGCCTTCAGCGCGCGGACCGCGTACTGGTCCTCGCGGTACATCGAGAACATCAGCACCGGGATGCGCGGCGCCTTGCGCTTCATCCGCTTCAGCACCTCGACGCCGTTCATGTCGGGTAGCGAGATGTCGAGCAGCACCACGTCGCACGCGTGCTGCGCGACGGCGGCGAGCCCTTCCGCGCCGGTCTGCGCCTCGGTCACCTCGGACGCGATGCCGCGATCGAGCAGCAACTGGCGCACGCCCTGGCGCACGACCGCATGGTCATCGACGAGCAGGATGCGCGGGCTCATGACGGCTGGCCTCGCGTGTCGTCGAGCGGGCGCGTCGCGGCTGCGCCGGCCAGCGCGTCCCATGCGAAGCGGGCGCGCACCGTGGTGCCGTGGCGCGCGTCGGCGTGCGGGTCGTCCGCGCGCGCGGACACGATCCGCAGCGCGCCGCCGAACGCGCGGCAGCGCTCGCGCATGCCGGCGACGCCGTAGTGGCCGGCGCGGCGGCGCGCGCCGCGCGGCATGCCGACGCCGTCGTCGGCGACGGTGAGCGTGAGCGCCTGCGGCGTGCAGTCGAGGCGGACGTCGGCGCCGGTCGCGCGCGCGTGGCGCGCGACGTTCGCGAGCGCCTCCTGCGCGACGCGGAACACGGCCAGCGCGGCGTCGTCGGGCAGGCGGGCGAGCCGCCCGTCGGCCGCGCAGACGAAGCTGGTGCGCAGGCCGGTGCGCGCGCCGAAGTCGCGGATCCAGCCGGACAACGTGCGCACGAGGCCCGCGTCGAGGCGCGGCGCGTAGAGGTCGGCGAGCACTTCGCGCGTCGCGTTGCACGCGGCGTCGAGCGAGCGCTGCACGAGCGCGAGCGCGTCTTCGCATTGCGGCGGCGCGTCGGCGGGCAGCCACGTGCGGACATTGGCCAGAGCAAAACGGGTGGCGGCGAGTTCGGCGCCGACGCAGTCGTGCAGCTCGCGCGCGAGGCGCTGGCGCGCGGCTTCGTCCGCATCGACGGGACGCGCGGACAGTGCGGCGACTTGTCGCTGGAGCCGGTCGATCTCGCGGGCGAACGCGAGCGCCTGAGGGTCGCCTATCGTCGGGACCGCGGCGCCGGCGGCCAGGCCGCCAGCCGGCAGGGCGCGTTCTCCGCGCCTGCGGTGGCCGTGACGGCCGCGCGCACGCGCGTTGATCGTGACCACAATCGACGAATCCATCCCAACCCCCGTAGCAGAACCGGTCTTGTGCGCACCGGGTCGGTGGTGACGGACAACGCCGACAAACACGCCCGGAGCGAGTAACGAAATTTACATTCTGTAACAACCTGGCCGCTCCGCGGCCCGGTGGACCGGGTCAGAGCGTACTGCGCCGCGATGATATCGCAAAATTGTGAAATGCCATCTAACCCAATACTGACAGGCAATGAACCGGTCATCGGAAGGGGCCTGCAGCAGATTTTGTGTGGGAAAAATCCGACAAGTAAGTCGGAAAAACCGCCGGATGAAATTGTAACGGCGCGCCGCGGCCTAAGTCCCGGCGGCCAAAAAAAACCGGAGCGCGAGGCTCCGGTTTTTCGGGAAGGCGAGACCGCGGGGCGCGTCAGCCGACGAACGCCTTTTCGATCACGTAATGACCCGGCTCGTTGTTGCTGCCTTCCTTGAAGCCGAGCCCGTCGAGCAGCTCGCGCGTGTCGCGCAGCATGTGCGGGCTGCCGCACAGCATCACGCGGTCGTTTTCGAGCGAGAACGGCGGCACGTTCAGGTCCTCGAACAGCTTCTTCGTCTCGATCAGGTCGGTGATGCGGCCCTTGTTGTCGAACGCTTCGCGCGTGACGGTCGGGTAATAGACCAGCTTTTCGCGGACGATCTCGCCGAGGTACTCGTGATTGCGCAGGTCCTCGCTGATGAACTCCTTGTACGCGAGTTCGTCGACGAAACGGCACGTGTGCGTGAGCACGACCTTCTCGTAGCGATCGTAGATGTCCGGGTCCTTGATGATCGACATGAACGGCGCGAGGCCCGTGCCGGTGGACAGCAGCCACAGCGTCTTGCCCGGCAGCAGGTTGTCGGCCATCAGCGTGCCGGTCGGCTTCTTGCCGATCAGCACCTTGTCGCCGACCTTCAGGTGTTGCAGGCGCGACGTGAGCGGACCGTCCTGCACCTTGATGCTGAGGAATTCGAGGTGCTCTTCGTAGTTCGCGCTCGCCATGCTGTACGCGCGGATCAGCGGCTTGCCGTCCACTTCGAGGCCGACCATCGTGAACTGGCCGTTCTCGAAACGCAGGGCGGCGTCGCGCGTGCAGGTGAAGGTGAACAGCGTGTCGGTCCAGTGGTGGACGCTGAGGACGGTTTCGGTGGTGAGTTTGCTCATGGTTCCTGGATGTGCAATACAAGGGCCGCCAGACCAGTGCGCCGGCCGGCACGGCAATCGCGCTGCGCTGTCCCGCTCGCCGTGAACGAGCGCAATCCGCCATTTTAACGCGCCCGCCGCCCGTGGGCCGCGGCGTGCCTTCGGGAGAGGACCGGCGGTTGTCCGGTTGCGGCGGTCTGCTGGCTCCTGCCTCTTCGTGCGGGCGGGAAAGGCTGGCGTCGGCGGAAGCGGCGGGATAGCGGGATAACGCGCTACTTCGCGAAATCCTGCGAGCCCCTGACGGGACCCGGCGCGAGGCCCGCGCGGGGCGGGCCGGTGCTGCAGGCTGTGCACGCTCGTCTGGCGGACCTCGCCGGGCGTGCGCATGCATGTGATCCGGCGAGATGATACCGGATCGCCCGCCGCGGCGCAGCAATTGCCCCTGTCGCCGGGAGGCCGGCGGCGGACCCCGGCGCCGGGGCGGACCGCCCGCAGCGGAAACCGGTTATTCCACCCTGAGCCGCGCGATGTACGGCAGATGGTCGGACAGCCAAGCGGTTTCCTGCGCGGGCTGGATCCATTCGACCGGCTCCATTCCGCGCACGAACATCTTGTCGAGCGCGAGCGCGGGCGAGAACGCCGGGAACGTGCGCGCGGGCTCGCCGAGCAGCGTCGCGACTTCCTGCAACCCGTGCTCCGCGAAGATCGGCACCGAGTCGTTGCGCCAGTCGTTGAAGTCGCCGGCGAGCACGAGCGGGCCTTGCGGCGCTTCCTTCGCGATCCAGTGCGCGATCCACTGCATCTGCCTCATGCGCGCGCTGCGGGTCAGCGCGAGGTGCGCGCACAGCAGCGTGACCGCGCGGCCGCCGAACGACGCGCGCGCGACCAGCAGGCCGCGCCGCTCGAAGCGGTGAGCGGAGATGTCCCAGCGGCCGCCGAGGTCCAGCGGATGCGGCGACAGGATCGCGTTGCCGTGCCGCCACGACGGCTTGAACACGTTCGGGCCGAGCGCGATCTGCAGTTGCAGCGACTGCGCGATCTCGGTGGCCTGGCAGTGCCAGACGTCTTCGGCCGGATCGCCGAGCGGCGCGCCGAAGCTCGATTCGAGCACCGGCGACGGCAGCCGGCGCGCCATCGCTTCCTGCAGGAAATAGGCGTCCGCGTGGATCGACTGGACCCAGCGCTGCATCGCCTGCCACGCCTGAAAGCCGAGCGGCGAGCGGCCCTTGTGCAGGTTCCAGCTCACCGCGATGAATTCGTTGCTGTGCGACGTGTCGATCAGGGGTTCGTCCGGGTTTCGCATGCGTATTGTTCGCGTTGTGAGGCGCCGCCGTTCACTGTCCCGAGGACGACGACGGCGCGAGGCCCGCGCGCACCCGGTACGCGAGCGACGGATCTTTTTCGACGATCTGCCAGGTCACCCACTCGCCGGCGGGCACGCTCAGCCCCGGGTGGCTGGCGTTGACCTGGCGCGGCTGCGGCGGCAGCCCGCAGCCTTGCGGAGTCTGTTGCGGGTCGTTCTCTTCGAGCGTTTCCTGCGCGTCGATCGCGAGCGTGACCACGGTCGCGTTCGCCTGCGTCGGCGACACGGTCAGCGTGCGCGACAGGTCGATGTCGCCGCCCGGCTGGTTCAGGCAGCCGACGCCGTGCGCCACGACGTGATGATGCGTATCGGTATGCGCCTGGCCGACCGTCGTCGTGCTTTCGAACGAATCGATCTGCTGACCGTCGCGGATCACCTGGAGCGTCCACTGCACGGACGGTTGCGCGCCGGTCTGCGCGTGGGCGCACGCGGCGGCGGCGAACAGTACGGCGGCAACGCGGTGTTTCCAGGCCATGTCGGGCGGGTTCCTTTCGGGGGATGCCCAGCGGGCGCGGCGCGTCCCAGGGGCGGGCCGGCGCGGGCGTCGGGCAGGATTATCCGGACCTTCGATCCTATACCGGTATCACGGATGCTGTCCGCAACAGATCGTTTCCGTAGCTGGGGACGGCGCCGCGACCGTTCAACCGCCGCGCGCTGGCCGATTGTTGAGCGCGCCGCAACGGAGCCTTCCGGCGGCGTCCGTGCGGCGGTTTGCGGGTCCGCGGCATTCGGCGCTGCGTGCGTGTGCTCACCTTGGCGCGCGATTGCGCGTCGTACAATGGCCGATCCAGACAGCGGCACGGTTCGAGGTGCGCAACGGCGCGCCGGCCGGGCCGCCACGGCGGATACCCGACATGGACGAGATCGAATGTGTAGTGATCGGCGCGGGCGTGGTCGGGCTCGCGGTGGCCCGGGCGCTCGCGGCGCGCGGCCGCGAGGTGATCGTGCTCGAAGCGGCCGATGCGATCGGCACCGGCACCAGCTCGCGCAACAGCGAGGTCATTCACGCCGGGCTCTACTATCCGCGCGGGTCGCTGAAGGCGACGCTGTGCGTGCGCGGCCGCGAGCTGCTGTACGAATTCTGCGCGTCGCATAACGTCCCGCACCGGCGCTGCGGCAAGCTGCTGGTCGCGACCGCGCGCGACCAGATCCCTCAACTCGAAAGCATCCTCACGCGCGGCCGCGAAAACGGCGTGTTCGATCTCACGCGGATCAGCGCGGCCGAGGCGCAGGCGCTCGAACCGGCGCTCGAATGCGTGGAGGCGGTGTATTCGCCGCAGACCGGGATCGTCGACAGCCATCAACTGATGCTCGCGTTGCAGGGCGATGCCGAGCGCGACGGCGCGGTGGTCGCGCTGCAGTCGCCGGTCGAATCGATCGACGCGGGCAACGGCTACTTCGTCGTGCATGTCGGCGGCGCCGCGCCGACCGACATCCGCGCGTCGTGCGTGATCAACAGCGCGGGCCTTTACGCGAACGCGCTCGCGCGGCGCGTCCGCGGCCTCGACGTGCGCCACGTGCCGCCGCTCTTTCTCGCGCGCGGCAGCTACTTCAGCGTGTCGGGCCGCGCGCCGTTCTCGCGGCTCATCTATCCGATGCCGAGCGAGGCGGGCCTCGGCGTGCACCTGACCATCGACCTCGGTGGCCAGGCGCGGTTCGGCCCGGACGTCGAATGGGTCGACACGATCGGCTACGACGTCGATCCGCATCGCGCGGACAGCTTCTACGCGCAGATTCGCCGCTACTGGCCAGGCCTGCCGGACCACGCGCTGCAGCCCGCGTATTCGGGCATCCGTCCGAAGCTGTCCGGACCCGGCGAGCCGGCCGCCGACTTCATGATCCAGGGCGCGGCCGCGCACGGCGTGCGGGGGCTCGTGAATCTGTTCGGCATCGAATCGCCGGGACTCACCGCGTCGCTCGCGATCGCGCAGCGGGTCTGCGAAGTCGCCGGCCACGCGTGACGCGCGCCGACGATCCGGTTCGGTTATCCCCGGGATCGCACCGGCACAGGTAGGGCTTCGTTGCTATGCTTGCGGGGCGCTGTCGCCAGAACAGCGTTTCCCCACAAACAGGAGCGAGTCCCCATGAAAACAACCCGCCGCAGCTTTCTGATCACGAGCCTTGGCGTCGCTTCGTCCCTCGCGCTGTCGCGTCAGGCGTTCGCGGACGCGCCGAAGGTCGCCGACTCGGACCCGACCGCGCAGGCGCTCGGCTACAAGTCCGACGCGACCCAGGTGGACAAGGCGAAATATGCGAAGTACACGGCCGGCGAGACGTGCAGCAACTGCCAGTTCTATCAGGGCAAGCCGACCGACGCGTTCGCGCCGTGCCCGATGTTCGGCGGCAAGCAGGTGTCCGGCAAGGGCTGGTGCAGCGCCTATACGAAGAAGGCCTGAGCACTGTTCCTCCCGCCCCCCGGCGCGCGCTGTCAGGCGCGTGCCGACAGTAGCGGCGGCCGCCGGCCGAACCACGGCCGCGCCGCCTCCAGCTGACTGGCCAGCCGAAGCAGCAGCGCGTCGTTGCCCTCGCGGGCCGCGAACTGCACGCCGACCGGCAGGCCGCGCGCATTCCACCACAGCGGCACCGACATCGCCGGCTGTCCGGTCAGATTGAACAGCTCCGTGCAGCCCGCCCACGCGAACGCCTTGTTCGACGCTTCGGTCAGCAGCCTTCGCATCAACGCCTCCATCGGCAGCGCGGTGACCGCGTGCATCTGCAGCCGTTCGGCCTGCGTCGGCCGCAACTCGCCGATCTTCACCGGCGCGGCGGCGAGCGTCGCGCACAGCAGCGCGTCGTAGCGCGTCATCAGGTCGGCGAACTGCGTGGTGATGCGCCGCTGCGTGTCGAGCGCGGCCGGCAACTCGCGCTCGCCGAGCTTGCGGCCGATATGCGCGAGCGCCCACGTCGCGACTTCGAACTCGCGGCGGCGCGGGCGATGGCCGGATAGATCGGCCGCGTTCAGCACGTATTGCTCGGCGACCACCGACCACAGCATCAGGAACGCTTCGCGCGCCTGCGCGAAGTCGATCGACAGGCTGACCGGCTCGATCCGGTGGCCGAGCGATTCCGCGAGCGCGGCCGCGTCGTCGAGCGCGGCGCGCACGTCGGCGGACAGCGACCCGGCGAACATCGGATCGGTGACGAAGGCGATCGTCAGCGGCTTGCACGGCTCGGCCGCCGCCGCGAGGAAGGTGCCGGGCGAGCCGGGCGCGAGTCCGGGGTCGCCGGTCAGCAGGTCGAGCATCAGCGCGCTGTCGCGCACGCTGCGCGATACCGCGAGATCGACGCCGAGCGCGCCGGGCGGCGGCGGCGGGTTGCCCGGCGTCTGCCGCGAGCGCGACGGCTTCAGCCCGAACAGCCCGCAGCACGACGCCGGAATCCGGATCGAGCCGCCGCCGTCCGACGCGTGCGCGAGCGGCACGATGCCGGCCGCGACCGACGCGGCCGCGCCGCCGCTCGATCCGCCGGGCGTGTGATCGAGGTTCCACGGATTGCGGCACGGGCCGAACAGTTCGGGCTCGGTGTACGGCATCTGGCCGAGTTCCGGCGTGCTGGTCTTGCCGAAGATGTTGAGGCCCGCGTCGCGGATGCGCGTGACGACCGGCGCATCCGCGGTCGGCACGAAGTGGCGGTAGTGGCGGCTGCCGAGCGTCATCGGCAGTCCGGCGACCGGCGCGCCGAGGTCTTTCACCAGAAACGGCACGCCGGCGAGCGGGCCGGGCGCGAGCGCGTCCGCGCCGTCGCCGTTGCGCGCCGCGCGCCGGCGCGCGGCGTCGTAGTCCTTCAGCACGAGCGCGTTGATCGCCGGGTTCACCGCTTCCGCGCGCGCGATCGCGGTGTCGAGCAGTTCGCGCGCGCTGGCTTCGCGCGACTTCACGAGTTCGGCGAGGCCGATCGCGTCGTAGGACAGGTAGTCGGACTGCACGGCGGCGGCCTCCCGTTCGCGGCGGGTTATCTATCGGAATCGGATCGTGGCGGCGGCGCGGGACGCATGACGGTCCCGCGCCGCGCGTCCGCCTATGCTACCGGCGAACGTCGGGAGGGACGCGCGCCGCGCGCAACGCGGCGGCGCGTGTCCGTGGCGGCGGAAATTACAGATGATCGGCGAGGAACGTCAGCGTGCGGCCGTGCGCGAGCGCCGATGCGTGCTGGTTGTACGACGCGCGCACCGAGCAGTTGAAGCCGTGGTCCGCGTTCGGATACAGATGGAATTCGGCATTGTCGCGGCCCGCGAACCGCTCCTTCACCTCGCCGACCGCCGACAGCGGAATGCCGTGGTCGAGTTCGGCGTAGTGGAACTGGATCGGCACCTTCACCTTGTCCGCGACGTCGAGCTGGTTCTGGATGCCGCCGCCGTAGTACGTGACCGCCGCGTCGACCGAGCCTTCGGCCGCCGCGAGATACGCGAGCCGGCCGCCGAAGCAGTAGCCGATCGCCGCGATCTTGCCGTTCACCTCGGGACGCTGGCGCAGCGCCGCCGCCGCCGAACCGATGTCCTGCACCGCGAGCTGCACGTCGGTCTTCTGCAGCAGTTCGATGCCCTTGTCGCGGTCCGCGCCGACGTAGCCGAGTTCGACGCGCGGCTGGGTGCGCCAGAAGATGTCCGGCGCGAGCGCGACGTAGCCGTCGAGCGCGTATTGCTCGGTGACGTCGCGGATGTGGCCGTTCACGCCGAAGATCTCCTGAATGATGATGATGCCGGGACCCTTGCCGCCCTTCGGCAGCGCCAGATAACCGCCGAAGCTGTCATTGCCGGCCGGAATGTCGATCCACTGGGACGTCACGCTCACGTTGCTCTCCTTCGTTCACTGGTCTGATCTGCCCGGCTGGCGGTGCCGCCGGATCGGGGCAGCCAGTTTGCCATACACCTTGTGTGCAATGCAGCGCGTCGCCGTTCTCGCAAGCGGATCGTAACCATCTTGATTATTCATTTTTCGGGCCTCGCGGGCTCCGTTACAGTCGAAACCGGCTGCGGCTGCGGCTGCTTTGCGGGCAGCCGGCCTGTTTCAAGTGATCCGTGCAGGGGACTTTCGCCATGACTTCCGCTTTTGCGTCGAACGCCGCGCCGCGCTTCGCGACGCCGTTCACCACCCGTTTCAACCTGCGCCTGCCGGTCGTGCAGGCGCCGATGGCTGGCGGCCCGACGTCGCCGGCGCTCGTCGCGGCCGTCGCGAACGCGGGTGCGCTCGGTTTTCTCGCCGCTGCCCCGTTCGCGCCGGACAAGATCGCGAGCGAGGTCGCCGCGATCCGCGCGCTGACGGACCGGCCGTTCGGCGTGAACCTGTTCGTGCTCGATCCGGCGCAGCCGGACGAAGCGGTCGTGCGCTGCGCGCTGGCGGCGATCGATCCGCTGCGCGCGCGCTTCGGCCTGCCGCCCGGCCAGCCGCTGCCGCGCTATGCGCCGGACTTCCGCGCGCAACTCGACATGCTGGTGGAACTGCGGCTGCCGGTCGTCAGCTTCACGTTCGGCGTGTTGCCGGCGGACGACGTCGCGCGGCTGAAGGCGGCGGGCAGCTACGTGATCGGCACCGCGACGCACGTGGCCGAGGGGATCGCATGGCGCGACGCGGGCGCCGACGCGATCGCCGCGCAAGGCTCGGAGGCGGGCGCGCATCGCGGCACGTTCATCGGCGCGCCGGAACATGCGCTCGTCGGCACGGTGGCGCTGGTGCCGCAACTCGTCGACGCGACCGGGCTGCCGGTGCTGGCGGCGGGCGGCATCATGGACGGCCGCGGCGTCGCGGCCGCGCTCGCGCTCGGCGCGCAGGCCGCCGTGCTGGGCACGGCGTTCCTGACCTGTGCGGAGAGCGCGATACCGGCCGACTGGAAGGCGCGGGTGCGCGCGTCGTCGGACACCGCGACGTCGGTCACGCGCGCGATCACCGGGCGTCACGCGCGCGGGATCCGCAATCCGCTGATGGAGCATCTGGAACGACGCGCCGACGACGTCGCGCCGTATCCGGTGCAGAACGCGCTGACGCAGGAACTGCGGCAGAACGCGTCGCGCGCGAACGACGGCGATTACCTGTCGCTGTGGTCCGGGCAGGGTGCGCCGCTCGGCCGCGGGCGCGACGCGGGGATCGGCGCGGCGGCGCTTGTCGATGCGCTCGAACGCGAGTTGCATGCGGTGCTGGCGGGGTTGCCGCGGAGCTAGTCGACTGCGGCGGAACATGGTGCGGGCGGAGCGGGAGCGGCGCGAAGCCGCGCCGTCCGGCGATCTTCTCCGGCCGCCATCATCGTCGCGACGAAGCGCGGGAAAAGGGACAGGGACGCCCGCACGCCGCGCGTCCCGGCCACCGTCCCTGGATGTTCTCTCTAAATAGCGCGGGCGAGTCTCTCCCCGACCTCGTTCGCGGCTTTTGCCCAGCCAACCTAACCCTTTGCCGCACAACGTTTTACGCCGCAAAAGCCCCGCTGGACGGCCTTTTGCGCAATCTCCATTGGTACTCACACCAATATCTGAAAAAAGTCCCCCAAATTAATTTGATCGCCTACACTTGCGCGCAAGTATGGACGGGCGGCCTGCCACAAACGGGCGTTGCGCCATGCTGGCCAGGTGCATCAAGGATGCATCCTGCGTGGTCGTCCGCACGGGGAGCGACACGTTCGGGGCGCGGGAGCACAGGGCGATTACGTTGGTTTTGGGTTTGAAACTGGAGACTTACATGAATATCAAGCTTCAAAAGCTGCTGCCGATCAGCGCCGCAGCCATGCTGTTCGCGTCGCTCGCTACGGGGGCTGTTGCCGATGAGGTCATCAAGATCGGTCACGTTGCGCCGCTGACCGGCGGTATTGCCCACCTTGGCAAGGACAACGAAAACGGCGCGCGTCTTGCCGTCGAGGAAATCAACGCGAAGGGTCTGACGATCAACGGCCAGAAGGTCACGCTCCAGCTGGACCCGCAGGACGACGCGGCCGACCCGCGTACTGCCACGCAGGTCGCGCAGAAGCTCGTCGACGACAAGGTCGTCGCGGTGGTCGGCCACCTGAACTCGGGTACGTCGATCCCGGCATCGAAGATCTACAGCGATGCGGGCATCGTGCAGATCTCGCCGTCGGCCACGAACCCGGCGTACACGCAGCAAGGCTTCAAGACGACGTATCGCGTCGTCGCGACCGATGCGCAGCAAGGTCCGGCGCTCGCGAACTACGCGTCGAAGGGCCTGAAGGTGAAGAGCGTCGCGATCGTCGACGACTCGACCGCCTACGGTCAGGGTCTCGCGAACGAATTCGAGAAGACCGCGAAGTCGCTCGGCATGAACGTCGTGTCGCACGACGCGACGAACGACAAGGCTGTCGATTTCCGCGCGATTCTCACGAAGATCAAGGGCGAAAACCCCGACGCGATCATGTACGGCGGCATGGATGCGACCGGCGGCCCGTTCGCGAAGCAGGCGAAGCAGCTCGGCCTGCGCGCGAAGGTGCTCGCGGGTGACGGCGTCTGTACCGACAAACTGTCGGACCTCGCTGGCGACGCGACCGACAACATCGTGTGCTCGGAAGCTGGCATGGCGCTCGAAAAGATGGCGGGCGGCGCAGCGTTCCAGGCGAAGTACCAGAAGCGTTTCGGCCAGCCGATCCAGATCTACGCGCCGTTCACGTATGACGCGGTGTACATCATCGTCGATGCGATGAAGCGCGCGAACTCGACCGATCCGGCGAAGATCCTGGCTGCGATGCCGTCGACCGACTACAAGGGCGTGATCGGCGAAACGACGTTCGATGCGAAGGGCGACCTGAAGCACGGCGTGATCTCGCTGTACAACTACAAGGCGGGCAAGAAGACGCTGCTCGACGTCGTCGAGATGTAATCGACGCGGCGAACGCGCAATGACGAAAGCCCCGGGCGGATGCCCGGGGCTTTTTCGTTTGTGGGTTGTTTATGGTGTTTCCGGGTCGTTTCCCGATTGCCGGTCAGCGCCGTGGTTCCGGCATGGCGGCGCGAGGGCCGCGCGGCATCGAGCGGACATCGAAGCGCCCGCGGCGCCGCGCCAACGCGGCCGTCAGATGCCCAGCCGCGCCAGCACCTTCGGTCCGGCCACCGCGACCACCGCCGCGCACAGCGCGACGACCGACAGGCCGATCGGCAGCGTCGTGACCTGCGTGACGCCGCCGATGACCACCGGCCCGAGCAGCAGCCCGACGTACGCGATGCCCGCGACGTGCGCGAGTCCTTCGGCCGCGTGGATCCCCTTCACGCGCGCGGCGGCCGCGAACAGCACTGGCATCATGTTCGCGAGGCCGAGCCCCATCAGCGTAAAGCCCGTCAGCGCGGCGACCGGGTACGGCAGCAGCAGCGCGCCGATCATCCCCACGCACGCGAGCGACGCGCTCGCCATCACCAGCTGCGGCGCGCCGAAACGCGCGCGCACCGCATCGCCGGCGAAACGCGCGGCCGCCATTCCGCCCGAGAACGCCGCGTATGCGGCGCTCGCGACCGCGGGGGTCGCCACCACGACGTCGCGCATGTAAACGGTCGCCCAGTCGTACATCGCGCCTTCGGCGATCAGCGCGATCAGCGCGATCGCGCCGAGCGCCCACAGCGCGGGCGTGCGCCAGCGGTTGCCGGACTTCGACGCGTCCGCGTGCGCCGCGTGCGGCACGTGAGGCAGGACCGCCGGGCACGACACGATCAGCACGAGCGCGTTGAGCGACGACGCGAGCGCGAGATGCAGCGCCGGCGCCATGCCGCGCGAGAGCAGCGCGCCGCCGACCGCCGCGCCGGCCATCCCGCCGAGGCTGAACATCCCGTGCAGCGACGACATGATCGGCCGGCCGAGCGCCTCTTCGACCGCGCTCGCCTCGGCGTTCATCGCGACGTCGAGCGTCGCCATGCCGACGCCGAACAGCGCGAGCACGGCGAGCAGCAGCCCGTAGGTCGGCACGACGAGGATCAGCGCGCCGCTGATCGACAGCGTGAGGCCGCCGGCGAGACACGCGCGCCGCGTGCCGACCCGCGCGATCCAGCCGCCGATCGACGTCATCGAGGCGATCGATCCGCCGGCGACCGCGAACAGCGCATACGACAGCAGCGCGGGGCTCAGGTGGAAGCGGTCGCGCACCGTCGGCACGTGCACGCCCCACGACGCGTACATCATCCCGGCGACGAAGAAGAGCGCCATCGTCGCGATACGCGCGCGGTTGCGGGTCGCGACGGGCAGCGCGCGATGGACTTCGGCGGGAGCGGGAACGGCGAGGGGGGAGTCGGTCGAACGATCGGACACAGGGTTTCCTGGCGGAGGAAGGCGAATGAAAGCAGATGATTCTAGCGAAGCCGCCTCGCCCACGCTGGAGCAGGCGTTGCCGCGCTGCACTAATATCGGTACGCCGGGCGGCGGGCTGGATTGCCGCGCCACCCCACACCACGCCGCGCCGGCATGGCGATCGACGAACGCGCCCACTGCGGGCGGGAAAAAGAGGACGCGCACTTGAAGATATCTGCTCACGCCCTGCTGCATCTGCTGCATCAGCCGTCGACCGGTACGCTTGCGACCCACGCGCGCGATCCGCACGGTTTCCCGTATCCGACGCTGCTGCCGTTCGCGCCGGACGCGCGGCACCGTCCGGTGATCCTCGTGAGCCGACTCGCCGAACACACGCGCAACCTGCACGGCGATCCGCGCGCGGGGTTTCTCGTCGCCCATGCGTCGGACGGCAACGTGCTCGAAGGTCAGCGGGCCACGCTGCTCGGGCTGTTCGAGCCGGTGGAGGACGGCGGCGGCCCCGACGTCGCGCGCCGTTATCTGCGCTACCAGCCGGACGCACGGCGCTATCTCGCGCTCGGCGACTTCACGTTCTGGGTGATGCACGTCGAGCGGGTGCGTTATATCGGCGGGTTCGGTGCGATGGGCTGGCTCGACGGCTCGGAGCTGGATTCGCTCGAACCGTTGTCGGCGGCGGCCGAGGACGACCTGTTGCGGTTCTTCGAAGCGCATCCGGCGCGCACCGGCCGGCTGGTCCCGCTAGGCGTGGATCGATACGGCGCCGATCTGACGATTGACGGCGCGCGCACGCGTTTCGAATTCGACGGACCGAAACTCGACGACGCGTCATTGCGCGACGCGCTTGCCGAATGCATTGGCCAATGCAAAACCTGATAAATGAGCCGGCGGCGGTGCCACCGCGCCGGAATTCATCCCGGCGACCGTGAAATGGCAAGCGGCCGATTCGGCGCGAATGAATGACGGGCGAAGCTGTCACACGATGAAATGTTAACGCCTGTTCACAGGATTAATTATCATCGGCTGCCAATTACTCCGATCGGGCATTAACATGCGCGTCACCTCTTTAAGGAATCTGCGAACAGCAAAAAATGCCGGAGGGGCTGTTCGCTATGCGAAGGCGGTGCGTTCGAAAAACAATTTATTATTTTTTGCGCTTCGTAACTTTTCCAGCATTTCAATTTTGTGCTAATCTCCCCCGAAATTCCGAGGCGGTGCAACTATCAGGTGATCGGCATACCGGCGAGAGACTGGTAGCCAATTAATCGAAACCACAAGGGACATCATGTCTTCCTACAAGGAACTTCTCGCCCAGCGCGAAAAACTGGAGAAGCAGATTGAAGAGGCCAAGGCGCGCGAATACGCCGAGGTCCTCGATGAAATCAAGCAGAAAATGGCCGACTATGGCATCACGCTCGCCGAACTCGGCGGCGGACGCAGCAAGAACGCCAAGGCTTCTTCCCGCGCACGGGCGAGCGTCGCTCCGAAATACCGCGACCCCGATAGCGGCAGCACGTGGTCCGGCCGTGGTAAGCCGCCGCGCTGGATTGCCGGCAAAGATCGCGAAAAATTTCTTATCCAGAAATAACCCGTAAGCGATTCGGACGAATCCCAGTATTTGTCGTCCGTTTTCCTACAAAAAACCGCGTGGCCGTCAGGCACGCGGTTTTTTATTGTCTGTCGACGAAGCAGCGACACGCGCTGTCGCGTGAATACGAATGCGTCGTGTTCTTGTAGTGGTCTGATTTTAAAGAGATTTTTGTGGGCATTCAGGATAATGCCGCCAATCGCCGCTACAATCCGGGGTACTTTGAATCCGGTATTTCTTTCACATGCCTTCATCCGTCGCCGGCGAGCTGCCAGACAAGCACCAGGTTGCACGCAGGAGTACGTTCGTCAGCATCGTCGTCAATTCGGTACTCGTGGTGCTGCAAATGGTCGTCGGCGTGTTTGCGCATTCGCAGGCGCTGATCGCCGACGGCGTCCATTCGTTTGCCGATCTGATATCCGATTTCGTCGTTTTGCTGGCCAATCGGCATAGCGGCGCGCAGCCGGACGAAGACCACAATTACGGTCACAGCCGTTATGAAACGGTTGCTTCATTATTTCTCGGCGCACTGCTGATAACCGTCGGCGTCGGAATGTTATGGCGGGCCGGCACGCGGCTCGCGAATCTCGACGACATTCCGCCGCTGCATGCGAGCGCGCTCGTGGTCGCGCTGTTCGTGCTCGTGTCGAAGGAGGCGCTGTTTCGCTACATGCTGCGCGAGGCGCAGCGCGTGCGCTCCGCGATGCTGATCGCGAACGCGTGGCATGCGCGCTCGGACGCGGCGTCGTCGCTCGTCGTGGCGCTCGGCATCGTCGGCAGTCTCGCGGGCGTACGGCTGCTCGATCCGATCGCCGCGGCGATCGTCGGCTTCATGGTCGCGCGGATGGGCTGGGTGTTCGGCTGGGACGCGCTGCAGGACCTGTCCGACCGCGCGCTCGACACCGCGACGACCGCCGATCTGCGCGAACTGCTGCTCGGCACGCCGGGCGTGCTCGACGTGCACGAGATGCGCACCCGCAAGACCGGCGACCTCGCGCTCGTCGACGCGCACATTCTCGTCGATCCGCTGATCTCGGTGTCCGAAGGGCATTACATCGCGGAGTCCGCGCGGGCGCGGGTGCTGACCGATCCGCGCGTGTTCGATGCGCTGATCCACGTCGATCCGGAGGACGACATGCACGTGCGCTCCGTCGCCGGCCTGCCGCCGCGCAGCGACGTGGCCGCGCGGCTGCGCGCCGCGTTCGGCGAGCATGGCGTCGGCGTTGCCGCGGTCACGCTGCATTACCTGAGTACCGGCCTCGACGCGGAAGTGACGCTTCTCGACGCGGACGGCGACGCACGGCGTGGGCTTGGCGACGTCGATCTCGATGCGCTGAAGCGCAGCGTCGGCGCGCGGCGGCTGGACGTGCTGCTGCGCGTTCGCGGCGAAGGGGAGGGGCGGCGCGACGGCGTTCGCCCGCCGCACCCCGCGCACGACACGCGGTCGTGACCGGCGCGGTGGCGGCTCAGTTCAAAGCGGCAACTGCGTATCGAACTTGATCTCGCGGAGCACGACGCTCGTGCGCACCTGCGCGACCGCCGGGATGCGGAAGATGCGCTCGTGCAGGAAGGCGTCGTACGACTTGATGTCCGGCGCGACGATCTTCAGGATGTAATCCGACTCGCCGGTCGTGCTGTAGCACTCGGTGACTTCCGGGCAAGTGGCGATTTCCCGCTCGAATTCCTCGACGCCGCCTTCGGTGTGCCGCGTCAGATGAATGTGCGCGAGCGCGCACACGTGCAGGCCCAGCTTTTCGCGATCGAGCAGCGCGGTGTAGCGCTGGATCACGCCCGATTGTTCCATGTCCTTGATCCGGCGCCAGCACGGCGTGCTGGACAGCCCCACCTGATCGGAGATTTCCTGCACCGAACGGCGCGCGTCGAGCTGCAGCAGACGCAGAATCTTTTGAGAGAACGTATCGAGTGTCAACTGCGCCTCCGTTTGCGTCGCCGTATTTCCGAATGTTAGAGGCCAGGAAAACGAAACGCAATGCGAAACGCGTTCGGCGAGACGGATCGCCTAATTTGATACGTCGTCAGCGGCGTTTTGACCTGATGCGTTCCCATCTACCGACGCCGCCGCAACAGTACCGGCCGCCTGCGCGGCGCGCAGGTCCGCGAGCATGTTGCAGAAGAGCGCCCCTTGCTCGATCGCGTCGTCGAGCGCGACGTGCGTGTGCGGATGGTCGTCGAACCAGTGCTTCGGGAACCTCGGCTTGATGCACTTGCGGTACGGCAGCCCCGTCATCGCGAACGCGAGCGTCTTGATGTCGAGCGCCGACCACGAGAACGGGCAGCGGCCGGCGAACCGCATCATGTACCAGAACATGTACGTGAAATCGAAGCCGGCCGGCATCGCGACGAACACCGGCTTGCCCGGCAGCGCCTCGACCCATTCGACGTAGGCGACGATCGCCGCCTCCGGCGTTTGCAGGTCCTTGCGGCACGCGGCCCAAGCCTCCGGCTGCGTCTCCCACCACGCGGCCTGCACTGGATGCGGCGTCGCGCCTTCGAGCAGTTCGAGGTTCGCGGAAAAAGTCGCGATCAGCCGCTTGTCCGCCGTGTACGCGGCGGACGCGAAGCTCAGCATCGAATGGGGGCCGGGAATCGGGCCGTCGGCTTCGACATCCGTGCTGACGTAAATTTCGTCGTTGTTCATCCGGGTACGCCGTCTGCGACATAAGGGTTGGTGCGACGCTCGGCGCCGAACGTCGAAGTCGGGCCGTGGCCCGGTACGAACGTCACGTCGTTGCCGAGCGGCCAGAGTTTCTCGCGGATCGAGCGGATCAGGTCCGCGTGGTTGCCGCGCGGAAAATCGGTGCGGCCGATCGAGCCGGCGAACAGCACGTCGCCGACCAGCGCGATCCGGTGTGCGCGGCTGAAGAACACCACGTGACCCGGCGTGTGGCCCGGGCAGTGGTACACCTCCAGTTCTTCGTCGCCGAAGCGCACGGTGTCGCCGTCATCGAGCCAGCGGTCAGGCTCGAACGCCTGCGCCGCCGGAAAACCGAAGCGCGTGCTCTGCTCGGGCAGCATGTCGAGCCAGAAGCGCTCGTCCTCGTGCGGCCCCTCGATCGGCACGCCGTAGTGCGCCGCGAGCGCCTTGGCGCCCGCGCAGTGGTCGACGTGGCCATGCGTGAGCAGCACCTTTTCGATCTGCACGTTCTGCCGCGCGACTTCGGCTTCGATCCGTTCGAGATCGCCGCCCGGGTCGACGACGGCGGCGCGCCCGGTCGCCTCGCACACGAGCAGCGAACTGTTTTGCTGGAACGGCGTGACGGGGATCAGCGTGACTTTCATGCGAGGAATCGTGGGCGCCGGGAAGGGGATCGTCGGGTATCGTCGTTCGCGAACGACCGGGTCCGGCCGCCGCGAAAGTCCTGATTGTACCGGCGCGCGACACCGGCCGGCGAACGCCGCAGCCTGGTGCGCGAACGCGCGACGCAAACGGCTTTGTTACGCCGATAGTGAAAAATCATGGCATTTTTTCCGACCCGGACGTGACAGGAATTCGTTTTAGGTATAATGCGGCCCATCACGCACGATTTTCGTGCCTTCAATCGGCGATGCGATCCCGTTTTTCGGGGCATGGTCATCGCCGTCAAGCAGTGCTGTCGGGGGCTGGGAAACCAGTCCGACGGCAAATCAGGTGTCGATCCGTTCGATGCCGCACGTCTTGCCCAGCCAGGCGCCGCGCGCCTGCTACGGCCTCGCTGCCGTGACGCTGGGTGGGGCCTACGCCGCCGTTCCTGTGCGCCGTGTCTGTTTTCCGACCGGTGCGCCAGAACTGTTTGCCATGTTCGATGGCGGCACGTGGGGTCTGGCCAGGCTGCCGGGGAAGAGGCTGCGCCAGACGTGAAAGATAACTAGCGGTAGCGGCGCAGCAAGCCGCATCCGGGCACCGGTTCTCACTCGCGTCAGCGAGCGGGGAACGTTTGTTCCCGCGACCGCCGAAGCCTTGCAGTGACGCGCCGCAGTGGCGCCGAGGGCTTCGAAACATGATGGCCAGCTTATGAAACTCAGACTTTCTCGACGACGATTCGGGAGTCTCGCAGCCGTGTCGATTCTCGCCGGCTGCGCCATGCCGCCCGGGCCGCAGAGCCAGGCGGATGGCAATGCATTGAGCACGAAGAGTGCCCGGACCAGCGCCGCGCTCGTCGCGCCGCCGAGCTACGGCACGGCCGCATTCGACGGGCTGCCGGCGTCCGACGCGAGCAACGACAAGTCGCTCGCGGACGCGCAACCGATCTCGGAAAGCGGTCCCGACGTGTCGTCGTTCCGTCAGGCGGGGCGTGCGTCGTGGTACGGCCTTGGCTTCCACGGCCGCCGCACCGCAAGCGGCGAGCGTTACGACATGCATGCGCTGACCGCCGCACATCGGTCCTTGCCGCTCGGCTCGTACGTGAAGGTGAGCATTCCGGCGACCACGAAGTGGGTCGTCGTGAAGATCAACGATCGCGGACCGTTCTCGCGCGGCCGCGTGATCGATTTGTCGTATGCCGCCGCCCGGATGCTCGGCCTTCAGCATGCGGGCACCGCCCGCGTGCAGATCGAAGGGCTGTCGCGTCAGGAAGCAAAGGAAGCGCGCGCGGAAATGCTCGCGGCCGCGTCGAACACCGACCACTGACCGCGGGTTGCCCGGCGCCGCGCCGCGCGCGGATTGCCCGGCTCCCGGATCGACGAAGGGCCGCATTGCGCGGCCCTTCTTCATTTCAGTCGTTCCCGGGTTGTCAGTTTTTCAATCGCCGGCATCGTCCGGCCGATCCTTCAGTTCGAGCGCGCGCGCGTACAGCGTGTTGCGCGACGCGCCGGTCAGCGCCGACGCGATCTTCGCCGCGCTCTTCACCGGCACCTCGTCGAGCAGCATCCGCAGCAATGCGTCGTGATCGTCGTCGGCCGACGCGCTCGCCGGCGCGCCTTCGACGGCCAGCACGAACTCGCCGCGCTGCCGGTTCGGATCGGCGGCGAGCCACGCCGGCCCTTCGGCCAGGGTGCAGCGATGAATCGACTCGTGTAGCTTCGTCAACTCGCGCGCGATCAGCAGACGGCGCGCGGGGCCGAACGCGTCCGCGAGCGCCTGCACGGTGTCGGTGATCCGGTGCGGCGCTTCGTAGAACACCAGCGCGTGCGGATGCGCGGCGAGCGCCTGCAACGTTGCCGCGCGCTGCTTCGGCTTCGACGGCAGGAAGCCGACGAACGTGAACGTCGAAACCCAGTCGCCCGCCGCGCTCAACGCCGTCGCGAGCGCGCTCGCGCCCGGCAGCGGCACGACCTCGAAGCCGGCGTCGCGCACCGCGTCGACGAGTTTTGCGCCGGGGTCGGAGATGCCGGGCGTGCCCGCGTCCGACACGCATGCGACGCGCTCGCCGGCGCGCAGATGCTCGATCACGCGCTGCGCGGCTTCGCGTTCGTTGTGCTCGTGCACCGCGATTAGCGGCTTGTCGATCCCGTAGCGCGCGAGCAGCTGACCGGTGTTGCGCGTGTCCTCGGCCGCAATGCGATCGACGAGGCCGAGCACGTGCAGCGCGCGCAGCGTGATGTCGGCTGCGTTGCCGATCGGCGTCGCCACGACGTACAGCGTGGCGGCGGGGTACTGCTGGGCCTGTGCGAGTTCGAAGAGGGACGTCATGACGCGGAACGCGCGAGCGGTGAGAACGAGGCCGACATTGTGCCATGCGACGTCGCGCGGGTCGGACCTCGCGCGGCGCCATCGCATCGGCGCGCGGCGTGGAGCGACGCGATGACGTCGAGTGGCGGCAAACGCCGTGCGCCGTTTGCGCCCGATGCGGCGACCCGGGCATCGGCGCGAGCCGATCCTTCTTGCACCCGCGACAACTTTAAGGGGCGCGGCGGGTCCAACGCCGTCGGCGCACGCTTCGAGGCGCGCGCGCTCGAATTCCTTCAGCGTCAGCGTCTCCGGTTCGTCGCGCGCAACGTGCGTTGCCGCGGCGGCGAACTCGATCTCGTGATGCGCGAGCCGGACGGCACACTGGTGTTCGTCGAAGTGCGCGCCCGCACGCGGCGCGGTTACGACGGCGCGGCGGCGAGCGTCGGGTGGCGCAAGCGAGGGCGGCTGCTCCATGCCGCGCAGCACTTTCTCGCCGGATATGCGGATGAAATGCCCGCGTGCCGCTTCGATGTGATCGCATTCGACAGCGGCCGGCTCGTGTGGCTGCGCGACGCGTTCCGCGCGGACGATCGTTGACGCTGTGCGCCGTTTCGGATGGGGGAAGCGGCGCACGAGTGCGCTAAACTTGCGGACACCGCGCGACGCGCAGCCTTTTCGCAATACCACGCAGTACCTATAGAACAGTCGATGTCCGTCGAACGCATTCAACAGCACTTCCGCGACAGCGCGGCAGTCAAGCTCGAAGCCCTGGAAGCCCTTTCGATGCCGATCGCCGCAGCGATCGACACGATGTTCGCCGCGCTCGCGAACGGCAACAAGATCATCGCGTGCGGCCACGGCGGCTCGGCCATCGGCGCGCAGCATTTCGCGGCCGGCCTCGTCGGCCGGTTCGAGCGCGAGCGTCCGGGTTTGCCCGCGCTCGCGTTGACCACCGGCGCGGCGGCGTTGGCCGATGCCGACGACGCCGACTTCGGCCAGGCGTTCGCGAAGCAGGTCCGCGCGCTCGGGCAGCCGGGCGACGTGCTGCTCGCGATTTCAGCGTCGGGCAATGCCGCGAGCGTGCTCACGGCGATCGGCGACGCGCACGAGCGCGAGATGGTCGTCGTCGCGCTGACCGGCGACGGCGGCGGCCGCGCGAACGATGTGCTGACCGATACCGACATCCATATCTGCGTGCCGTCCGCACGGGCCGCGCGCATTCACGAAGTTCACCTGTTGACCATCCACTGCCTGTGCGACGGCATCGACGCGATGCTGCTGGGCGACGACTGACACCGAAGGACGAAGGAGAGGGAGTTGATGAGCAGATTCCGCCTCAGCGGCATGCTGACCAGAACCACGCTGGTAATCGGCCTCGCGACTGGCGTCGCGGCGGGCCTCCAGGGTTGCGTGCTCGCGCTCGCGGGCGCGGCGGGCGGCACCGCGCTCGTGGCGACCGATCGGCGCACCGTCGGCGCACAGACCGAGGACCGCGAGATCCAGGTGAAGGCGCTGTCGGATCTCAGCAAGAACCTGCCGGATGCCGCGCACGTGAACGTCACGGTGTTCAACCAGCGCGTGCTGCTCACCGGCGAGGTGCCGGACCTGGCGTCGAAGCAGAAGGCCGAGACGATCGTGCGCGGGATCACGAACGTGAACGCGATCGTCAACGAACTGGCGGTGCAGCCGGCAAGCTCGTTCTCGTCGCGCACGAACGACACGTACCTCGAAGGGCGCGTAAAGACCGAACTGATTGCGTACAAGGATATTTCGGCGAACAACTTCAAGGTCGTCAGCGAGCGCGGGATCGTTTATCTGATGGGGCTCGTGACCGTCGACGAAGGCAACATCGCGACGGATGCGACGAGCCGCGTGTCGGGCGTCGAGCAGGTCGTGAAGGTGTTCGAGTACATCAAGCCGGAGCAGGCGGCGGCCGCAACGGCTGCGGCGCAGTCGACCAGCGCGCCGGCTGCGGCGAACGCGGCCGAGGAACCGACGGTCGGCGCGGTGCCGGATTCGTCGGTGTCGTCGCGGCCGATCGATCAGCAGCCGCCGGCGCCGGTGATCAATTCGTCGCCGGTTCATCCGGGCAGCAGCGGGAAGGCGATGTGATGCGGACGTTCTTCAGGCGTGGAGTGACGGCGGGCGTCCTGTCGATCGGCGGTGCGATGGCGATTGCGATTGCGTTGACGGCGGCACAGCCGGCCGTCGCGGCTGAAGACGGTCTGGCGATCGCGCGGACGAACGCGTGCATGGGATGCCATGCCGTGGACCGCAAGCTGGTGGGTCCGTCGTTTCAGCAGATCGCGGCGCGTTATAAGGGCGATCCGGCCGCGCAGGCGAAACTGCAGGGGAAGGTGCGCAACGGTGGCGCGGGCGTGTGGGGCGCGATTCCGATGCCGTCGCATCCGGCGATGAGCGACGCGGATATCCGGACCGTCGTTAGCTGGGTGCTGGCGGGGGCGCCTTCTTCGTCTTCGAAATAAGTGTTCTTGGGGGTTGGCAAATTCTGAAGAAGCTGTGCTAGAATCGCTGCTTCGTTGGGGCGGTAGCTCAGCTGGGAGAGCGTCGCGTTCGCAATGCGAAGGTCGTGAGTTCGATCCTCATCCGCTCCACCAACAGACATCAAGGCAGTTCAGCAGTATTTCTGAACCCCGCTAGCCGTACGGCTAGCGGGGTTTTTGTTTTTGATCGTGGGTTCCGGTAACAACCTCAACCCGAGGGCGCTTCCGTTCCCGTCAGGGGTTATCAGACGAGGCGCGCCGCCGCACTCAATCTCGCCAACACCCCTACCTTCCCGCCCAAACCCCACCGCCCACCACAACCCTCCCGCCGCTCTCCACGCGCCCATCCACCACTCTGACAACCTCCTCCCCGAACACGTCCACATCCTCGGGATCGTGGCTGATCAGCACCATCGGAATATCGAGCCGCGCCTGTAAAGCGGCAAGCTCTTCCCGCATCCTCACCCGCAGCGCCTGATCCAGTGCGGAAAACGGCTCGTCGAGCAACAGCATCTGCGGCCGCGCCACGAGCGCGCGCGCCAGCGCCACCCGCTGCTTCTGTCCACCCGAAAGATGCACAGGATGACTTTGCGCCACCCCGCGCAACTCCAGCGCATCGAGCCAATACTCGACATCCGGATGCGCATCGCGCCGCGACGGATTGAGCCAGCCGCGCCACAGCCCGAACGCAATGTTCTGCCGCACGTTCAGATGCGGAAACAGCGCATAGTCCTGAAACAGATACGCGACCCTGCGCGCCTGCGGCTTCAGGTCGACGCCGCCGCCGCTATCGAACAGCGCGCGCTCCTCGAACCGGATCACGCCTTCGTCGGGGCGCAGCAGACCCGCGATCGCCTGCAATGTCAGCGTCTTGCCCGATCCCGACGGACCGAACAGCACGACGCGCCGGGCCGTCGTCTCGAACGCGATGTCGAGCGCAAAACGGCGGCCGGCCGTATCGAGCGTCTTGCGGATCGCGACGGTCAGCGTCATCTCAACGCGCGGTCGCGACCGAAGGCTGCGGAACCAGCCGGCCGGCAAGCAGCAGCACGACGACGCAGACGACCGACGTGACGAGCACGAGGAAATTCGCGGTGCTGTCGTCGCCGGCCTGCACCGCTGCATAGATCGCGACCGACAGCGTCTGCGTGCGGCCCGGCAGGTTGCCCGCGACCATCAGCGTCGCGCCGAATTCGCCGAGCGCCCGCGCGAACGCGAGCAGCGTGCCGGCGAGCAGTCCGCGCGTCGCGAGCGGCAGCGTCACGCGAAAGAAGATCGCCGCCTCGCTGATGCCGAGCGTGCGCGCGGCGCGCTCCAGTTGCGGATCGACCGATTCGAACGCCGCGCGCGCGGACTTCAGCACGAGCGGAAACGCGACGATCATCGACGCGATCACCGCGCCCTGCCACGTGAACACGAGCTGGATGCCGATGCTGTCGAGCCATCGTCCGATCACACCGCGCCGGCCGAGCAGCACGAGCAAGTAATACCCGAGCACGGTCGGCGGCATCACGAGCGGCAGCGTCAGCAGCGAATCGACGACGTCGCGCGCGGGCGAGCGCCAGCGCGACAGCGCGTAGCCGATCGCGACGCCGAACACGACGTTCAGCGCGGTCGCCCAGCCGGCCACCTTCAGCGACAGCCACAACGGAATCATCCATGCGTGTTCCATGAGCGGGCGTCTCCTCGGGGGGCGCGGATCAGTGCGCGCCGGCCGCCGGCTTGAAGCCGTATTTCGCGAGCACGGCCTGGCCGTCGGGCGACAGCACGTAGGCGATGAACGCCTTCGCGTCGTTCGCGTGGCGGCTGCCCTCGACGAGCGCGATCGGATACGACACGGCGGTTTGCGTCGGCACGGTCAGCGCGACTTTCACGCGGTCCGGCATGATCGCGGCGTCGGTCGCGAACACGAAACCGGCGTCCACTTCGCCGCGCGACACGTAATCGAGGCTCTGCCGCACGTTCGACGCGAGCACGCTCTTCGCGTTGACCGCGTCCCATACGCCGGCGGCCTGCAACGCGCCCTGCGCATAGCGGCCGATCGGCACCGACGCCGGGTCGCCGAACGCGATGCGCTTCACGTCCGCCGACGTCAGATCGTTCAGCGTGGCCGGCGCGAAGCGGCTGTCGGCCGGCACGATCAGCACGAGCGCGTTCGTCGCGAAGTCGCGGCGCGTCGCGGGATCGACGACCTTCTCCGCGACCGCCTTGTCCATGGCCTTCTGGTCGGCGGACGCGAACACGTCCGCCGGCGCGCCCTTGACGATCTGCTGCATCAGCACGTCCGATGCGCCGAAGTTCAGCAACACCTTCGTGCCGGGATGCTGCTGCTCGTACGCGTCGCCGATCGCCTTGAACGCGTTGATGAGGCTCGCCGCGGCCGACACGATCAGTTCGTCGGCGCGCGCATTCGCGCTCGCGACGAGCAGGGTAGCGCCGATCACAAACAGCGTCCGCTTCAGCGGACGGACAACGAAAGCTCGCATGATGGGAAGGCCCTCTTCGAAAGAAAAGCGATATCGAACCAGCGAAATATTACAACGGATATAACGGGTAGAATCCGCTGGATGCTCCGCGTACGGCAGCGGTTGTCGCGTGCGCGGGACGTCGACTGGATCGCCAGCCGGGTTGCCGTAGCGGCAGGCACGCCGGTACATCGCATCGCAAACCGTCTGATGGGAGTCGCACATGTCGCTGTGCGTGATCGTGCGGAGTGTCCGCGCGCGCGTGGTTCGGGCAAGCGTCGTTGTTGCGACTGCTGCTGTGTTCGTTGCCGGTTGCGGTTCTGCGCCGCCGCGCGCCACGTCCGCAAGCATCGGCGTCGCTGCGCAGCCGAACGGGATCGCGGTGCGGCCGGGCGACGGCGCGTTGTTCATCACCGACGATCGCGACAATGCGGTGCTGTGGTCGTCCGATCACGCGACGTTCGCGCGTTATGCGACGGTTCCCGCCGTGCCGGGGCAGCCGAACGCGTTGAGTCAACCGGCGTTCGCTCGACAGGACACGCTGCTCGTCGCACGCTTTGGTTTCGGCAGCGCCGGCGCGTTGGTCTCGGTTTCCGCATCGGGCGATGCGTCGGTGTTGACCGGACTCGCGCCGCAGCGGCGCAGGCTCGGCCTCGTATCGCTCGGGCCGCGCCGCGCGCTGTCGAGCTGGTTCGTGAAGAGCGGCAGCCAGCCGAACGCGGGCGGCGTGAGTGTCGTCACCTACGACGACGACACGCACGCGGCGACGGAGCGCGACCTGATCGTCGGACTGTCGAAGCCGGTCGGGATCGCGGTCGGCGGCGATACGCTGTTCGTCTCGGATCAGGCGAGCGGCGTCATCCTGCGTTACGGTCTGCCGGCGTTGCTCGCGGCGCGGTCGCCCGCCAGCGCAGGGGTTGCATTCGCGCACGTCGACGGCCCCGATCTGCTCGCGGTCGATCACGCCGGCGCGCTGTACACGAAGTGCGGCGACCATGGCCTTTGCCGCATCGCGCCGGATGGCGCCGTCACGACACTCGCCGACGACTTCAGCGAGGCGCGCGGCGTGGCGGTGGACGACGCACACCACACGCTCTACGCAGTCGATCGCGTGAAGGGCGCGGGTGCAACGAGCGCGATACGCGTCTTTCCGTTGAGCGAAGGAACATCGGCCTCGCATTGAGCCGATGCGCCGTCGCATCGGCAGGCACGCTAACCGGTCGCGTCTCACCGCCGCCGTTGTAGCCCTTCGTCGGCTCCATCCGCATCACGCGAAGGTTCGGCATCCACTCCAAACCGTGCGATTTCGAAATAACTCTCCCGAAGCGAAACGCAGACTGTCGGTGTAGTCCACTCGGCACTCGCCCGACCTCTATCACTCAAGGAGACGAACATGGCAAAGGTTCTATGCGTGCTTTATCCCGATCCGGTAACCGGTTATCCGCCGAAATACGCGCGCGACGACATCCCGGTCATCAAAGGTTATCCGAACGGCCAGACGGTGCCGTCGCCGGAAGGCGAACTCGGGTTCAAGCCCGGCGACCTGGTCGGCTGCGTGTCCGGCGAACTGGGTCTGCGGAAGTACCTCGAAAGCCACGGCCACGAACTGGTCGTCACGAGCGATAAGGAAGGCGTCGATTCGACCTTCGAGCGTCACCTGCCCGACGCCGACATCGTGATCTCGCAGCCGTTCTGGCCGGCGTATCTGACGCCGGAGCGGATCGCGAAGGCGAAGAAGCTGAAGCTCGCGCTGACCGCCGGCATCGGCTCCGATCACGTCGATCTGAAGGCGGCGGCCGCGCGCGGCGTCACGGTGGCCGAAGTCACGTTCTCGAACAGCATCAGCGTGGCCGAGCACGTGGTGATGATGACGCTGTCGCTGGTGCGCAACTACCTGCCGTCGCATCAGTTCGCGGTGAACGGCGGCTGGAACATCGCGGATTGCGTGACGCGCAGCTACGACCTCGAAGGGATGCACTTCGGCACGATCGCGGCGGGCCGCATCGGCCTCGCGGTGCTGCGCCGGCTCAAGCCGTTCGACGTCCATCTGCACTACTACGACCCGCACCGGCTGTCGCCGCAGATCGAGGCCGAACTGAACCTCACGTATCACGAGACGCCGCAGTCGCTCGTGAAGGTATGCGACGTAATCAACCTGCAGACGCCGCTTTATCCGTCGACGGAGCACATGTTCGACGACCGGATGTTCGAACTGGTGAAGCGCGGCGCGTATCTGATCAACACCGCGCGCGGCAAGCTGTGCGATCGCGACGCGGTGGTGCGCGCCGTCGAGTCGGGCCGCCTCGCGGGTTATGCGGGCGACGTCTGGTATCCGCAGCCGGCGCCGGTCGATCACCCGTGGCGCCGGATGCCGTACGAAGGGATGACGCCGCACATTTCGGGCACGTCGCTGTCCGCGCAGCATCGTTATGCGGCCGGCACGCTCGAAATCCTGCAATGCTTCCTCGACCGGAAGCCGATCCGGCCGGAGTATCTGATCGTCGATGGCGGCAATCTCGCCGGCACCGGCGCGGGGTCGTACAAGCTCGACTGATTCCGCTTTACACGAAGGGCACACGAAGGGCGCGGCGCTTGCGCCGGGTCCTTCGGTTGAGCGAAAGATAACCAGCGATACCCACGCGCCGTCGCGGCGACGTTCAATGCGTCGCGGCGGCGCGCCGTTGCTGTTCCAGCCAGCGCGCGGGCGGCAGGCCGTTCAGTTCGCGGAACACGGTCGTGAAATGCGCCTGTCCCTGGAAACCGGCCGCGAGCGCAGCGTCGATGATCGGCATGTCGCGCATCATCAACAGCTTCGCGTGCTCGATGCGCCGCGCCCGCAGGAACGCGTGCGGCGTCGCGCCGGTCGCGAGCCGGAACTGCGCGGCGAAGTGCATGCGGCTCAAGCCCGAATGGCGCGCGATGTCCTGCAGCGTGATCGGCTCGGCGAGATTCGCGTCGATGTAGTCGAAGACGCGCCGCAGCCGCGACGGCGACAGTCCGCGAATCGACGATGTGCGCGCCGGCTCGTGTGCATACCGCGACAGCACGTGGCGCAGGATCGCGAGCACCAGACGCTCGTCGCGCTCGACGTTGCGTTCGCTGTCGCGCTGCGTCGCCGCGAGCGACTGCGCGATCGGCGCAAGCGCGGCATCGACGCGAAACGCGGGGTCTTCGAGGCGCAGCGCGGCGCCATGACCGCGCAGCGCGTCGTACTGCGCTTCGATCAGCTCGTCCGGGAAAAACACGTGAATCGCTTCGTTCGCGCCGCGGAAACTGCACGTCACCTGTTCGCCGGGGCCGGTCAACTGAAGGCCGCCCAGGCCGCCCGTGCCGCGGTCGAGCAGCCGGCCGTCCTTGTAGCAATCGACCGTCGCGCGGCCGAGCAGGACGCTGACCGTGTAGTGGCGCTCGAATACGGGGGCGGTCAGTTCGCGCCGCGCGGTCCGGCCGTCGGTCCAGTGTCCGACCACGACGCCGGACGCCGACGCGAGGCCGTGGCGACACGGCATTTCTCTCCACACGTCTTCGTCTTCGAGCAGGCGCGGCGCGTTCGGGCGCGGGTCGCGGGTGCTGACGTCACAGGCTTCGGTCCGCATGGGCAGTCTCCGTTCGCCACGCTGTCGCTACCCGATTTTCGCGGCGGCGATGCATGGCAGATGTCTGCGCAGAATACGTAGCAGTGCGCGCAATGGTGATTACAGTTCGACCGTCGATGCGGGGTTACAGTTTTTTCCGCGGGCAAATTGAGGCGCTGTGGCGTTGGTGCGTTGCGTCATATCTCGCCGTATACATTGGCGCGAACGACCATCGCGGCTGGAGAGGAGAGGCGGGCAGGGCGCGGAAACGGTGCACCGTCTCTCGCCGCTGCCCGACGAGGGTTCAACCAGCGAGATCGTTCACGCGATGCAGTGGCGAGTACGCCGCCCGCGCGATCACGCGTCGCCGGCGTCCGAAGCCAGCGCGACGCGGGCCTTTTCCTCGGGACTGCCCGCTTTGTAGTATTTGTCGGCCCAGCCGCGGTCGGCCTGCAGTTGCAGTCGCGTCACCGTATGCCGCCGCTGCTGTTCGATGCCGATCGCGCGCGCCCGGTAGTGTTCGTAAAGGCGCAGGAACTCGGCAAGATAGATCGCGGCGATCCGCCCGTCGCGGATCTCCAGCAGGTTTTCGTCGTTGTAGTGCTCGGAATTGTTGCTCATGTTCGCGGACCCGGTATAGACGACCGGGTCGTCGCCTTCCGCGTCGATCACGATGAACTTGTGGTGGATGATTACCGGCGCGTACGGCGGCGGTTTCTCGCCGGGGAACAGTTGAAGCTCGGGCTCGAAGCCCTCGGGTGTCGTCGCGGGCGAGAAATATTCGGCGTCGATCACGTCGCGATTCGTCCTGCTGCGGTGATACAGCGCGAGATTCGCGAGCGCGGCGGTGTCCGGCTGCTTGCCGTCCTTCTGTTCCTGCTCCGTGGTCTGCGCGGACTTCGCGCTGATGTGGTTCACGAGGCCGAACATCATCAGCCCCTTGTCGCCCGCGTCGAAGCACGCGTCGCGCAACGGTTCGTCGGTCGGCATGAACAGGCAGAACACGACCGAATGTTTCGCCTTGCGGATCGTATCGACGATCGTGTCGATCTGCAGCCGGCGGTTGCGCGGCTCCGGCGAAAAGCACACGCGCACCGCCGCGCGGCCGATCTGCACCGGCGTCGACCAGCCGTTGCTGGGCGTCGCGCTGTCGTCGGTCGGCAGTGCGGCGGTCTGCGCGATGGTCGGGTTCGCGGCGAGCGCTTTGGCGCGATCGTCGTACAGCGTCGCGAGCGCCGGCGAGTCGAGCAGGTGAAGCACGTTCGCCTGTTCGGTGATGCCTTCGGTCGTGAAGTTCGCGGAGCCCGCGAGCACCCGCGCGGGCGCGTCGCGCCCGTCGCTTGCGTCGGCGACGATGAACTTGTTGTGCATGATGTGCGTCCTGTCGCGCCCGAAAAGCTGCGCGAGGCCGGTCAGCCGGTCCACGGCCGGCTGGTTCGGCGATGGTTCGGTCTTGCCTTTCTCGCGCACCGCATGCGAGTCGTACACGACGGCGAGCGCGTTCGCGCCGTGCGCGCGGCCGAACGCTTCGAACGCGGGCAGCGCCCACAGATCGTCGGTCAGGTGATAGACGGCCGACGTCGCGAGCGTCGCATCGGCGAACACGGTCGGGAACGTCTGTTCGAGATCGTTCGCGAGCCACGTGCGCAACTGGAGCGCAAGGTCGGGCGGCGGCGTCTTGTGCGGATCGAGGCCGAGCGCATCGACCTGGCGCGCGAAGGCCTGCGAGCTGACGA